>NZ_JAJAUZ010000034.1 GCF_020532645.1 Streptomyces bambusae
CCGGGCTCGGCCCGGACCCGCTCCTCACACGCCGGAGGGGCTGGATCTGCCCCGCGGGGTCTCAAGCGCAGGCGGGGCTGGATGTGCCCCGCAGGGTCGGGAAGGTGCACGCCGGGGGTCAGGCCGACGCGGTCGGGGGCGGGGTCAGGACGACGAAGTCCGCTTGCCAGGGGTCGACGCAGACGGCCAGGCGGCCGACGCCTTCGGCGTCTTCCGGGGGCATCTGGAGCGCGCCGCCGGCAGACGTGACGGCCTCGGCCGCCGCGTCGCAGTCGAGGACGCGGAAGACCGGGTGCCAGTACGGCTGACCCTTCGTCAGGGTCAGCTGCTCCGGGGGCAGTTGCATCAGACCGCCCTGCATCCGCTCCTCCGGAAGCCCGGCCGGGGTGATGAGGGAGTACGTACCGCCGTCACCCGGCAGTTCCATCTCGCCGTACTGCCACCCGAAGAGCCCGCCGTAGAACTCCTTCGCGCCCGCCGCATCGGTCGTGTACAGCTCGGTCCACGCCAGCGACCCCGGCTCGTCCACCAGTTCCACGCCCGTGTCCCGGCCCGGCTGCCACACCGCGAACTGCCCGCCCTGCGGATCGGTGTACTGGGCCATCCGCCCCCACTCGTCGAGGTCCCGCGGCGGCACCCGCACCGTGCCGCCGGCCGCCTCGACCGCCCGGGTCGTCGCGTCCGCGTCGGTGACGGAGTAGTAGAGCATCCAGGCCGAGCGCGCGCCCTCCTCCGTCAGCCTGCCGAGTCCGGCGACGAGCTTGCCGTCCTTGCGGAACATCCCGCCTTCCATCTCCTCCGACGCGCCCATCGACTCGTACTCCCAGCCGAGCACGGCTCCGTAGAAGGCCGCGGCGGCCGGCACGTCGGGCGAGCCCAGGTCGAGCCAGCAGGGTGCGCCGGGGGCGAAGTCGGTGGTGATCATGACCGTTCCCTTCAGTGGTGCCTCGTCCCAGCCTGGCACCGGTCACGGCCCCGCGCCGTGCGACCCGAGGAGGGGCGGGTCCCCGGGCCGCAGCCGCTGCGATCATGGCGCCATGACCACGACCCCCGACCCTGAACTCCTCGTCGGCCATCTGCGGTCCCTGGACGGGGACGAGGCGGTGGCGGCCGTCAGGTGCCTCAGCGGCCCGGTACGGCTCGGCGCACGCTTCCACCGCATCCTCGGCACCGGCACCGGCGCGGCGCTCGCCACCCTCCGCGGAACGGGCGTCCACCTGCTCCGGACGGGCGACCCCAGCGCCGGCCGGCAGACGGTCCTGGGGACCGATCCGCGCCGGAGCTGAGGCCCCCCGAGGCCCGGCGGGTCAGGCAGTCGTACCCGCAGGTACGTTCAGCCCGTGGGCCGTGACCACCTGCGCCGTGCCGTCGGCGAGCCGGTAGGCCAGGCCGACCACGGCCGCCTCGCCGGCGGCCACCCGGTCGGCGAGCAGGCGGGAGCGGTCCAGGAGCAGGTCGACGGTGTGCCGGATGTGCTCGGCGATGAACTCGCTGTCCTCGGTGTGCCCGGCGGCCCGCGCGGCCAGCACGCTCGGCGTCACCCGCTCGATCACGTCGCGGACGAAGCCGCCTGCGGTGGCCCCTCCATCCACGGCCTCGCGGGTCGCCGCGACCGCGCCGCAGGCGTCGTGCCCGAGGACGACGACCAGCGGGCACTCCAGCACGCTCACGCCGTACTCGATGCTGCCGAGCACCTCCGTGCCGACGACGTGGCCGGCCGTCCGGACCACGAACAGGTCGCCGAGCCCGCGGTCGAAGATGATCTCGGCGGCGAGCCGGGAGTCGGAACACCCGAACAGCACGGCGAACGGCGTCTGCGCCGGTGCGATCTCGGCACGCCGGGCCGCGTCCTGGTTGGGGTGCTCGGGCGCGCCGGCAACGAAGCGTTCGTTTCCGGCCAGCAGGGTCGCCAGGGTCTCCTGCACGGTCATACGATCATCTGTCATGGTCGCAGACTATGCGGATTCGGCCGTCCTGACCGTGTGAGCTGGATCCCTCCCGGGTCCGCCGGCCGACTGCGGGCGCCCGGGCCTTGCCTGCTGCGGCCCGGCGGCCCACAATCGCCTCCCCGGGCCGGTCGGGCGCACCGCTCGGCGGCTCGGCACACAGGGGGTGCTCATGGACACGGTGGCGGACGGCCTGTTCGTCATGTTCGGGGTCGTCACCCTCATGCTCGGAGCGATCAGGGCCTACCTGTGGTGGCCGGAGCTCCGCGAGGCCCGGCGGGCCGGGCCGCCCGCGCACGAACCGGCGCCGTTGACCCTGCACGAGGTGGCCTTCCTGCAGGGCCGGCACACCCGCGTGGCCGAGACCGGCATGGCCGCGCTGTGGCTGTCGGGGCGGCTGACCGTGACGGGCCGGCACGGGGTGCTGATCGGTCCGGGACCCCGGCCGCGCGACCCCGCCCAGGCGGCCGTGGTGGCGGCGCGCGGCGGCCCGCGCGGCCGTGACGCCCGGCAGGTGCGGGACGCGGCGGCCGCCGCCGAGGGCCTGCGCTGGGTCGGCTCCCGGCTGTACGCCGACGGCCTCCTGCGCACGACGGGCCTGGCGCAGGAACCGTTCCGCAAGCTGGTCCGCGTGCACCTGGTCTGCCAGGTCCTGGCGGGCCTGGCAGGCGCCGCCTGGATCGCCGAGGCCGTGGCCGTGCGCACCGTCCCGCTGGTCGCCGCCCTGGTCGTGGCCGCCGTCCTCGCCTTCGGCGTCGTCGTGGCCCGCCTGACCCCGCTCCCGCAGGCTGCCTCCCTCCTCACCCCCCGGGCCCGGCAGCTGCTCGCCGGACTCGATCCGGACGGCGCGTGGGTCCGCCGTGCGCCGGGCGGCCGGACCCTGTCGGCGGAAGAGGCCCGCACGCTGGCCGCGGTCGCCCGCCAGGGCCTCGGCGCCCTCCCCCACTCCTCCGGCCTCGCCCACGCCGTCCACGGCACCCGCGGCCGCACCCCCTGACCACCCCGCCACATGCCCGGTTCCCCGCCGGGTGTCAGGACGGTCCGGGCGATCCGTCCGGCCTCGTCCGACGCCGCCGCCACCAGCAGGGCGGCCGGGCTGTCGTCGCAGCGGGCCACGCCGGCGGGCCGGCCGCGGGCCCCGGTGAGTGCCGGACGGGCGAGCCGCAGGCCCCGGGGCGTCTCGGCGAGGGAGCGGTACGAGGGGCTGACGCCCACCCGGGCGGTGCAGGACCGCTCCAGGACGCGCAGCACCGCCGCGTCCGCCGCCGGGCGGCGGCGGCCGACCACGCCGACGTGCAGGTCGGGCAGCAGCCGCCAGGCCGACCTCAGGTGTTCGGCCTGGGGCCGGGCCTCGATGCCGGGCAGCGCCTCCCGGCCGGGGCCGGCCACCTCGGCGGCGACCACCAGGTAGGGGCCGCCGGTCGGCAGGCCGAGCACGTCGGCGGCTTCCCACAGGGTCGTCCGGTCGGTGAGCAGGCCGGTGAACAGGGCCTCGACCATCGCCGACCGTTCCCGCTCGCGCTGCAGCAGCAGCTCGGACGCCTCTTCGCGGTAGGCGGCGCTCGCGGACGCGGCGAGTCCTCCGTTGACCCACCAGGCGGCCAGGGACACGACGGTCTCGGTCGTGAGGGCGGGGACGGACGACGCCTCGGCGACGAGTGCGGCCCACAGCACCTCGGAACCGACCTGGTAGGCGGCCGGCAGTCCGGCCAACGGCGTGCCCAGGCGGGCCCGTTCGCGTCCGGTCTCCTGAGCCGGTACCGGGTCTCCGGTGCCGCCGTCGGCCAGCTGTCGCAGCACCTGCTCGCAGTTGAGCCGGCACGACGCGGTCAACTCCGCGAAGGGGACGTGCTCGTCGCTGCCGTAGTACGGCACCTCCGCCCGGATGCGTCGCGCCATCCGCCCGCCCAGCTCCGCGCTCCGGTCCGGCATGGCGGCCGCCACGGGCGCGAACTCTGCGGGAGGAACGGGCGTCACACGGCTCATGTCCCGCAGGCCGGCGGCGAGTCGGTGGATGCGGTGTGTGCCGCGGGACAACGGAAAGGGCCGGGGCGCCCTGGACTGCGCGCCGGCACCGGCTTCCGGCGCGCCGGACGGCCGCCCGGTCGTACGTCAGCGCCGCGCGGCCCGTACGCTCCGTTCGCCCCGCTCCCATGCGACGACCTCGGGGTGGTGGAGGTCGAACGCCGGTGACTCGGAGCGGATGCGCGGGAGTTCGCGGAAGTTGTGGCGCGGCGGCGGACAGGAGGTGGCCCATTCCAGGGAACGGCCGTATCCCCAGGGGTCGTCGACCCGGACGCGCGGGGCGGACGCAGCGGTCGTCCAGACGTTGTAGAGGAACGGGAGGGTGGAGATGCCGAGGAGGAACGCGCCGACGGAGGAGACCGTGTTGAGGGCGGTGAAGCCGTCGGCGTCGAGGTAGTCGGCGTACCGGCGGGGCATGCCCTCGGCGCCCAGCCAGTGCTGGACGAGGAAGGTGGTGTGGAAACCGGTGAACAGCGTCCAGAAGTGGACCTTGCCGAGGCGTTCGTCGAGCAGCTTGCCGGTCATCTTCGGCCACCAGAAGTAGAAGCCGGCGAAGGTGGCGAAGGCGACCGTGCCGAAGACGACGTAGTGGAAGTGGGCGACGACGAAATAGCTGTCGGTCACGTGGAAGTCCATCGGCGGCGAGGCCAGCACGACGCCGGTGAGCCCCCCGAAGAGGAACGTGACGAGGAAGCCGATCGACCACAGCATGGGGGTCTCGAAGGAGCAGGAGCCGTTCCACATCGTGCCGATCCAGTTGAAGAACTTCACTCCGGTCGGCACCGCGATGAGGAAGGTCAGGAACGAGAAGAACGGCAGCAGGACCGCCCCGGTCGCGAACATGTGGTGCGCCCACACGGTCATCGACAGGCCCGCGATCGCGAGGGTGGCCCCGACCAGGCCGACGTAGCCGAAGATCGGCTTGCGGGAGAAGACCGGGATGATCTCGGTGATGATGCCGAAGAACGGCAGCGCGATGATGTAGACCTCGGGATGGCCGAAGAACCAGAACAGGTGCTGCCACAGCAGCGGGCCGCCGTTGGCCGCGTCGAAGACGTGCGAGCCGAACTTCCGGTCGGACTCGAGCACCAGCAACGCCGCCGCCAGCACCGGGAACGCGAAGAGCACGAGCACGGACGTCAGCAGCACGTTCCAGGTGAAGACCGGCAGCCGGAACATCGTCATGCCCGGTCCGCGCATGCAGACGATGGTGGTGACGAAGTTGACCGAGCCGAGGATCGTGCCGAAGCCGGACAGCGCCAGCCCCATGATCCACAGGTCGCCGCCCACGTACGGGGCGCGTTCCGCGCCGCTCAAGGGGGTGTACGCGGTCCAGCCGAAGTCGGCGCCGCCCTGCGGGGTCAGCAGCGAGGCGACCACGAGCAGCCCGCCGAACAGGAACAGCCAGAACGCCAGCATGTTGAGCCGCGGGAAGGCGACGTCCGGCGCGCCGATCTGGAGCGGCATGATCGCGTTGGCGAAGCCGGCGAAGGTCGGCGTCGCGAAGAACAGCAGCATGATCGTGCCGTGCAGGGTGAAGGCCTGGTTGTACTGCTCGTTCGACAGCAGCTGGATGCCCGGCCGCGCCAGTTCCACCCGGACGAGCAGGGCCAGGATCCCGCCGAGGAGGAAGAACGCGAACGACGCGATCAGGTACAGGTGCCCGATCTTCTTGTGGTCGGTGGTGGTGAGCCAGTCGACGAGCACCTGCCCGCGGCCGGACCGCCGTTCGGGCACGGGCGCGACCGGCTCGGTGACAGCCGAAGCAGACAAGGGGACCCCACTCTCCGCGACCGGACTGGATCCGGTTCCCGGCAGGCGTGCCGGGATCCAGGACATCCGTATATCCGAAGCGGTCGAGCGGGCACGTGCACGGAAGCCGCGGCGTCCGCACCGCACAACCCGATCGGCCCAAGCACGGGCGGTGTCAGGCCGTCGTGCCGGACACCGCCCGCCGGGGTGCCGTCAGGCCGCGCCGCTGCCGGGGCGCTCCCCGTCGATGAACTCGTTCGCCTTCTCCTGGGCCATGTCGACCTTGTCCGCGTACTTGCCGCCGGTCTTCTCGTCGATCATGTCGCCGCCCTTCTCGACGGCGTCCTTCGCCTTGTCCGCGTTCTGCCCGAGCATGCCCTTGAGCTTGTCCACGAGACTCATGTCCGCGTTCCCACTTCCGTTCGGCCACCCCGAGTCACCCACCACGCTCCCAGAGGCGGCCGCACTCCGCCATCCGTGACCGCTTCGTGCCTCCTGGGCGGACGCGGACGGGAGCCCGCCCGCGCTGCCGGACGTCGTACCGGATCGCGCCGCCGCTGCCGGGGGTGGCGGACCGGGACCCGTCCGGTCCCGTCCCTCACGGACGGCACGGTGACCGGGTCCGGCCGGCTCCCCGCCCCGTACCGGATCGGCACCCCCGAGCGGCTCCGCGCGGCGGGCGGCCTCCTGGTCCGGGTCAACGGGCAGGACCGGTACGGGCTCGTGGGCTACGACACGGCCTGGGGCGGCGGCGGGTGGGCGGGGGCGGTTCCGGCCGGGCGGTCAGCCGTCGGCGAGTGCCGGAGTCAGCGTCCGCCAGGGATTGGGGGGTTCGCCGGTGACCGGGCCGGAGATCGCGGCGCCGCGGGCGGCGGCCGTGCGGACGGCCAGGGGGACGAGGGCTTCGGGGACGCCGTAGACCAGGTGGCAGAACCGTTCCGGCGGGTGGCGGGCGGTCCACGGCGGGCGGCTGAAGGCCGTCGTGTACGTGGACCAGGGGCCCTCGAAGGTGACGACCAGGTCGGCCAGCCGGAGGTGTCCGGGGGCCGGGTGGACGCCCGGGTTGAGGACGACGGTGGCGGCGCCCTGCCGGCGCAGGGCGCGCACCAGGCGCCGGCAGTCGCGGACGTCGCCGGGGCCCGGCGCGATCCGGTCGAGGAAGCAGCCGTGCACGCCGTACCACTGCTGGTGGCGGCGCAGTTCGTCGACGGCCTCGGCCCGGTCGCGGGTGCCGTACGCGGTGTCGATGTAGCCCAGCAGCCGGGCGCCGGCCGTCCGCAGGGCCGCGGCGGCGGCCGTGAAGGCCGGGTCGGGCCGCATGCCCGGACCGTCCGCGGGGTTGATGACCACCGCGTGGGTGCGGGCTGCGGCCCCGATCAGCCGGTGCCAGGCTCCCGGGTCCTCGGCCGGGTGGACGTACAGCGGGACCAGCAGGCTCACGGCGCGACGCGGGCGGCCGCCTCCTGCCAGAGTCCTGCCGCCATGTCGCCTATTTCCAGGGCGGGTTGCCAGCCGAGGGCCCGGCGGGCCGCGGCGTTGTCGGAGCACTGCCACGAGACGGCCGCGGAGCGGGCCGAACCGTCGCCGCCCTCGTCGATCCGGCCGCGGAACCCGGCCCGTTCGGTGAGGGCGGTCACCAGGTCGCGGACCGGCACGGCCCGGCCGGAGCCGACGTTGAGCACCGGCGGCAGCGGCTCGGGGGCCGTGACCGCCAGGGCCACGGCGCGGGCGACGTCGCGGGCGTCCACGAAGTCGCGGTAGGCCGACAGGTCGCCCAGCCGCAGCACGGCCGCCGGGTCCGTACCGGCCGCCCGCAGCAGGGCGGCGACCCGGCCGGGCAGCCCGGTGGCCGGGGCGCCGGCGCCGACGGGGTTGCCGACCCGCAGGACCACGGCGTCCAGGCCGGAGGCCGCGATGGCGAGGGTGCCCACCAGCTTGGTCGCGCCGTACGGGGTGGTGGGGCAGGCGTCGGCGGTCTCGGCCACCCGGGTCCCGGGGGCGCCGGGCCCGTACTCGGCGGCCGAGCCGAGGTGGACCAGGCGGGCGGCGGGGGCGGCCTCGCGGAGTGCGGCGCACAGGGCGGCGGGGCCGCGGGCGTTGACCTCGGCGAGACCCACCGGGTCGCCGCCGGTGCGGCCGGCGCAGTTGACGACGGCGTCGGGAGCGGCCGCGGCCAGGGTCTTGGCCAGCCGTGCGACGCTGTCGGCGCCGAGGTCCGCGGGGTAGCCGGACCGAGCCGACCGGCCGCCGTCGAGCAGCCGTACGCCGTCCAGCGCGCCGAGCCGGTCGGCCACGTGGCGGCCCAGGTAGCCGGTGGCTCCCAGCAGGAGGATGCGCATCGGGTGCTCAGGCTCCCTTGAGGAGGTGGGACTTGCGGCTGGTGAACTCGGCGTTGGCCCGGTCGTAGTCGTCGGGGCGTCCGATGTCCAGCCAGTAGCCGTCGAAGTCGTAGGCGTGCGGCGGGTTTCCGGCGCGCAGCAGGTCGAGGACCAGTTCGTCGAAGCCGAGGGGGAGGCCGGGGGTGTAGCCGTCGAGGGTGGCGCGGCTGAGGCCGTAGACGCCCATGGAGACGCGGTAGTCCATGCTGGGTTTCTCGGTGAAGGCGACGACGCGGCTGTCGTCGGTGGTGAGCACGCCGAAGTCGATGTGCACCTTGCGGGAGTAGGTGGCGACGGTCAGCGGGGCGCCGGACGCGGTGTGGCGGCGCAGGACGTCGGCGTAGTCGAGGTCGGTGAGGACGTCGCCGTTCATGACCAGGAGGTCGTCGGGGAGCCGGTCGCGCAGGCCGAGGAGCGGGCCCATGGTGCCGAGCGGGCTGTCCTCGGTGGCGTAGTCGATGCTCATGCCCCACTGGGAGCCGTCGCCGACGTAGGCGCGGATGATCTCGCCGAGGTGGCCGATGGCGATGGTGCAGCGGGTGAATCCGGCCGCGGACAGCTGGCGCAGCACGATCTCCAGGATCGCGTGCTGGTCTCCGATGGGCACCAGCGGCTTGGGGAGCGCGGTCGTGTAGGGCCGCAGTCGGACGCCCTTGCCGCCCGCCAGGATCACTGCGTACACGGGGGTTCCTTCCTTCGTGGTGGGTTCGAGTGGCGTGGGGGGATGCCGGGGGGAGCGGTGGGGGACCGGTCGGCGCCGGGGTCAGATGTTGTAGATGCCGGTCTTGTAGCGGGCCAGGTTGGCCGGGTTGCGGAAGAAGTCGACGGTGCGGGCGAGGCCTTCTTCGAGGGTGTGGGCGGGGGTCCAGCCGGTCGCGGCGTGGATCCGGGTGGTGTCGGCGACCAGGCGCATGACTTCGGAGGCGGCGGGGCGGATCCGTGCGTCGTCCTCGCGGACGTCGATGGGGGTGTCCATCACCTTCCCGATCAGGGTGACCAGGTCGCCGACCGAAATCTCACTGCCGGTACCGGAGTTGAAGGTGCGGCCCACGACGGCTCCGGCGGGTGCGGTGCCGACGGCGAGGAAGGCGGCGGCGGTGTCCGCAGCGAAGGTGAAGTCGCGGGTGGGCCGCAAGTCGCCCAGGGTGATGGTGCGTTCGCCGGCGGCAACCTGGCCGATGACGGTCGGGATGACGGCGCGCATCGACTGGCGGGGGCCGTACGTGTTGAAGGGGCGCAGGGTGACGACGGGGGTGCCGAAGCTGGCGTGGTAGCTGTCGGCGAGCCGGTCGCCGCCGGCTTTGGAAGCGGCGTACGGGGACTGGGTGTTGATGGGGTGGTCCTCGCTGATGGGGACGGTCTGCGCGGTGCCGTACGTCTCGCTGGTGGAGGTGTGCACGAGGCGGGGCGTGCCGAGGGCGCGGACGGCTTCGAGGACGTTGAGGGTGCCGGTGACGTTGGTGTCCACGTAGCTGTGCGGTGCCTGGTAGGAGTACGGGATCGCGATGAGGGCGGCGAGGTGGTAGGCGCAGTCGGCACCGTCGAGGAGGGTGCGGACGGAGCCGGGGTCGCGGACGTCGCCGAGGACGATGTCGACCTGGTCGAGGACGTCGGGGGCGAGGGTTTCCAGCCAGCCGTAGGAGGAGAAGGAGTTGTACTGGACCATGGCGCGGACCCGGTGGCCGGTGGCGACGAGGGCTTCGGTGAGGTGCGAGCCGATGAAGCCCTCGGCGCCGGTGACGGCTGCGAGCGGGGTGGCGGTCAACGGAGTGTGTTCCCTTCGGTGGGCGGTGCGGGTGCGGACGTGAGCGGTTCAGGCGTGCAGGGCGGGCCGGCCGAGGAGCCGCAGGGCGCAGCCGGCCAGGCAGAGTGCGGCGGCGGCGTGGAACACCGGCAGCCAGTGCGGCCCGGGTGGCAGGCCGAGGAGGTCGACGGCGGCCGCCGCGGCCGCGGTGGTGAGGCAGATGAGGGCCGGCGGCCAGGCCGCGCCGAAGGCCTGGAGCAGCAGGGCGGTCCACAGGATGGCGGCGAGCAGCGGCAGGGCCGTCCAGGAGGCGGATCCGGTGAGCCGGGCCGCGGGGACGAGGGGTGCCGTGTAGGCGAGGAGGCACAGGCCGAGGACGCCGGCGGAGCGCAGCAGGAAGCCGGCGGGGGTGGCGCTGCGGCCGAGTGCGGCGAGTGCCAGGCCGCGGAAGCGGTAGAGCAGCCATTCGGCGGGGCCCATGCTGAGGGTGAGCACGATGACGGCGTACGGTTCGTGCCGGCCCTCGACGAAGACGAGCACCGCCGCGGCCAGCCCGAACAGCCCGTACGGCAGCGAGTCGAGCAGGGCGGGCCGGCCGCCCTGGCCCGGCGTACCGGACGCGTCGGCGAGTCCGGCGTGCAGGGCGTGTCCGGCGGTGGCGGCGACGGCGGCCAGGGCGAGGCCGCAGGCGGCGGTGCGCAGCAGGGGGCCGGGTTCCCACCAGGGCAGGACGGCGGCTCCGGCACACAGCGGGCCGAGGGCGGCGAGCAGGGTCCGTTCGCGGCCGAGGACGAGCAGGACGCCGGCGGCGGCGAGGTAGAGGGACTGGGCGGCGGCCGCCCAGGTGACCGGGCCGGCGCCGGCGGGTACCGCGGCCGCGCCGGTGGCCAGGGCCGCGCCGAGCGGGGCGCCGTACAGAAGGGTGCGGGCGGCTTCGCGGCGGCCGGCGGCCATCCGCAGGTAGGCGCGGTGGCCGAGGGCCTGGCCCCAGGCCCAGGAGACGATGCCGCCGACGACCAGGGGGGCGGCGTCGCGGCCGGGGTTCCACAGCGGGGCGGTGAGGAGGTAGGCGAGGGCGGGCAGCGCGAACAGCACGCCGCGCAGCAGGCAGCGGACGGTGTCGGGGCGCCACGGGTCGGGGGTGGCGGGCGGTTCGGGGAAGGTGCGCGGCACCTGGGCGTAGAGGGCGGCGGCCAGGGAGAAGATGTCGGGGTGCCCGTAGCGGCTGCGGATGGTGTCGGCGGACAGGCCGTCGGCTTCCAGCAGGGCGGCGACCTCGTACGGGTGGACGGCGGGGCCGACGCGGTCGGCGAGTTCGGCGGCGAGGCGGCTGACGGCGGCCCGGTCGGGGCCGTGTCCGGGCAGCCGCAGGGTGAGGGTGGCGGCGTCGGCGAGGTGGCGGCGCGGGGTGCGGGCGGGCGGTACGGCCAGCCGGAGCGACAGGGTGTCGGGCCCGCTGCCGCGGGGTTCGAGGTCCATCGGGCCGCTCATCCGGCGAGGCTCCCGGTGACGGAGACGGTGGGGCCGACGGGGGTGGGGCCGACGGGGGTGGGGCCGACGGGAGCGGGCCCCGCCGGTACGAGCTCCTTGGCTCCCGTGAACGGCTTTACATCTGAGGCGAGTTCGAGGTAGATCGCACGGAAGGTGTCGATCGTCTGCCGGAGGGTGAACTGTTCGATCACGCGCAGCCGGGCGGCCTCGCCCATCGCGGCGCGTCTCGGGGCGTCGCCGAGGAGTTCCAGGGCGGCCGCGGCCATGGCCGACGGGTCCCGCGGCGGGACCACCAGACCGGCTTCGCCGACGGCTTCGCGTACGCCGCCGACGTCGGTGGACACGGTGGCGCGGCCGCAGGACATGGCCTCGATGAGGGTGAAGGGGAAGCCTTCGCTGATGCTGGAGAGCATCACGACGTTCCCCGCCGCGTAGGCGTCCTTGATGTCGTCGACGCGGCCTTCGAAGGTGACGGCGTCGGCGTGCCCGAGTTCTGCGGCGAGCGCCTCGCACCGCTCGCGGTAGGCCTCGCCGCCGCGCGGGGTGCCGCCGAAGAGCCGTAACCGGGCGTCCGGCAGCTGTCTTCTGACCAGGTCGAAGGCGCGGATGAGGGTTTCCAGGTCCTTGATGGGGTCGACGCGGCCGGCCCAGCTGAGGGTGGGCGCGGCGGGTTCCGGGCCGGCCGGCGGGAAGGCGGCGGGGTCGACGCCGTTGTAGACGGTGCGGATGGCGTCGGGGTCGGCGCCGCCCTGTTCTTCCCAGAGCCGGTTGTAGCGGTTGCCGGGGGTGATCAGCGCGGCCCGCCGGTAGCTCTCCTCGGCGAGCAGCCGGAAGAACCCGAGGACGACGGCCCTGACGGGCCAGCGGTACGGGGCAGTGCGGTAGCCGAGGTAGCGTTCGCGCAGGTAGACGCCGTGTTCGGTGAGCAGGAGCGGGACGTCGTGCCGGTGCAGTCCGGCGAGTCCGGGCAGGACGGCGACGCCGCCGCTGACGGCGTGGGCGACGCCGTGCCGGGGCGGTTCGGCGGCGAGGGGCCGCAGCGCGTGTTCGAGCAGGGAGGTCGCGGTGAGCGCGTCGCGCAGGGTCGGGCGGGATTCCCGTACGGCGAGCCCGGGGCGGTTCCAGGCAGCGGCCAGGATGGCGATGGCCCGGTCGCCGCGGAGGAACGCGCTGAGCGTGCCGTCGGCGGCCGCGTGCGCCATGGCGTAGAGGGCGGGCGGGAAGCCGGCCTCGGCGGTGGGGTCGACCAGGGCGGTCAGGAACCGCTCGTAGGCTGCGGACAGCCGGCGCAGCGCGCGGCCGCGCGGGGCGCGGCCCTCCGGCGGTGTCCCCCACATGGGGACCGACATGACGTTCCCGACGTGCGGTGGCAGGTCCCAGGCCAGGGCTTCGCGACCGGTCCCGGTGACGGCGATGACGTCGAAGTCGAGGTCGGGCATGCCCTGGACCAGCTGGTCGCACCAGACGCTGACTCCGCCGTGGCTGTGGGGGTACGTGCCTTCGGTGAGCAGGGTGACGCGCGCCGCGCCAGGGCGGCGCGCGCGGTGCTGAACGTGCATGGGTGTGCTCCGCGGCGGTGGGAGGTGTGGGTGGTCCTGCGTGGTCCGGGCGCCCCGGCCGCGCGCGGCGGCGGTGGGGCACCCGGACGTGCGGTCAGCGCGGACCGGCGGCGGTGCGGGTGTCGCGTACGGCCGCGGGGACCCGGGTGCGGGGCGCGGGGGCGGGCACCCGGGCGGGGTGCGCCGCGGTGTTCGCCGCGGCCGGTGCGGTGGTGTTCGCCGGGAGCGTGTAGGTGAGCGGGGCGCCGGTGGAGGTGGTCCAGCCGGAGGTGCGGCCCGCGTAGGAGGTGCCGAAGGCGGCGTCGTCGAGCCGGGTGCCGTCGGGCAGGGTGGCGGGGACGGCGAGGCCGGCGGGGGCCTGGACGGTGACGGTGTCACCGGTGCGGTGGGCGGTGACCTGGCCGGCGGCGAGGGCCGCGGTCCAGGCGGCGCGGCGGCCGAGTTCAGTGCCGATGTCCTTCATCCGCAGGTTGACCAGGGGGGTGTTGGCGGCGAAGAGGGCGTCGTAGCCGTCGAGGACGCCGTCGAGGACCGGGTAGGCGATGCGTTCCTCGGCCAGGTTCGACTGGTGGATGAAGTGCGGTTTCGGGTCGCCGGTGAGGACGTGGCCGAGGGCGGTGCGGATCTCCTGGGGCACGATGTGGGTGGCGTACCCGGTCGCGGTGTCCAGGGGTGCGGGCAGGCAGGTGGTGGTGTCCGGGTGGTCCTCGCAGATGCCGCTGCCGCCTTGGGCGCGGCTGGTGTAGATCCAGTTGTATTCGTCGGTCTGTTCGACGGCCCGGGCGGCGTTGAAGAACACGTTCACGGGGTGCCGGGCGACGGTGGCGGCGGGGCCGACGAGGCGCTGTTCGGGGGCGCGGGAGTTGTCGGCGGCGAGCCACTTGATGCCGTTGTCGGCGAGGGCGAGGGCGAGGTTGGGGTTGTCCTGGGGCTGCTGCGGCAGGATGGCCATGCCGGAGTGCTCGCCGGTGACCAACTCGTCGTTGTGGAGCGGGAGTCCGGAGGTCTGGCCCCAGACGCGGTTGAGGGCGATCTCGTCGCTGATGGCGTTGCGGCTGACCCAGCGGGTGGCGCCGCCGGGGGTGGTGGCGCATTTCCAGGGGACGACGCTGACGTCCTGCTCGCAGCCCAGGTAGGCGTGCGTGTAGGTGTGGTTGACCCAGCGGAACTCGCTGCGGCGGGCGAGCAGCCGGTCGGCGAGCGCGTCGGTGCCGTTGTTGTCCTCGCGCTGGTCGAGGCTGCCGGCGCCGTTGTAGACCATGTCGAGGGTGAAGCCCTTGCGCTGCTGCCAGTCGGCGGCGTGGTCGGCGTCGGCGGCGGACATGCGGATGGGGTCGGGGGTGCCGGCGCCGCCCGCGCAGTCGACGTCGCCAGGGGTGCAGTTGAGGACGGTGTCCCAGCGGTCGTCGGCGGCGAAGACGTCGTCGACGTGGACGGCGAAGTGGTTGCGGGAGGCGCCGAGCCGGACGCCGCCGGTCATCCAGTCGACGATGCCGCGGGCGAGCAGCCGGAACTGCTGCTGGTACTGGTTGTAGACGAAGGTGACGACGAGTTCGCGGCGGCCGTCGTGGCGGTATTCGCCGACGAGCGAGCCGCGTCTGGAGCTGCCGGGGATCGGGGCGTCGACGTACGTGGTGAAGTCGGCGCCGGGGGCGGGCTGGGCGAGGTAGGCGTAGCTCTCCGCCACGGAGGGCGAGACGTCGTCGAAGGGCACGGTGCCGTCGAGGTAGCCGAAGGGGCCGTTGCGGCCGGCGGTGGTGGTCGCGGCGCGGACGCCGTCGAGGCTGCCGGCGTAGCCGCCGGGGACGAAGTACTGCAGGCCGACCTGGGGCCGGGCGTACGTGTACGCGTCGACCTGCGGGATCCCGTAGGTCTGCTCGTAGCCGATCAGGGCGCTCATCTCGGCGGAGCCGGCTCCGAACGGGTTGTCGTTGGGCAGGACGACGGCCTGGTACCTGGCGCGGGGCGTGGTGTCCGGACCGGAGCCGGTGCCGGTCAGGAAGGCGGAGTCGACGGTGGGGCGGTCGGTGCGGTTGAGGTCGATCTTCGTGTACGGGGTTCCGGCCGCGGCGAGTTCCGCCGCGATGGCCTCGGTGGCCGGGCCGCCGTCGGTGACGACGAGCACCTTCAGGTCGATGCGGGGCGTGGTGGTCTCGGCGTGGGCAGCGCCGGTCGGCAGGCCCAAGGCGGCAATGAGCGCGCCCACCGTCAGGGCGGTGGTGCGTACGGTCCGCTTCATGCGGTGAAGTCCCCTCCCAGGCAGGGGTGAGTGCGGCTCACATGGAGCGGACGCACCCCCTTGCGCGACGCCGGCGCCCCCTCAGAAGCCAGTCGTCGACGCATCCGTCGCGTCACATGGTGATGGCTGTGTGTAGCTTCTGTGGTGATGCCGGGAAAACCGGCGGAAAACCGCAGGCGCCCAACTAGTTGTCACTTCAAGCGAGTTGGTGCCGATTTCCCGGGTTTCGCCGGTGCCCCGGACCGCGCACCGGGGGGCGTGTGCGCTGGTCCGGGGCGGGTGCCGGACACCGGCGGACCCGGGGGTCCACCGGCGCGGCGGCGAGTGGTCCAGACCATCCCGGAGTTGTCGGCTCCGGCGATTTCAGGCCAGGTCCGGATCCGGGCGGCGGCGAGCGGGCGCGTCGGGTCGCACCGGGCGCGTCAGGCGCGTCAGGCGCAGAGGACGCGCGTCTCCGGGGTGTAGACCGGACCGGCACTGGTGCTGCTGCTGTCGCTGAACTCGGCGTAGTAGTACGAGTAGAAGCCGATGTTGCCGTTGCAGCCGGAGTCGGCGGCGATCTGGAGCGTCAGGGTGACGGTGCGGCTCTGCCCGGGCGGGATGGTGGCGCCGTAGTTCTGGCCGAGGTTGGCGGGACCGGTGCCGGCGCAGGGCGTGCTGCCGGAGGCGGTGGCGAGGGTACAGCTGCTGAAGCTGTACTTCAGGTCGGGGCGCTGGGTGGTGAGCCAGGTCGGGTCGATCGTCTGGTAGACGAACCAGACGTCGTACGTCTTGTTGTTGGTGAGCGTCATGGACAGCTCCACCGAGCCACCGGGGGTGGTGGTGGCCTGGCTCGTACTGAACGTCAGCGGCGCGGGGGCGGGGTCGGCACTCGCGGCCGGCGCGAGGCCGAACAGCGCGAGGACGACGGCGAGTACGGCGGCGAGTCCGAGGCGACGGTTCAGAAGTGATCGCATGCCGCCGGACGCTAGACGGCCGCGGGAACCTCCGTCTGCCCCTCCGGAATGCAGTCGGCCGGAAGTGTTCGTACCGTGAAGATCCCGTGCGCAATCGATGGATCAAGATCACACCGCGTATACAACCACGGCACACAACGTATCGGACGCCTCCCCTCCGCCCACCCCCCTTCGCACGAACGCCCGACCATCCCGAACCCCTTTGGCGCACATGCAGTGGGCACATGAACCTCCCGGGGCCGCGGCGTCGCCGTCTACCGCACGGTCCACACCGGAGCGGGGCGCGGCGGCAGGGCCCGGCGGGTCTGATGGAGGAGGAGCGCGGCACCCGCGGCGGCGGTGGCCGCGAAGGAGAGCAGGGCGGCGGCCGGCCACCAGTGGTTCCCCGTGGTCAGGACGGCCGCCCAGGCCACCGAGGTGGCCGCCGCGACGACGGGGAGCAGGACACAGCGGACCCACAGCGGGAGCCGGGTGCTGAGCGCGACGAAGGCGAGGCCCAGGAGCGCCCCGGGCACCGCGGTCACGACCAGACTCAGGACGGCAAAGAAGAGCAGAGCGAAGATCATGCGGATCAGGCCTCCGGCAGCACGGTGAGCGGCGAAATGCAGGCACGAGCAGGGGGTTCACCCGCCCGCTACGGGGCGGCCCCTCATGCGGATCATCCTGCCAAATGATTTGAACGTGTTCAACATCGACGCCGACACCTCCCCCGCACCTCACCCCGCACCTCCGCCACAGGGTCCGGTGGCGCAAATTCACAGCACACGTGTATCCGGAACGTGTCGAACGGCCATTCCGGGCGCATATGCCATCACAGCCGCCCGGGCGCATCGCTTCGCGCGCCCCGCCCGGCGCGCTGAACACGCCCTCCCCACGCACCTGCCGCTGTCATACCTTCACATCACAGGCCGCAAGGACGGGGCCGCCCGAGTCACCCACACCGGGGGCGCGGGCGTGCAGAAACGTTCGCCGCAGTCCTGTTCGAGCCAGTCCGGGTATGGCGGAGGGAGCCGTTGTGGACATGCGCTACGAGGCGCATTCGTACGCCGACAACCTGTTCTACGACTCGCCGGTGCGGTGGGCGACGCGCGACGAGTTCGACGCCGTCGGCGCGCCCCTGCCGGCCGGCTGGCGGGGCACCACCCAGGACGTGTGGGTCGGCAGGACGCCCGACGGCGTCGCACTCCCCGACCAGGGCTGGAAGATCCACGTCTCGGCCTGCCCCGACAACGCCGAGTCCGTGCTCGCGATGGTCGCCGGCTACTGCTTCTACCACCGGGTGGCGTTCAAGTTCCTGCGCAGCCCCGCCCTGGTCCGGACGCAGAACGCGAAGTACGCCTCACGCGGCTCCAGCGGCAAGTTCATGACCCTGTACCCGGTCGACGAGCCGGAGCTGGAGCGCTGCCTCGACGGCCTCGACGCCCTCCTCGCCGGGCAGCCGGGCCCGTACATCCTCAGCGACCTGCGCTGGCGCGACGGTCCCCTGTACCTGCGCTACGGCGGGTTCACCGAGCAGTACTGCCGCTCGGAGACCGGCGAACTGGTCCTCGCCCTCCGCGAGCCGTCCGGCACGCTGCGCCCGGACGTGCGGCGCGCCGTGTTCGAGGTCCCCGACTGGGCGCCCGTTCCGGCCGTCCTCGCCAAGGCGCTCGCCGACCGGGACGCCGCCAGCCGGGCCGACTTCCCGTACGACGTCCAGCGGGCCCTGCACTTCTCGAACGGCGGCGGGATCTACGTCGCCCGCCCGGCCGGGGACACCGGCGGCGAGGAGGTCGTCCTCAAGGAGGCGCGCCCCTACGCCGGCCTCGACCAGCGCGGCGACGACGCCGTACTCCGGCTCCGCAAGGAGTACGACATCCTGCAGCGGCTGTCCGGACTGCGCGCGGTGCCCGCCGCGCTCGACTACCTCACCGCGTGGGAACACCACTTCCTCGTCCAGGAGTTCATACCGGGCGAACCGCTCAACCGCTGGTTCGCCCGCCACTATCCCCTCGTCCGCCCCGACCCGGACGCGGCGGCCGTCGCCCGCTACCGCGAGGAGGCAGAAGAGGTCCTCTCGGGGATCGAGGAGGGGCTGCGCGCCATCCACGACCGCGGGATCGTCTTCGGTGACCTGCACCCGCGCAACCTGATCGTCCGTCCCGACGGCTCCGTCTGCTTCATCGACTTCGAACTCGCCTCCCCCGTCGACGAGTTCCTCCGCCCCGGGCTCGGCGCCGCCGGCTTCGCCGCACCCGCCGGCCTCCAGGGCTTCGCGATCGACCAGCACGCCCTCGACGCCCTGCGGCTGTGGGTGTACCTGCCGCTGATGCAGCTGACCGCCCTGGACCCGGGCAAACGGGCCGAGCTGGAGGCGGCGGCGGCCGTGCGGTTCGGCCTCGCACCGCCGGCCCGGGTGGCGCCGGCCGCCACGCCCACCGCACCGACCGCGCCCGACGCCACCTCACCCGTGACCACCGATCCCGCCGAACGGGCCCGCCTCACAAGGCTCTTCAGCGGCGACCCCGAGGACTGGCCCGCCCTCCGCGACTCCTTGGCGGCAGCCATCACCCGGTCCGCGACCCCCGACCGCACCGACCGCCTCTTCCCCGGCGACCCCGGCCAGTTCACCCACGACGGCCTCGGCCTGGCCTACGGTGCCGCGGGCGTCCTGTGGGCGCTGCACACCACCGGAGCCCCCGTCGACCCCGGCCACGTGCAGTGGCTCCTCGACGCGATACCCCGCCGGCCACTGCGGCCCGGGCTATACACCGGCTCGCACGGCGTCGCCCTCGCCCTGGACCGGCTGGGCCGCACCGAGGAGGCGCACCGCCTCCTCGACCGCCTGATGCAGGACCCGCCCGAAGGCCACGGCGACGACCTCGCCGGCGGACTGCCCGGGGTCGGCCTCACCCTCCTCCACTTCGCCGCGACGACCGGCGACGGCGCCCTGCTCACCGCGGCCGTGGACACCGCCGACCTGCTCGCCGACCGCCTGGCGGACGCCTCCGGCGCCGGCCGACGGCAGCTGCGCCCGGGCCTGTTGCACGGCGCCTCCGGAGCCGCCCTGTTCTTCCTCCGCCTGTACGGCCGTACGTCCGACCCCGGGCTCCTCGACCTGGCCGGGCAGGCCCTCGTACAGGACCTCGACCGCTGTGTCCTGGGGGACGACGGGACGCTCCAAGTCGACGACGGCAGCCGGGTGCTGCCCTACCTGGAGACCGGCAGCGCCGGGATCGCCGCAGTCCTCCACGAGTACCTGCGCCACCGGCCGGACCCGGTGCTCCGGCAGAGCCAGGGCCGCATCCGGGACGCCGCGACACCCGAATTCATCGTCCAGTCCGGGCTGTTCAACGGACGGGCGGGCCTGATCCTGCTGCTGCACCTGCTCCGGACCGGCGAGGGCGCGGGCGACGGCATTGGCGACGGCGACGGCGACGGCGACAACACCCGCGTCATCCGGCGCCACATCCGCCGGCTGCCCTGGCACCTCGTCCCGTACCACGGCCACGCGGCCTTCCCCGGCGAGCAGTTGCTGCGGCTGTCGACCGACCTCGCGACCGGCTCGGCGGGCGTCCTGCTGGCCCTCGGGACCGTCCTCGCCGGCACCCCCGGGCTGCCCTTCCTCGACACCCCGGCCCCGGTCGCGCACGCCGCCCCCGGCCGGACCGCCTGAGCGTCGCCCCCACTGCGGTACGAGCCGGCTGACCACCGCAGTCCACGAGTTTCCGGCGACCGCCGGAAAGCACGGCACCATCCTCACCCGTCAGGAGTACACCATGTCCATCCTCAGCCTGCAGGCCATGGAGCCCGCCGGGGACACGACCGAGTACATGTCGGTCATCAGCTCCCTGAGCGTCGTCAACTGCACCAACAGCACCGTCAGCACCCTGCTCTGCCTCTGACGGCACCCCTGCCGGCACCCGCCCGCCGGACGCGGCGGCGCGTGACCGGATGAACCACGGCCGGCCCGGGCTGCACGAGAGCCCGGGCCGGCTCCTCATGCCCCCCGCACGCCCGCACGCCGGACGTGTGCCCGCACCCCCGACCCCCGTCCGACCGGCCCGAATCCGGAGGAGCACGGCATGGATGCAGACCGGCGGCCCCCCGGCCGCCCCGGCGCACGACGCCTGCGCCACGGGTGGTGGCCGGCGGTACTGGCCCTGTCGGTGGCCGTCAGTTCGCTGGCCGCCCTCGCGCTGCCGGCCGTCCTCGCCGGGGCGGTCGACCGGGCCCTGGCCGACGGCGCGGCCGCCGGGCTGGTCCCGCTCGCACTCGTCCTCGGCCTGCTGACCGCGGCCGAGGCCATGGCCCAGTACGCCGGCCCGTGCGGCACCGCGGGTACGACCGCCCGGCTGCGCGCCGGGCTCTTCCGCCACACCATGGCCGCCGGGCCGTATCCGGCCGAGCGGCGGGCCACCGGGGACCTGGTGGCCCGGCTGACCGCGAGCACCGCCGAGGGCGCGCTCGGCGCACAGGCCGCCGTGTACGCGGTGGCACAGGCCGTGATGGCCCTCGGCGCCGTCGTCGCACTCGGCCTGCTCGCCCCGGAACTGGCCGCCGCGTTCGTCGTCACCGCCCCCCTCGGCTACCTCCTCATGCGCCGCCACGTACGCCGTACCACCGCCGGCGGGGTCGGCTACCAGCAGGCCCAGGCCGCCGTGGCCGCCCGGCTGCTCGACGCGCTCGCCGGCAGCCGCAGCATCGCCGCCGACGGCACCGCCGACCGCGAGATCGCGCGCATCCTGCAGCCCGTTCCCGAACTGTCCCGCCACGGGCGCACGTTGTGGGACAGCCAGCGGCGCGTCGCCTGGCTGACCGGGCTGCTCGCCCCGGCCACCCAGCTCGCCGTGCTCTCCGTCGCCGGCCACGAGCTCTCCCGCGGCACCCTGACCCCGGGGGACCTGGTCGCCGCCCTCGGCTACACCGCGCTCGGGCTCGGCGGCTTCGGCACCGCCCAGAGCCTCCTGGACCTCGCCCGGGCCCGGGCCGGCCGGACCCGCGTCCGGGAAGTCCTGGGCGTGCCCCTGCCGCCGCCCGGGCTGCGCCGGCTGCCGGACGGGCCGGGGCGGCTGGAACTCCGCGGGGTCGGCGTCCGGCGCGCGGGCACCGCCCTGCTCGACGGCGTCGACCTCACCGTTGCCGCCGGCAACTGCACCGCGATTGTGGGCAGTTCGGGGGCCGGTACCTCGCTGCTGACCGCGGTGGCGGGCGGACTGCTCGCCCCCGACGCGGGCGTGGTCCTCCTCGACGGCGTCCCGCTGGACGAGGTCCGGCCGGACGACCTGCGGACCGCCGTCGCCCACGCCTTCGCCGACCCGGTCCTGACAGGCCCGACGATCCTGGACTGCCTGCGCGCCGGCGCCCCCGGGCCGACCGCCGAGCGGGTACGCGCGGCCGCACGCGCGGCGCAGGCCGACGCGTTCCTGCGCCGCCTGCCGGCCGGCTACGGCACCGCGGTCGCCGATGCGCCCCTGTCCGGGGGCCAGCGCCAGCGCGTCGGGCTCGCCCGCGCCCTGACCCGGGACGCCCGGCTGCTCGTCCTCGACGACGCCACGTCCAGTCTCGACTCGGTGACGGAAGCGGCGGTCCTGCGGGCCGTCGATGCCGGCCACGGCCACCGCACCCGCCTGATCGTCACCCGCCGCGCGTCCGTGGCCGCCCGCGCCGACACCGTGGCCTGGCTCGACGGCGGCCGCCTCAGGGCCTGCGCCCCGCACGCCGAGCTCTGGCAACAGGACGCGTACCGAAGGCTGTTCGGGTCGGACAGGGACGAGAACGGC
Source organism: Streptomyces bambusae (assembly GCF_020532645.1). GTDB lineage: Bacteria > Actinomycetota > Actinomycetes > Streptomycetales > Streptomycetaceae > Streptomyces > Streptomyces bambusae. The sequence goes on from NZ_JAJAUZ010000034.1 coordinate 21,853, forward strand.
GGCGGGGGTGGCGGCGGGGACAGCGGCGGGGGTGGCTGCGGGGACGGCCCGGACGACACGCCCTGAAGGCCACCCGCCGCCGGTCACGACGAAAGGACCGCCCACCATGCCCGGCCCGCCCGCCCGCACACCGGCCACCCGCACGCCGGCCACCCACCCGGCCACCCGCCCCGCCCTCCGCCTGGTCCTCGCCAGTCTGCGCCGCAGCCGCCGTGCGGCCTGGTCGCTGACGCTGTGGACCCTGCTCTCCGCGGCGCCCGCCCTGGTCACCGGCAAGGCACTGGCGCTGGCCGTGGACCAGGGCTTCCTCGTGCAGCGGCCGCGGACCGCCGCCCTGGGGCTCGGGGTGTTCGCCGGCGCCGCACTACTGGGCGCCTGGGCGAGCCGGCAGACGTACCCGGCACTCGCGGAGATCGTCGAGCCGGCCCGTGACGCGCTGCTGCGGGACGTGGTCACCGGCACGGTGCGGCGGGCCGTCGCCGATGCGACCCGCCCGGACACCGGCGCCGCCGCCGTGGCCGTCGCCCAACTCACCCGCCAGGTGGAGGCGGTTCGCGATGCCCTCGCCGGACAGCTCATGCTGGTCTGGCAGTTCGCCCTGACCCTGGCCGCGGTCGTCGTGGGCACCGCGGCCGTCGCACCGGCCGCCGTCCCCCTGTTCGCCGTGCCGCTGACCCTCGCGCTCATCGCCTTCGGCTGCCTGGCGCCCGTGACCGTGCGCCGCCAGCGCGAGGCCTTCCGCACCGAGGAGGAGCTGGCCGCGCACACCGCCGCCACCGTCGGCGCGCTCCGCGACATCATCGCCTGCGGCGCCCGCGCCGACGCCGAACGCGAGGCCCTGGAGCTCGTCGCCGCGCAGTTCCGGGCGGCCCGCGCCCTGGCCCGGGTCGCGGCGCTGCGGCGGCTGATCGTCGCACTGGGCGTACACCTGCCGGTGGTGCTGATCGTGGCGTATGCTCCGGCGCTGGTGCGCGGCGGGCTGACGCCCGGTGCGGTGGTGGGCGTCCTCGCCTACCTGTTCGCCACGCTGGAGCCGGCGCTGCGGCTGCTCGTCCAGGGCGTCGGCGCCTCCTGGCTGCGCCTGGCGGTCGCCGCCGAACGGCTGGACCTGGCGGCACGGCACCCCGCCCCGCCCGCCGATCCCACGCCCGGGATGCGCCCCGCGGACGGGTCGGCGCGCTTGGCAGCGGTCACGTTCGCCTACGGCCCGGGCGCCGAACCGGTTCTCGACGGACTCGACTTGAGCCTCGCCGATGGGGAACACCTCGTCGTGGTGGGGCCGTCCGGCATCGGCAAGTCCACCCTGGCCGACGTACTGACCGGCCTCCTGCGCCCGGGCGGCGGCCGCGTCGACCTGGGCGGCGTGCCGCTCGACCGGATCGCGGCACGGGATCTGCACCACGCCCGGGTCCTCGTCCCGCAGCACCCGTACGTGTTCGCGGGAACGCTCCGGGAGAACCTGTGCCACCTCGCCCCCGCCCCGGACGCCGTACTGGCGGACGTGATCGGGAAGTTGGGACTGGACCCGCTCGCGGAGCGCCTCGGCGGGCCCGACGGACGGCTGGAGCCGGGCGCCCTGTCCTCCGGAGAGCGCGCCCTCGTCGCACTCGCCCGCGCCTACCTGTCGCCGGCCCGGCTGGTCGTCCTCGACGAGGCCACCCGGCACCTGGACGCGGCGGCGGAGCTCGCTGTGGAGGAGGCCTTCCGGCAGCGCCCGGGGACGGTCGTCACCATCGCCCACCGCCTCGCACCGGCCCGCCGCGCCGACCGCGTCCTGCTCCTCGACGGCGTCCGCCCGCTCGCCGGCACGCACGCCTCGCTCCTGGCCGGGTCGCCCCTGTACGCCGATCTCGTCGGGCAGTGGGACGGGCGCGGGCCGGACACCGCCGGGCCGCCAGGTGCCGACCCCGGCGCCGGCACCGGCTCCGGCGCCGGCACCGCGGGAGGCGGTACCGGCGCCGGGCAGCCGGTCAGCCGCCCGGGCGCAGCGTCAGGTCGCTGACGGTGGCGTCCCCGGGCAGGTCGAGGGCGGTGGCCACGGCGGCGGCGACGGTCTGCGCGCTCATGTGCGCCGCCGGGTCGTAGGGGAGGCCGAACTGCGCATGCAGCCGTACCTGCATCGGAGTGTCCGTCTCGCCGGGGTAGACGGTGGTGACGCGGATGCCGCGCCCGTACTCCTCGGCGCGCAGCGACTCGGCGAGGGCTTTGAGTCCGAACTTGGACGCGGCGTACGCGCTCAGCCGTGGCGGCGCGTGCAGACCGGCGCCGGAGTTCATGAAGACGACCTGCCCGCGGCCGGCGCGCAGCGCGGGCAGCAGCAGGCGGGTGAGCTCGGCGGGGGCGGTGAGGTTGACGGCGAGGGTGTGTTCCCAGGCGGCGGCTCCCGTCTCCTCGACGGTCCCCGCTTCCGCGACCCCGGCCACGTGCAGCAACGAGTCGAGTCGGGTGGGCAGTTCCTGTCCTTTGAGGCGGTCCTGGAGCAGCGCAGGCTCTGCCAGGTCGGCGACGACTATGCGGCACCCGGGGTGGCGTTCGCCCAAGGCCTGCGCCCGCGAGCCGTCCCGCGCGAGCAGCCAGAGGGTGTGCCCGCGCGCCGCGAGGAGGTCGGCCAAGGCCGCACCGATTCCTGAACCGGCTCCTGTCAGCAGATGTTCTCCCATACCTCCTTGTCTACCCATACATGGGCTTTCATCCACCAACTCGCCGTGAAATTGCGGGAGTTCAGCGGCAGCAGGATCCGGCCATCCTCACCGCCAACGGTGTCCGGATACCGACTCCCCCACCCATCGCTCTGCAAGTTCTTGCAGAATCTTGCGCAAGAACTTGCCGCACTCCACCGCCCGAAGGAGCCCCGACCGATGCCCCGCCGCCGACCCGCCCACCGCCCGACGCGCACCGCCTCCGCCGCACTCACCGCCCTCGCCTCCCTCACCACGGCCTGCCTCCTCGCCACGGCGACGGCTACGGCCACCGCCACGGCCGCGCACGCCGCCACCGCACCCCCCGACCGCACCACCGTCACCTTCGACGTCCGCACCACGACCACCTGGGGCGAGGGCGTGTACGTCACCGGCAGCACCGCCGAGCTCGGCTCCTGGGACCCGGCCAGGGCCGTCCCGCTGTCCGCGGCCGGCTACCCGGCCTGGAGTGCCACCGCCACCGCGGCCGCGGACACGCCCGTCCTGTTCAAGTACCTGATCAAGCGGCCCGACGGGCAGGTCGTCTGGGAACAGGGAGCGGACCGGCTGCTGACCACCCCGCCCGGCACCGCCGCCCTCACCCTGCACGACGTCTTCCGCACCGAGCCCGGCACTGCGGGCTCCGGCACCGCACCCGCCTGCGCCTCCGTGGGCACGACCTGGCGCTACGCCTCCGTCCACAACGGCTGCGGCACCCCGCTGACCCTCCAGGTCCAGCACCGCAGCGGCGGCCTCAGCGACTGCCGGCCGGTGCCGCCCGGCGCCACGGCCACCTTCCCCGGGTCCGGGCCGGAGTCCGATCACGTGGTGGCCGTACGAATCTGCTGACACACAAGTCACAGGAGCATCGGGGGTCTCGGCAGCATCGGAAACCCCGGGAACCTCAACAACCCCACCAGCCCCTGTGGCATTCGGGTGATTTTCGTTAATCCACGAAGTTTTCAGTGCTTATGATCCACCGTCATGACAGCAAGTCAGAAGGCCCGAACACCGGCCCGGGACACGGCAGATGTGGTGATCCTCGGCGCCGGACCCGCCGGGCTGGTGCTCGGAAATCTCTTACACGGCGCCGGAATCGACTGCGTGGTCCTGGAACGCGCCACCCGTGAGCACGTGCAGACCAGGACCCGCGCGGGCTACCTCGCCGAGCACAGCGTGCGCGTCCTCGACCGGCACGGCCTGGCCGAGGGCGTGCACCGGCGCGGACAGCGGCACGGCGTCTGCGAGTTCCGCACCGAGAGCAATCGTTTCCGCCTCGACTACGGCCGCCTCGGCAAGGGCGAACAGCACGTCGTCTATCCGCAGCACGACCTCGTGACGGACCTCCTGACGCAGTACGTCGGCGCCGGCGGCCGGATCCGATTCGGGGCCGAGGCGCTGGCCGTGCGCGACGCCGACGGACCGCACCCCTCGGTCGACGTGCGCGATGCCGACGGCCGCCCCGGCCGCTGGCACGCCCGCTACGTCGCCGGGTGCGACGGCCGGCACGGCGCCGCCCGCCGTTCGCTGCCCGCCGGCGCGGGCCGCCGCCACCACCGCGACCACGGCGTCACCTGGCTGGGCCTGCTCGCCGAGGCACCGCCCAGCCTCGACGCGGTCGGTTACGCGATCCATCCGCGCGGATTCGCCGGCCACATGGCCCGCTCCGCGGAGGTCACCCGCTACTACCTCCAGGCCGAGCCCGGCACCGCCCCCGACGCCTGGTCCGAGGACCGGATCTGGGACGAACTCGCCCTGCGCCTCGGCGCGGCGGAGCACGGCCCGCTCCACCGCGGCCGGATCGCCCAACGCACCGTCGTGGCACTGGAGTCCGACGTGCTGGAACCGCTGCGGTACGGCTCCCTCCTGCTCGCCGGCGACGCCGCGAGCCTGATCAGCCCCTCCGCCGCCAAGGGCGCCAACCTCGCCGTACTGGAAGCGGAACTCCTCGCCCGGGCCCTCACCGCCGCCCTCCGGCACGCCGAACACTCCGCGCTCGACCGCTACTCGGCCGACTGCCTCGCGTACATCTGGCGCGCGCAGGAATTCTCACACTGGATGATCCGCCTGCTGCACGCCGAACCGGAGGCGGCGGCCGGCACCGGCCCCGAGGGCGGCTCCCGCTTCCAGGACCGTCTGCGCCACTCCCGGATCGACGCGCTGCGGACCTCCCGCACCCAGCAGGACTGGTTCGCCGAGAACTACGTCGGCCTCTGAGCCGGCCGCCCCTCCACCGGGGCGAGCCACCGGGGCGAGTCCCCGCATCCCCGAAGCCGGCCCCTCCCCGCTTCTCCCCCACCCGGAAACGGAACGGAACCAAGGATGTCCTCTTCGCCATGACCACACCCACGGCACCCCCCACCTCCACCCCCACCGCCACGGCCACCGCCACCGCCACCGCCACCCACGCCCCCTCCCCCGACGACGCGGACCGCCTCGCCGCCGCGGTCGACTTCGTCCGCAGCCAGGACACCACCACCCTCCTCCGCCTGCTCCTGCCGGACCTCGACGCACCGGAACTCCGCGCGCTCGCCGACCGCTGCCGGTTCGCCCACGCCGCCCTGCTGCTCTTCCCGCCCGACGCGGCAGCCCTGCGGGGCCAGTTGACCGCCTGCGGACTGGACCCCGCCGCCCCGGCCCAGCCCAGCGTCGTCGTCCGCGACCGGCTGGCCCTGCGCCACCAGCGCGATGCCGCAGCACTCGACGTAAGGATTCTGCGTCCCGAAGTGCCGTGCGCCGACGGCGAGCGCCGGGTGGTGGAGGTGTTCACGCTCACCGTGCCGCCCGGCTCGGACCTGGCGTCGGTCGCCGCACACGAACGCGCCGCCGACCACGAGGCGCACCTCGCGTTCGAGGTCGTACGGCCGGACCCGCTGGTGCTGCGCGGCCTGTGCGCGACGTTCGCCCGGCACGGGGCACTCGCCGACGGCGGCGGCTACAACCCGCACGAGGACGGCACGGTGTTCTACTTCACCGCCCCCGCCGACTCGAAGGCCGGCCACCGGCGGGTGGAGCTGTACGCGAGCGGCGACCACCGCGGTGTGCTCGCCCCGCACCTCGACGCGTACCGGTCGCGGCAGCCGGCGGAAACGCTCCTGCGGCTGATGACCGGCGCGTGGACCACCCAGGCCCTCGCCGCGTGCGCACAGCTGCGGCTGCCCGAGGCGATGGCCGCGCCGGCCGGCGGGGGCGAGCACCCCACCGCCCACGGCGTGGACGCACTGGCGCACGCCGTCGACGCCGACCCGCAGAACCTCGCCACCCTGCTGCGCTACCTCGCCATGCTGGGCGTCGTCGACCAGCAGCCGGAAGGATTCCGCCTCACCGCGCTCGGGGCGCTGCTGCGGGCGGACTCCCCCGGCTCGATGCGGCCGCTGGCGCTGATGTACGGCGGCGCGTTCTACCAGTCCTTCGCGCTCCTCGCCCATGCCGTGCGGACCGGCCAGACCGGCTTCGAGCAGCTCTTCGGCGAGAACCACTTCGACTACTTCGCCCGCCATCCGGAGCTCGCCGAGCGCTTCGACCAGTCCATGGCGGCGAGCTCGCGCATGTTCGAACCGCTCCCCGCGCACCCGGTGATCGCGGCGGCCGGGGCCGGTCCCGGCCGCCGTACGGTCGTCGACGTCGCGGGCGGCACCGGTGAACTCCTCGGGCGCATCCTGGCCGCCCGCCCGCACCTGGACGGCGTCCTCCTCGAACGCGCGCACGTGGTCCAGGCCGCCCGCCGCCACCTCGACGCGGCCGGGGTCGGCGCCCGCTGCAGCTACCGGGTGGGCGACTTCGCGGACGTCCCGGCCGGCGGCGACGTGTACGTCCTGTCCCGCGTCCTGCACGACTGGGACGACGACCGGTGCCGCGACATCCTGCGCCACTGCGCCCGCGCCATGCCGGCCCATGCCGACCTGCTCATCGTGGAACGCCTGCTCCCCGCGGACGGCTCCCCCTCCCTGGCCACGGCCTGGGACCTCCACATGATGTGCAACGTGGGCGGCCGGGAACGCCGCGCCTCCCACTACGCCGGCCTCCTCGACCAGGCAGGCCTCCACCTGGTCGGCCACAGCCCGCTCCCCCTGGACGCCCACGTCCTCCACGCCCGCCGCACCCCCCACCTGCCGTCCCCGTCCCGCCAGGCCTGACCACCGGCGCCCGCCCCGGGGCTCCGGCCCCGGGGCGGGTGTCCCGCCGGATTCCGGGGCGGGTGTCCCGCCGGATCCGCAGAACCCGGGCAGGTGGTGCATCCGGGTGGGCGGGTCGGGCCGAAAGGGCGGTAGGGGGTGGGGGCTCCGGTCGGGGTTCTCGCCTTCGGTGTTCTGCTGGGGTTGTCCGGGGGTCCGCTCGGTGCCGGCTCCGGGCCGGCGGGCGGACCGTTGACGGGAGTGTCGATGTCCGTTGCCGTTGTGCTGTTCACGTCCGATCTGCGCGTGCACGATCATCCGCCGCTGCGGGCCGCGTCGGAGGCCGCGGACGAGGTCGTGCCGGTGTTCGTGCGGGACCCGGCCGTGGACCGGGCCGGGTTCGGGGCGCCTAACCGGCTGGCCTTCCTCGCCGACTGCCTGGCCGATCTCGACGGCGCGCTCCGCGCCCGCGGCGGCCGGCTCGTCGTGCGCAGCGGGGAGGCCGTGGCCGAGGTGTGTGCCGTGGTGCGCGAGGCGGAGGCCGACGAAGTGCACATGTCGGCCGGCTACACGGCCTTCGCGCAGGCCAGACAGGCGCGGCTGCGCGAGGCGCTGGAGGCCGACGGCCGCCGCCTGTACGTGCACGACGGCGTGACCACGGCCGTGCCGCCCGGCTACGTCCTCCCCCAGGGCAGCGACCACTACGCCGTCTTCACCGCCTACTACAAGCGCTGGGGCGCGGAACCGCTCCGCAATCCGCTCGCCGCGCCCCGGACCGTCCGCGTGCCGTCCGCCGTGCGCTCCGAGACCCTGCCGGAGCGCACGGCGGTCGGGGGCGTCTCGCCGGGCCTGGCCCGCGGCGGCGAGACCGAGGCCCGCAAGCGGCTCAAGTCCTGGCTGCCGCGGCACGGCGGTGCGTACGAGGAGCTGCACGACGACCTCGCGGGCGACGCCACCTCGCGGCTGTCGCCGCACCTGCACTTCGGGACGCTGTCGGCGGTCGAGGCGGTGCACCGGGCCCGCACCCTCGCCGGGGCCGGTCCCGGGGCGGCGGCGTTCGTCCGCCAGCTGTGCTGGCGCGACTTCTACCAGCAGGTGATCTCGGCCCGCCCGGAGGCCTCGGCCGAGGACTACCGCACCCGCCACGACCGCTGGCGCACGGGCAAGGCGGCCGAGGAAGACCTGCGTGCCTGGCAGGAGGGGCGAACGGGGTACCCGGTGGTCGACGCCGCGATGCGGCAGCTCGCGCACGAGGGCTGGATGCACAACCGCGGCCGGTTGATCACTGCGTCGTTCCTGGCCAAGACCCTGTACATCGACTGGCGCGCGGGCGCCCGCCACTTCCTCGGCCTGCTGGTGGACGGCGACGTGGCGAACAACCAACTCAACTGGCAGTGGGTGGCCGGAACGGGCACCGACACCCGCCCCAACCGGGTCCTCAACCCCGTCCTCCAGGGCAGGCGCTACGACCCGGACGGCACGTACGTCCGCCGCTGGGTCCCGGAACTGGCCGCCCTGCCCGGCGCCGCGGTCCACGAACCGTGGCGCCTCCCCGGCCTGGAGCGCGCGGCGTACGACTACCCGGACCCGCTGATCGCCCTGCCGGACGGCCTGGCCCGGTTCCGGCACGGGCGGCAGGGGGACTGAGGGGAAGCGGGCCCGCCCACGTCGGCAGGACCGCCTCCGCAATTCGCTGCGCAACCGATGCGACTTGCCGGGCCTCCCCCGTACGGCGGAGTGTCGGCACAACGGCACCGCCTCGGGTGCCGTCGCCCCGGGAGGAGCAGCGATGACGCGCACGACGCCCGCGCAGACGGCCACGGCCCGCCCCCGGATCCCGCCGGACCCCGACTCCTCCGACGCCGAGGTCGCCCTCGGTCTGGCCGCCGGTGACGAGGACTGCCTCGCGCTGGCGCACCACCGCTGGAGCGGCCTCGTACACGCCTACGCCGCCCGCGCCCTGGGCGACGTACGCGAGGCGGAGGACGTGACGCAGCAGGTGTTCGTCGCGGCGTGGCGCGGGCGGGCCGGGTTCCGGCCGGAGCGGGGTTCCGCACCCGCCTGGCTGCTGGGCATCGCCCGGCACAAGACCGCCGACGCCCTGTCCGCCCGTACCCGGCGGCTGGAGCTCGCCGCCGCCGCGGCCGCGGCGCCCGGCGCCGGCGGGGAGGACGGCACCGACCGGCTCCTCGACCGGATCGTCATCACCCGGGAGCTGGCCCGCCTCCCCCGCGCCCAACGCGACGTCCTGGCCCTGGCGTTCTACGCCGACCTGACCCAGGCGCAGATCGCCGCCCGTACGGGAATCCCCCTCGGCACGGTCAAGAGCCACACCCGCCGCGGCCTGCACCGCATCCGCCACAGCCTGACCGGTGCCCCGTCCTGACCCGGGCGGCGGGCTCCCGTCGGCGGGCGGAGCCGGCCCCCCCGGAGCGCGGGCCGCTGACCGGCCGAAACGGGACGCCGGGGACGACGGCGGCTTTAGGATCTCCGGTATGGCTACGCGACTCGTGCAGATCAACATGAAGGCCCACGACGACTCCGCGCTGGGGCGGTTCTGGGCGGCGGCGCTCGGTTGGGTGGTCGACAGCGAGGGGCCCGGCGTCACCAACCTCGAACCGGCGGGGCTCGCCTACCCCGACCCGTCGGCCGTCTGCATCGACATCATCGCCCGCCCGGAGCCCAAGACGGTCAAGAACCGGGTGCACCTCGATCTGGCCACCACGTCGGCCGCCCATCAGGCGGAGCTGGTCTCGCGCCTGAAGGACCTCGGTGCGACGCTCGCGGACATCGGTCAGGGGGACGTCCCCTGGACGGTCATGGCGGACCCGGAGGGCAACGAGTTCTGCGTCCTGGAGCCCCGCCCGGTCTACGGGGACACCGGGCCGGTCGCCGCGGTGGTGGTCGACTGCACCGACCCGCGGGCGATGGCCCGGTTCTGGGGCGAGGCGATGGACTGGACGGTGCACGAGGTCACCGACGACCAGGCGAGCCTGCGGTCCGCGCAGGGTGTGGGCCCCTACCTGGAGTTCGTACGGACCCCTGACGCGAAGACCGGGTGGAACCGGGTCCACCTCGACGTCAGCCCCTACCGCGGGGACGACCCGGCGGCAGAGGAGGCGCGGCTGCGGGCGCTGGGAGCGGGCGATCCCGGCATCGACCAGTCCTCGATCTCCTGGCGGATCCTGACGGACCCGGAGGACAACGAGTTCTGCCTCCTGAGCCCGCGCTGAGCCTGCGCGCCTTTGCCGGGGCTCAGGCGCGGGGCCCCGGTTCGGGGCCGGACAGAAGATCCAGCGCGTCCCGCAACCCGTGCGGCCGCAGCATCCCGCCCCTCGGCACCCTGCCCGCCCACCCCGGCCCGGCCAGGAGCACCCGCGGCCCCACCCGCGCGCCCCGCGGCCCGAACGCCATCTCCGCCACGTGCCGCGCAAGGCCCCGGTCCGCCGTGGACCGCGCCTGCGACCACAGCACGACGGCCACCGGCCCGGACCGCCGTACGGCCGCATCCAGTGCCTCCGCCGGCACGGCCGCGCCGAACATCCGTACCGGCACGCCCCGTTCGGCCAGCCCGGCCGCCAACGCCTCCAGCGGCAGCGTGTGCTGCTCGGCCGGCACGCAGGCCAGCACGACGGGCGCCGCCCCGGCAGCACCCGGCCGCCCGACAGTCGCCCTCCGCAAAGTGGTCGACACGTGCCAGGACAGCAGGTGCTCCACCTCGACGTAACGGTCCCCGGAGGACTCCCATTTGCGGCCCACCGCGTGCAGAGTCGGCATCATCACCTCCTCCCACGCGGTGACGAGCCCGTGCTCGGCCACCACCGAGCCGAGCAGCGCCTCCATCGCCGGCCCGTCAAGCCGCACCGCGGCCCGCGCCAGCCCCCGGCACTCCTGCCGTACGTCGCCCAGTGGCAGCCCGTTCCCGGCCCCCGGCTGCCGGGCCGCGCGGACCGGCGCGGCCACGACCGCCGCCGACCCCGCGGCCGCCGGCGGAGGGGCCCCGGCCGCTGCCCGCGCCGCCTCCGCCGGCGGGATCCCCAGCGCCGTCAGCCGGCACATCTCCTCCAGCACGGCCACGTCCTCGGGCATCCACCGCCGGTGCCGCCCGCCCTCGCGCACCGCGGGCCCGATCCCGTACCGCTGGTCCCAGGACCGCACGGTCGTCGGCGACACCCCCAGGCGCCGCGCCACGGTGCCGGTGGACACGCCGAGGTCCGCCCGTACGGCAGTCGTGTCGTCCATGGCTCCAGACTACGACGCACAACCGATGCGAGTCATCCGGAAGGCGGCGGCACGGGTGGTGGCGGCACCACCCACCGGATCGCCGCCAGCACCACCCGCCCGCCGGGTCCGGCCAGGAACAGCAGGGCCCGCCGCCACCACGGCAGCCCCAGCGCCGCCCGCGCCCACGGCGGCAGCAGGCCGACGGCCGCCCCGGCCAGGAACACGTACGGGATCTGCGCGGGCACCGGCAGTGGCGGCCGGGCCAGCAGGAACCGGGCCGTGTCCCGCGAGGCCGGTGTGGCCCGCAGCTCGGGCCGGTAGGCGGCGATCCGCGCCGCCAGCCCGGCCAGTGTCTCGGGCGGGTCCTCGGCCCCCAGCCGCTGCGCGACCTGCGCCATGTCCGCGACGTATCCGTCCTGCCCGGCCCGGTCCAGCGGCCGGCGCCCGTACCGCTGGTGCGCCCGGAGGAAGCACGCCGTCTCGGCGATGTGCACCCAGGTCAGCAGGTGCGGGTCGGAGGCCCGGTACGGGATCCCGTCCCCGGTCGTCCCGCTGATCGCCGCGTGCACCTGACGCACCCGCGCCACGGCCTCCCGGGCATCGGCGTCCGTGCCGAACGTGGTCACGGCGAGGAACGTGCTCGTGCGCTGGAGCCGCCCCCACGGATCGCCCCGGAACCCCGAGTGGCCGGCCACGGCCGCCATGGCCACCGGGTGCAGCGACTGCAGCAGCAGCGCCGCCAGCCCGCCGGCGTACATCGAGGCATCCGCATGCACGACCCGCACCGGCCGTTCCGGCCCGAACCAGCGGGGCCCCGGCGTCCCGTGGATCCGCGCACGCTTCGCCCTGGCCGAAGGGCCCGCCACCCGCAGCAGCAGCACCTCTCCCGCCCGCTCCCGCACCCTGGCGACGAACGCCGGTCTCCACCCCATGCACCCAGCATCCCCCACCGGCGGACCACGGCACAGGGGGGTTCTCGTGGTGTCCGCCCGTCGGCCGGAACCGGCGGCCGGTGCGGCGACTTCCGGCCGCTTCGGCACGGTCCGGGAGCGGCCGCGGTACGGGCGTGGTACGACGCTGACCCGTAGCCGACATCACGGAGGATCCATGGCACTCGTACCCGGTTCCGCGGACGGGGAGCTCCCCGGCAGGCCGCCCGTCGTCGATCCGGCCACCTGGCAGGCCGCCCGGGCGGAGCTGCTCGTGCGGGAGAAGGCGCACACCCGGGAGGGGGACGCGATCGCCGCGGCCCGGCGGCGGCTGCCGATGGTCGAGTTCGACGGGAAGGCCGAAGTGACCGGGCCCGACGGGCCGGTCCCGTTCCTCGACCTGTTCCAGGGGCGCAACGAACTCGTGGTCTACAAGCACATGTGGCACGACGGTGCGCCGCACCAGGGGCAGTGCGAGGGGTGCACCACCGTCGCCTGGCACCTGAGGGACGCCGTCTACCTCAACGCCCGCGGCGTGTCCGTCGCGTTCGTGACCACCGGCGCGTGGGACGAGGTCGCCTCCTTCGTCGCCTTCATGGGGTACACCCAGCCCTGGTACTCCGTACGGGACGTCGAGGGGCCGATCGGCGGCGACATGGGGTACCTCGCCTGCTTCCTCCGCGACGGGGACCGCACGTTCCTCACGTACGAGACGACCGGGCGCGGCAACGAGGCCGCCAACGGCTCTTTCGGTCTGCTCGACATGACCCCGTACGGCCGCGGCGAGGCGTGGGAGGACAACCCCGGGGGACGGCCCGTGATCGGCAACGTCAAGGAGGGCTACCCGGCCGCCGGGAGCCAGGCCTGCTGGTACTGGCGCACGGACTCGGACGGCGACGCCACCTGGGGTCCGACGAGCCGCCCGACCCCGCAGTGGACCCGGCCCGGCGTCACTCCCGAGGAGACCCTGGGCCGCAAGGACGCCTGCCACTGACCCCGACTGCCGACGAACCGTCACCGGCTGCCGGCACCAGCTCCCCTGGCGCCGTCAGTCGTCGTTCGGCAGGCTGCCGACGAGTGCGTGGTAGGCGTCCATCACGTCGACGGCCAGCACGGTGGTGATCTCCTCGGTTGTCGGGTCCTCGTCGATGCCGTGCAGGTCATGGACGCGCAGGTCCCGTACGGCGGCGGCGCGGCGGGCCAGTTCGCGGGCGAAGCGGCCGTTGCCCAGGCGGTCGACGAGGCCCTCGGCGACGACGAGGTCGCACGCGGCCGCGAGGGCGCGGTCCGCGTCCTCGGTGAGCACGTCGCCCTGGGCTTCGAAGAACGAGGCGGTGATGCGGACCAGTTCGCCGGCCGCGTACGCGGGGAAGTCGACGCGGGTGGAGAAGCGGGAGGCCAGTCCCGGGTTGGCGGAGAGCAGCCCGTCGATCTCGGCCGGGTAGCCGGCCAGCACGACGACGAGCCGGTGCCGGTCGTCCTCAGCCCGCTTCAGCAGCGCCTGTACCGCCTCCTGGCCGAACGCGTCGCCGTTGTGGTAGCCCGCGTTGACGAGGGAGTAGGCCTCGTCGACGAAGAGGATGCCGTCCAGGGCCGAGTCGATCACCTGGTTGGTCTTGATGGCGGTCGCGCCGAGGTACTGGCCCACGAAGTCGACACGCGTGGCTTCGACGAGGTGGCCGCGCTCCAGCAGGCCGAGCCCGGCGTAGATCTTCCCGATGATCCTCGCCACGGTCGTCTTGCCGGTGCCGGGCGGACCCGTCAGGACCAGGTGCTGCGGTGTCGCCGCCGTGCCGATCCCGCCGGCCCGGCGGATCGCCGCCATCCGCAGCTGTGCGGTCAGGGTGCGCACCTGCTCCTTCACCGGTGCCAGCCCCACCATGGCGTCCAGCTCGGCCCTGGCCTCGTCGAGCAGCGCCGCCCGGGCCCGCTCGGCGGCTTCGGACTCGGTCGCATCGTCCGCGCCGGCCCCGGCAGCCTCGGCGGGCGGTTCCGCCGGCGGCCCCTGGGGCGGAGCCGGGTGCGTGGGCGTGATCGTCGTGATGTGGACGGACTGGTCCGAGGCCCCGGCGGCACCCCTGCGGCCGGCGACGCGCTGTGCCACGTCACCGAACCCCGGGTGGTAGCGGTACGCCTTCTCGTACTGCGCCAACGCCTCTTCCGTGCGCCCCAGTTCCTCGTAGGCACGGCCCCGCAGGTACGCCGCCTCGCCCCGGAAGTGCGCCGAGTCGCAGAGGGCCAGCGGCAGCGGTTCCAGCACGCTGAGGGCCTCCCGGTGGATGCCGCGTGCCAGCAGGCCGTACGCGATGTAGAGCTGGGACTGGTCGCGGAGGAAGCGGTCCGTGATCGGCTCGGCGGTGGTGCCGAGCAGGGTCCAGTTCTGCCGCAGGTAGGCGTAGCGCGCGCAGACGAACCGGGTTTCGTCGCAGTCGAGGACGGCGGTGGACAGCCGCTGCCACGCCTCGTCGAGCCGCCCGTGGTCGAGGTGACGCGACACGGCGGCGAGCCACAGGTCGCGGATGAGCTCCAGGCGGAAGACCACGTACGGGCTGATCTCGTACTGCGACTTCAGGGGCATGGCCAGTTCGTTGCGCAGTGCCCCGAAGGAGTGCGCGGTGCGGTCCATGACCGTCAGCGCCTCGTCCTGGCGGACTCCGGCGGCGTGGAGGCCCAGCCAGGCGTCGGCTGCGGACGGGTCGTGGGCGACGGCGGCCGTGAACGCCGCTGCCGCCGCGTCCCTGTGCCCTGCGTCCAGGAGCCGGACGCCCTCGCTCCAGGCCTGCCGGCACTTCCGGCCCGGCCCCCACAACCCACTCATCCCAGCCTCCGCCCAGTGGTCGCCGGGCGCCGCCTGCCGCGCCGTCCCGTACCGGGGACAACGGCGCGGGGCCGCTCCCGGTTCCGGGCCGGGAGCGGCCGGTCCCCGTCAGCAGGCACCGGCGTGGACGCGGTCGCCCGACCGGTCCGCGGCACCGGCCAGCTCCAGCCGGCGGCCCGGGAACCCGGCCCGGAGCCGGCGGTCGTGGCTCACGACGACCAGTGTGCCGGGGAACGGGGCCAGGGCGGCTTCGAGGTCCTCGACGACGCCCGGCGCCAGGTGGTTCGTGGGCTCGTCGAGGAGCAGCACGTCGTACGGGCCGCCGGCGACGAGCCGGCCGAGTTCCAGCTTGCGGCGCTGGCCGACGGACAGCTCCCGGATCGGCTTGGCCGTGTCCGCGACCGTCAACAACCCGCAGCATACGATCAGTTCACCGAACTCCTCTCCGAACTTCGCCAGCACCGAACGTCCTTCGCGCGTCCATCCGGTGTCCTGCCGCAGCAGTCCGACCCGGCCGCCCACCCGTGCACCGTCGTGGCGCTGCTGCTCGGCCAGAGCGTGCAACAGGGTAGACTTCCCTGCCCCGTTGGGGCCGGTGACGAGCAGCCGCTCGCCGGGCTCCAGACGGAAGGAGACCGGTGCGAGCCGGCCCGGGACCGCCAGGTCCACGGCCTCCACGACCCCCGCGCCGCCTTCGGCGGCGAACCCTCCGGTGAACCGCAGCGGTTGCGGCGGCGCCGGCACCGGGTTCTCCGTGAGCCGGTGCAGCCGCTCGCGGGCGTTGCGGATGCGGCTCATCGCGCCGTGCGCCCGTGACCGGGCCCGGAAGGCTCCGGCGCCGCTGAAGGCCGCGGGCGCCTTGCGCGGGATCTCCGCGAGCCGCCCGATGTTGGCGTCGGCGAGCCTCCCCACGCGCCGGACCTCCTCACCCCACTCCTCGTACTCGCGTTCCCAGCGGGCCCGGGCGGCGGCGCGGCCGGCGAGGTGCCCGGCGTAGCCGTTCCCGTAGCGGTGCAGGGTGTGGCGGTCCTGGTCCACCTCCAGGATCGCCGTGGTGACCCGGTCGAGGAACGTACGGTCGTGGCTGACGGCGACGACCGTGCCGCGGTGGCCGGTCAGCCGCTCCTCCAGCCATTCCAGGGCCTCGTCGTCGAGGTCGTTGGTCGGCTCGTCGAGGAGCAGCAGTTCCGGTTCGGACGCCAGGGTGGCGGCGAGTGCGAGCCGGGACCGCCGGCCGCCGGACAGGGTGCCCAGCGCCCGGTCCCGGTCGAGCGGGGCCCGCTCGCCGAGCCTGCGCAGGGTGGTGGCCACCCGCCGGTCGGCATCACGGCCGCCGCGTGCCTCGTACGCCGCGACCAGGGCGTCGTAAGCGGCCAGTTCCTCGGGTCCGGCGGCCGCCATCCGCTCCTCGGCGGCCCGGATCCGCCGTTCCAGGGCCCGTACGTCGGCGAGCGCGAGGTCGATCGCGTCCCCGACCGTCGCGGCCGGCCCCAGTTCCAGGGTCTGTCCGAGGTACCCGACCCCGCCGGGCGCCCGTACGCTCACCGTCCCGCCATCGGCCCGCTCCTTTCCTGCCAGCAGTTTCAACAGGGTCGACTTCCCCGACCCGTTGTCCCCGACCACACCGACCCGCTCCCCGAGCCGTACCGCACCCGAAACCCGATCGAGCACGACCCGGTCCCCGTACCGCTTGGAGACCTCGTCCAGAACGACCTGACTACCGGCGACTGAAGCACGCAAGGGCAATTCCTCTCACTGGACTACGTGGACGCGAGACGCGAGGCACGACCCGAGACCAAGATCCCGAGACGCAACGTCTCGTCTCGTTAGAACTATAAGCACAATCCCTTCATCGACGCAAGACGTTCCGTCTCGTTTGTTTGCGACTGCCGCCGGACCGTCCCCGCCGGGCCGCCTCCGGACGCACTGCGGGGGCGGCCCGACATCGTCGTCGGGCCGCCCCCGCAGTGTGGGCCGGGTGGGTCAGGAACCCACGTGGGTGCCCTTCGCCCACTCGACCTCGCCGCTCTTGGCACAGGTCGAGCCGTAGATCGGGCCGTTGAACGCCGGGAGCATGTGCGGCACGGCGGCGATCGTCTTGCAGTCGGACGAGAAGCCCGCGTGGCCGCCGTTGAAGTAGTCGATGTCGAAGCCGTCGTGGGCGACGGCGGCACCGGCACCGCCGAGGAGCATGCCGACGGCGAGGACGGACGACGTGACAGCGGAACGGATGGTCATGACTCTCCCAAAGAGATCTGTGGAACCGCGCCAATCGGTGTGCGCGTCGGCCGGTCCAACCGTGCGAGGGCACTGCCGGGAACGGGCGTTCACTCTGATGCCACGGCTGTATCGTTCCTTCACTCCTTACGACGGGGCGCACAGCACGCACATCGCACGGCACGCACGGCATCGGCGAGGCACTTGCGGCGAAGGGGAGAGCAGTGCTCTACGAAGAGAGCGGTGGTCAGCGGGGTATCCATGCCTGGGTCGACGACGCGACCGCGCGGGCGGCGGCGCTGGGGCCGACCCAGGAGCAGCCGCTGCGCGAGGCGGTCGAATACGACACCTGCATCGACGAACTGACCCAACTGGCGGCCCTGTTGCAGCACGACCCGGCCGCAAGGGCCGGGGTCGCGATCCGGCTGGGCGTCCTGCTCGTCCTCCGGTACGCGGCCGGCAACTGCCCCGAGGACAAGGACCGCGCGGACCGGCTGCTGCGCGACTTCCGCGCGGCGGAACCCCCGGCGGAGGTCCCGCCCGACGACCTCCACATGGCACGGCTCTTCCACGCGTACCTGTCCGTGCCGCAGCTCGGCAGAGTACTGCGCGGTGACATGACCTTCACGGAACTGTCCCTGCTGAGCGCGGAGGCCGGCTCGGCCGAGGCGATGGAGACGGTCATGCGGGAGTTCGTGGACGCGCGCCCGGCGGACCGGTCCCCCGAGACGATGCGCGTGCGCACCATGGTCGCGGCCGTGGACGCGTTCCGGGCCACCGGCGACGCCGACGGCCTGCTCGCGGTCATACCCGAGGACCATCCGTTCGCCTCCCAGCTGCGCACCATGGCCAGGCAGTTGCAGGGCGTCCCCGCGGACGTGCGCGCCGAATGGGTCCGGCAGGCACCCACCCCGGACGTGCAGTCACCCGACGCCCTCGCCATGCAGGGCCTGGTTCCGGCGCTCACGCTCATGACGGCCGGCATGACGGCCGACGACCCCGACCAGGTGCGGGCCGCGGGGGCGGCGCTGCGCACGGCGCACCGGCAGATGCCGCCCGGCCACCCGCTCACCGAGGCGGTCGGAGAGGCCGCGGACGCACTCCGGTACCTCGGGGAGGGCAGCGGCGGGGTCCGTGAGGACATGGCGGCCGCCCGGCAGTCCCTTCCCGAGGCCCTCCGGAAGCTCACCGGCGCCCTCGCCACCCGCGCCGGCGCCGAACACGCCCTGCCGATGCGCCTGCTGGAGCTGCGCACCGCCCTCGACGACGCACGGCGTGCGGACGACGTGCCCGGCGTCGAGGCGGTCACCGCCGAGCTGCACGGGATCGCCGACGGCCTCACGGCGGACGCGCCGGCGTACTGCCTGGTGCAGCTGGCCCTGGCCGACGCCTACCTGGCGGCGGGCCGACTGCTCGACGACACCGCCCTTCAGCTGCGCGGGGTCGACCACCTCGACCTGGCCGTCGCCGCCGGTCCGCAGGCGCCGTCCGCCGTGCAGGAGAACCTGCGGGTCCGCGAGGAGCAGGCCCGCGCCCTCCGGGCCGGGCTCACCCGGGATCCGGCGCCGCTGGCGGAGATGCCCGCGGTCCCGGCGGACGCCCCGCCCGGGGACCTGCGCCGGGCCGCCCAGGCCGTGCACATCCGCTACCTGCTGACCCGGGACCCGGCGGACCTGGACGAGGCGATCGGGCTCGGGGAACGCGCGCGGGCCGCGTTCGGGGCCGGACGGGCGCAGTCGATCGCCGCCGACACGCTCTGGGAGCTGTCCGGGTACCTCCGCAGCCGCTGGGACCTGTCCCACGAGGTCCGGGACCTGACCGGTGCGACCGGGACCGCCCTCGCAGCACTCCGGGCGCTCGGGGCGGACGTGGTCCTCCAACTGGGCGCCGAGCAGGGCCTGTACACCGCCCGGTCCGGAGCGCAGCGGGCGGTCGAGGCCGCGTGGTGGGCCGCCACCCGCGGCCAGGCGGAGGAGGCCGTGACGGCGCTGGAGCTGGGCCGGGCGCTGGTGCTGCGGGCCGCGTCCGTCTCGGCCGACGTGCCCGGGCTGCTGGAGTCCGGGGAGCGGCCGGGGCTGGCCGCGGCCTGGCGGGAGCACCTGCGCCGGTCTGCCGACGGCGACCCGGGCACGTTCGCCGACGAACTGCCGAGCGCACTGCGGCGCCAGGTCCTGGAGGCCCTGGACTACCGGGGCGAGGCGCTCGCCGCGCCGCCCGGCTGCGGGGAACTGGCCGCGGCGGTCGAAGCCTGCGACGCGGACGCCCTCGTCTACCTGCTGGCCGGTCCCGGCAGCGAGCCGGGCGTGGCGGTGCTCGTCGGCCCCGCCTGCGGGACGCGCGCCGTACTGCTGCCGGGGCTGTGCGCGGACCGCAGCGGACCTCTGCTCCGCTACCTCGCGACGGCCGCCGACCGGTCACGGGTACTGGCGGGCGAGGCGCTGACGGACGGTGCACCGGCGGCAGCCGACGGCCGGGCCCCGGCCGGACCGGCAGGCCCGCTCGGTGAGGCGGCCACGCCCGACGCCGCCGAGCCCCCGCCGCTCCCCGACGAGCAAGCCGTCGAGCAGGCCTGGGAGTCCGCCCTCTCCGACCTCTGCGACTGGGCCTACCCGGCCGCGTTGGGCCCCGTACTCGGCGCACTGTCCGCCCGTACCGAGGGCCCGCCCGGCTCCGCCGGCTCCGACGGACCGCCCGGACGGCAGCGCCTGCCCCGCCTGGTCCTGGTGCCGTGCGGGAACCTCGGCGTGGTGCCCTGGCATGCCGCTCGGCTGCCCGGCGGCGGCCCGGGCGACTACGCGTGCCGGATCGCGGCGGTCAGCTACGCGGCTTCGGGCGGCCAGTTCCTGCGGACGGCGGGCCGTGACCGAAGGGCGCCCGCCGAGGCCCCGGTGCTGCTGGCCGATCCCCGGCTGGAGCTGACCCATGCGGAACGGGAGGCGGCCGCGCTGAACGCGGCGTTCTACCCGGGTGCCCGGATGCTCGGCGCGTACTACGAGCCGGTCGTGGAGCCCGAAGCGGAAGGCACTCCGGACGAGCTGCTCGCGGTCCTGCGGGACCGGCCGTCGCTGGTGCACCTCGCCTGCCACGGCTCGGCGGGCCCGAGTCCCGACGTGTCCTCGCTGCACCTGGCGTTCCCGGTGGGGGCCGAGGAGCTGTCCGCCGCGGACGGCGGGCCGGGGGCGCGGCCGGACCTCGGCATGCTGACCGTGGCCCGGCTCCTCGACCACGCGAGCGGCGGCCGCCCCGACCCGTCCGGGCCGCTGGTGGTGCTCAGTGCCTGCGAGACGGACCTGAGCCGCCGGGACCACGACGAGGCCCTGACCCTGGCCACCGCTTTCGTCACGCACGGCGCCCGGGACGTGGTCGGTTCCCGCTGGACCACCCAGGACGGCGCCTCCGCGCTGATGATGGCCGTCTTCCACCACCACGTGGCGGTCGAAGGCCGCTCCCCCGCGGACGCCCTGCGCGAGACGCAGCTGTGGATGCTGGACCCCGACCGCCGCGACCCCGGCACCCTCGGTCCGGAGCTGGCCCGCGAGCTGCACCGGCCCGGCCTGGACCGGCTGCCGGTCTGGGCGGCGTACGTCCACCAGGGCAACCCGGGCGCCCGGCCGGCGGGCCACGTCCCCGAGCCGCCCCACACCCGCCGCCGCCCGGCCCGCGACCCGGCCCTCACCCTGCTCCGCCTGGTCGGCGTCCATCTCGACGGCGTCCGGACGGCCCTGAGCCCCGGCGAGTACGCCGTCCTCCGCACCCGTCTCGAAACCCTCGCCGCACGGGACCCGGCGGCACCCCGCCCCGTACGCCTCGCCCTCCAGGGTGTCCGGCTCGCCCTGCTGCCCCTCCCCCTCGGCCACCCCGTGCGCCGGGCGCTCGACGGCACCCGGCTGTCCGGCGTCCGGCCCGGCCCGGCGGTCGTGTCGGGGGCGGCGGCGGTGCTGGAGCTGATGGCGGACGAGGCGGCACCCCCGGCCGTGTGACCGGAGGTGCCGCCTCGTTCCCCTGCAGGACCCGGTGCCGTGCTACGGGGCCACCGGCAGGTCCGGGGTCATCAGCGTCGGGATGCTCCAGCGCTGGGCCGGAGTGCCGTTGCACGTCCACAGCATGAGCTTCGTGCCCCAGTCGCGCTTGGCCTGCGGGAGGTCGAAGCAGGCGTTCGACTGGGGGTTGAAGAGGCTGCCGTCGGCGCGCGGGAGCCACTGCTGGCCGCCCTCGCCGAGGCACTGCCAGAAGATCAGGTCGGTGCCGGCCGCGGTCTGGTTGCCGCGGACCGCGACGCACTGGCCCTTCTGGGTCAGCGTGCCGTTGGCGTTGACGCTGAACTTCTGGGAGTCGCCGCCGTTGCAGTCCCACAGCTGGAGCTGGTTGCCGTTGCCGTTGGCGCCGCCGGGGGCGTCCGCGCAGAAGTCGGGCGAGGCGGCGTAGCGGACCGGCAGGTCCGTGGTCGTCACCGGCGGCACGTGGTTCTGGTAGACCGACAGGCCGGCGACGGCGCCGTCGAGGTGGTTGCTGGGCTTGCTCACGTACTTGTAGCGGCCGATGACCAGGGCGCCGCCGGGTGCGGGGCTGGTGCTCGCCCGGTGGTGGCCGCTGGAGGCCAGGGTGCCGTTCACGTACAGGTTCATCGCGCCGGTGGTGGCGTTGTACGTGGCCGTCAGCTGGGTCCAGACGCCCGGCTTGAAGGCGTTGGCCGAGGTGACGGTGGAGTTGTGGTCGTACGGCCAGCCGTCGTTGTCCCCGTGGGCGATGGCGAAGCGCCAGTGGCCGGCGTCGGCCCAGAGCTTGAACGCGCTGGCGTGGGCGCCGTCCTGACTGACGATCATGCCGTCGGGCGCGTTCATCCTGACCCAGGTGCTGATGGTGAAGGACTGGCGGGTGTCGACGGCGTTGGCGGGGCCGGTGACGACCGACTTCGCCGCCGGGTCGAAGACCGCGACCTTGCGGGGGCGGCCGTCCACGGTCTCGGTGGCGTAGGTGACCGCGGTGGCGGTGGCGTCGTTGGAGGCGCCGCTGCCGTTCTTGGCGGGGATCGCCTTGGTGTCGCCTTCCAGGCGCCACTGGACGGTCGGGGCCTGGGCGTCGCCGCGGACGTGGTGGCCCTCGTAGCCGGTGACCGCGCCGCCGGCGGCGGTGCCGGCCCAGGCGTGCAGGGTGCCGTCGGTGCCGACCGCCCAGAAGTCCGGGACGTCGTCGCCGGTCACGTCGCCGTCCGAGCCGACGCGCGGGTAGTCCGCTCCCTTGATGCCGTAGCCGATGCGGGTGGCGGGCTGGGCCGCCGCGCCGGTGACGACGACGTACCCGTCGGCCGCGCGGGTGGCGGTCGTCAGCTTGTACTGGAAGATGTCGCCGCTGGTGCGGTTGCGCACCCACAGGGCGGGGGCGGTGTCGGTCGTGGCGCCGATGTTCAGGGCGTTTCCGGGGATCATCAGGTCCTTGTCGTCCCAGGTGCCACCGGCGTCGACCAGTGTGGGTGCGGCGAGGGTCTGGTTGGTCTTGACCGGGTAGAACCACAGGTTGCCGGCCTCCACGGCCAGCAGGCCGGTGGCATCGGTGACCTTGCGGCTGGGTGTACGGGTGGTGCGGGCCGGGCCGGTCGGGGTGATCTGGCTGGAGTACTGCCAGGTCGCCTCGTTGCGGTAGCCGGTGCAGGCGGTCGTGTACGCGGTGGAGCACTCCGGCTTGTCGACGGTGGTCTTCGTGCCGAGCGTGAAGCGGCCCGGGTCGGAGAGGGTGTTGTCGTAGGCGAAGAGCTGGGCGCCGCCGAGCGCGCCTGGGGTGGCGGGTTCCTGGTGGACGAACAGGTCGTCGACGTTGCGGCCGGGGTCGAGCGAGCCGCGGTGGACGGTGCGGTAGTCCTTCCAGGTCCGGCCGCCGGCCGCCTCGGGGGCCTGGAGGGCGGTGGCGGCGGTGCCGCTGGGGATCATGCTGCGGCTGGTGCCGTCGGAGGCGCGGCCGTGCGTGACGAGGTTGCCGGCGGCGTCCGGGAGCAGGATGTCGGAGCGGGCGTCGCCGGTGGTGTCACCGAAGGCGACCGCGCCGTCCTTCCACGGCACGTAGAACGCGTACGACTTGGTCGGTGAGGCGTTGCCGGCCTCGTCCAGGACCCGGGCGTAGACGATGTTGGTGCCCCAGTGGGTGGGCTTGACGCCGAGCGCGCTCTGGGCGAGCGGGCTGCCGCACTGCTTCTGGGCGCCGGTGAGCTGCGGGTCGAAGCCCCACTCGATGCAGGCCAGGCCGGAGCTGCGCAGGCCGGCGCCCGGGCTCGGGTCGGAGGCGACGAAGGGCAGTGAGCCGGTGTCGCCGAGGCGCAGCCGGGAGATCTGGCCGTGGCCGGCCGGCGGGAACTGGGTCGCCGGGTCGGTGAACGGGCCGAACTCCAGGACCGGCGGGGTCAGGTCGACCGCGAAGTGGCAGGGGGCGGAGCCGGGGCCGCGGATCAGGCCGTCGTCGCCCTGGACCGCCCATCCGTAGTTGCGGCCGTCCTTGAGCGCGTCCAGCGGGGTCGAGTAGAAGGCGTCCGTGCCGGTGGCGACGAAGCCGGACCAGCCTGCGTTCACCTCCGTGCCCGTTTCGTGGTCCCACACGCGGACGTACTCGGTGAGCTGGCCCTGGTTGGGGCTGCCGACCTTCGAGGCGAGGGTGACGGTCGGGGTGGTGATCCAGCCGAACTGGTCGGCGGGCACCTCGGCGCAGGCCTGCGTGTCCCCGGCGACGACGCGGCGGGGAGCGGGGACGGTGCGGGTGTTCTCGGGCACGAGCGGCGGGAAGTCGTACTCGGCGCTGAGCACCGCGGTGTACGCGAACCGCTTGAAGGCGATCTTGTCGCCGGTGCCTTCCTTGCCGGTCAGGGCGAAGGCGAGCGGGGTGCCGGTGGTGCGGATGCCGTCACGCATGGCGTTGGTGACGTTGAACTCGACGGGAATGTTGGGGTAGCAGTCGTTGCTGTTGCCGTTGCCGCCGACGTTCTGGTTCTGGATCCACTCGCGGATCTGGTGGTTGCTCCACTTGACCGAGGAGTCGAAGGCTCCGGCCCGGTAGAGGTGCACCGGGTACTGGTTGGTGCACGACCAGTCGGCCGACGTGTACTGCTCCAGGCGGAGCTTGGCGTAGTTGACGGTGGCGCCCGCGTATCCGCTCAGGTCGAACTCGTAGAGCGCGCGCTCGATGCCCTTGCTGGTCTCCCAGCCCTGGTAGCCGACGCCCGGCTTGTCGCGGTCGCCGGAACCGGTGCGGTCGTAGTTGCCCGCGTCGTACGCCTGCTGGACCCACGCGTGGTGCTGCTTGCCGCGGCTGTCCACGGACCACGAAGGGTCCACGTAGACCGGGTACTTGGTGGCGGCGCCGTCGAGCAGGGCGGCGCTGGGGGCGAGGGCGATCCGGCCGGTGGCACGCCGGTGGGCGGCCTTCGCGCCGGCGGCCTCCGCGCCGGCCGTGCCGGCGCCGGCCGTCTTCGCGCCGGCCGTCTTCGTGCCCGCCGTCTTCGTGCCCGCCGTCTTCGTGCCCGCCGTCTTCGTGCCCGCCGTCTTCGCGGCGCCGGGAACGGGCACCTCGGTCACCTGTGCGCCGGTCACCGGGATCCGCGCGACGGAGGCGCCGGCGCCCGGGCCGTCCGCGCTGCTGAGTCCGGACGCGCCGTCGAGGTCCGCGTAACGGGAGCCGCGGGCACCCGGCGTGCGGGCCTCTCCGGCCGACCACATGAGGGGGGCCGGGGCGCGGAAGACGGTGTCCTTGCCCGCGGTGGCGGTGAGGCCGCCGTCCTTGCCCTTGTTCAGGGTGAGGCCGTGGGTCTCGGCCGGGAACACCAGGTTGCGGACGGCCGGGTTGGCCGCGGCGGCGGGGGTGCGGAGCACGACGACGGTGGTGTAGCCGCCGTACTTGGTGGCGGTGACCTGGAGGTCCGTGTCGGTCGCCACGTTCTCGAACACGGCGTCGTTGCCGCGGAGTACGGGCTTGGGCAGGGCACCGGGGAACGGCGAGGACACCGACAGCTTCTTGCCGTCGGGGGTCGTCATCGTCGCCAGCGGGCCGTTGCCGCCACCGGAGATGACGAGGTCGGAGCCGGCCGACTTCGGTGCCACGGTGCCGTCCGCACGGACGGTCAGCGTGTCGTCGAGCGTCTGCCAGCGGCCCTTGGCGCCCTTGCGGCGCTGCGGCAGCACATGGCTGTCGGAGCGGAGCTTGCCCTTCGGGGTGGCGACCGTGGTGGTGTGTTCCGTGGTCAGCTCCGGGACCGGAACGTCCTTGCCGGTCTTCGCCGCCTGCGCCCGCGCCTTCTCGACGGCGGTGGACACAACGGACTGCGGCCGGGCCGCGGACCCGGCCGTGGGGGCCGGTGCCGCCGGCGACGCGGACGCCTTCGGCGCGTTTCCGGCGTCGGGCAGCGGCACCGGCGCGGCCTCCGCGACGTACGGCGTCGCCAGCAGCAGGGCCGCCGAGACCCCCGCCGCCAGTCCGGCGGCAACCGGCTTGCGCAGCCCGGCTCTTCGTGCATTGGACATGCGAGTGCCCACTCTCCCTGGACGAGTTGAGTCCCTGATCGGATCGAGTCCCGGATCGGACTGGCAAGGACCGGGGCACTGTGGCAGGCGGTGGTGCTGTCCGCCAAAGGCCGGAGGAGTCAATTCCGCCCCTCCTCGGTGAAGTTGTACGGAATTCGACCCCAGGGTGACCTTCCCCACCTGGAAATAAACTGCCGTTGAGAGTGACTCAACGGACGTTTACTGTTAGCTTCCGTCGTTCAGACCGGCGGTCGACGCGGTCCCGAGCCCGGCCGGCACAGCTCCGACGGCTCCGGACCCGACCTGCACGCCTGCTTCTTGCGAGGTCCCGGCCCTGCCGCCCGGACCTCGGCTCTCTGCTGCCCCCCAGACGGAGGAAACCCATGCCAGTCCCTGGCGTGCGCCGAAGAACGCGCACGTACGTCCCCCGCATGGCCACACCGGTCGCCCTGGCTCTCGCCGCCTCGCTCCTCGGCGCACCCGCCGTGCAGGCGGCGCAGACCGGGACGACCGCCGCCGAAGCGGACTTCTCGAAGGTGTGGAAGCCGCCGCACCGGCCGCTGCCCGGCACCAAACCGGTCAAGGCCTCCGCCGTCCGCAAGGCCAAGGCGGTCAAGCCCCGCTACCCGGTGCCGGCACGCACCGCCGCGCAGCCGAGAACCCCGTTCACCGCTCCGGTCAGCGGCAGCGCCGACCTGGCCGCGGCCACCGGCACCACCGCGGTGCGCGCCGGCCGGCTGCCGGTGTGGGTGTCCCCCAAGGGCCTCACCGCCAAGGCGGGCGGCTCCGCGGGCAAGACCGGCGGCGCGGTCACCGGCAAGATCACGGTGGTCCGCACCGACGACCGCTCCGCGCGCCGCGCCGGGGTCAACGGCGCCCTGTTCAGCCTGGCCCGCGGGACCTCCGGCACGTCCGGCACGGCCTCCCGGGTGCGGGTGGGCCTGGACCTCGCCGGTCTGCAGAGTGCGACCGGCGGCGAGTTCGCCTCCCGCGGCCGCCTGGTGACCCTGCCCGCCTGCGCGCTGACGACGCCCAAGGTGCCGTCCTGCCAGGTGCGTACGCCGCTGGCCACGCGCTACGACAAGGAGACCGGGCGGCTCGTCACCGACCTCGCGCTCCCCACCGCGAAGGCGCCCGCCCCGTCCCCGGCCGCCGCCTCGCGCGCGCCCGAGTCCGGCAGCCTGCTGCTCGGCTCCGCCGCGGCCCCGATGCTGCTGGCCGCCGAGACGGACTCCTCCGGTCCGGGCGGCACGTACGAGGCCACCCCGCTCGGCGCCTCGCAGAGCTGGTCCTCGGGCGGCAGCTCGGGTGCTCTGACCTACCAGTACCCGATCCAGATGCCGCCCGCGCTCGGCGGAGCCGCGCCCGAGGTGTCGCTGGCGTACAACTCCTCGTCGGTGGACGGCAAGACGTCCGTCACCAACGCGCAGGCGTCCTGGATCGGCGACGGCTGGGAGTTCAACCCCGGCTTCATCGAGCGCACCTACAAGCCGTGCGACAAGGCCGGCATCCCCGACTCGGGTGACGCCTGCTGGGCCGGCTTCAACGCCACCCTGTCGCTGGGCGCGCACTCCGGCACCCTCGTGCGCGACGACCAGGCGGGCTCTGCGACGGCCACCACCGACGCCGCGACCGGCACCTGGCGCCTCAAGGACGACGACGGCACGAAGATCGAGTTCGGCTCGGGTGCCGCCAACGGCGTCCGGGACGGGGCGTACGCGAAGGTCACCGACTCCTCGGGCACCACGTACTACTTCGGTGTCAACCACCTGCCCGGCGGCGATAAGACCGACCCGGCCACCGGCTCCGTCTCCTCGGTGCCGGTGTACTCGCCCAAGAGCGGCCAGCCGTGTTACGACGCCGCCAAGGGCGCCGGGTCCTGGTGCACGATGTGGCAGCGCCTCCACCTCGACCACGTCGTGGACGCGCACGGGAACCTCACCACGTACACGTGGGCACCCGAGACCAACTGGTACAAGCGCGGCGCCGGCCAGAACAGCGGCAACGGCACCATGACCGAGTACACCCGGGCCAGCACGCCGAAGAGCATCGCCTACGGGCAGAAGCTCGCCGACCAGATCGCCGCCAAGGGCACCCTGCAGCCCGCCGCCAAGGTGAACTTCGGCGTCGTCGAGCGCTGCACCGCCGCCGGCACGGCGTGCGAGCCCGCCAACCGGACCGTCGCCAACAAGGCGAACTGGCCCGATGTCCCGGTGGACAACGAGTGCAAGAGCACCGGCACCTGCGTCTACTACTCGGCCACGTACTTCACCACCAAGCGGCTGACGGAGATCACCACCCAGGTGCGCGTCGGCAACGCCTGGCAGGACGTGGACCACTACCGGCTGGTGCAGTCCTTCCCCGACCCGAAGGACGCGGGCAGCCAGCGCGCGCTGTGGCTGGACTCGGTGCTGCGCACCGGCAGGACCGGCACTCCGCACGTCGGCCTGCCCGCGGTGACGTTCACGCCCGTCATGCTGCCCAACCGGGTGGACGGCACCAACCTGGTCCCGGCCCCGCCGATCATGAACCGGCCGCGCATCCAGCAGATCCGCAACGAGACCGGCGGCGTCCTGAACGTCGACTACAACCTGCCCGACTGCTCGCGCGTGGACAACGTCATGCCGGCCGCCGAGGACGACAACAACCGGGCCTGCTACCCGGTCCGCTGGTCCCCGCCCGGCTCGGTGGCCGACGCCGATCCGGTGCTCGACTGGTTCCACCACTACACGGTGAAGTCGCTGACGGAGAACGACACCGCCACCGACACCCCGCAGAAGATCACCTCGTACGGGTACGAGAACGCGGCCTGGCACCGTGACGACAGCGAGCTCACCGAGGCCAACGCCAGGACCTGGGGTGACTTCCGCGGCTTCGCCAAGGTGACCACCACGGTGGGCTCGGGCACCGACGGCCCCAAGGCGCAGACCGTCACCACCTACCGGCAGGGCATGGACGGGGACGTCCGCAAGAACGGCTCCACGCGCTCGGTGCGCCTGACGGACGCGCTCGGCCGGGACGTGACGGACGTGGACTGGCTGAGCGGCCGGACCCTGCAGACCGAGACGCTCACCCAGGCGGGCGGCACGGCGGTCACCCAGACCGTGCACGCCTCCAGCGACCCGGTCGAGACCGCCAAGCGCACCCGCACCGGTCTGCCGGCGCTGATCGCCCGCTACGCGGGGACGAAGAGCAGCACCACGACCCGGTCCAAGCTGGCGGACGGCACCTGGCGCACGAGCACCGCCGGTCAGACCACCGACCCGGCGAAGAACAACCGCACGGTGACCTCCCTGGAGCAGGCCGACGGCGTGCCCGACCAGTGCACCCGCACGTCGTACGCGACCGCACCGGACGCCCAGCGCACCGGCCTGGTGTCCGAGGTGCTGAAGGTGTCGGGCACCGACGCCTGCACCGCCGCCGCCACGGCCTCGAACACCCTCTCCCGGACCCGGACCTCGTACGACGGTCTCGCCCACGGCCAGGCCGGCGCCGCCGGCGACGCGACGAAGAGCGAGGTCCTGGACCGGTACGCCGCCGACGGCAGCCCGGTCTTCGTGACCACCTCCACCAGCACCTACGACGGCTACGGCCGCCTCACCTCGACGACCGACCCGAACACCACCGACGCCCAGCACCCGAACGGCGCCACCAGCAGCACGGTCTACACCCCGGCCGCCGCCGGCGAGCTGCCCGGCACCGTCACGGTCTCCGCGCCGGTCCCCGGCCAGGCCACCGGCACCTGGGACACCGTCACCACCTACGACGCCCGCCGGTCGCTGCCGCTGAAGTCGACCGACGTCAACCAGAAGACGACGACCACCGGCTACGACGCGCTGGGCCGGCTGACCGCGGTGTGGCAGCCGGGGCGCGCCCCCGAGACGCACCCGAACGCCAACACGGTCTTCGGCTACCGGGTCTCGAACACGGCGGGCAAGCCCTCCGCGATCACCACCAGGAAGCTGACCGTGGACGGCAGCACCCCGGTGTGGACGTCGGCGATCGAGCTGATGGACGGCTTCGCCCACACCCGCCAGGTGCAGACCAGCCCGGCGAACCCGGCGTACACCGGCCGTCTGGTCACGGACACCCGCTTCGACTCGCAGGGACGCCAGTCCGTCGCCAACGCCGCCTGGTACAACGACGCCTCGGGTCCGGTGGACGTCCTCGTGGCCGCCGCCGACAGCGCGGTTCCGGCGCAGAAGCGGACCGCGTACGACGGCCTCGGCCGGACGACCGTGATCTCGAACTGGTCGCTGGGCACCGAGCAGAACCGTACGGTGACCAGCTACCCGGGCGCGGACCGCACGGACGTGCTGCCGCCGAAGGGCGGCGCGCCGTCGTCGGTGTTCACGAACGCCCTGGGCCACACCACCGAGCTGTGGCAGTACTCCACCGCCACCCCGACCGGTCAGGCCGCGGACGCCGCAGTCACCCGGTACACCTCCACCCTCGACGGCCGGCCGCTGACCCGCAAGGACGCCGCCGGGAACGTCTGGTCGTACTCCTACGACCTCCGGGGCCGGCAGACCGGCTCCAACGACCCGGACAACGGGGTCGGCACGCGGACGTACGACGCGGCCTCGCGCCTGTCGAGCACCACCGACGCCAAGAACCAGACGCTGGTCTACACGTACGACCTGCTCGGGCGGAAGACCGGCCTGTACGACGGCAGTGTGAGCGCCGCCAGGCAGCTGGCCGGCTGGACGTTCGACACGGCCGCGGGCGGCAAGGGCAAGCCGGCGACGTCCACGCGCTACGTGGGCGGCTCCGCCGGCAAGTCGTACACCAGCGAGGTGAACGGCTACGACGACGGCGGCCGGGTCACCGGTACGACCATCAGCGTGCCCGGCACCGATGCGGGCCTGGCCTCGGGCACGTTCACGTACCACGTCGGCACCACGCACGACCGGCTCACCGGCAACCCGAAGAACACGGTCCTGCCTGCGCTCGGCGGGCTGCCGCTGGACGACATCGCGTACTCGTACAACGACTACGGACAGCTGTTCAAGTACGCCGGCGCCACCACCTACGACACGCAGACCGAGTACGACGCCCACGGACGCGTGATCCGCTCCACGGTCAACCCGTGGGCCTCGCAGGTCGTCACCACCTCGGTGTACGACGAGGCCACCGGGCGGCTGCGGGACCAGTTCGTCGACAAGCAGACGTCGACGACGGGCGCGGTGCAGCAGACCGGCTACACGTACGACCAGAACGGCCGGATCACCTCGCTGACCGGCATCGCGGACAACACGCCCGCGCAGACCGACCGCCAGTGCTTCACGTACGACCACCTCGGCCGGCTGACGGCGGCGTGGACGGACACCGGCGGCATCAGCCGGCCGGACCCGCTCACCCACCCGACGGCCGACCAGGGCGCGTGCGCCAACACCACCCCGACCAGCGGTGCCGTCGCCCCGGCGAAGACCACCGTCGGCGGGCCGGCCCCCTACTGGCAGGAGTACTCCTACGACCTGACGGGCAACCGCACCACGGCCGTGCGCCGCGACGTGGCGGGCGACACCACCAAGGACGCCACGACCACCCAGGTGTTCGGCGCGCCCGCGCAGCAGAACGCCCCGACCTCCGCTCCCGCCACGGGCGGCGGAACCGGCGGCCCGCACGCGCTGCTGACCGCCACCACGAAGACGGGGACGACCACCACCAACACCGACGCGTTCCGCTACGACGCGAACGGCGCCACCACCTCGTACCGGGCCGGGAAGGCCGGGACGAGCAGCCTGACCTGGAACAGCGAGGGCAAGATCGCCTCGCTGACCACGGCCACGCAGATCAAGGGCGTCGCCGGCAAGTGCCTGGATGCGGCGGGCAATTCGACCGCGGCCGGCAGCCCGCTCCAGATCTACACCTGCAACGCCAACCCCGGTCAGCGGTACGCCACCGCCAACAGCACGCTCTCCAGCGGCAACCGCTGTGTCCAGGCCATGGGCACGACGGCCGGTTCGCTGATCAAGTTCCAGGACTGCGACGGCGGCGCCGACCAGACCTGGACGGCGCGCGCCGACGGCACCTTCCACAACCCCGCCTCCGGCCGCTGCCTCGCGGTGCCGGGTGACGTCAGCACCGACAGCACGGACCTGGTGCTCGGCGACTGCGGCAGCCCGGTGCCCGCCGGGCAGAAGTGGACCGTCCCGAACACCACGACCACGTACCTGTACGACGCGGACGGCAAGCTGCTGCTCCGCCGCAACCCGGGTACGGCCACCCTGACCCTCGGCAACGACGAGCTGACGGTGAAC
This sequence comes from Streptomyces bambusae, assembly GCF_020532645.1. GTDB lineage: Bacteria > Actinomycetota > Actinomycetes > Streptomycetales > Streptomycetaceae > Streptomyces > Streptomyces bambusae. The sequence continues at coordinate 53,595 of NZ_JAJAUZ010000034.1, forward strand.
ACGGCCACCCAGGCCCGCACCGGTATCCGCTACTACCCGGTCCCCGGCGGCATGACCATCGTGCGCACCGGTGCGGGCACGGCGGCCGGCGGGTTCGTCGCCCAGGTCTCCGACCAGCGCGGCACGAACAACCTGAGCATCGACCTGTCGACGCTCGCGGCCACCCGCAGCCGTACCGACGCGTTCGGCGCCGCCCGCGGCACCGCGCCCGCCGCCTGGGCCGGCACCAAGGGGTTCGTCGGCGGCCAGAAGGACGACTCCACCGGGCTCACCAGCCTCGGCGTCCGCATGTACCAGCCGGCCACGGGCCGCTTCATCAGCCCCGACCCGCTGCTGTCCCCGATGGACCCGCAGCAGTGGAACGGGTACGCGTACGCCAACAACGACCCGGTCAACAACACCGACCCGGACGGCCGCCGCTGCCTGCACGGCTCACCGGGCGGCGGCGCGGACGGCATCTGCGCCGGCGTCGACGGCGACACGGACGGAGTGATCGGCGACAACTCCGACAACTGCGGCCACCCGTCATGCCGCAAGGCCGCCAACGAGATGGCGCGCACCGCGAGGAGGAACGGTACCTACAACCGGACCCCGAAGGGCGAGGACCGGGCCTACCACCCCAAGCCGGTGAGCGACTACCGGTTCAGCTACACGTACACCTACAGCCACTACCTGGGGCCGACGTCCACCATGGGCACGCCGGAGTCCGTCATGGCCGCCTTCCAGGCAGACCCCGGGAAGGTCTTCCCGTTCCGGGTCGACGGCTGCGACTCGTTCGAGGACGGGGACTTCTGCACCCTGTACCCGGGCCTCTCCGACTACGGCATCAGCCCGACCCTCGCCGGCGGCCCCGGAGTGGTGCGGGTGACGGTCGCCAAGACGAGCTTCACCTTCGAGGTGATGGAGGAGGGGTACTTCGACGACCGGGGTTCCACCATCACCTTCACCATCGATCAGAAGGGCGACGGCCTCTACCTCAGGCAGGACGCCATGACGACCGGGTCCAAGGCGGGTCCTGCGCTCGCCGTCCTGGCCGGAGCGGCCGAGTTCGACTGGAAGAAGCAGGCGTTCAACCTCCAACGCCTGATCGTCGGCCCCGACCTGATCGACAAGTTGGACCACCGGATCATGCCCCGCGACCCGGCGGCAGAACTCCTGGATCCCTTCCACCCCAACAACATGGACAAGTGGCGGCGCTGAGGCGGGCCAACCGGTCCTGACCTGCCCGCGTACCCCCTGGCTGCCTCGGCTGCCGGGGGGTACGCACATGGTCAGCGCCCGAGCGCCCGGGCGATCGACACCAGCAGGTTCGGGTCCTCGGACTCGGCCGCGCGGACGGCGGCCACCGCGTCGAGCCCTTGCCCGGCGTCCGGTGGTGCGCCGTCCGCGCGGTTTCCGGCCGCGGCCGCGAACATGGCCGCGAGCCCCGCGGCCACCGCCTCGCGCCGCGGGGCCCCGGCCGCCGCGGCCTGCCGGCCGGCCGCCTCGCGCACGTCGTCCGCGCAGTACGGCGACAGGTCGAGCATCCAGTCGTGGATGGTGGTGATCCGGTAGAGCAGCACCTGCTCGGGACCGGCGTACCACGGGGGTGCGAGGAACACGTGGCCTCCGGGCGCGGCGCCCGGCCGGCGGACCAGCCGCCACAGCGGCCGCAGCGCGCGGATGCCGACCAGCGGCTGCCACACCCGGTCGATCAGCGCGGGCCCGTACGCCGGGACGAGGAGTCCCGCACCGATCATCATGCCGCTCGCCGAAATGAAGGGAGACAGGCCCTTGTTCAGCGCGTCCCAGTCGGCCCCCGCCCACCGGGCGGCGATCGAGATCAGCCTGAAGGAGCCGAACACGACATTGGCCACGGCGGCGACCACCATGACCTGCAGCCCGATCCGCAGGCAGGTGTCCACCGACGTGCGGGCGCGGTGGGCGGTCTCCCGGCCGATGTCGAGGATCCAGTTGCGGCACACGACGGCCGTGGCCGCGCCGGCGGCGACGTACGCGGCCAGGTACAGCACCACCATCTCGCCGATGAACGGGGTGGCCGCGTAGTACGTGTCGAAGTCCAGGGGACGCTCCACGGGGACGTCGCCCAGGGCGAACAGCACGGTCAGCGCCACGATCACGGCGACGCAGCCGGCCTTCCAGACCCGCACCCGCCGCCGGGTGCGCGCCCGGTCGCCGGACTCCGCCCGCCAGTAGTCCAGCAGCACCAGTGACACGCAGGCGAAGGCGGTCATGATGCTGTGGACCAGCAGGGCGGAGAAGTTGCTGATGCCCGTGATCCGGTTGACCGCCGAGATGGTGGGCTGGGAGGACAGCACGAACCCGGCGCACGGCAGGAACAGCAGCGCGTACACCGCCCGGACGGTCGGGCTGCGCCAGCCGCGCACCAGGCCGGGCGCTTTGACCACCAGGGAGGCGGCGAGGACGGCGGCCGGCAGGTAGTAGTCGGGACCCGCCGCCATCAGCGGCCTCCGAGGGAGGTCCAGATGCGGCCGATCCGCTCGTCCGAGGCGGTGTGGTGGCGCTTGCCCAGCAGGAAGGGGCGGAACTTGGCCGCGAGCAGCCGCCCGAACCGCTCCGCGCGGCGCTCCTCCTCCACGTCGTAGATGGTGCGGGCGGCGGCGACGTGGGCGACCGCGTCGCCCAGGGTCCACCGCTCGCCGAGCAGCCGGGCCGCGGCGGGGGTGCCTCCGGAGTCCGTGGGCCCGCCGGCGGTGGACCGGCCGAGCCGGTGCTCCTGACGGTGCCACAGCTCGTGACCCAGGATCACCATCTGGTGCAGGGGCAGGGTGTTCTTCTCCACGGCCACCACCTCGTGGTCGCCCAGGTCGAGCCACAGCCCGCTGACGGTGTCCGGCGGGAACGGCTCCAGCATCAGCCGGACCTGGCGCCCGGCGCTCTGCGTCAGGTACGCGCAGACCGCGTGCATCAGCTCGTTCGGTTCCCTGCCGTCCGCCAGCGCCATCGCTCCGGCGAACAGTTCGTCCCTGTGCCGTCGCATCGCACGGGAAGTGCCCAGCGCGTCCCACATGTCTTCCCCACCCGGACGCATCCCTTGTCGGCGCACCGCTTGTCGAGCGCTGTCACGCGCACAGATTTTCGTCAGTTCATATCACTAACCGGCCCCGGGTGATGCTTCCGGGGCCGGTGATCAAGGATTGAACGTCCGCGGGCGGGGCGGCGAGTGGGCCGCTGCGGGTCCGAAGTGCGTCCTATTTACGTCCGATATGCGTCTGATATGCGTCTGATGAGAGTCCGAAGTGAGAGTGTTGCCCTAGCCGTGCCCGCCCGGCCGGCTCTCCCGCGCCCGTTCCTCGCGCGAACGCCGCGCAATGGACTCGATGAGCGCGATGATCGGCTGCGCCGTGTCGTCCGGTACGTCGACCAGGGCGCGGGCGGCGTAACTCACCACCCCGAGGTCCGCACCGGCGGCGGCGGCCGCGGCGGGCCGGGTCAGCCGCTCGATGTCGGCGTCCTGCCGCTCGACGGTCCGCTCCAGCAGGTCCTGGTAGATCCGGTGGAGCACCCGGTCCAGGGCCACGGCAGGCTCGGCGACCAGGAACTCGATGCTCTCGCCGAAGAACGCCGCGATGCCCGCGGCGTGGTCGAGGTTGGGCGCCTTCCCCGTCTTGATCATCTTGTCCAGCCACTGCGCGCTGGTACCCGCGGCCGTCGCGATCTCGGCCAGGGAGTACGCCCGCCGCTGCCCGTCCGGTGCGGTCCGCAGCCGGGTCCGGCGCAGGAACACGATGCGGTCGACGGCCCGCCGGTGCCGCTCCTCCACCTGGTCGGCGTCCCCGCCAAGGCCGCCGGCCGGCGGCTCGCCCCGCAGCAGCGCCCGTACGTCGTCCTCGGGCAGCCCGGAGGCGTACGAGAGGCCGCCCTCGCCGTCCACCCGCAGCACGTCCCCGGGGTCGAGCCCGACCCGCTCCAGGAGGGAGGTGATACGCCGGACGGTCCCCGCCGGATCGGCGGCAAACCCCTCGCTCATTCCTGCTCCCTGCTCCCTGCGTCCGGCGGACCGTGAACCGCGTCGCTCGTGACCTACACACAGCTTCAACGTCACACAGTATGACTTCGCGCCCGGTCGCGGCAACCAAAGTTGAGCGAGACTCAGCCGTCGTTGATGGTCCGTTCCGGCCAGCGCGATGCCGTGACCGGCGTCGGAGCCGGTCACGGCATCGGGTCAGGGGAGCTGCTGCCGGTCTCAGCCCAGGGGCAGCACCAGGGGGTGCCGGCGTCGGAGGTGAGGGTGGTGGCGCTGTCCTCGACGCTCGCGTCGGAGTACAGCGGGTCCTTGCTGGTGAGGACGAGCATCAGACGGTGGTCCGCGGCCACGTCGTAGCCGGCAGCCTGGAGCCGCCAGGTGACGGTGCGGTCCTGCCCGGGCGTCAACTCGTCCAGGGTGAGCGGCGCGTGGGTGATGATGCGGGCCGTGCCGCCGGGGGCCACGTCGAACAGCAGGGCCACCAGGGTGGCCGAGGCGACCGTGCTGCGCACGGTCAGGTGGTGACGTCCGCCCAGGAAGGGGGACGGGACCCGGCACCTCGCCGTCCTCTCGCCGGCACCGGCCGGTCGCACGGCCGGCCGGTGCGTACCGGGTCCAGGGCCCCCACGGCCGGCCCGGACCGCGGACCGGTGGGGTGGGGACGAGCACATGCTTCCAGGGGCCCGAACACGAGAGCGCACAAACAGGACACGGCACACGCGTGTGCCGCGACCCCCGAAAGGGGCCGCGGCACACGCATCGGCGCAAGCCGACCGGTCAGGCGCCTCGGCGGCTACGCGTCCGGCGACCTGCGGAACGCACGGAACAGCGCACGCAGTCCGCCCGGCTTCCGGCGCCGCAGCGCCCAGTCGGACCGGATGTCGAAGACCTCCTCCTCCAGCCGTCGGTCGTCCTCGGCCGGAACCCAGGAGACCTCCATCCCGGCGAGGACCCGTTCCAGGTCCGCGTCCGCGACCCAGAAGTCGTCGGCCCGCACCCGGCCGTCGGGCCCGGTCTCCCCGGGGGCGTCACTGATGTAGCACGCCCAGGAGTCCTGGATCTCGGGGACGAGCAGCAAGTACGCACCGGCGTACTCACCTGCTCCGATCCGTCCCATCCGGCCCTCCTCGGGCCAGGTCTCGCGGTCTACCACCATGGTGCCCATCGCCTCGGCTTGCGGTGATTGATGTGGTAATTGAAGTAGTTGTGGTGGCCCTTGCTGCCCCACGTGAGGTTGGACGAGTAGCCGTGCTTGCCCTTCTTCGCCCAGGAGCGGTAGGCGTACTTGCCCTTGGACCGCATCCTCGCACCGTTCTTCGCGACGCTGCGCGCGGCCCCGCGGCCGACCCACATGCGTCCCGCCAGCCAGGTGGTGGCCCGGGTGGCGCGGTGCGAGCCGTTCACGAAGTTGATCTTGTGGGCGAGCCGGACCGTGCGGACCACCCGGTACGCCCGGTAGGCCCAGGCGGCCGCACCGAGACCGGGCACGAAGCTGGCCGCGGTCAGGGCGATCTCCCACTTGTTCCGCTTGGCCCAGCCCCACGTGCTCTTCGCGAGACCGCGAAGGCTCCAGCGCCCGTCGAGGTCGTACTGGTTGACCGGGTCCGCGTTGACGTACTCGTACGCGTTGGAGTTGCCGCCGTACACCGGGTCGACGGACAGGAAGCGTCCGGTGGCCGGGTTGTACAGGCGGACGCCCATCAGGGTCAGACCGGTCAGGGTCTCCCCCGAGCGCTGCTTGGCCCCGAGCCAGCCGTAGCGGGCCACGGCCTGCCCGGCGCGCGGCTTGCCGTACTCGTCGGCGTCGAGCGCCACCGGCGGCTTGGAGACGTCCAGCGGCAGCTGGAGTGCCACGTCACCGTGGATGGTGGTGAGCTGGAGGACGGTGTCGCCGGTCTTGCCGGTGACGGCGCCCAGGTCGCCGGAGGCGGACTCCACGTTGCGGGTCACGGTGCCCGTCGCGGTGTCCTCGGTGATCCAGCGCGGGTTGTCCCCGTCGCCGTCGAAGTGGTTGACCTTGGAACCGGTCTGGGTCCAGGTGCTGCCGCCGCCGCTCTCCGTCTTCCAGGAGCGCAGCCGGTGGGCGGCGTCCAGCTGCCACGTCCGGCGCTCGCCGCCCGCGGTCTGCTGGTGCACGAGGTCGTTGGCGTAGTAGCCGAGGCTGCTGCCCGGCAGGGCGGTGGTCCGGCCGAACGCGTCGTAGACGTACCCGGCGTCGACCAGCCGGTCGGCGCTGTCGTAGGCGGAGGTGGCGGTGGTGCCTCCCGTGGTGGGGCAGTCGGCGCCGGGCGTGCCGGTCGCGGTGGTCAGCGAGGTGCGGTTGGTCCGGCTGTCGAAGCCGTAGCCGCGGGTGGTGCACACCGTGGCGGCGATGTCCTCGACGCCGGTGAGACGGCCGACGGCGTCGTAGCCGTAGTGCTGCTCGGACCAGCCGACGTGGCCGGTGACCTGGCCGTGCACGGACTCCGACACGGTGTCCTCGAAGACGAGGGTGCCGTCGCCGTCCCGCCGGTAGGAGCGCCGGACGGGGGCGCCGGTGGTGTCCTCGGTGCTCGTGAGGGTGTAGCCGCCGGGCAGCTTCTCCGTGGCGACCGAACCGTCGGCGTCGTACGTGGCCTGGAAGGAGCCCGCCACCGAGTCGGTGGCCTTGGTGGCCAGGCCGCGCGGCTCAAGGCTGTGGTCGTAGGTGTACGTGACCGTGGACGGGACGCTGTCCGAGACCTTGACCTGCCGGTTCAGCAGGTCGTACTCGGTCGTCGTGGTGCCGCCGTCCGCGTCCGTGTACGAGATCTGCCGGCCGAGCTTGTCGAACTGGCGGGTCAGGGTGCCGCCGGTGGGCGAGACCGACCTCGTCTCGCGGCCGGTGACCGCGTCGTACTCGGTGGTGGTCTCCGGGACCGCCTGCCCGGTGCCGCCGGTGATGGCGAGCTTGGACACCCGGCCCGCGGCGTCGTACGTGGTGGTCGTGGTCCGGGTGGTGCCGTTGGCGGTCTCCGTGACCTTGGCGGGGTTGCCCCACCAGTCGTACTCGGTGCTGCTGGACACCAGCTGGGCAGGGTTGGTCCCGCCGCCGGTGATGGTGCCGCCGGGGGTGACGGAGCAGAGCAGGTCGGCCCACTCGGGCCGGCCCTGGCAGGTGCCCGTACCGGTGGCGGACCAGTACGCGGTCACCCGCGCGGTGGCTCCGGTGGCGGTGGCGCCGGGCGGGATCTGCCGGGTGACGCGCCCCTGGGAGTCGTACTCGGTGACGGTGGTGAGCGCCAGGCCGTCCGGGTCCTGGATGCTCTGCACCGCGCCGCCCATGGCCCAGTCGTAGACGGTCTTGGTGGCCCGGGCCTCGCCGAGGACCGTCGGGTGCTCGCGCACCTGGGCGCCGGTCGTGGAGCGGGTGACCTGGTCCTTGACCTTGGCGGTGCCGTCCGTGGGACGGCCCGCGTCGTACTCGTTGACCGTCCAGCCGCGGGCCAGCACGGAGGTGCCGGCCGGGACCAGCACGGTCGACCCCGACTTCAGGTCGGCGGTGAGCTCGATCCGGCGCAGCGGGCCGAACTCCTCCAGCTGCCGGGTCCCGCCCTCGTCGTAGACGGAGCTGGTCGACAGCAGGCCGGCCTGCTCGGCCGGGGCGAGCGCGGCGATGCCGAGGTCGGCCTGGACGGCGCGGTCGGCGGCTGTGGTGCCGAGGGCCACGGCCCGGTTGGCGGCCGACAGTTCGCGGACCTTGTGGCCGGCCCGGTCGTACTCGGTGGTGGTGATGTGGCCGCCCGGCAGCGCGCTGTTGACCTCGCGCGCGGACACCCCGAGGTAGTGCACCTCGGCGCGGGCGTAGTCGGTGGCGCCGAGGGCGTCGCCGGAGTGGGAGGCGGGGACGGCATCGGCGGGGAAGACCGCCGTCGCATCGGTCGGGGCATCGGTCTGGCCCCAGCCCTTCACGTCGTTCGCGCCCATGGCGTACGGGGCCTTGGCGCCGGTCAGCGGGACGTCGTAGACGACGCTGGTGACGGCCGTGCCCTCGGTCACGTCGGCGGTGCCCTGCTTCAGGCCGTCGCGCGAGGCCTTGAGGAGCATGCCCGGGCCGGCGGTGGCGGCGTTGCCCGCGGTGCCGTAGGTGAACGTCCAGGGCAGCTCGGACTGCGGCTGGAGGGTGACCACCCGGCCGGCCGCGTCGTACGCGTACTCGACCCGGGTGGACTGGGCGAGGTTCGGGTTCCAGTGCTGGCGCAGCCGGCCGGTGCTGTCGTACCGGTAGGTGGCGATCGCCTTGGACGTGGCCGCGGCCGCACCGGGCTCGGTGGACCAGAGGCGGATCTCCTTGACCTGACCGGCGAAGTCGCCGAAGTCCGGGGCGGTGGCGGTGGTCGCCGTCGCGTAGACCAGTTCCAGCGCCCGGCAGCCCTTCGTGGACGGGGTGGCGGTGCAGGTGGCGGCGGAGACGGCCGAGGTCGGGGCGAGGACCCGCTTGGGGCGGGCCAGCTTCTTGCCGTCGACGGTCACCGTCTCGGACACCACGGTGGTGCCGGAGTTCGGCACGCCGTCCAGGACGGTGGAGGAGGCCTGCCAGGTCTCGGCGGCCGCGTCGGGCTTGGTGAACTCGGTGACCGTGCCCTCGGTGTCGGTGAGCGTGAACGAGGTGCTCACGCTGCCGGTGAGGGCCATGTCCTCGGAGCCGGCCTCGGGGATCCAGGCCGTCTTGGCGCTGTTGGCGGTGAAGTGGACGGCCTCGCCGTCGGAATCCACCACGTCCACGGCCGTGTCGGAGATGCGCCGCACGTGGCTGTAGTCGGACTCGGTGAGCTCGGCGGAGACGCCCGAGACCCACTCCTTGCCGAAGACGGCGGCCTGGCCCTCCTGCTTGGCGCCGCTGTCCGGGGTGCGCGAGGACGCGGTCCGGCTGACGGACAGGCCGAAGGCGGAGGCGTCGGTGGCGGACAGGGTGTAGTCACCGGTCAGCAGGTTGACGCTGCCCGGGCCGACCTCGTCGGTCGCGGCACCGGTGGCGTTGCGGTCGACGATGACGCTGAGCGGCTGGGTGGCCCCGGAGCCGCCGGCGCCGGTGAAGTCGGCCTTGATCTGGACGGTGCCGTCGGGGTCGACGGTGTCGGTGGCGTTCCAGACCAGCGGGGCGTTCTTGCCGCCGGTCATCGCCACCGGCCACGCCGTCAGGGGGGTCCCGCCGGAGGTCACCTGGCCGGCCGGGATGACCGCCCAGGGGTCGGCCTCGGACCGGCGCCAGGAGAAGGACACCTGGTCGTACTTGCCGCCGTCGGCCTCGGCGGCCAGCGTCAGCCGGCGGGCGGTGCGCTCGCCCTCGCCGGGCTGGACGAAGCCGCCCGGACCGGCGTGGAAGGTGTGGTCGATCGCCTCGGACTTGTTGTCCGCCTTGTCGACCGCACGGACCTGGAGCGTGTGCGTGCCGTCCTTCGGCGGGGTGACGGAGATCGCCTTCGCGCCCGCCGCGCCGCCCGTGACCACCTTGGTCCAGGTCACGCCGTCGAGGGACCACTCCAGCCAGTTGTGGTCGGAGGCCGGCGGGGTCACCGTGAAGGTGCCGGCCTGGCCCGCGCCCTTGACCCACGCGTTCGACGGGTAGTCGGTGGACGTGATGGCGGACGGGGCGGAGGGGGCCGAGGTGTCGACCGTGAAGGTCTTCTCCGCGGACCAGCCCAGGTTGTAGTGCGTGCCGTCGTACGGCGAGGTGCGGAAGCGGTACGTCTTGCCGTTGGTCAGCACCCCGGCGGGGACGGTCACGGGAGCCGGCTGGCCCGAGGGCACGAACGCCGACCGCAGCACCTCGCCGACCTGCGCGTTGGTGGCGTTGTCGAAGATCTGGAACGCGCCCTGCACCTTGTCGCCGTTCACGTCGACGAACGTGTCGCGGAGGGTCGGCGTGGTGCTGTTGACGACGTACGCGCCGCCGTAGGAGAAGAAGGGCGCTCCGGCCTCCTGCTTCGTTCCCGTGCGGGGGCGGTAGTTGTACGTGACCGTCAGCTTGGGCGGGTTGGAGGCGGCATTGGCCGAGTTGACCCGCTTCCACTCCTTGACGTCGAGTTCATCGGTGGCCCGCAGGCCCATGCCCGAGTAGGCCCACTTGTTGTTGGACCAGTGCTGCACCAGGTTCGTGACGTTGGCGTTGATCCAGCCGTCGGCGGTGCAGGCGCTGTTGCCCTTGGTCTCCGTGGAGGTGGCCATCTTGGTGACCATCGCCGGCTGGTTCGTCCAGCGCGAGGCCGTGGACGCGTTGTTCGCCGTCCACACCTCCCACGGCTGGGCGGTGCAGTCGGTATTGCCGGCGTGGAAGTTCCACAGCGAGAGCGTCGCGGAGGAGATCAGCGCGTCGGCGACCGGCGCGGTGTTCCAGGTGATGAAGGAGCGCGCGGTGCGCCAGGTGCCGTCGGCGTTCTTCGTACCGGGGTTGCCGAGGTCCAGCTCGGTGTCGTTCGACCAGTCGACGGTCTCGCCCTGCTGGACGTAGGTGTCGAAGAGGTTGCCCAGCGTCGAGGTCGAGGGGTCGACAGTGACCGGGTACTTCGTGGCCGGGTCCGCGAGGAACTTCGCGTCCGGGGTGAGGACCAGGTCCACGCCGCCCTTGGCCTTGACGACCTTCATGGCGACCTTGGCCCGGTTGGTGTGCTCACCGGAGACCTTGTCGACGGTCGCGTCCCACATGACGGGGGCGGGCATGACCGCGGACTTCTTGGACTTCTTGTCCGTGAACAGGACGCTGCCGTCCTTCTGCTCCGTGACCTTCAGACCCTTGGTCCGCAGCGGCAGCGTGTACGAGAAGGCCGCCGCGGGCTTGGCCTTGACCTCGACGAACTGCTCGAAACCGGTACGGGTGGCCTCCACGACCACGTCCGCACCCGGAACGGCGTTCTCGTAGGTGGCGCGGGTGCCGTCCAGCTTCGGGGCCGGCAGGCCTCCGCGCCACTGGAGGGTGATGGCGTTCTCGCCACTGCCCAGCGTCACCAGATCGGTGGCCGGAGCCTTCGCGGCAGCCGCGAGCGAGGCCGCCTTCGCGCCCGACCTGCCCGCCAGCCGCAGCCCGCTCGGGTGCGCCTTCGAGCGGACGGAACCGTCCGCGGCGGACGTCAGGCTCACGTCGACATTGCGCCACTCGCCGGTCTCGTCCTTGAACCGGACCGGGCCGGCCGCCATTTCGGTGGTGAGCGAACCGTCCTTGTTCACCCACGTCGTCGTCGACTCCGTGCGCTCCGACAGCGCCTCCACCCGCTTGCCCGACAGCCGGGCCGCCACCGTGGCGGACGGAATGTCGGCGGCCTGGGTGACGGGGGTCTTCTCGACCACCGCGACCTGCCGGGCCTGTGCCGCCATGGCGGAACTCGCGCCGTCGAGGAGCGCAACGGACAGGACCAGGGCCACACCGCCTGCGACATACCGCAGGCTCCCCCCGGACCAAGGCCGTCCGCGCTCCTCGGGCGCAGGTATGTGAATCGTCATGATTCCTCGGTCTCGTGCGTTCGTTTCAGGCCACTTGTGTGGCGAGACCGAACGTAACGAGGAAGGAAAGCACCACACTTACGCAAAGCGGAACCAAAGCGGACCGGAGCGTTCCACTCCTTGGACGTGATCTGCGTCACATCCGAACGGAGTGTCCCGACTCCGGTCCCGACTCCAATCCGCGCCGCGGTCCCTGCCGGACCTCAGGAGGCCGGGTCGCCGGCGTTGGCCGTGACGGGTTCGGCGGCGCGGACCTTCACCGCTGCCGGGGTCCGGCCGCGGCCGGCCAGCCGGCAGCCGAGGCAGTCCGCGTGTCCGCCCCGCGCGGAGTGGTCGCGGGTCCAGAACCCCCAGGCGGCGGCGGGCCGCGGCCCGGGCGTCTTGCCCCAGCCGGCGAGGTGCAGCACCCACGTGAGGACGGCGGCCCCCAGGAGCACCGCTCCGCCCAGCCACAGTCCTGGTGTCCAGCCGCACACCCCCACCCCGGCGAGCGCCGACCCGACCGCGGTGACGGCGGTTCCGGACCAGCCTGCGACGGTGTGGCCTTCGTCGTACTGATGTCCACTCATGACTGAACCCCTCCCGAGACGTACCGGTCGGAGCGAGTCTGCCAACGGGACGAGAGGAAGGGCAACGGGCCTGCAGGGCACCGCAGTTCGGCGCTGCGGCCGTGCGAACGCAGCGCCCTACGCGTCCGGCGACGGACCGGCGAGGTAGGCGAGCAGTCCGGCGATCTCCCGGCCTGCTTCCGCGGGGTGGCGGAAGCGCGCACCGGGGGCGATCTCGTAGCGGTTGCGGCGGCCGTCGCGGATCCGGGTGAGGTAGCCGTCCTCCTGGAGGTCGGTGACGATCGCCTGCACCGTGCGTTCGGTGAGGCCGCAGACCGCCGCGATGTCGCGCAGGCGGATACCGGGGTCACGGGCGATCGTGACCAGGACCCTGGCGTGGTTGGTCAGGAAGGTCCAGCCGGTCCGCTGGGGCCGGGTGCTCGCGCTCTCCACACGGCCATTGTTCAGCCCGCACTCCCGCATGACAAATCCGGAAACATTTTTCCTGTATCGCTTGACGGGTGTCAGACCTCCGGGCACGGTGGGGGAGACATGCGGAACCCCCCTTCCGCATCCACGACCTTTCGCGCAACGCGCCGCAAGCACCCGTGCCCAAGGAGCGAAGACGATGGCTTTCACGGCCCCGACCGAGACGAACCACCAGGCCGGGACGGACGACCGGTCCGCACGCCCCGCCGCGGCCCGCGCCGCCGGTGTGCCCGCACTGGAGGGCCTGCCGGAGGTGGACTGCCCCCGGGAACTCGCCCCCGAGGACGCCCGGCAGCTGACGGCCCTCTTCTTCGAACGGCTGCGCAGCCTGGAAGAGGGCACCGCCGAGTACCGGTACGTACGCCACACCCTGATCGAGATGAACATCTCCCTCGTGAACTTCGCGTCCCGCCGCTTCCGGGACCGTCCGGGCGGTCCGGAGAACGAGGACATCGTCCAGGTCGGCACGATCGGCCTGATCAAGGCCATCGACCGGTACGACCCGGACCGCAACACCCGGTTCACCACCCTCGCCATTCCGTACATCACCGGCGAGATCAAGCGCCACTTCCGGGACACCGGCTGGGCCGTCCACGTACCCCGGCGCCTCCAGGAGCTGCGGGTGGAACTGGCCAAGGCGACAGAGGAGTTGACTTCGGAACTGGGCTGCGAGCCGAGCCCGGCCGAGCTGGCCGCGCACCTGGGCCTCGCCGAGGACGAGGTCCGCGACGCCCTGGTGGCGGCCAACGGCTACTCGACCCAGTCCCTCGACAGCCCCGGCGGCCCGGCCGGGAGTGCGGGACCGGCAGCCTCGGACACCGCCCACAGCCTCGCCGAGACCCTGGGCGACATCGACCCGGCACTGGAGACCGTGGAGGACTGCCAGACGCTCGCACCGGTGCTGGCCGGCCTGGACAAGCGCACGACCGAGATCCTGCGCCTGCGCTTCGGCCACGACATGACCCAGGCGCAGATCGGCGCGGAGATCGGCCTCTCCCAGATGCACGTGTCCCGCCTGCTCTCCCGCACGCTGGCCGACCTGCGCTCCCACCTGCTGCACGAAGACTGACACCAGCCCCCGCCCCGCCGGGCCCGGGCCGCGCACCTCGCGCGGCCCGGGCCCGGCGGCCGTATGAGGGGGCACCTGCAGGAACGCCTCGACCAGACCGAGCGGAGGGACATATTCCGCCGAACTCGCGGGAGCGGGCGGGTGAACGCGGGCGGGCCGGGACGGGCCGGAGCGAACAAAAAGAGCCAGCCCAACCCCTTTTCAGCGCCATGTGATGTGTGCAATGTTACAGCGCACAAGGTTTGCCGTGCCCACAACAACGCCGGTGTGCGCCGCTTCCGGCGCCCCTTGTGATGCGTGATCCACCCCTCACACCCGCCGTGTTCCCAGCACGGCCCACAGGCCAACTCGGAGGCCCATCCCCATGCGCAGTTCCCCCACGCCCAAAGGCCGCATGCGGCCGCTCATAGCCGCCCTGGCATGCTGTCTGGGCGCCGGCCTGCTGGCCCCCGCGGGCCAGGCGTTCGCGCGCGACGGCCAGGAGGCGGCCCCCGCCGCCCCGGCCGCGTTCCGCAAGGCCGGCGCCGCTCCCCAGCCCTCGGCGGACATGGCCGCCGACGCCGCACTCGAGGCCGAACACACCAAGCCCAATCCGGACTTGGCGCAGCGAGCCCCGCTCCGCTCCGCCACCAAGGACCTGGCGCGGATCGACGCCGGCAAGTCGAAGAAGGGCCCCGCCGCCTTCGACGCGGCCGCCTGCAACGTCTCCGACTTCACCTCCAAGACCGGCAGCGCCCTGGTCCAGCAGATCAAGTCGTCCGAACTGGGCTGCGTCAACACGCTGTTCCAGCTCAAGGGCGCCGACGCGCGGGCCGCCTTCCGCGAGGCGCAGATGGTGACGGTCGCCGACGCACTGCGCTCGAACTCCGCCAACTACCCCGGCGACAACACCACTTCGACCGGCCAGCTGGTGCTGTTCCTGCGCGCCGGCTACTTCGTGCAGTGGTACAACAAGCCCGACGTGGGCGAGTACGGCACGGCGCTGACGAACTCGATCCGCGGCGCCCTGGACACCTTCTTCGCCGCGCCGCGCTCGCGCGACGTCACCGAGGCCAACGGTGCGACCCTGGCCGAGTCGGTGACCCTGATCGACAGCGCGCAGGAGAACGCCCGCTACCTGGACGTCGTCAAGCGCATGCTGACCGGCTACAACGCGTCGTACGACGCCTCGTGGTCGATGGTCGCGGCCGTCAACAACGCGTACACCGTCCTGTTCCGCGGCCACCAGACCCCGGCCTTCCTGCCGGCCGTGCAGGCCGACCCGAGCGTGCTCACCGTCCTGCGCGACTTCGCCGTCGCGCACAAGGACCTGCTCGGCACCTCGAAGTCGTACCTGACCGCCAACGCCGGCCGTGAGCTGGGCCGCTTCCTCCAGCACTCGGCGCTCCTCCCGACGGTCCGCCCGCTGGTCAAGCAGCTCCTCGACGGCGGTTCGATCACCGGCCCCAGCGGCATGCTGTGGGTGCCGCTGGCCGAGATGACCACCGAGTACGACGCGGCCAACTGCGCGTACTACAACACCTGCAACCTTCCCCAGCGGGTGAAGGACGCGGTGCTGACCGTCAAGCACACCTGCAGCCCGTCGCTGCGGATCGTCGCCCAGCAGCTGGCCGCCGCCGACCTGGCCGCCACCTGCACCAGCGTCGCCAACCAGGACGCCTACTTCCACGGCGTGATGAAGGACAGCGGCCCGGTCGCCAACGACAACAACACCATGCTGGAAATGGTGGTGTTCGACTCCAGCGCCGACTACCAGACGTACGCCGGCATCATCTTCGACATCAGCACCGACAACGGCGGCATGTACCTGGAGGGCAACCCGGCAGCCGCCGGCAACCTGCCGCGGTTCATCGCGTACGAGGCCGAGTGGGTCCGGCCTACCTTCCAGATCTGGAACCTGAACCACGAGTACACGCACTACCTCGACGGCCGCTACAACATGTTCGGCGACTTCAACGAGAACATGAAGACCCCGACCGTCATGTGGGTCGAGGGCTCCGCCGAGTACGTCTCGTACCACTACCTCAACGTCGTCAACGACCGGGCGATCGCCGAGGCGGCCAAGAACACGTACAAGCTCAGCACGCTGTTCGACACCACGTACGACAACTCCGACTCGAACCGGGTGTACCGCTGGGGCTACCTGGCCGTGCGCTACATGATCCAGTCGCACCCGCAGGACGTCACCACCCTGCTCGGCCACTACCGCACGGGCAACTGGGCGGCTGCGCGCACCCTGCTGACCTCGACCATCGGCACCCGGTACGACGCCGACTTCGCCGCCTGGCTCGCCAAGTGCGGCGCCGGTGACTGCGGCGGCGGCACCACCCCGGGCAACAAGGCCCCGGTCGCCGGCTTCACCTCCGCGGTCAGCGGCCTGACGGTCCGCCTCACCGACACCTCCACCGATGCGGACGGCACCATCGCCTCCCGCGCCTGGGACTTCGGCGACGGCACCACCTCGACCGCCGCCAACCCGTCGAAGACGTACGCGGCCGCCGGAACCTACACCGTCCGCCTGACCGTCACGGACAACAAGGGCGCCACGGGCAGCACCAGCAAGCAGATCACCGTGGCGGCTCCCACCAAGCCGGTCGAGTGCACCCACGCCGACGCCCGCGTCCTCGGTGACAACTGCTACCGCTCCAACGTCTCGGCCACCACCGGGAACTACGCCTACTTCTACCTCGACGTCCCGGCCGGCACCCCGGCGCTCAACATCACCGTCGCGGGCGGTACGGGCAACGCCGACCTGTACTACAACCCGAGCAACTGGGCGACCACGAGCGCGTACACCCAGCGTTCGGTGAAGGCCGGCAACTCCGAGTCCCTCACGGTCAAGAACCCGTCGGGCCGCGTCTTCATCAGCCTGCACGCGGTGGACGGCTTCGCCGGGGTCAAGATCACAACCAAGTTCGGCGCCCTGCTCGCCAAGTGCACGGACCCCAACGTCCAGGTCATGGGCCCGAACTGCTACCGCTCCGGGCTCAAGGCGCCCACCGGTGACCACCGTTACTTCTACGTGAACGTGCCGGCCGGCACCACCTCCCTGAAGATCACCGTCTCGGGCGGCACCGGCAACGCGGACCTCTACTACAACCCCACCAAGTGGGCGTCCAAGACCGCGTACACCAAGCGGTCGGTGAAGACCGGCAACTCCGAGACCCTCACCATCAAGAACCCGAAGCCGGGCTACGTCTACCTGAGCCTGTACGCGAAGAAGGGCTTCGGCAAGGTCAAGCTGACCACCGAGTTCTGATCCGGCGACCGCCGTCGGCCCGCGCTGTGGGGCGCGGACCGGCGGCGGTCCCGGCGGCGTGCGACGGCGGCCCGACGATCACTCGTTCCGGCCGCCGTCATCCGCTTTGTTGAGGAGTTCGGCGAGGGGCTTCTCGGCCATCGAGCCGCGGACGCGGGCGAGGCCGTAGCGCTCGGCCTTCTCCTGGTTCGCATTGGGGTGGTCCGGGTCGAAGGCCTTCGCCTTCTCCCCGGGAGGCCCCACGTGCACGTACACGTAGGGATTGGCACCCGAGTACATCCACCACATGGTCACCCGCTGCCGTCCGCGCGTCGCGTTCAGGATCTCGTTGCTGTTGGACACCTCGCCCTGATAGCGGAAGTAGTCCCCCGGCGGACCTTCGGGATCCACCTGCTGCGCAGGGGAGAGACGGTCGCGGTACATCCTGGACAACTCGTAGCCGGGGTCGATCTTCGTCCGGTCCTGCCGGACCATGTACATCTCGGTCTGGACCGTCACGGTCTCGTAGCAGGACCAGTGCTTGCGGTCGATGGTCACGACCGTGTCCCCGGAGAACTCCTCACCGGGGGTGAGCGCCCGCCCCGGCGGCGCGATGAACTCGTGCGACACGAGCAGAGTGAACTTCGGCAGCGACTTCGGCTTCGCCTTGCCGGACGCAGTGCACTGGTCGATGTACGGCTGCTTCGCCCGGTCGGCGTTCCTCGGGACACCCTTGATCCAGTAGATGCTCCCGAGCACGTAGACGGGGACGCCCCCGTCGTTCCGCACCGTGAAGTGCACCGGAACGTACAGCCTGGTCCCGTCCTTGCCGAGGCTGGTCGGCTGGAACACGGCGGTGCTCTCCACCAGGGGCGCGGCCACGTGCGGCACGTACACCTGCGTGTACAGCAGGTTCGTGCCCGCCAGGACCCCGGAGAGCAAGGCTCCCATCGCGACCCGCTTCGGATTGCGCAGCCCCTTCCAGGCCCGCGCCCGGACGAGGACGTGCAGCGCCCACACCGACCAGACGATCAGCGTGATCCAGACCCACAGGTACGGCGTGTACGTGCGGCCCGCGATCTGCACGAACAGCAGCACGACGTTGACGACCAGCGAGATCGCGGCTGTGATCAGGAGGATGCCTCCCGAGAACCGCGACTGTCGCCTGGTCCAGTAGTCGGCTGCGGCGAAGACGCCGATGAACTCCACGATGCCGGCGGCGATGAAGGTCGCCCCGGCGAGGCGCCCGGCGTAGCTGAGGGCTCCGGTGGCATCCGCCATGCCGACTTTGACGAGCAGGACGGCGGTCGCGAGGAGGCCGGCAGCCATGAGGACACCGGCGATCCGCCGGGGCCATGGCCGATCCGGCCAGACGGTGCTGTCTCCGCCACACCACTGCACATCGGTTTCGAAGGCAAGACCGTGGTGCCGGAGCAGTCTCTGCAGCTCGGCGGCGGACCGTACCGCGCCCAGGGTCTTTCCCCCGGCGGAGACCTTTCGCAAACCGAGTTCGTCCGGCGCCCCCACGGCGACCGCGGGGTGGTTCTCCATGCCTCCAGTGTGCTGCCGGGCACCGCGGCGCGCCCCCTGGAGTGGCGGAACCACAGTCGCCGCGCGGTAATCGGAAGGGGAGCTTTCACAGGACCGAAACTCCAGGAGTCCCGTATGCGCACCCGACTTCCGGGCACGGCCGCGGCCCTCATCGCGGCCGTCCTGGCCTTCTCCGCCCCTGCGGCCCAGGCAGCACAGTCGGCGAAGCCGCCGCCGAGCCCGAGCGCCACCACGACCACCGCCAAGGACTGCGTTTCCAAAGGCGGCACCGTCGAATACGACTCGGACAAAGGCCAGTGGACCTGCTTCGGCGGCGATCTCGACGAGCTGCCGATCAAGTGACCGGTGACCGGTTGAACCGCCTCACCCGAGGCGGGTCAGGCGGGTCGTGAACGACGGCTCGGCCAGGTCCGTGCCCACCGCCACCGGGACGGTCCGGGCATCGGCGCCCTCGCCGACGGTGAGCACGCCGACTTCGGTGCCGGCGGCGGCGGAATGCGGGACCGGGCCGCCCTTCCCGCTCTTCCCGCTCTTCCCGCTCTTGACCGACGCGCCGAGGGCGAGGCGCAGGCGCTGGCCGGGGGTGCCGATGACGTTCAGGTCCTTCGTCGCCACCAGCGGCGTACGGCCGCCGAGTCCGTCGTCCACGTAGCCGACCGGCTGCCCCTTGCGGACCACCGGCGCCGAGGTCAGGGCCCCGCGAACCGCTTCGATGATCTTCTTGCTGTTGGCCAGCACCAGCGCCAGGCTGCGGGTCGCGTTCTCGTCCGGCCCGTCCGCGCGCTGCTGCATGAGCGAGCCGAGGATCAGCGGGGTCTGGTGACCGACCGACTTGTACTGGGCCCACACGAACGTGCCGCCGGCCGGGGTGCTCGAACCGGTCTTGATGCCACGGACACTCAACTCGTGTGCACTGAGCAGGCTGTTGTTGTTCGTCAGTCGGGTGGCGAGGTTCTCGATCTCGGCGTCCGGGAGCATGACCACCTTGCGGAACGCCTCGTTCTTCATCACCGCCTCGGCCAGCTTGAGCTGGTCCACTGCGGTGCTGACGGTCCCCTTGTCCAGCCCGCTCGGATCCGTGTACGTCGTGTCCTTCATGCCGAGTTCGCGTGCGGCGGCGTTCATCCGCTGCACGAAGACCTCTTCGGAGTCACTGCCCGTGTCCCAACGGGCCAGCAGCCGGGCGACGTTGTTGCCGGACGGAATCATCAGCATCTTGAGCATGTCCAGCTGGCTGAACTCATCCCCCTCGCTGAGCCCCTCGATCCGCGACTCGTCCTCGGAGTTGCCCTGCGCCACGGTCTTCGCGTCGACCTCGATCGTGGGCCCCTCCTCCCCCTTCCGCAACGGGTGGTCCTTGAGCACCACGTACGCCGTCATCACCTTCGCCACACTGGCCGTGGGCACCGGCTTCTGTTCCCCGAACGTCCCGATCATCCCGGACCCCGGGATCCGCACGGCCCCCTGACCCTTGGCGGGCCACGGAATGTCGAACGTCCCTTCCAGGGTGTGCACTTGCTCGGTCGCCACGAGCCGGGCCTCGGGCAGCGGCCGCAGCATCTGCGCCCCGACGGCCGCCCCCGCGAGCAGCAGCACGACGGGCGTCCACACCTTGACCCGCCGCACGGCGGTACGCCGGAGCGTCTCGGGCGGGGGCGGGGTGTTGGTGAGCTGAGCGAGGAGGTCGAGGGGGGCGGAGGGCTGGGGGGTGGTGGCGGCAGCCGGGGTGGTGGGGGCGGGGGGCGCCGGTGCGGGGGCGGGGGCTGGGGCCGGGGCCGGGGCCGGGGCCGGGGCCGGGGCGGCGAACTTCGCCGTCGGCGTATCGAGGTCCCTCAGCGCCACGAACTTGCTGGTCCGCTGGGCGTCGCTTTCGGCCGCAGCGGTGCCGGGAGCATCTGCGGGAGTGCCGCCCTGCGCTGAGCTCTCGCCGTCGCTCTTGGTTTCGTCCTTGGCCTCGTCCTCGGCTGCGTCCTCGGCACGCGCCCAAGACGGCACGGGCGGGCGCGGGGTGGCGGCCGCCGGCTCGTCGGCCGCCCGCTTGTCGGCCGCGGGGCCGGCGGCCACGGGATCCGCGAGCGGACGTTCGTCGCGTGCGGACTCCGCGGCCACGGCCGGGGCCGCTTCACCCGAAGACTCCACGGTGGGCGGCTCCGCGGACTCGGCGGCCCCGGACTTCTCCCCGGCACTCTCGACCCCAGCAGCCGCCGGCTTCTCGACGGGGTCCGCCGCAGCAGCCGGCACACGGGGGTCGGCCACGCGCGACGGCCCCGCCGCCGGGCCTTCAGCCGGCGTGTCTCCCCCGGCATCCGCGCCGGAGGGGTCGGCGTCCGCAGCTTCCACCGCACCCGGCTCCGCGTCGGCAGCGGCCTCGGCCTCGGCCTCTTCCCGTTCCCCAGCCCCTTCGTCGGTCCGGGGCTCGGGCTCGCCCGCCGCGGCGTCCTCGTCGTCCTCGGCAGGCCCGGCACCGGGCTCCGCCTCGCTCGCCTCGGCGGACACGTCCGACTCGGCCGGCTCGGCCCGTACGACCGGCTCCGCGGATTCGACAGCCTGAGCGGGCTCCTCGGGCGCGACCGCCTCGGCGCGCTGCCCGCCCCGCCCGTTCGCGTCGGCCTTCTCCGCCTCGCGCTCCGTCCCGGGAGTCTCCGGAGAACCGCCCGTCACCGCTACCGTCGTCATCCCAGCCCAGCCTTGCTCACAGATCCGTTGTCCCAGGGCCCTCAAGACCCTGCCGCCCTGCAAGATGCACATCAGGCCGGAACTGTTCCACCGCTCCGATGTTGTGACAGTCCGGTCATCTTCCGGTCTCCGCGCACGCTTTCCCGCACCACCGCAAGCCGGTGCCCGCCATGTCCGGTCGGGGCCGCCGTGCATCCGGCGGGCCGTGCCGGGCGCACACCGTGATTCTGTCGGCGTGGCCGATGCCGGTGGGTGGCCGAGGGAGGCGCCCGTACGCCGGAGCGGACGTTCCCGTCGTACGGGGCGCACCTTCTGTGGCTGATGGCGGAGGGGGACCTCGCGTCGCGCAGTGCGGCGGGAACGGCCGTACCCGGGAGGGCGTCAGCCGGAGTTGCCGGGACTGCGTGGTCCGGTGGGAGGCCCGGCTTCGGGGGCGGGAGGGTCGGGTCGGGGGCGGCAGCGGCGTTCGGTCAGTCGGCGCTTGGCCCATGACGTGGTGCCGACGAGCAGCGCCGCGCCGAGGGAACCGAGGAGTTCGGGGAGCGCGGCCGTCGCCAGTTCCGTCACGGCCGCGCCCCGGCGCCGCGCAGGGCCTCGCGGCGCTGCCGTTCCCGGACCAGGTAGCGGACGCGGACGCGGACCTTGTCCCCGTACCGCTTCGGGTCCGCGGCGCCCGCATACTCCGCAGCGTCCGCCCAGGTCTGGATGCCGGGCAGGCCCAACGCGAGGACGACCTCGCGCTGTTGCGGGTCCAGTTCGTCCAGGATCGCCACGAGGCGTTTGTCGGCCGGGATGCGGGCGAGCAGTGGGTCGTCGGCGCATTCCGAACCGGCGAGGACGTCGCGGAGGGTGACTCCGTTGTGCGGGGTCTCCAGCAGGGCGACCCGTCGGCCTCGGGTCTGCCGCCGCCACAGCGGGGTGAGCTGCCGGTGGATGACGGTGGTCTCGTGCAGGAGGGGCGGCAGCGCCTCCGTCGTGAGCCGGGCCGGTCCCCCGTCGTACCAGCTGCCCGCGGCGGCCGTGGTGAACGACTCGCTCCACTGCTCGCTCATCCCCATCTGCACGAAACGGGCGTACGGGTCTCCCCCGTTGAAGTACGCCGGCGCCCCCGGGGTGTAGCTGAGCCGGGTGAAGAAGCCGAGCAGCAGGAGCAGCGACTCCGGCCCGAGCGCGTTGATGACCGCCGGAACCTCTTCGACGGTCAGCGTGTGGCTCGCACACGGCGGCTCGCAGGAGCACTGGTCGACGGTCACGGTGATGTGGGGCGCGGACGCCTGCTCGGTCACGGGAATCCCTTCGGTCGGAGAAGTCCTCTCACCCCTTGGCGACGAGAAGGCCCCCGACCGTCGAAATACTTTCCCGACAGCGATGTGATTCAAGTCACCCCCGGGACCCCGCCCCCGCTCGGCACGGCGCAGCCGATGCTCGCCCCAGCCACTCATGCGACTTCCAGAGCCGGTTCGGTGTGACACAGGTGAGCCCCGACCGGTGAAGCCAGTGCCGGCCGGGGCAGTCGCTCGTGCAGTGTCAGCCGCACTCCCCGCATTGGACGTTCCGGTGCGCGTGCGTCAGCGGGTCGACAACGACAGTCACCCCCTGCCCGTGCGGGCAGATGCGGCGGGGTCGGCGGCCGCGCTGCGGCTCCACTCGGTACGCTTCCCACCCGGCGACGAGATCGCAGTAACGCGGATCAGTCCACTGGCCCGGTCCCTGCTCTGGGCTGCTGCTCAAGGCGACTCCTCCCGGAAGGTGCGACTGTAGCGGAGTGGAAGTGATCATTTCCGCGTGAACATCACGCCGGAGCGGCACAGTTGGATCCGCCCTCGGTGCACTCGGTGTGCATGCAGTCGGCGGACACAACGATGTCCTTCTGTGCTTCGAGGGTCCACAAGTACGCGTTCGGCTCATACCCGGCTGCCCTGATCGCGGCAAGCGTGCAGTCGACCTTCATGGGGTCGTGCCGCTTGGTGGCCGGAGTCTCCGGCAAGTGGTGAACGAAGCGGCCGAGGCGCGCACACAGCTGCGCGTACACACTCGTGTGGAGGATCAGTGCGTGCCAGCCCTCATCCACCAGGCGAGACGGCCGCAGACCGCCGTTGCTCTGTGTGGCCGCGGCCGCCACGAACTTCAGAGCTTCCTCGGCGATGCGCACGGCCGTCCCCCAGAGCATGTCGGGGTTGGCCCGGGCGACAGTGACCGTGACGCTTTCAAACGCGTCGGTGCTGAGGAGCTTGCGCGCATCCTTGGTGGCGGGGGTGGCGGCAGTAGTCATGTAGTGATGCCTCCTTGGGTGTGGTGGAGTGCTGTACTCGGTCCCCCTCTTTCCTGGCACCGAGTTGCGGGCGACGACGCAACCCGCCGGCAGGGTGGGGGCACTCGATCGGCGGCCCGCGGCACCGGTTCAGAGCCCGACGATCGGTCGGTCGCAGCGGCCGTCCTCGACGGCGGTTGCGACCTGATCCGGCGCCACAGCGTCCTCCCATCTGCTCCTTCGTGCGGGCAGACAGATGATGGATGGCTACAAGGGCGACAAGGGATACAGCGTGTATCCCCTCTCAGCTCGTCAGACGGCGCCGATCCACGCTGCGAAACTCGTCAACGCCTCTGCGTCGGCCCGCTTGATCCTCCGCATCGTCTCGATGTCCTCGCGGGCCCAAGGGTGTTCACGAACGTGCTGCGGCGCGAGCCGCCGGGCAACCCTCAGTGACTCGAAGGCAGCGTCCGGGAAACCAGCCCACAGCTGCGCCCGGCCCACCTCGATGTAGAACCCCGACCGGCGCTCCACGGGGATGTCGTCTCCGGGCTTCCACTCCCGTGCGACGTCGAGGGCCCTGCCGGTGTGGTCACGGCCCAGGCTCACAGCCACGGCCACCTCGTGGATCCGCACGCTCGACGGCCCGAATGCAGTCCCTCGATAGACACCCTCGACGACGCGGTTCGCCAGCTGTGCCGCCTCACCCAAGTGGGTGGCGGCTGCCGCGGCGTCCCCTCCCCGGGCGGCGACTACTGCGGTCCGCATGTGCAGCGCTCCCCGTACCGCCGCAGCCTGCCCGGGTGTCCCATCGAGAGCACGTTCCAGCGCTACCCTGCCCGCCCGGTACGCGTGGACTGCAAGAAAGGTCTCCGCCTGGACGTACGCCGTCGTGGCGACGACATCCGGTTCCCCGGTCTGCGCAGCCGCCCATCGCATCACGTCGATCAAGCGGGCGGACAGGTCGTGTGCACCGAACTTGTACGCCGCCGCGTCCGCCGCGCGCGCTGTGTCCACCACGAGACGCACCGCCTCAGTGCGGCCCGGACCGGACTCAGCGTGGAGGTGCGCGAGAGAGTCGGTCAGCAGCGCAGGCGCCGTGGCAACGATCCGCCCGTACTGCGCGTCGAGCCGCCAACCCATCGCCTCGGCAACGGCTGACCTCAGCTCCGCAGCAGGGCGTGAGGGCCGGTCGAGCGCAATCTCGTACCCGGCAATGGCTTCGGAGATCCGGGGCAGTGCGGCGTGGACCCGGCGGTGGGTACCTGCGTACGCAGGGTCGAGCCGGGAAGCGTCCGCGCCGAGGGCGGATGCCAGCGCCTCCAGAAGTGCCGGAGAGGGCCTTCGGGCGCCCCGCTCGATTCCCTTCACCATGGCGAGGGACACGTGGGACTCACGGGCCAGATCAGCCTGCGTCTTGCGTCGGCTCCGACGCCGGGCGGCGATGCGCTGCCCAATGTAGTCGGCCATGCTCGCACCGTACCGCTCGGCGAATGCCGGGGCTGGGCCTATCCCTTGACGATGTCAATGAGGTCGTGCAGAGAGTCGATGGACCAGTCCGCAGCCTCGCGCACTGCCGGGTCGTCGGCCCACCAGAAGCCCCACGGGCCGCGCCGCAGGTGAGCGCTCCGCAGGCCGGCGGTAGCGGCTGGCATGATGTCGTTCTGCGGGTGATCACCCACATACAGCGTCTCGTCGGGCGCCGCTCCGGACACCTCCAATACCCGTGCGAAGAAGCCCGGTTCGGGCTTTGCGACGCCCCACTCCGCGGACGTGACGACCAGGTCGGCCGGCAGGTTGAGCGATCGGAGCAAGCGGCCCGCCTTCGCGCTTTGATTGCCTGCCACGATCACGTGCGCTCCGGCCGCCCGCAAGGCCGCGAGGGCCGGCCGCACGTCGTCGTACAGGTCCGTCTCGTCGAGTTGCTCACCGCCGCCCGCGGCCTCCCTTGCCGCATACTCCGCTGAGATGTCGATGCCGGGGCGCAGCAACCGGAGCGCGTCGGCGTTGTCGCGTCCATCGACGACAACCGCGCCGACGAGCGCGGACAGGGTGTGCCGCGGCACACGGAGCCAGTCGGCCCAGGCCGCCCAGTAGCGGTCATCGCGGGTGAGGGTCTCGCCTACGTCCAGGACCACGGTACGGATCACGGGGTCCAGCCTACGGGGCCCGGAGCGGCAGGACGTGGCGTCCTGTGGAGCGGCCGACCGCGCCTCAGAGGCTCGACCTCGGCGTGCGGGTCTTCGCTGGGCGGGAGGGATGACCCGTCTCACCCGACGGCCATCGTCCCGCTGCGGGTTCGGCGCAAGTGGTAGGCGCGGGTGGCCGTGGCGAGCAGGGGGCCCCAGGCGAGGATCGGGGCGTAGCAGGCACAGAGGGCCCATGCACCCGGGCCGCTGGTGGGGAAGGCCGCGCCGGTGTCGTTCAGCGGGGGAACGAAGTGGAACAGGTAGTTCAGGGTGGCGTACACGGCCAGGGCGGTGGCCAGCAGGGCTCCGGCGGAGGCCGGGACGACGACCGCACGGACCGGCAGCACCCGGCCGCCTGCGAACGGGACCCAGGCGGGCAGGCGTTCACCCCAGGGCTGGACCAGCCCCAGGGTGAGCAGCGCCAGGCACTCGGCCAGCAGGGAGAGCGAGAGGACGTACGGCCGTTCCCCCGGCAGCCAGTCGTGCCCTGCGTACCAGTCGGGCCAGCCGGCGACGAGCGCGATGCGCCACAGGCCCGAGGGGAGTGCGCACAACGGGACGGCGTACGCGGCCCACTTGATGCGGCGCGGCACGTCGAGGCGGGGACGGTCGGAGTCCATCACGGTCTTCCTTTCACCCGGGAGTTCCGGTACCGCCATGCTCGGTTCCGCTGCCCGCGCCTCGCGTCCTCCGACGGTCCCGTCCGCCTCCGCCGCACGGGGGAGGCGAGCGGCTACTCGGGTCAACTGCTGTGACGTTTCGACGACATCAGTCGATCTTGACCTTCGTGAGGTGTGTGGTGTCGGGTGGGTGCCATGTTCATAGCCGAAGAGACCGCTTTCGATCCTGCCGAGATGCTGGACCTGTACGGGTCGGTGGACTGGGAGGGCTACACCAGTGACGTCGAGAGGCTGTGTCGCGGTCTGGTGAACTCCCATCTCGTCATCACGGCGCGGGACGGGTCGGGAACGCTCCTCGGGCTGGCGCGGACCATCTCCGACGACGAGCACATCTGCTACGTCCAGGACGTCGTGGTCAATCCGGCGAACCACCGGCAGGGGGTCGGGCGGGCGCTCGTCGAGCACTTGATGCGGCGCTACTCGCACTGCCGGTTCTTCCTCCTGTCCACGGACCACGAGTCGTCGCCGGAGGGCAAGCGCAACCACGCGTTCTACCGGAGCCTGGGCTTCCTGTCCTACGAGGAGAAGGAGATGGCCGGCTTCGGCCTCCCGAGGAACCGCCCCGACCTGCGCGGTACGACTCCGTAGGCGGGAGGTCTGCGGACCCTGGAAACCGTCGCGGACCCGGCCCGCCGATCTCTGCGGCGAACCTGCGTCTGCCTCCCGGCACCACGTCCGTACCGGTGACCATCGCAGGTTCGGCCCGTCACGAACAATCGAAACCGTGCACGGCAGGCCCCGCCGCCTTCCCCCTCCCGCCTGCCGCCTCCCGCCTCCCGAAAGGGGAAGGCGGGAGGGGTCGTTCGTCCCGGGTCAGGTGGGGAGGGCCATCAGGAGGAGGGGGGCGGAGGTGGGGTGGGGGGAGCCTCCGGTGGGTTCGAGGGTGAGGCCCACGGCGCCGGCGTCGGCGGGGTTGCCGGTCAGGAGGACCGTGCCGTCGTGGTCGATGAGGCCTGCGGGGCGCATGGTGCCGTCGTGGTCGAGCCACAGCTGGTAGGTCTTGCCGGCGGCGGGGGCGGGGAGGCCCGCGGCGGTGAAGACGGCCTTGTTCTGGCGGTCGGAGGCGACGACTGTGGTCAGCGCCCCGTTGGCGGTCTTCCCGTGGACGGTGCGTGCGTCGGGGGCCGCCAGGACGGTGCTGACCGCGTCGAGTTGTTGCTGCGCCTGACGGGCCTGCTGCTGCAGCTCCTGTCTGTTGTGGGCCTGCCACACGGCGATGCCGCCGAGTGCGGCGGCGGCCACGCCGGCGGCCAGTGCCAGGGGAAGGGCCCGGCGGCGCAGGAAGTCGCCGAACGCAGGCGCCGCGGCAGGGGCGGGCACGCGCGGCGGTAGTTGGCGTACGCCGTCGAGGGCGGCCATGACCTGTGCCTTGGCCGCGGCCGGCGGTGGCTGGGAGACGGCTGCGGCCAGGCGGGCGGCGGTGGCTTCGAACTCGGCGGCTTCCTGTCGGCACGCCTCGCAGGACTGGAGGTGGGCCTGGAAGGTCTGGCGTTCGTCGTCGTCGAGTGCGCCGAGGGCGTAGGCGGCGGCGAGGGTGTGGGCGTCGTCGGCGTGGTGTTTCATGTGGTCACCCCCATGCAGTCGCGGAGCCGGATGAGCCCGTCGCGCATGCGTGTCTTGATGGTCGGAAGCGGCGTGCGCAGGGCTTCGGCGACTTCACGGTAGGTGAGCCCCCGGTAGTAGGCGAGGGTCACCGCCTGGCGCTGGAGTTCGGTCAGACCGCGCAGGCAGCGGCGGACCTGCTCGGACTCCAGGCGGGTCTCGACCTGTTCGGCGACCTCGTCGAAGGCGGTGGAGTGCTCGCGGGCCGCCTGGGCCTGTTCGCGGGCGGTAGCTGCCTGGGCGGACCGGACCCGGTCCACGGCCCGCCGGTGGGCGATGGTCGCCGCCCACGTGGTGACGCTTCCGGCGTCGGGCCGGTAGCGGGCGGCCTGGCGCCACAGGTCGATCATGACCTCCTGCGCGACCTCCTCCGACTGGGCCCGGTCGCGTACGACCTTGACCACGATGCCGAGAACCATGGGGGCGAGGGCGTCGTAGAGGGCGGAGAACGCCTGCTTGTCGCCGTGGGCGACCTTGTGCATGACGTCGGTGAGGTCGTGCCGGGCGTCGGAGGGGTGGCCGGCGCCGGAGGGAATCGGTTGGTTCACCTGCGGGGCTCCGGCCGTGGAGAGGAGGCGGAGGGGCGGCTTGGGGCAGCCTTCGGGGGGCGGGGAGTCCATCGCATGCCGGTCCTCGTGTCGTCGCTGGTACGGGGCCGGACCGCCCCGGGGTGTGTGTCTCTGTTGTTCGTAGCCGACGGGGCTGCGGATGGGGGGCTTTTCGTTACGCGCAAGGGGCGTGCCTTCGGAGTGCGCCGATGCGGGCGCGCAGGGCATCCGTCCAGCCGTCCGCCCCTGCGCTCCGAAGCCGACGCAACCGCACGGTTCACTCTTTCGAGGACGTACCAATCCGCCGGGCGGAGGCTCACGAATTGCAGGTGTGAGCAGCTTCCGAAACGTCCTCTCCCGCGCCGCACGGGGCGCGTCGGCCGGTGTCCTGGCCGCGTTCGCGGCCTTGGCGGTGGCCGAGCTGGTGGCCGGACTGGTGCGTCCCGCGGCCGGGCCGGTGACGGTCGTCGGGGGCGCGGTGATCGACCGGACGCCTGCCGCGGTGAAGGACTTCGCGATCCGCACGTTCGGGGAGAACGACAAGGCGGTCCTGCGGCTGGGAATCCTGGCGGTTCTGGCCGTCGTCGCCCTCGGCCTGGGCGTCCTCGCCCTGTCGCACCGGCGGGCCGGCGCCGCGGGCGTGCTGCTGTTCGGCGTCGTCGGCGCCGCAGCGGCTCTCGGCCGCCCCGATTCCGCCGGCATCGCCGATGCGCTGCCCTCGGTCACCGGGGCCCTGGCAGGGGCGCTCGCCCTGTACGTCCTCGCGGCCAGGGCGGTACCCGATTCCGTACCCGTACCCGTACCCGTAGCGGCCCAGGCTGGTGCGGACGGCCAGAGCTCCGGGGTGTGGAGCAGGCGCGGTAGCAGGCGCGGTTTCCTCGCCGCGGCCGGTGTGACGGCTGTGGCGGCGACATCGGCCGGGGCGCTGGGCCGGTTCCTCACCGCCCGCCAGGGCCGGGGCGCGGTCGCGTCCCGCAACAGCCTGGTCCTGCCGGCTCCGGCGTCTCCGGCACCCGCGGTCCCGGCCGGCGCCCGGCTGAGGGTTGCCGGCATCAGCCCCTTCATCACCCCCAACTCCGACTTCTACCGGGTGGACACCGCGCTGACCGTCCCCAAGGTCGACGCCGGCACCTGGCGACTGCACATCCACGGCAAGGGGGTGGCCCGGCCGCGCACCTACACCCTCGACCAGCTCCTGGCCCGCCCCCTCATCGAACGCGACATCACGCTGACCTGTGTCTCGAACGAGGTCGGTGGCCCGTACACCGGCACGGCCCGCTGGCTCGGCGTCCGCCTCGCCGACCTCCTCCGGGAGGTGGGGGTCCGGCCGCCGTCGCGAGGGGGGAAGGCGGACCAGCTGGTGGCCCGCTCGGTGGACGGGATGACGCTCGGCTCCCCGGTCGAGGACGTGTTGGACGGCCGGGACGCGATGCTCGCGGTCGGCATGAACGGCGAGCCGCTGCCGTTCGACCACGGCTTCCCCGTCCGCATGCTCGTCCCCGGCCTCTACGGCTACGTATCGGCCTGCAAATGGATCACCGACATCGAGCTCACCACGTTCGACGCCTATGACCCCTACTGGGTCAAACGGCAATGGGCCCGGAAGGCGCCCATCAAGACGCAGGCCCGCATCGACACGCCCAAACCCTTCGCCCGCCCCGCTGCCGGAACCGTCACCATCGCCGGCGTCGCCTGGGCGCAGCACCGCGGCATCACCCGCGTCGAAGTCCGTGTCGACGACGGCCCCTGGCAGGACGCCGACCTCGCCGCGCAGGCAAGCCGCGACACCTGGCGCCAGTGGTCCCACCGCTGGAACGCCACCCCAGGCGGCCACACCCTCACCGTCCGCGCCACCGACGGCACCGGAGCCGTGCAGACCGAACAGCGCACCCGCACCATCCCCGACGGAGCGAGCGGCCGGCACAGCGTGTTCGTCACCGTCCCCTAGACCACCGGACGGGACCCCACGGCCCCGCTCCGGCAGCCCAACCCATCACCCCGGCAACCCAGAAGAACCTCCGAGGAGCAACAGATCATGAACAGCCTGAAGATCCGCCGTACCGCGATCGCCGTCGCCGCAGCCGCCCTGCTGCCGTTCTCCCTGGTGGCGTGCTCCGACTCCGGAAGCGACACCAAGGCCGCCGCCACCGCGGCCGCCGGGGACGCGGCCAAGACCGACGAAAGCACCCCTGGGGGCGACTCGATGACCGGCGAGCAGCCCTTCGGCACGGCCTGTGCGGGCGTACCCAAGGAAGGGGCCGGCTCCTTCGACGGCATGGCCAAGGACCCCGTCGCCACCGCAGCCTCCAACAACCCCGCCCTGTCCACCCTCGTCGCGGCCGTCAAGCAGGCCGGCCTCGTCGACACCCTGAACAACGCCAAGGACGTCACCGTCTTCGCCCCCACCAACGACGCCTTCGCCAAGATCCCGAAGGCCGACCTCGACAAGGTCCTCGCCGACAAGGCCGCCCTGACGAAGATCCTGACCTACCACGTCGTCGGCCAGAAGCTCACCCCGAAGCAGCTGGAGAACGGCTCCTTCGAGACCCTCCAGAAGGGCATGGTCACCACCACCGGCTCCGGGGAGTCCTACAAGGTCAACGACACCGCGAACGTGGTCTGCGGCAACGTGAAGACCGCCAACGCCAACGTCTACATCATCGACACCGTCCTCATGCCCAAGTAGCCAGGACAGCTGCACCTTCCGTCCGTGACCGGTGGCCCCGCGTCCTTCTCCTGAAGGGCGCGGGGCCGCCGTCAGTCGCAGACGCCGAGGTGGAGGACGGTGGCCCAGGCGTCGGTGACCAGCAGGACGTTGCGCCACCACATGTCGCCCGTGGACGGACCGCCGACGACTTCACCCGAGGCCCGGACAGGTCCCAGGTGTGCCTCGATGAGGTCGGCGACGCCGTCGGCGAGTTCGCCGGCCCGCCGGATCTCGGCGGGCGTGCGGAGGACGGCGTCCGCGTACTTGTAGGCGGGCTGCTTGACATCCTCCCCGCCCTAAAGGACA
>NZ_JAJAUZ010000035.1 GCF_020532645.1 Streptomyces bambusae
CGGTCCGTCGGTGACGGTGATCGGAACTTGCGGCTCGGGCTACGTTAGACGTCCGTCAAGGTCGAGTCAAGCCGGCCACTCGGAAGGGGCGACGCGCCTTCGCCGCCCTGAGTAACGTCAGTGCCCCGCCCCGGAACGTGGGCGGGTGGGGGCGTTACAGGGGGTGGGCCGGGATGCCGGTGGCCATGGTCGAAGCGGTCGTGCTCGGGCGACGCAACGAACAGCGGAACGAGAAGTACCAGAAGCGGCGCAAGAAGCTGGAGCGTCACCTCAAGCAGGAGAACGCGGCGCAGGACGAGACCCGTACTGCTGTCTACGAGGAGGCGCTGGTCCCCTTCCGGCAGGTCTTCGAGCGGCTGAAGCGGGTGGACCTCGCCGAGCTGGCACCGGTCGGCGATGCCTCGTCGGAGCCTGCGGTGGCCGATGTGGAGCTGCGTGCGCTGCAGGACGCGGCAGTGGCGGCGGTGGCGTCCGTGGCTGCCGGTGCGGTCGCGGGTGCCGGGGTGGGGGCTGTGACGTTCGCGGCGGTGGGGGCTTTTGCCACCGCGTCCACCGGGGCCGCGATCTCCGGGCTGTCTGGTGCCGCGGCCACGAGTGCGACGCTGGCGTGGCTGGGTGGTGGTTCGCTCGCGGCCGGGGGCGGCGGCGTGGCCGCCGGGACCATGGTGCTGACCGCGGCGATCGCCGCTCCCGCGCTGCTGGTGACCGGGGTGCTGCTGGAGTGGCGGGGCCGGACGGTCCGCGAGGAGCAGCAGAAGGTCGCCAAGCAGATAGAAGAGGCCGAGGCGGCGCTCACGGAGGCCCGGGCGGTCCTCTCGCCCGTCTTCCGGCGCAGCCGGGAGCTGCGTCTTCTGCTGAAGGAGCTGGCGCGGGCCATGGCGGCCCGGCAGGGGCTCTTCGCCGAGACCGTCGACCGCTGTGACGACTATGCGGTGTACGGGCTGGGTGAGCGGGTCCTCGTGAAGGAGATGTTCGACCTGGCGGTGGCGATGGTGACGGTCCTGGGTACGCCGCCGGCGGGTGAGGACGGGCACGTCAGCGAGGTGTCGGGACGGGTGATCGGCGAGGTGCGGGCCAAGCTCGACGCGCTGGGGGCGGCCGCGTGAGCCGTGCGGACGCGGACCGGGCCGCGCGGGCGGCGGAGGCGGCCTGGGTGGTGGCCGACCACGCGACCCGTGGGTTCGCGGCGGCGACGTACGAGACGCTGGCGGCGCGGGAGACGGTGGAACGGCTGGCGCGGCGCTATGTGGACGTCGGGAACGCGCAGCGGGCCGGCTACCTCTTCGAGGTGCGGCACGCGCTGTCCTTCAACCAGGCCGCGGCCCGGGCGGGGACCGATGTCCGGGCGCTCGTGTCGGAGTGGATGCCGGGCGGGTCGCAGACCGCGAAGGCCGACATCCGTCTGGTGGCCGGGGGCCGGGTGGTCGGCGAGGTGCAGGCCAAGCTGATGGATTCGGTGTCGGGTACGGCGTACCAGGTGCAGCGCGCCGACTACGCGGGGATGACGCGGCTGGTGGCCGGGGACCGGGTGGCGGACGTGGACAGCCTGCTCGGGCGGCGGCTGGCGATGGCTCCCGAGGGGGTGGGCTTTGAGGACTACGCCGATGCGCACCGGCACCTCGCCGACCGGATCGAGTACGGCGGTGTCTCGTCCCGTCCGGTGGATCTGGCAGATGCCCGCCGCACCGCGCTGGATCCGGAGCGGTGGGTGCGGGGCGAGGCTCTGAGGGCGGCCGGCAAGGAGGCGGCGGTGGCTGCCGGGGCGGCGGCTGTGACGGGCGGGGCGGTCGCCGGGCTGGTGGGTGCGGCAGGTGAGCTGGCCCGGGTCCGGGCAGGTGAGACGTCGGCGGCGCAGGCTGCGTTGACGTCGGCCGGGGCGGCGGCCCGGGGTGCGGCCCGTTCGGGGGCGCTGGCCGGGCTGTCGTCGGCAGTGCGGACCGCCGGCCGGGCGGGGCGGCTGCCCGCGGCCTTCGGCGGCTCGCACCTGGCCTCGGCGACGGCCGGGGCGGCGCTGGCCGTGACGGGTGCGGCGGTCGAGCTGGCCCGGGGTGACATCGACGCGGGCGAGTTCGCGGCGCGCGGGGCGGAGGCGGCGCTGCGGGCCACGCTGACGTGGGCGTGCGGCACGGTGGCGCAGACGGTGATCCCGGTGCCGGTGGTCGGGGCGATGGCCGGTGCGCTGGTCGGGCAGGCTGCGGGGACGGTGATCGTTCAGGCGCTGCAGGCGGGGCTGATGATCGTCCGGGGTGGTGGCGGCGCCGGGGCGGAAACCCTCGAACACGAGCTGCTCGCCGCGTCGTTGACCACGGGCCTGCTGGCGGAGGCGGCCGCTTCGCTGGGGCCGCGGACCCATGTGCGGGAGACGGTGCTGCCGGCGCTGGCGGGGGTGCGCGGGGAGCTGACCGGTACGGATCCTGCCGGGGCGCTGGACGGTCTGGCGGAGCTGACCGGCCGTCATGCGGGGCTGCCGTGGCAGCTGACGCCGGAGGAGTTCGACACCTGGATGGCGGAGAGCGACCAGCCGCTGGTACTGGATCCCAACTGGTAGGCGGACCGGTGGTGTTCGGCTGCGGGTGGCGGGCGCGGGCGGGTGCGGACGGGTGTTGCCGGCGCACCCGCCGCCGGGCCCGGTGCATGCGCCGGGGGTCAGGGAGGAGCAGGATGGGGGCATGTCCGAGCGATTCACCAGCCGTGTCCTTGACCTTGCCACCGGCCGTGCGGAGACCGTCACCGATCTGACGCGGCACTGCGAGCGGTTCCTGTCCGAGGCGGCCGCCGGGCGGGACGGGCTGCTCAACGTGTTCGTCCCGCACGCCACGGCGGGCGTCGCCGTGATCGAGACGGGGGCGGGGAGCGACGACGACCTGCTCGCCGCGCTCCACACCCTGCTGCCCGCCGACGACCGCTGGCGGCACCGGCACGGTTCGCCGGGCCACGGTCGCGATCACGTCCTGCCGGCGTTCGTGCCGCCGCACGCCACCCTGCCGGTGATCGGCGGGCGGCTCCAGCTGGGCACGTGGCAGTCGGTGTGCCTCGTCGACACCAACAGGGACAACCCGGAGCGGCAGGTCAGGCTGTCGTTCCTGGGGTGAGGAGCGGGCGGGACGGGATCACTCGTAGCGGTGGAGGAGCGAGTCGCGTTCGTCCTGGCGGATCCGGTCGAGGGTGAGGCCGGGGATGGCCAGGTGGGAGAGGCTGACCTCGGCGGAGCTGGGGACGGCGTCCTCGGCGAGCCACTCCCCCGGCTTCCATGCGCTGCTGCGCAGGAGGGCCTTCGGGCAGTGCTGGTAGGCCTCTTCGACCTCGACCACGATGGCGCTGCGCGGCGGCTTGCCGACGGAGGTGAGCTGCGCCAGGAGCCGCGGGTCGGCGGAGACGCAGGCGCGGCCGTTGACGCGGAGGGTGGTGGCGCGGCCGGGGATGACGAAGATGAGGCCGGCGCGGCCCGTCTCGACGATGTTGTGGGAGGTGTCGAGGCGCTTGTTGCCGGTGGCGTCGGGGATGGCGAGGGTGAACTCGTCGAGGACGGAGACGAATCCTGCGGGGCCGCCGCGGGGCGTGACGTCGCAGTGGCCTTCGGCGTCGGCGCTGGCGATGAAGACGAGCGAGGAGTGGGCGATGACCTCGCGGGCGACGTCGTGGATCCGGTCGACGGTCTTGCGGCGGGCCAGTTCGCTCGGGGCCTCGTAGAGGTCGCGGAGCTGGTCCGTGGTCTGGACGGCGGTGGACTTCAGGGCGTCGAAGACGCTGCCGGCGGGCGGCTGGTTGTCGGTCACGTACCGGCAATCTATACGACCCGTCCGACCGCCTGTTCGATGCGCGATGGAGTGGGGAACGTGGCGCGTCGGAAGCGGAATCGGCGGGGGCTCGTCGTGTACTGGAGGTTCGCGAAGGCCCGGACCGCTGTGGAGGACCCGCCGGCATGAGGAAGATCGTCTCGCAGTTCTTCGTTTCCCTGGACGGCGTCGTGGAGGCGCCCGACCAGTGGCATTTCCCCTACTTCAACGAGGAGATGGGCGCGGCCGTCGATGCCGCGTTCGGGGCGGCGGACACGCTGCTGCTCGGGCGCAGGACGTACGACAGCTTTGCCGGGGCCTGGCCGGAGCGGGAGGCGGCGGGCGGGGAGGACGCGCCGTTCGCGAAGCGGCTCGGGGACACCCGGAAGGTGGTGGTGTCGCACCAGGACCTGTCGTTCGCGTGGCGGAACTCCGAGCTGCTGGCCGGGGGTCTGGTGCCGGGAGTGGCGGCGCTGAAGGGCGAGCCGGGTGCCGGGTCGGTGGTGATGAGCGGGTCGGTTTCGGTGGTGCGCCAGCTCCTCGACGCGGGGCTGCTGGACGAGCTCCAGCTGTTCGTGCACCCCGTCGTGGTGCGGACCGGCGGGCGGCTGTTCGAGGAGGGGGGCGCACCGGTGCCGTTGCGGCTGCTGTCGTGCGAGACGTTCCATACGGGGGTGCTGCACGTGCGGTACGCGCCCGACGCGGGGCCTGCCGGGGCCACGTACGAGGACGCCAAGACCCATCTGCAGCAGGGGTCGTAGCGGCCGGGCGTACGGGCGGGGCGGGGCCCGCGTCGGGCGCGGGGGTGGCACGGGGCCGGTGGCGGTCAGGTGCGGGCCGCGCGCCAGAGGGTCAGGGCGCCGGCGGCCGGGACGATCCCGCAGACGGCGATGAGCAGGAGCAGTTCCATCGGGCCGATGCCCGAGGCGGCGAAGAGGAACGCGGCCAGGCCGACCAGGAGGGGGCCGCCGGCGGTGGTGGCCGCGGCGGCGGCCTTGCGGCGGGGGCTCCACCCGCGGGATCCGGCCAGCAGAACCAGGCCGGTGAGGAGGGCCGCGGCGCCGGCCAGCGGGTGGGCCAGGCCGAGGAGTCCGCCGCAGCCGAGCAGGGCGACGGTCAGCAGGATCCGGTTGCGGCTGTCGACGGGCCGGGGAGCGGCGGCGGCCGGGGCTGCCGGTACGGGCTCTTCGGCGAAGGCGGAGGCCGCGACCGTGCGGGGGTCGCCGAGCTGTTCGAGGACCTCGCGGATGCGGGTTTCGTCGTCGCCGGTGGTGGCGCCGATGTGCTCGCGGAGGTCGGCGATCAGTTCGGAGCGGCGCTCTGCGGGGAGAGCACTGCTCTCGCGCTCGACGGCGGCGAGGTAGTCGTGGACGAGCGGGTGTTCGGTGTGCATCACGAGGGCTCCCCCTGGGTGTCCTTGAGAAAGTGGTCGACTGCGTTGCGGAAGTGCGGCCAGGCCCGGGTGAACTCGGCCAGTGCCGCCCGGCCCCCGTCGGTCAGGGTGTAGTAGCGGCGCGGTGGTCCGCTGGGCGATTCGCGCAGCTGCGTGTCCACGAGCTCTTCCCTGCGGAGCCGGGACAGCAGGGGGTAGATCGTGCCCTGACTGGTCGTCATGACACTGACGGCGGACAGCTCTTCGAGGATCTCCACGCCGTACCGGGGGCCGTCCCGGAGCAGGGCGAGGACGCAGTACTCCAGCACGCCCTTGCGGACCTGACTGGGGACCCTGCCCTCCGCCCCTTCCATTGCGTTACCAGGAACCATGCAATGCAAGATAGCTCCGCAGGGTCCGCCGCACAAGCGGGACGCGCGGCTCCGGGGCCGCAGTGCACCGGTCCGCGCCGGTCGCTGCCGCCGGGCCGCCCGCGCGCGTCGCCGATACACCGCGGAACGATCGCTTTCCGCCGAATCCACGGTTTCCGCCACGAGACTCCCGCGGATCAGTAGCTTGAGCCCGCAGGAGTCCGGCACCGCGGGCACGAACCGGCGGGCCGGGCGTGATCAGCACGGCAAGGGAGTGGACGAGAATGGCGAACCTGGAAGTCTCCTTGAAGGACGCGATGACCTCGATCGAGGGCGCGCTGGGCGTGGCCCTCGTGGACTACACGAGCGGGATGGCACTGGGGACCCTGGGAGGCGGCAAGGACCTCGACCTCACGGTCGCCGCCGCCGGCAACACCGACGTGATCCGGGCGAAGGTCCGCACGATGGAACTGCTGGGCATGCAGGACGACATCGAGGACCTGCTGATCACCCTGGGCGGCCAGTACCACCTGATCCGGCTGCTCACGGGGCGCAACGGAGCCGGGCTCTTCCTCTACCTGGTGCTCGACAAGGGCAAGTCCAATCTGGCGATGGCCCGCCACCAGCTCAAGCGGATCGAAGCCGGGCTGGAGCTCTAGCGCCCGCTGCCGACGGCCCACGCATGCCCACGAATTGAAGAGTTCTTCAATTCCGCAGATCGAAATCTGGTCAACTGCGGGTCGGCGTGGGCCGCCGGGAAGCGACCATGGACCAAAGACCGCCGGACCCGCACCGCGTGCGGACCGCGGTCGTGGTCCGCTTGACAGCAACAGCAGGGACGCCGGTGGGAATGCAGGTACCGCTGTACCAGGCCAAGGCGGAGTTCTTCCGGATGCTCGGGCATCCGGTCCGGATTCGGGTGCTCGAACTCCTCCAGCACGGGCCCATGCCGGTCCGCGACCTTCTGAACGAGATCGACATCGAAGCGTCCAGCCTCTCCCAGCAGCTCGCGGTGCTGCGCCGGTCGGGCATCGTGGTCTCCACCCGGGAGGGCTCGACGGTGAGTTACGAACTCGCCGGCGGGGACGTCGCCGATCTGCTGCGGGCGGCCCGGCGGATCCTGACCGAGCTGCTGGCGGGGCGTACGGAACTGCTGACGGAGCTGCGGCAGACGGACTCGTCGCCCGCGTGACGACGAGGGGGCGGCGGCCGGGGCTTCCGCGGGGCAGGCGCGGTGTGACCCCGGGCCAACCCTGAGCAGACCCTAGGGGTCTCGGGTGTGGAGATCATCCGTGAGCCGGATGGGCGTACCCCGGGTGATCGGGGAGAGTCGGACCGTGACCTCGACCGCCGCTGCCTCCGTATCCGCCGCCCCCACGCGCCTGTTGGGGTCGTTCGTCCGTTTCACCGTGTGTGGTGGCGGGGTCGGGCTGCTGTCCAGCGGTGCGCTGGTGCTGGCGGACGGCCGGCTGCCGCTGGCGGTGGCCAACGCGGTGGTGGCGGTCGTGTCGACGCTGCTCGCCACGGAGTTGCACGCCCGGTTCGCGTTCGCCGGGTCCCGCCCGGGGCGGCGCGAGCACGTCCGTTCGGCGCTGACGGCGGCCGTCGGGTACCTGTTCACCACCGGGGCGCTGCTGGCCCTCCAGGCGCTGCTGCCGGATGCCCGGGCGTGGCTGACGCAGGCCGTGTACCTGGCGGCGTCGGCGCTGGCGGGGGTGGCGCGGTTCGCGGTGCTGCGGGCGGTGGTGTTCGCGGCGCGGCCGGCGGCCGGGCCCCGCAAGGCCGTCGTACGGACGCTTGAGGGGGCGAACAGCACGCGACCCGACGCGTTCGGCCTGTGTGCAGGCTGAACCCGTCGGGTCGCGGGGCGGTGCCGGCCATTGCGGCCGGCGGGGTCAGGCGGTGGCCGGTGCCGGCTCGTCGGCTGCGGTGCCGGTCTTCGTGCCGGCGTCTTCCTGCGCGTCCGCCGGGTGCGGGATGCGGTGCAGGCCGCGGCGGTCGTACAGGCGGGTGACGGCGAAGCCGAAGACCAGGGAGACGGCCAGGGCGATGCCCATGGCGGTCCAGCCGCGGGCAAGGCCCGCGTCGCCCTGGGCGTCGAAGTACAGGATAGCCCGCAGCCCGTCGGTGATCTGGCGCAGCGGCTCGAACGCGGACAGGGTCCGGAAGAACTCGGGCAGCGCGTGGATCGGCACGGTCGCGCCGGACGAGGGGACGGCCGCGGCGATGAACACGATGGTGGCCAGCAGCATGCCGGGAGTGCCGAAGGCGGCGAACAGGGCGAGCGCGCTGATGCCGACGACCATGATCGCGGCGACGGAGTAGACCCACAGCAGGCCGAGGTGGGAGGCGTCCATGTCGAGCAGGCCGACGGTGGCGACCTCGACGAGGGTGCCCATCACGACGGACAGGCCGGCCATGAGGACGCTGCCGATGGCCAGGGTGCGGACCCGGTTGGTGTGCCGGACCGGCATGCGCTGGCGGAACGGGCCGAAGTCGGCGTGCAGGTAGCCGAGCGCGGAGTCCAGCTGGGAGTTGACGACGTTGGCGCCGAGCATGCCGCAGACGACGAGGACGAGGGCGTAGTAGAAGGCGCTGAGACCCATCGCGCTGCGGTCGCCCAGGGGGTGGCCGTCGGCGACGGTGACCGTCACCGGGTCGGCGAGCATCAGCCGGGCGGCTGGCGGGAGCTGCGCCTTGGCGGCGGCGGCCTGCTTCAGGAGGTCCTGGCCGATCCGGGCGGAGGCGGTGTGGGCGGCCTTCTGGGAGGCCTGGCTCGCCATGGAGGAGCCGATGCTGCCGGCCGACTGGTTGGTCAGGACGGTGAGGCTCGGCGGGGCGGCCGGCTTCTGGGCGACCTGCTTCTGCTGCGCGGCGGCGGGCTTGCCCGCGGGGGCCTGGGCGCCGGCCGCGGCGGGCGGCGGGGCGAGCAGGCCGGTCACGGTGGCGCTGAAGTCCTTCGGGATCACCAGGGCGCCGTAGACCTTGCCCTGCCCGAGCTTCCGGTCGGCCTCGGCGCGGGTGAGGACCTGCCAGTCGATGCTGTCGTCGTCCTTCGCGGCCTTCTCGATGCCCGCGACGACCTGGGCGCCGGCGTCGACCTGCCTGCCGCCCGCCCGGGCGCCGGCGTCCTCGTTGACGAGGGCCACGGGCAGGTCCCGGAGGTCACCTCTCGGGTTGACGTTGCCGCCGACGTACAGCAGGGCGAAAAGCATCGAGACCACGGCGGCGATCAGTCCGGTTCCGAGCCACAGCCGGGGGCTGCGGAGCACGGAGGGGGGCGTGGGCGTAGGCATCGTTTCTCCGGTGCGGTGACAGGTCGTTACTGGATACTGAGGATATCCAGTAACTGGATAGTGGCAGTATCTTGTAGGGGTGTCCAATCGACCGGCAGGATGGGCGGGCCCCGCGGACGCGGGGTGCGGGTGACGGGCCGCACGAACGGCAAGGAGGCCGCATGAAGATCTCGCAGCTGAGCCGCCGCACCGGTGTGCCGGTGGCGAGCATCAAGTACTTCCGGCGCGAGGGGCTGCTGCCCGCGGGCCGGGCCACGGCGGCGACGCTCGCCGAGTACGGCGAGGAGCACGTCGAGCGGCTCCGGCTGATCAAGGCGCTGACCACGCTGGGCGGGCTGTCCATCGCCGCCACGCGCGAGGTGCTGGGCGCGGTGGACCACGCGCACAGTACGGAGAGTGCGCTCGGGGCGATCAGCTACGCCCTGCCGGTGCCGGTCGCGGCCCAGCCGGCCGGCGGCACCGAGGAGGAGGCGCAGGCGGCGGCGTCGGCGCAGGCCGAGGTGGCGGCCTTGATCGGCGCGATGGGCTGGGAGGCGCCGGACACCTCCCCGCACGTGCAGGGGCTGGCCGCGGCGCTGAAGGAGCTGCGTCGGCTGGAGGCCGGGTACACGCCCGGCGAGCTGGCCGCGTACGCCGCGCTGGCCGAGTCGGTGGCCCGGCTGGACCTGGAGCGCGCCGCCCCGCTGGACGATCCGGTGGCACTGGCCGAGAGAGCAGTGATCGTCTTTGCGATCTGTGCTCCGGTCTTCGAGCTGCTGCGGCGGCTCGCCCAGGAGGACCAGGTCCGCCGCCGGGCGGCCCGGACGGACGACGCGCCGGGCTGCTAGGGATCGGGCCTTCTATAACTGGTGCATGACACTGCACTGGAAGCTGGTCGTGGACTGTGCGGACGCCCCCGCGCTGGCGGATTTCTGGGCGGCGGCCCTGGAGTACGAGGTCGAGGATCCGGGCCCGCTCATCGCGGAGCTGCTGGTCACGGACCGGATCGGGCCGGAGGCGGTCGCCGAGCACCGCGGGCGGCGGGTGTTCCGGGGGTACGCGGCGATCCGCCACCCCGAGGACCCGTACGACGAGGCGAGCGGTGTCGGGCACGGGCGGCGGCTGCTCTTCCAGGAGGTGCCGGAGCCGAAGTCCGGCAAGAACCGTCTGCACATCGACGTCCACGGCGGGCCCGGCGGCCTCGGCGCCCTCGTCACCCGGCTGGAGGAACTGGGCGCGGTACGGGTCCGCGAGGTCGACCACGGGCCGGCCGGCCACTGGTGGGTGATGCGGGACCCGCAGGGCAACGAGTTCTGCGCGACCTAACGCGCAGGCGGGGCCGGGAGGGTGAGGGTGGCCGGGGTGGGGCCGTCGGGGCGGACGGTGATGCCGAACGAGGTGCCGGACGGGGTGGTGCGGAACTGCGGGACGTACCCGGGCAGCAGAAGTTCGAGGAGGTCGGTGGACTCGCGCAGGGCGAACTGGGTGCCGAGGCAGGCGCGCGGGCCGATGCCGAAGGGCAGGTAGCCGCCCGGCCCGGTGGGGCGGCGGCCCGGGGCGGTGAACCGCCGCGGGTCGAAGGCCTCCGGGTCCGGCCACAGCTCCGGGTCGCGGTGCGTGAGGTAGGGGCAGACCAGGACGTCGGTGCCGGCGGGCACGGCGTATCCGGCGAGTACGTCGTCCTGCGGGGCGTGCCGGGGCAGGATCCACGCGGACGGGTAGAGCCGGAGGGTTTCCGAGACGAGGGCCTGGACGGCCCGGCGGCGCTCGGGTGAGCCGGCCGGGCCGGCGGCGAGGGCGTCGGCGCGGGCCTGCGGGTGCCGGTCCAGGAGCAGGTGGAGCCAGGTCAGGGTGGTGGCGGTGGTCTCGTGGCCGGCGACGAGCAGGGTGACCAGTTCGTCGCGGATCAGCGCGTCGGTGTACTCGGGGCGGGTGCCGGAGGCGTCGACGAGGACGTGCAGCAGGCCGGGGCCGTCCGGGCCGGCGCTCCCGCGGCGGGCGGCGGCCACCGCGTGGCGGGCGACGGCGTCGATCCGGGCGAGCTCGGCGGCGACG
Source organism: Streptomyces bambusae (assembly GCF_020532645.1). GTDB lineage: Bacteria > Actinomycetota > Actinomycetes > Streptomycetales > Streptomycetaceae > Streptomyces > Streptomyces bambusae. The sequence continues at coordinate 10,850 of NZ_JAJAUZ010000035.1, forward strand.
GCCGGGGGTGGCGTGACCGGAGCCGGAGCGGAAGCGGTACCGGCTGCGCCCGGGCTGCCGGAGCCGGTCGCGGGCAGGGTGGGGAGGGCGGCCATGACGTCCGTGACCGAGCCCAGGGCGCCTTCCGTGGCCGGGTCGAGGGGGTGGCCGGTGAGGCAGCGCCAGATGGTGTCCAGGGCGAAGCGGCGCATCTCCGCGCCGAGGTCGAACTCCTCCCCCGTCCGCGCGTACGTCTCCCACCGGGCGGCGGCGGTGCGGGCCGCGGCGGCGATCCGGTGTTCGTGGCGGCGCATCCCGGGTCCGGTGAACTGACCCTGGAGGAGCTTGCGTTGACGCTGCCAGGCGTCGCCGGTGGCGGCGAGAACGCCGTCGCCCACCAGCATCCGCGCGCGGTGGGAGCGTTTGACGTAGCGGTCCGGGTGCAGGGCCAGAACGTGCTGGACGGCGCGCGGGTCGGTCACCAGGACGGTGCGCCGCCCGCCGACGGAGAAGGCGGCCACGCCGCCGGCCCGCTCGCGGACCCGGGCGAGGAGGCCGGCCAGGTGACCGCCCTCGTCCTGCCACCGGCGGACCGCGGCGGCGTCCGCCTCCGGAAGGACTGCGGCCGCGGCAGCCGTGGCTGCGGCCTCGCCGGCGGTGCCGGCGGGGTCGGCGGGGTCGGCGGCGGCATCCGGAAGCGGAACGGGAGCAAGGGCGGGGGCGGGACCGGTTCCGGCAGGGGTGACCACGGGGCTGCTCTCCTCTGTCTGTCCTGGTGCGACGACCGGGTGGCGCGCCGGCCGGGACGGACTGTACGGGAGCGGACACGGAGGGTGGAAGGCCGCATCGGGCGCGGCGCGGGGCCGTGCGGAAGGGGCAGCGGAGCCGGGCCTGTGCACCCGTTCGGCCGCTGGTCGGGGGAACCTCCGCCGCGGAGCGTGGCGGCCGGCGGCTGCGGTGGTATCCCGTTCGGCATGCAGCAGCCCCACGTGTCCCCTTTCCTGCGCACGGCGGCGGCGTACGCCTGGCGCCTGCTGGTCGTCGGCGCCGCGGTGTACGCGGTCTTCGCGGTGCTGGGCCGGTTCCACGAGATCGGGGTGGCTCTGTTCCTGGCGCTGGTCGGCACCGCGCTGCTGCGGCCGGTCGCGAACCTGGTGGCGCGCGGGCTGCCGCGCGGGCTCGCCGTCGCGGTCACGCTGGTCGGCGGTATCGCGCTGGTGCTGGGCGTGCTGGCGCTGGTGGGCGAGGCGGTGGCCGGGGAGAGCACGACGCTGGTGCGGGAGTTCCGGACGGGCATCGACCGGATCGAGGACTGGCTGGAGCGGCCGCCGTTCCGGCTGAATCCGGAGGCGCTGTCCGATGTGCAGGCGCGGATCGGGGAGTTCCTCTCCAGTCACCGCTCGACGCTGCTGAGCCGGGCGGTGAGCGGGGCCGGGCAGTTGGTGCACGTGCTGACGGCGCTGGCGCTGGCGCTGTTCGCGTCGGTGTTCTTCATCCATGCGGGCGACCGGCAGTGGGCGTGGTTCTGCGGCCAGCTGCCCGCGGGCGTGCGGACCCGGTGGGACCTGGCGGGGCGGGCGGCCTGGCGCACGTTCACCGGGTACACGCACGGGATCGTGCTGGTCGCGGCGGTGAACGCGGTGCTGGTGGGGGTGGCGCTGTCCCTGCTCGGGGTGCCGCTGGCCGTGCCGCTGGCACTGCTGGAGTTCTTCGCCGCGTTCGTCCCGCTGATCGGTTCGCCGGTGGCGCTGGCGGTGGCGGCGGTGGTGGCGCTGGCGGCGGAGGGGCCGCTGACGGCCGCGGTCGTGGTCGCGCTGATCGTCGTGATCGGGCAGATCGAGGGGCACCTTCTGCACCCTCTGGTGATGAGCTGGGCGGTGCGGCTGCACCCGCTGGTGGTCGCCGTCTCGGTGCTCGCCGGGACCACGGCGGCGGGCATCGTGGGGGCGGTGGTCGCGGTGCCGCTGGTATCGGTGGTGTGGTCGGTTCACCTGGCGTTGCGGGAGGCCCGCAGGGCGGCGCTGCCCGAGGGGGCAGGGGGTGGCCCGGCCGCCGGAGGCGCCCTGCACAGCACGTAGGGTGGCCCGATGGATATCTCCTTGCTCTCTCGTCCTTTCCGGCTGCTCGTGACCGGAGGGGGGACCGGCGGGCACACGTACCCGGCGCTGACGGCGGTCCGTACCCTCCAGCGGCGGCTCGCGGCTTCGGGCGGTTCGGTCGACGTGCTCTGGATCGGTACGCCCGACGGGCTCGAGGCACGGGTCGCGCCCGCGGAGGGCATTGCGTTCACGACGGTCGCCACCGGCAAGATCCGGCGTTCGGCGAACCCGCTGAAGATGCTGTCGGCGGCGAACATGAAGGACATGGCGAAGGTGCCGCTGGGTGTGGCGCAGGCGCGGAAGATCGTGTCCGAGTTCCAGCCGGACGTGGTCCTGGCGACGGGCGGATACGTGGCCGTGCCGGCGGGGCTGGCGGCGCGGATGTGCAAGCGCCCGCTGGTGCTGCACGAGCAGACGGTGCGGCTGGGTCTGGCCAACCGGAAGCTGGCGGGTTCGGCGACCCGGATCGCGGTGTCGTCCGAGTCCTCGCTCGAACTGCTGCCGGCGGACGTGCGGGCGTCGGCCGTGGTCACGGGCAACCCGGTGCGGCCCGAGGTGCTGGCCGGGCACCCGGACAAGGCGGTGGCGGCGCTCGGTCTGCACGGCTTCGACCGGCGGCTGCCGACGGTGTACGTGACGGGTGGCGCTCAGGGGGCGCAGCAGATCAACGGCGTGGTGCGGGAATCCCTGCCGTGGCTGCTGTCGCACGCGAACGTGATCCACCAGTGCGGTCCGGCGAACGTGGCGGAGCTGCAGCAGTACGCGGCGGCGCTGGACCCGTACCTGGCGGGCCGCTACCACCTGACGGGCTTCGTCGGGCCGGAGCTGCCGGACGTGCTGGCGCTGGCCGACGTGGTGATCTCGCGCAGTGGTGCGGGCACGCTGGCGGAGCTGACGGCGCTGGGCAAGCCGGCGGTGTTCGTGCCGCTGGCGACGTCGGCGGGCAACGAGCAGGCGCACAATGCGCGGCACCTCGCGGATGCGGGGGCGGCCGTGGCGCTGCTCGGCGAGGTGACGGCCGGTGCGCTGCAGCAGGCGGTGGGGCCGCTGCTGACGGATCCGATGCGGCGTGCGGGCATGGCGGAGCGGGCCCGGGCGTACGGCCGTCCGGATGCGGCGGAGCGCCTGGTGGACGTACTGCTGCAGGCGGCGTCCGCGGGCTGACCGGGCACGCCCGACGGCGCCCGCGTGCCCGGCCGGAACACGGCCCGGGTGCGCGGGCGTCAGCGGAACGTCAGCGGAACGGCAGGGCGGGCGGCCAGCCTTCCCCGGTAGACCTGAACACCGGGGAGATGTCTCATGCAACGACGTACGTTCCTGAAGGGTGCCGTGGCGGGTGCGGCCGTGGCCGCGGTGCCGCTGGACATGATGCTGGCCGCCGAGGCGTCGGCGGCCGTGGGTTCCATCGCCGAGCTGCAGAGCGCGATCAACCGCGCGGTGCCCGGCGACCGGATCGTGGTCGCGGACGGCACGTACACGGTGCCGTCGGGCGGCATCGCCGTGTCGGGCCGCAACGGCACGACCAGCGCGCCGATCACGATCGTCGCGCAGACGCGGGGCGGCGTGGTCCTCCAGGGTGCGCGCAGCTTCGTCTTCGCCAACTCGTCGAACGTGACGGTCAGCGGGTTCGCGTTCCGGCAGAGCAGCACCCTGGCGATCCCGGCGAACTGCTCGCGGATCCGGCTGACGCGCAACGACTTCCGGTTCGCGGACGTCGCGGGGCTGGACTGGGTGCTCGTCGAGGGCGACGACGTCAAGATCGACCGGAACCGGTTCCACGACAAGACCACCGAGGGCATCTTCGTCGTGGTCGACGGCCCCGGTGAGACCGCGATGGCGCAGCGGCTGCACATCTTCAAGAACCACTTCTCCGACCACAGTTTCGCCGGCGAGAACGGCGGCGAGCCGATCCGCATCGGCTACAGCGGCCGGGCGCTGACGACCGCGGACGCGCTGGTGGAGTCCAACCTGTTCGAGCGGTGCGACGGCGATCCCGAGACGATCTCGGTGAAGTCCTCGGGCAACACCATCCGCCACAACACGATCCGCGACAGCCTGGGCGGCATCGTGCTGCGGCACGGCAACGGGACGACGGTGGAGGGCAATCACCTCCTCGGCGGCAAGGACGGCATCCGGCTGTACGGGAACGACCACGTGGTGGTCAACAACTACGCGGGCGGTCTGTCGGGCAAGGCGCTGGTCATCGGCAGCGGCAGCACGCGCGACCACCACCCGGGGGAGACCGAGGACGAGCGGCGGGGCAACGATGCCTGCGACCGGGCGGTCGTCGTCCACAACACCTTCGTGGGCAACGGGGGCGGCATCGCGGGCGAGACGCGGACCTACGAGCCGCGGAACGTGGTCGTGGCGGACAACCTGGTCGTCGGTGACGCGGGCAGCCTGGTGGCGATGGGCCGGACGACCGGGTTCACCTGGCAGAGCAACCTGCTGTGGGGCGCGGCCGGCAACGGCAACATCCCCGCGGGCGGCTTCTTCCGCGCGGACCCGGCGCTGGCCAGGGGGGCCGACGGGGTGTACCGGCTCACGGCGGGCAGCGCGGCGGTCAACCGGGCGACGCTGGCCGGTGTGTCCGTCCCCGAGGACATCGACGGGCACACGCGCAGCGGGACGCGGGACGTCGGCGCGGACGAGTTCTCGACGGCGGCCCCGGTGCGGCGTCCGCTGACGCCGGCGGACGTGGGCCCCGACGCGGCCTGACCCGCGCCGGCTCCGGCCCGTGCCGGGCGGCCCGTACGCGTCACTGCCGTACGGGCCGCCAGCCGAGCAGGTCGCGGGCCTTGGTCTGGTTCCAGTGGCGGCCGGAGTCGTCGCCGGTGATGTGGAAGACCTCGTAGCCGTGCCGGTGGTCGAGGGCGGCGAGTACGGCGCGGGTCAGGTCCGTGGCGGCGAGGGCGGGGATCATCGTGCCGTCGGCGGTGCGGCGGGCGGACTGGGCGACGCCGGGCAGCGACCAGTCGGGCCAGGCCTCGTCGGTGGTGGGCCAGGCCAACCGCAGGACGGTGGCGGTCATGTCCCATTCCTCGGTGGCGGCCCGGCAGACCTGTTCGGCCAGCCGCTTGGTGAGCCCGTACAGGTCGGTGGCGTCGGGCGGCACGGTCTCGTCGAGCGGGCGGTCGGCCAGGTCCCGGAAGACGGACAGGCTGCTGAACAGCACGGCGTGCCGGACTCCGGCCCGGTGGGCGGCCTGCAGGGTGAGGTGCACGGACGTCACGTTGACCTCGAAGGACCGGGCGGCGGCGGCCGGCCCGTCCTCGTGGGCGGGTGCCAGGGCGGCGTGCACGACCGCGTCGACTCCCTTGAGGGCCCGGTCCAGGGCGGCGGGATCGTCCGCGGTGCCGGGCACGTGGTCATGGGGACCGGCGGGCGGCCGGGGGTCGAGGACGCGGACGTCGTGCCGCTGTGCGAGGCCCGGCAGCACCAGGCTGCCGACGTGTCCGGATCCGCCGATCACCAGGATGGTCATGGGCCGAAGCTAGCCGACGGTTCCGGGCGGGGTGCCCGGTTCGGCGGAATCCGCGGGGAACCGGTTGATCCGTCCCGGACGTCGTGATCGGAAACGTCCCCTGCAGAATCGAGGCCCTGTCATGCGTCCCGCCCGCCGTACCGTGCTGGCCGCCCTCGGAGCGGGTGCCGGCGCCGTGCTCACCGCAGCCGTCCCCGTCTCGGCCGCCGCACCCGCGGCCGCCCCGGCGCCGGGAGGTGCCGTACGGAGAGGGCGTGCGCGGGGCGGGGTCGGGCGGGTGCTGGCCGGGCTGGAGCGCGAGCACGGGGCCCGGCTCGGCGTGTGGGCGTGGGACACCGGCAGCGGCCGGGTGGTGGCGCACCGGGCGGACGAGCTGTTCCCGATGTGCTCGGTGTTCAAGACCCTCGCCTCCGCCGCCGTGCTGCGCGATCTGGACCGCGACGGTGCGTTCCTGGCCCGCCGGATCCGCTACACGCAGGCCGACGTCGACCGGTCCGGCCACTCCCCGTGGACGAAGGACCACGTCGCCGACGGCCTGACCGTCGGCGAGCTGTGCCGGGTGGCGATCACCCACAGCGACAACACGGCGGCCAACCTGGTCCTGCGGGAACTCGGCGGCCCGACCGCCGTGACCCGCTTCGCCCGGTCGCTCGGCGACCGGGTCACGCGTCTGGACCGCTGGGAGCCCGAGCTGAACAGCGCCGAGCCGGACCGGGTCACCGACACCACCAGCCCGCGCGCCATCGGCCGCACGTACGCCCGGCTGGTGCTGGGGGACGGACTCGGCCGCGGCGACCGGGAGCTGCTCACGGGCTGGCTGCGCGCCAACACGACGAGCAGCGCCCGGTTCCGGAAGGGGCTGCCGCCGGAGTGGGTGCTGGGCGACAAGACCGGCGGCGGCTGGTACGGCACCAACAACGACGTCGGGATCGCGTGGCCGCCGCACCGGGCGCCGCTGGTGCTGGCGGTCCTGACGACGAAGCCGGACCGCGCGGCGGCGGCGGACGACGCGCTGGTGGCACGCACGGCGGAGGTGCTGGCCGGGGTGCTGTGACCGTGGGCGGGGTGCCGGGGTCCGGGGCGCCGGGGTCCGGGGCGGCGTCGCGCACACGCAACCCGGCCGGCGCCGGGCACCGGGCTCTGCCCGGACCCGCGCCTCAAACGCCGGCGGGGCTGGAGGTTGCCCCCGGTCGGCGGCCGGGCAGCGGGTGCGGGCCGGGGCCGGATGGGGGAAGCTGGCGGTGACCCGGCGCGCGGGAGGCCGCCGCCGGGCCCCGGAGAGGGGGCCTCGTGCACACGACGGGAACCCGGCGGCGGTACCGGGGCTGCGCGGTCCGGCCGCGGGCCGCGGCGCTGCTCTGCCTGGCGGGCACGCTCGCGGCGGCCGTCCCGGCCACGGCCGCCGCGGGCGGCCCGGCCGCCGCACCGGCGGAGACCGTGGTGGTGGACTGCGCCGGCGAGGGGCGGGTGCGCCCCTCCGACTACCTGCTCGCCTGCGGCGACGGCAACAACCGGCTGGTCGGGCTGCGCTGGCGGACCTGGGGGGCGGAACGGGCCACGGCCACCGGCACGGACATGGTCAACGACTGCGTGCCGTACTGCGCGGCCGGCCGGTTCCGCGGCCATCCGGTGCGGGTCACCCTCAGCCTGCCGGAGGCCTGGCCCGGGCACGGCGGCACGCAGCGGTTCACCACCCTGCGCATGGAGTTCACGGGGTCCGCGCCGCCGCCGCTGCCGCGGGACGTCACGTACCGGATCGTCTACTGACCACGAGCCCGGCCGGTCCGCGGACCGGTGCGGCATCATGACGATCATGGATTCTGCTTCGCTTCCCAGCACCGAGGCCGCCGTACGGGCCGTGCGCGCCATCGCGGACGAGTACCGCCTGAGCGTCGAGGTCACCGACGACATCGGCGCGGACCAGGTGTCGCGGCGCACCTCGGCCGGGCTGTTCACGGCGGTGGACCCGGACGGGTCGCTCCCCCACGAAGCGCTCGTCGAGCTGGGCGGCAGACCGGAGGTGACGGTCCGGCTGTTCGCGGACGGCGACGCGCTGATCACGGTCGACGGGGTCGAGTTCCACGACCTGGACCGGGACTGCGTGCCGGCGTTCCTGCGGTCCGTGTACGGCGGGCTCGCGTACGTGAAGGGCCGGTTCTTCCCGCCCGGCCAGTGGCTCGTCGTACCGCTGCCCGGCGACGTGACGCACAAGGAGCTGGTGCCGTCGGGTGCCCTGACGCCGTGGCTGGCGGGCAGCGTCCGCGGCCGGTAGGGCCCGTCGGCACGCTCCTGTCGTCGCCCGGAGGGCGGGCCGTGTTCGCCTTGCCGCCCCGGCGGGGGCTGCGTGCGGCGAGAATGTCCGCGAGCCGGGGTCCCGCCCCGGCGCGGTGCATCAGGAGAGGCAGGAGAGGCCGGTCATGTTCGAGCCCGTACAGGAGAACCCGTACCCCGACACCGACGTGCTGGGCGCGGGGGCCGAGCCGCATCCGCAGCTGAAGCCGGTGCTGGACCTGCTGGGCCGGTGGCGGGGCACCGGGCGGGGCGAGTACCCGACGCTGGCGGAGGGGTTCCGCTACGTGCAGGAGGTCAGTTTCAGCCACGACGGCCGGCCGTTCCTGCGCTACGAGTCGCGGGCCTGGCTCGTGGACGGCGAGGGGGTGCCGCTGCGCCCGTCGGGGCGGGAGAGCGGCTGGTGGCGGGTGCTGCCGGACGCCTCGCTGGAGGTGGTCCTCGCGCATCCGACGGGCATCGTGGAGACGTACACCGGCCGGGTCGCGGAGCCGGCCGGCGGGGCCGCGGGCACCGGCATCGAGCTGGCGACGGACCGGGTGGCGGTCACCCCGCGCGCCAAGGAGGTCACCGGGATGCGCCGCCGGTACGCGCTGCAGGACGGGGTGCTGGCGGTCACTCAGGAGATGGCGGCCATGGGGCTGCCGTACCACCACCATCTGGCGGCCGAGCTGCACCGCCTGGGCGGCTGACCGGCGCCGGGTCCGGCGGGCCCGGGGGCCGTCCCTTCGGGTCGCTTCGGGCGGCCGTAGGGGGCCATGGTCGGCGGTGCGGCTTGTCCGGGGCGGGTGCGGGTGCCAGCGTTCAGCCGGGTCAGGGGGGCGCGTTCTGCCCGGTGCGCCCCCGCTCCCCCGTCGAACGGACCGCCCATGACCGGACTTCCCCCGACGCCGTCCGCACTCGTCTCCCGGCTGCCCCGCCGTGCCGTGCTCTCGGGCGCGGTCTCCCTCGGTGCCGCGCTCACGGCGTTCGGCGCGGCCGCCCCGGCGCGGGCGCGGCCGCGCGGGGGGTCTGCGGGGCCGGACGTCATCGACTGCGAGACGTGGGGTGCGCGGTCGCCGCGGCGGGACGTGACGGTGCTGGACTCCGTGCCGCACAAGATCATCGTGCATCACACGGCGACGAAGAACGTGACCGACTACTCGCGGGCCCGGGCGGTCACGCTGGCCCGGGCGATGCAGACGTACCAGATGGACACGAACGGCTGGATCGACACCGGCCAGCACTTCACCGTCACCCGGGGCGGCTTCGTCACCGAGGGCCGGCACGAGAGCCTCGCAGCGCTCGAAAGCGGCTCCGAGATGGTGGAGGGCGCGCACTGCATCGGGCAGAACACGGTGGCGGTCGGGATCGAGAACGAGGGCACGTACCTCACCGAGGAGCCGCGCGCCGAGCAGTACGAGGTGCTGGTCTCGCTGTGCGCGAAGATCTGCGTGCAGTACGGGATCCGGGCGTACCAGATCTACGGGCACCGCGACTTCAACAGCACGCAGTGCCCCGGGGACCGGCTGTACGCGCGGCTGCCGCAGCTGCGCGAGGACGTCGCGGCGGCGCTGGGCGGGGATCCGGCGGCGCCGGTCTGGTCGGTGCTGCGCCGGGGGGACGCGGGCGAGCGGGTGCGGGCGCTGCAGTACCTGCTGGTGCAGCGCGGGGCGCAGGTGCCCGTGAACGGGGTGTTCGGTCCGGAGACGGAGCAGGCGGTACGGACGTTCCAACGGGTCAGCGACACGGTGGTGGACGGGGTCGCCGGGCACCAGACCTGGCACCAGCTGAGCGTTCCGGTGGCGCGGGGCGCGGCCGGGCAGGCGGTGCGGGCGGTGCAGACGCGGCTGGCGGCGCTGGGGTACCGGGCTGAGGTGGACGGGCTGTTCGGGCCGGGGACGGCCGCGCTGGTGGCCTCGTTCCAGTCGGCGCGGTCGCTGCCGTCGGACGGGGTGGTGGACGCCCGGACGTGGAACCGGCTGCTGGCTTGATCGGGTCCCGGGTCACGGGTCCCCCGGGGCCGGTCCGGGACGGGTCGGCTGCGGGCGGGGTCAGCTGCGGGCGGCTCGCCAGGCGCGGACGTGCTCCTCGACGTCGAACGGCCGGAGGTTCAGCGGGGGTCCCGGCGGGGGCCGCCTGACCGCGGCGGAGATCTTCTCGTTGACGGCGTCGAGGACGGCGCGGACGCGGGCCTCGGTGGGGGCGGCGGCCGCCTCTTCGAGGGCGTCCTCGGCCTCCTTGCGGAGGGCGAGGGCGGGCGGCAGCACCGAGACCCCTTCGGCGTGCAGCTTGCCCTTGACCCACCACATCTCGTCGTAGGGGGCGCTGTCGTCGGCGAGAGGCTTGCCGAAGCCGGGCAGGGCCGCGAAGTCGCCGCGTTCGGCCGCTTCGCGGATCTGCTTGTCGACGAAGGATTCGAAGCTGACCCCGGGGGGTTTCCGCTCGGTCATGTCTCCAGCGTACAAAAGTGCGCCGGAGACCGGCCGGGGCCCGGATGCCGCCTGGCGGCCGGGCCGGGGGCGGGGCCGGGGCCGGCGTCAGGCGGTCAGGTGTCCCAGGACCGTCCGCATGGCGCGGCGCACGGCCTCGCGGGACTCGTCGGTGGGGTCGAGGGTCTCGAAGGCGTGGTGGCCGCTCGGGACGTCGATCACCTCGACGGCGGCGGCGCAGTCCTCGGCGGCGGCGAGGAACTCGGCCACGGTGGCGGCGATTTCGGGCATCTCCCGGCCGGCCCGGGTGAGGACGACGGGCAGGTCGCCGGCCTTCCGGACGGCGTCCGCGGGGCGGAACCGGCCTTCGGGCAGGCCCCAGTTGGGCATGGGGGCGAGGATCGGGTAGCTGGCCGCCAGGCAGCGCAGCCAGGCGGGCGGGGCCGCGAGCCATTCGGCGGTGAGCAGGCCGCCGCCGGAGAGGAACCACAGGGCCACCCGGTCGGGGTCCACGCGCGGGTCCCGGCGGACCCGGGCGACGGCGTCGGCCACGTCCTCGGCGGCGGGCGGGTACGCGGTGACGTCGTGCAGGCGGTGGTCGAAGGTCGCGGCCACCACGCCGAGGGAGGCGGCGTACCGGGCGTATCCGACGAGGGTGGGCCAGTCCCGCGGGGTGGGCTGCGCCCCGGCGGGCACCGGACCGCCGTGGACGATGACCACCGCGGGCCGCGGGCCGTCGGCCCGCTCGGGGACGTAGAGGTCGAGGTTCCCGGTGCGCTCGTGCGGGAGTTCGGGGACGTCGAGGAGGAACGGTCGCAGGTGGCCCGGGAGTTCGGCCGGCTCGGCGGCGCCTTCGGCGGCCGGGCCCTTGAGGCGGTGGCCCTCGCCGGCGGCGGCGCCGAGCAGCACCTCGGCGAGGTCGGCCGGGCAGGAGAGCATCGGCCAGTGGCCGGTGGCCAGTTCGAAGAAGGTGACCTGCGGGTCGAGGAGGGCCTGGAGGGCGGGCTCGCCGAACCCGACCACCATTTCCACCATTTCGATGCTCGCGCCGTTGCCGGTGCACAGCACGCCGGTGGTGGGGACCGAGGCCACCGCGCCGGTGAGGTGCAGCGGCTGGAGGAGGGTGCCGAGGGGCTGCGGGCGGGCGAGGGCGGTGAGCCGGTCCAGCGCCGCGTCGGGGACGCCGGCCGTGCTGCCCCAGCGCTGCCAGCCGTCGCGGGTGGGCGGCGCGAGGACCCCCGCCGGGTGGGTGTGCGCGGCGAGTTCGGCGCGGATGCCCTGGTCGGGGACCGCGGCCAGGGCGGGGACGCCGGGCTGCGGCATGCCGGAGTCGAGGTGGACGATCCGGTCGATGCGCTCGGCCCGGCGGTCGGCGGCGCCGAGGACGGGGTGGATGCCGTAGTCGTGGCCGACGAGCACGATCCGGCGGCCGGCTGCCCCGTCGACCGAGTCGACGGCCGCCAGCACGTCCGCGATGTGCGTCTCCAGGTCGGGCGCGGTGCCGTCGGCGGGGTTCCCGTCGAGGCCGGTGAGGGCGGGGGTCCGTACGTCGGCTCCGGCGGCGGTCAGCCGGGCGGCCGTGTCCTCCCAGACGTGCGCACCGGTGAAGGTGCCCGACACCAGGACGAACGTGGTCGCGGTTCCGGTCGTGTCGCTGCTCATCTCGGTGTTCCTCCGGTCCGGGCGGGCTTCCGCGGCGGGCTCCGACGGCCCGTCGCGGTGTCCGTACGGTAGGAACTCCCCCTGCGGGAGATTCAAGTGCGAGCGGATCCGGGGCGGCGGATCCGGGGCGGCGGGACCGGTGCCGGAGTCAGGTGGCCGGCTCCTCAACCGGTCGTGGCGGGGCGCCACATGGCGGTGGTGGCGAGCGGGCCGACGGCCGGGGTGCGCAGGGTGGTGAAGCCGAAGTGCCGGTACAGCGGGACGTTGGCCGGGTCGGCGGTGGTGAGGTAGAGGCCGCCGGGGGCCGGGGTGGCCGTCAGGACGTGGTCGAGGAGGCGGCGGCCGGCGCCGCGGCCCGCCGAGTGGGGTGCGACGCCGATGAACTCCAGCGTCCAGGCGCCGTCGACGGCCGCGGCTTCGGAGGCGTGCAGGTAGCGCAGGGTGCGCAGCAGCGGCCGGGGGCCGCAGTGGCGCAGGGTGCGGGCCGCCCAGGCGGCCTGGGCGGCGGGGGCGGGCCGGGTCGCGGGCGGGGTGAGGACGGCGGCGCCGACCGGCCGGCCGGCGGGGTCCGTCAGCAGGTGGCGGCGGGCCCCGGGGAGTCCGGCGTGGGTGCGCAGCGTCGCCAGGAACCATGCCGCGCGCACCCGTGGGGATCGGCCCGCGATCCAGTGGGTGGCGGGCTCTGCGGCGAAGGCGGCGGCGAGCACCCGGGCACAGGCGGCGACCTCCGCGTCGTCGCGCAACTGCCATGTCTGCGGCGGGCGTTCAGTCATCGTCGGCCGCCTTCTCCAGCGGGGCCTCGGGGATCAGGTGGCACACCAGAAGCTTGAGGAAGAACAGCGGGGCGAACCAGGCCAGGGCGACGGGCAGGGTCAGCCAGAAGAGGTTGATCAGGACCGCGGCCGTGTAGGCGGCCATGGCGACCGGGCGCTTCAGGTGGACGGGGGCGCACTCCACCACGGCGGTGGCGCAGAGCAGGACGGCGGTGTTGGCGAGGGTCCACCGCCAGTCGCCGTCGAGGACGACCAGCCCGGTGGCAGCGAGGTGGAGCAGGTGCGCGGAGACGAACAGCAGCCGGGTGCGGCGGGCGCCCGGGCCGGGGCGGTGGTACCAGCGTTTGGCGGAGTTGGTGGCGTTGGTGAGGATCCCGCCGAGCACGTCGAGGCCCATGAGGACGACGACGGCGAGCTGGAGCCCCGACCAGGTGCCGGCGAGGTCCGTGGCGGCGATGCCGGCGGCGAGCAGCACGGCGCACAGGCCGGCGCCGGCGGTTTCGGCCACCGTTTCGGAGCGGGTCTTGCCGGGTCCGGTGAAGCGGTCGAGCCATCCGGAGAGGCCGGGGGGCGTGGCCGGTATGCGCCAGTCGATCCGCAGGTCGGGGCGGGCGGGGTCGGCGGACGGGGCGGAGGGAAGTGACGGGGCGGGCGGGGTGGCGGGCTGGAGGTCGGGGTGCACGGTCGGTTCCCTTTCCTTGGCGGGTCGGTGGCCGGGTCAGTCCGTGGAGGTCCACAGGCCGCGGAGGAGGCGCCAGACCTGGCCGGTGTCGGGGCTGCCGCCGTCGCGCAGGGCGGCGAGCGCCCAGGTGTCGGCGGCGCGCAGGACGGCGGCGGTCGCGGCGGCCAGGAGCGGCGGTTCGATGTCGGTGCGGATCACGCCGAGCCTCTGGCCGTCCCGGACGAGCGTCTCGTACCAGCCGGTCCATGCGGCGGCGCCGGCCGCCCGGCGGGCGGCGGGGTCGGCGAGGGCGAGGTCGTCCGGGTGGCTGTCCAGGTGGGCGGCGAGGGCTGCCGTTCCGGCTTCCAGCTGTGCCCAGAACTCCTTCTCCCCGGCGGCCGGGGTCCACGGTCCGAGCACGCCGAGCAGCCGCTCCAGTACGTCGTCCAGGACGGCGGCGAGCAGGTCCTCGCGCCCGTCGAAGTACTGGTAGGCGGCGGTCTTGGAGATCCGCGCCGCCTCGATGATCTTGTTGTACGAGGCGGCCTCGGGGCCGTGTGCGGCGAACTGGGCGCGGGCGGCGGCGAGGATGGCGGACCGGCGTTCGGCGGGGAGGCGGTGGAAGCGCGGGAGCGGGCTCATGCACTCACGGTACACACCACTGGGGTGTACCACTAGTACACCCCCGCACCTTCGGCTGTTTTCGGCCACGCGGAAGTCCTGCTTGCAGCGGCCCGGTCGCCGCCTTGTCATGAATCCGCAACAGCGGAACGGCACGGGAACCGGCCAGGTCGCGTCGCTGTGTCTGCCGACGCGAGTGCCGGTGCTGGGCCGGTCGCACGACCTCGGGGAGTTCCCATGCAGTACGCAGCAGGCGTCCGCCGGACGGCCGCAGTGATCGCGGCGGCCACGGCGGCCGTCGCTCTGATGACCGGCTGCACGCCGAGCGGCGACGACGGCGCCGCCGGCACGCCGACCGCCCCCTCGGCCCCGGCCGGCACCACCGGCGGCGCGGCCACGGGCGGCTCCGGCGGCTCCACGGGAGGCAGCACGACCGGCGACAGCACGACCGGCGGCAGCACAGGCGGCACGACCGGCGGCAGCACGGGTGGCACGACCGGCGGCAGCACGGGTGGCACGACCGGTGGTTCCACCGGCGGCTCCGCGACCGGCGGCACCACCGGCGGCACGGGCGGCGGCTCCGGTCTCAAGCCCAAGCCCTGCACGGCCCCCGACCTCAAGGTGTCCGAAGCGACCCAGGCGGCCGTCCGCCCGCCCGGCACCGGCACCGGCGCCGCCGTCGTCTCGGTCGCCAACACCTCCGCCAAGGTCTGCACCGTCCGCGGCTTCCCGACCGTCGCCGGCGCCGGCAACGGCTCCCCCGACAAGAACGTGCCGCTGGCGGTGACCTGGAGCGGCACCGCCAAGACGGTCGCCCTGGCTCCCGGCATGAAGGCGTGGACCAAGCTCACGTTCGTCCCGGTGCTCGGCGAGGCGGACGGCTACTGCACGTCCGGCGCCACCCCGGCCACGTACCCCACGATCGTGCTGGGCGTCCCCGGCGCCGGCGGCCACCAGACCGCGCTGGACGACGGCGTGTTCGCCCTGTGCGACGGCAAGGTGACCGTTACCGCCTTCTCGTACGTCAAGCCCGCCTGACCGCGGCCTGGCCCGCGGGACCGCCTGACGCGCCCGCCGCCCGGAGCCGGGTGATGCTGGTGGGGTGATCGGTGTGCCGGAGGGAACGGTCGCGGCGGCCCGGCGGGCGGTCCGGGTGACGGTCGCCGCGGGCACCGGGTTCTACGTGTTCCGCTACGGGTTCGGGATGCCGACGGCCGCCACGTACGCCCTGTTCGCGGCCGTCGCCCTGGCCGGGCTGTCCCGGATCCCCGGCACCGGCCGGCAGCGCGCCGGGGTGGTGCTGCGGTCGGTGCCGGCGTGCTGGGCCCTCGTGGCGGTCGGCACGTTCCTGTCCGTGCGGACGTGGAGCGCGGTGGCCGGGATGCTGGTGATCGGCTTCGGGCTGGCCTTCCTCGCCGTGGGCGGACCGCGCCCGGCGGGCGTCGCACCCGGGCTCCAGCTCCTGTACATCCTGCCGTCGTTCCCGCCGTACGCGCCGGATTCCCTGGGTGAGCGGCTGACGGGAACGACCGCCGGGCTGCTGTTCCTGGTGCTCGCCGAGGCGCTGCTGTTCCCCGATCCGGCGCCGCTGCCGTACCGGGAGCGGGTGGCCCGGGGGGTGGACTGCGCGGCGGAGTGCGTGCGCGGCCTGGCCGGGCCGCCGTACGTCCGGCCGTCGGCGGAGCGGGTGCGCACGGTGGCCGAGGTGCTGCGCCCGCTGCACGTGCCGGAGGCCGACCGGCCGGCCGGTCCCGGGCTGCGGGACCGGGCGCTGTCGCATGCCGGGCTGGCCGCCCGGGCTCTGCTGAGCCGGCTGGTGGCCCTTCCGCCGGGGCCGGAGGCGGGTCCCGGCGGGCCGCCGGACGCGGCGCTCGTCGCGCTGCGGGCCGTGGAGCCGGTGACCGTGGCGGCGGCCGGGCTGCTGCGCTCCGGTCGGGAGGTGCCGGCGCCCGCCGGGGAGGAGGAGGCGCGGGCGGAGCTGGCCCGGGCCCGGGCCGACCTCGGGACGGTACCGGCCGGGGCGGCGACGCCGGCGGTGCTGCGGCACCGGGCGGCGGTCGCCGCAGTCGCGGACGCGGCGCTGGCGCTGTCGGTGGCCGCGGGGATCGCCGTACGGGGGCGGGGCGCGTCGGTGGCGGCGGCGCCGGGGCGGTTCTGGTACGCGCGGATGCGGGCGCCACGGCTGTGGTGGCACCGGATGGAGGGCCATGCGGGGCAGCGGTCGGTGTTCTTCCAGAACGCGGTGCGGATCAGTCTGGCGCTCGCCGCGGCCCGGCTGATCGCGGGTGTGGGCACCCTGCCGCACGGTTTCTGGGTGCTGCTGGCCACGCTGACGCTGACCCGGACGACGGCGGCGGCGACCCGGGCCACGGTGCGCCGGGCGCTGGCCGGCACGCTGGTGGGCGCGCTGCTGACGGCGGCGCTGCTGACGGCGGTGGGCGACAGCGTCGCGGTGTACGCGGCGGTGTTCCCGGTGCTGATGCTGGTCGCCTTCACGCTGGGGCCGGTGAAGGGCGTGGGCTGGGCGCAGGCGCTGTTCACGCTGGTGGTGTCGCTGGCGTTCGCACAGCTGGCGCCGACGACCTGGCGGCTGGCCGAGTTCCGGGTGCTGGACGTGCTGATCGGCAGTGCGATCGGTGCGGTGTTCGGGCTGCTGGCCTGGCCGCGCGGGGCGGGCGACGAGCTGCGGCGGTCGGCGGCGGTGCTGATGCGGCACGCGGCGGAGATCGTGGTGGCGACGGCGGCCTCGGTGACGGCCGGCGGGCCGCGGGCGCCACGGACCGTGATGCCCGGGCGGGGCTCCCTCCAGCATGCGCTGGCGCTGGCGGAGTCGGCGTACGCGCAGTTCCAGAGCGAGCCGGCGGAGGCCCGGCGCGGCGGGGGCGGGGCGGATGCGGGCCGGGGGCCGGACCCGGGGCCGGACTGGCAGGCGGTGCTGATGACGGGGTACCACACGCTGTGGGGTTCGGACCGGCTGCTGATCCCCCGCGAGCCGGTGGTGGCCGCCCCGCTGGCGGGGGCGGCGGCCGCGGAGCTGATGCGGCTCGGGGACCGGGTGGCGGGGCGGATGCTGCTGGTGTCGGCGGCCCTCGACCCGGGCGGGGACACCCCGGCGGCGCCGCTGCGGCTGCGGGACCCGGCGTTCGACACCTTCGGTGCGGAGCCGGCGGGCGCGCCGGGCGGGTACTACGTGGCGGTGGCGTGGCTGGACGGGCTGCTGACCGATCTGGAGCGGGGCACGGGAGTGGCCCGGCGCCAGGTCAGATCACGGCCGGTCGGGGCGTTCGGTGACGCGGAGCAGGTTCACCAGGGGCTTGCCGTAGCCGGAGCGCGCCACGAAGCGGACGTTGAGGGTGCCGTCCGTGACGGTGACCGTGTAGGTGCGGGACAGGGCGGTGTAGGTGCCGGCCTCCAGGGAGATGTCGAGGGCCGGCAGGACCTGGACGCCTTCGGCGAGGACGTCGAAGACGCGCTTGTTCGGGCGGGTGGCGGACAGTTCCGCGAAGCCGAGTTCCACCGTGTACGTACCGTCGGGCACGTTGTCGAAGCGGTACTCGTACATGCCTTCGCGGGCGTTGCGGTACAGCCGCTGGTCGTCGGTGCCGCGGATGGCGGCACCGGTGGCCTTGGCCGTGGCGTTGCCCTGGTAGCCGTAGGACCCGGGGGTGTACTTGCGGTCCGGGGACCAGGTGTCGCCGAGGCTGTCGGTGCCGGAGTAGTCGGCGCCGGCGTCGAGGGCGGCCTGGTAGCGCGGTACGACGACCTTGACGGGCACGGTCAGGACCGGGGTGCGGCCGCTGGCCGAGGTGATCTTCAGGTCGGTGCTGAGGACCGTGCCCCGCTCCAGGCCGGCGGTGTCGACGGCGAGGGCCAGGGCGGCCTTCCCGCCGGTCGGCAGGTCGCCGGCGGCGGGGGTGACGGTGAGCCAGGGCGCGTCCTCGGCGACCGTGTACGCGGTGCCGGAGCCCGGGTTGGTCAGCTCCAGGGAGCGGGTGCGGCGCTGCTCCGGCGGGGCGACGACCTCGACGGCCGGGCGGGAGGCGGTGACCTTGCCGGTCTTCAGGTGCCGGGTGACGCCGGTGACGGCGTCGGCGTCGACCTGCACGGTGACCTGCTCGCTCTGGTAGGCGTTCGCGGTCACGGCGACCGGGACGGACCCGGCCGGGCTCTGGACGACGTACCCGCCGTCGGTGCCGGTGGTGGCGGTGACGGCGGTGGTGCCCGAGCCGACGGTGACGGTGGCGCCGGCGACGCCGAGGCCGTCGTTGGCGTCGAGGACCCTGCCGGTGACGATGCCGCTCTTGGTGGTGCGGAACGACAGGGACAGGCCGTCGCTGAGCACCGGGGTGTTGAACGCGTACCGGAACGCGTCGGTGCCGGTGGCGTTCTCGACACCGATGGTCGCGCTGGAGCCGGCCTTCAGGCCGGTGCCGGTGGTGCCCTTGTAGTGGTAGGTGATGCGGCCGTCCTCGCCGATGGCGGCGGAGAAGGAGAACTTGTCGCTCTGCGCGGACCAGTGGGCGACCTGCCGCCATTCGACGGTGAACACGCGGTGCGGTGCCTCGCCGGAGACGGAGGTGAAGACGCCGGAGCCGGTGCCGGCCGCGCCGACGACGAGGTCGTCCCACATCGGGTAGAGGGCGGCGTTCGGGGTGGCGGCGGACGGCAGGTCGCCGTTGATGTCGCCGCCGTGCGCGCCGCCGAAGCTGACGGTGCCGTTGGTGCCGATCCAGGCGGCGCCGTACGTGGTGCCGTACAGCGGGACCGGGAACGGCAGCGGGACGCGCTCGGTGGTGTTGTCGCCGGTGAGGGCGAGCTGCCGGTCGCCCGCGGCGTACGGCCGGTCGCCGGTGGCGCAGGCGTAGCCGTAGGCGTCGGTGCGGTCGGGCAGGGTCACGGCGACGGTGGTGTCGGCGGCGACGGTGACCCGGGTGCTGCCGGTGGTGACGCAGCGGGACGAGTGGCCGGCGCGGATCTCGTACGAGCCGTGCGGCAGGGTCACCTCGAAGCGGCCCTGGGCGTCGGCGGTGGCGGTGACCGGGGTGTCGGCGACGGTGACGCTCGCGCCGGCGGCCGGTCCGGCGCCGGTGGTGACGGTGCCGGTCACGGTGGCGGACGGCGCCTGGGTGAGGGTGAAGTCCCCGGTGGCGGTGCCGCCTTCGGTGACGGTCGCGGTGGCCGCCTCCTGGCCGTAGCCGAACTTGCCGGCCGTCAGGGCGTATTCGCCGACGGAGAGGGCCGGGAAGGAGTAACTGCCGTCCGCGGAGGTGGTGGTGGTGCGGTCGATCGGGCCGTCGGCGGTGACCTTCGCGCCGACGACGGGGGCGCCGCCCGAGCGGACGGTGCCGGCGAGCGCACCGGTCGCCCCGCGCGGGGCGTTGGACACGGCGGCGAGCGCGTCGAGGCGGCCTTCGCCGAACACGTTGTTGTCGGCGCCGCTGCCGCCGCAGCTGGTGTTCTCGGTGTCGACGGCCGTGCCGTCGAGCAGCGCCTCGGTCTGCGCGACGTCGCCGGCGAGGGCGGGTGCGGCGGACCACATCAGGGCGACGGTGGCGGCGGTGTGCGGCGAGGCCATCGAGGTGCCGGAGAAGGCGTCGTAACCGCCGGGCACCGAGGAGCGGACGTTGACGCCGGGGGCCGCGATGTTCGGCTTGACGGTCCCGTTGGGTCCGGCGCCGCGGGAGGAGAACGAGGCGATCGTGTTGTTGATGTCGAACGCGCCCGAGCTGTAGGAGCCCGCGTAGTCGCCCGGGGAGCCGCTGGTGGCGCAGCCGGGGCCGGAGTTGCCGTTGGAGAACGCTGGGAAGATGCCGGCGGCCCGCCACGCGTCGACGACTTCCTGGTACCAGTCGTCGTGGACGGAGCTGCCCCACGAGTTGTTCACGATGTGAGGGGCGAGGTCGGGGCGGGGGTTGGCGCCGGCCAGGTCGGTGGGGGCGACGATCCACTGGCCGGAGGCCAGCAGGGAGGACTCGGAGCACGAGTTGGTCTCGCAGCCCTTGGCGGCGATCCACTTCGCCCCGGGCGCCACGCCGATCTTGTTGGCACCGCCGTCGTCGCCGACCATCGTGCCCATGGTGTGGGTGCCGTGGTCGTTGTTGTCGCAGGGCGCCGCACCGGCGCAGACGCCGGCCGGGTCGAACCAGTTGTAGTTGTGGTCGTGGGTGCCGTCGGCGGCCCTGCCGCGGTACTGGGCGGCGACCGCGGGGTGCGTGTGGTCGACGCCGCTGTCGATGTTCGCGACGACGATGCCCTCGCCGCGGACGCCGAACTGCTCCCATACCTTGGGGGCGTTGATCCGGTCGACGTTCCACTCGACGGCGTCGGCGGCCGCCTCCCGGCTGCCTTCGAGGGGCTTGGGGAGGGTGACCTTCTCGTCGGCCTCGATGGTGGCGACCTCGGGGCGGCGGGCGAGGTTCTCGGCCAGCTTGCCGCTGCCGACGACCTTGACCGCGTTCACGATCCAGTAGGAGGTGTAGTCGGCTCCGGCGCCTTCGAGGGCCTTGAGCAGCCCCGCCTGGGTGCGTCCGGCGTGGTCCTTCTTGGCCTTGAGGACCGCTGCGGCCTTGCCGGCGCGGCTGCGCTGCCGGGTGGCGGCCGTGAGGTCGGCCTTGCTGTCGAGGTAGACCCAGAAGGCGGTCTTGCGGTCGTCGTCGAGCCGGCCGCGCAGCTTCGCCTCGATCTTCAACTCGGCCGCGGTGGGCGGAAGTCCGGGCGGTGGCTCGGGGGCGGCGGCCGCGACCCCGGCGCCCAGGGGTAAGAGGGCGGCGCCGGCGAGTGCGGCGATGGCCGTGCGGAACGGGGTGCTGCGTCGTGCCACGTGGTCTCCTCGTGCTGGTGCGCAGGAAGGAAAGGCGTGGTGCTGGGGGTGCTCGGGCGTGCGGGTGCTCTGTGAGGATGCTGTGGGGCACCTGTGAGCACGCGCCATGGTGAATCACCGGGTTCGGCCCTCACAAGACCGCGTCGGGGTCCGGGCGCCGGGCGGGCGGCGACGGCGATCGATTCCGGTCACGTGTGCCGCCGCCGGGTGCGCAGGGCTCGCCCCCGCGCGGGGGCGGGACGGACCCTGGAGGCGGCGGCCTGGGGCCGCCGGGCCGGGGCACGTCGTCCGGATTGCTCTGTTCGGCGGGTGGGCGGGCGCGGGCGTTGTCCGGGCCGATGGCGCGTGGCAGGCTCGGTCGGATGGCCGGTCGACGGGCCGGGCCGGTGCGCGGCCGGGCGGAACGCCGCGTCGGGGCGGTGTGCGGGCCCGGCCGGGCGCCGGTCGCCCGTGGGACGGCCGGGTGCGGGCCCGGCCGGCCGGAGGCGGAGGGAGGCGGGTGCTGGTGAGGGTGCCGGCGGCGCGGAGGGGCGGCGGCGGGGGGACTTCGCTGCGGGACCGTCGGGGGTTCCGGTCCTACCTGGCCGGGGAGAGCGCCGGGCTGGCGGGTACGTCCGTCCACGTGGTGGCACTGCCGGCGCTGGCCGTGCTGGAACTGGGCGCGAACGCCGGGCAGATCGCCCTGCTGGCGTTCCTGGCACAGCTGCCGGCGTTCCTGCTGGCCCTGCCCGCGGGCGCGATCGTGGACCGGCACTCCAAGCGGGCCCTGATGGTCGGCACCGACGTGGTGGCGGCCGGGGTGGTGGCCGCGGTCCCCGTCGCCGCGCTGGCCGGAGTGCTGGCGGTGCCGGTGCTGTACGGGGTGGCGCTGGCGCTGGGCGCGGTGACCGTGCTGCACCAGGCGGCGGCCATCGCCATCGTCCCGGAGCTGGTGGAACCGGCCGAACTGCACCGGGCGAACGCACGGATCGGGGCCGCGTTCGGCGCGGCGGACGCGGCCGGCAGCCATCTGGGGACCCTGCTGGTGGCGCTGCTCGGCGCCGCGCGGGCGTTCTGGCTGGATGCGCTGTCGTATGCGGTGTCCGCGTGGTGCGCGTGGCGGATCCCCAGCCGGCCGCGGGCGCCCGGTCCGGCGGCCGGCGGAGGTGCGCCGGCGGCCGGGCCGGGCGGCGGGCGGCGGGCGGGGATGGCGTCCGAGGTCTGGGAGGGCCTGGCCTACACCGCCCGTACGCCGCTGGTGCGGACGCTCGTCCTCGCGGTGGCGGTGACCGGTTTCGCCACCGGGCTGATGAACACGTTCTTCGCCTTCCACCTGCTGACCGCGCTGCGGTCGGGTGCGACCGGGCTGGGCGTCGTGATGGGGGCGTCGGGTGTCGGTGCGCTGGCCGGGGCCCTGATGGCGCCGCGGATCGTGGCGCGGATCGGCCCGGGCCGGACGCTGCTGGCCGGGTTCGCACTGTGCCCGGTGATGAGCGTGCCGCTGGTGGTCGCCCGGCCGGGAGCGGTGTGGCTGGCGGTGCTGGGCCTGGCGGGCGGGGTCCGGCTGGCGGCGACGGCGGTGGCCGGGACCACCCAGCGGGCGCTGCGCCAGCAGGTGTGCCCGCCGGAGCTGCAGTCGCGGGCGCAGCAGACGTCGACCTGGCTGGTGACGGGCAGCCGCCCGTTCGCCGCGCTGGCCGGCGGGGCGCTGGCGGCGGCGTTCGGGGTCCGGGCGGTGCTGCTTGCCGGCACGCTGCTGCTGGTGGTGCCGGTGGCGGTGCTGTGGTGGTCGCCGGTGTCCCGGCTGAGCAGCATGCCGGTGCCGGCGGCCGACGGCCCGCCGCCGGCGGTCCCGGCCCGCTAGGGCATGTCGTCAAACTCCTGTCGTCGCCCCGGGGGCGGCCCCGCGGTCGAACTACCCGCCGGGTCAGCTGCGGTGGCTGCTCCGGTAGTGGTCGAGCACGTCCTGGCGCAGCAGGTGGCCGAAGCCGGCCGACTCCAGGCGGAGGGCGAACTGGGCCGCGGTCGTGCCGAGTCCGGCGGCGGTGGCGGCGAGGTGCCAGTCGTGGGCGGCGAGCCGGTCGAGGAGGTGGCCGCGGCGCACCTGGGCCTCCGGGAGCCGGAACGTCTTGAGGTAGACGGTGCGGCCGTGCTCGTCGGTGATCGCCTCGCCGATGTGGTTGGCCTCGCGGGGGCGGAACGGCGGCAGCAACCGGGACAGGGTGAAGCGGTCCATCCGCCGGACCCGCTGCCAGGTGCGCGGCTGGTCCAGGAGGCCGGCGGCCAGGGTGGTGCCGTGGAACTCCGCCCACTGCGCGGCCTGTTCCCGGACGGCGGCCCGCAGTCCGGCGAGGCTGCGCACGGACGGGCCGTCGGCGATGCGGGCGGTGAAGTCCGGCACGGGCGGCATCAGGGTGGCGTAGTGGTGCACCAGGTCGCCGTAGAGGTCCTGCACCAGGGTGGGGTGCAGGGTCCGGTAGTCCTCCGGGTGCGGTACGACGAAGGCCGCGGCGAGCGTGTCGGCCAGGTACACGAGGACGCCGCACTGGCCGGGGTGGATCTCGAACACGCTGAGCGCGTCGGCCAGTCCGGGGACGTCCGTGCCCAGGTACGCGGCCTCGGCGCGCGGCGACAGGCCCTGGCGCAGTGCCTGCTGCGACCACTCCTCCCAGGCGATGACGGGCCCGCCGAAGTGCAGGGCGAGGTAGCCCTCCAGGGCGAGGTGGAGCGGGAGGAAGCGCACCCGGTGCTTGGCCTCGCGGCGGGCCGTGCGGCGGTGGAAGTGCAGCTGCATGGCCGCGACCGGCTGGTCGGGGCGGGCCCGGCCGCCGGTGCGCCCCGTGTCCGGGTGCCGCCGGGTGCGGTCCTCGGCGAGCTGGGTGCCGTACGCGGCGGCGGGTGTGCCGTCGGGGGTCCATTCGGCGACGAGGCCGTGCGGGATGTAGGAGGCGTACGCGTGCCCGCCGCCGAGGTCGACGAGGCCGGGGCCGCCGTAGACCCGAGGGTGCAGCCGCAGGTCGGTGACGGGCTCGGGGCGGACCAGCGGGACGAGGCGTACGGCGCCCCAGACCTGGGACGGGCGTACGTCCAGGCCGTCGAGCAGGCCGGGGCGGGGGGCGGCGGGGTCGGCGGCCGGGGGGTGCGGGCTCACTGCGGGGCTCCTTCCGC
This sequence comes from Streptomyces bambusae, assembly GCF_020532645.1. Taxonomy (GTDB): domain Bacteria; phylum Actinomycetota; class Actinomycetes; order Streptomycetales; family Streptomycetaceae; genus Streptomyces; species Streptomyces bambusae. The sequence continues at coordinate 34,796 of NZ_JAJAUZ010000035.1, forward strand.
GCGCGCCGCCGGGACCCGGGGGTGCGGGAGGCGGGCCGCGCGGGCGTCCAGGTAGGCCCGGAGTTCGGCGAGGCCGGTGCGGCCCTCGGCGAACTGGGCGATCTCGACGAGTGCGGGCAGGTCCTCGGCGTCGCGGATGCCCGCGGTGGGCACGCTCGGCGCCAGCCGCCGGACGTCGAAGTCCGCGGCGTCGTAGACCGGGTTGAGGTGGACCACGCTGGTGCGGCGGTCCGGGTCGAGGCGGGTGCGCCAGATGCGGAGCACTTCGCCGGCGAGGCCGGGCGGGGCGTTGTCCCAGCCGTCGGAGACGATCAGCAGCCGTTCGGGGCCGGTGTCCAGGGCGTCGAGGATCCGTTCGCCGAGCGGGGTCGGGCCGACGGGGTGCGCGAGGAGCGCGTCGGTGCGGCCGGAGGTCCACAGTCCGGTGTACTGCGCGGCCAGGGCCGCCAGCAGGTGGTGGCAGGCCAGGGCGACGGCGAGCGGCCGCCGCCGCTTCGCGCCGGATCCGTACGAGGAGAAGCTGTCGTCGAGGACGGCGGTCACCCGGCCCCAGGTGCCGCGGTGGGCGCCGGCGACGCGGACGGCGGCCCGGTGCAGGGCGTCGGTCAGTTCGGCGCGGCGGTCGGAGCGTTCCGCGGCCGGCAGGGAGAGGACGTACCCGGCGAGCCGGGTGAGCGGCATCCGGGAGAGATCGGCCCGGACCGCCCGGTCGGCGGCGGGGCCGTGCCGCTGGGCGGTTTCCTGGAGCCGGAGGGTTTCCTGGCGGGTCAGGCGGGGGGCGATGCGCTCCAGGAAGACGCTGCGCGGGATGCCGTGCCGGGCGGCGAAGCCTTCGGCGACGGTGTAGGGCAGGTCGTAGACGGCGGCCTGTTCGTAGTGGGCGCGGCGCCAGCTCTCCAGGATCGGGGTGTCGTAGCGGGCGCGGCTGAGGGGGGCGAACAGGAAGGTGCCGAGTTCCGGGTGGCCGGGAGTGAGGTGGGCGTGGCGCAGGGTCTGCTTGAGGCCGCTGCGGTATTTGACGGCGTCGAAGGCGAGGTCGGGGCGGGCCGCGAGCCAGTCTCGGATCAGGGCGCGGGTGCGGCGGTTGTTGACGGCGGCGCGGCGCAGCGACCGGAACAGGCCGTAGACGCGCTGGGGCGGCAGGAGGGCGAGACGGCCGGCGATGAGGCGGCCTTCGCGGCGGCGCTGTCCGGGCGTCGCGTCGGCGGCGGATTCGAGGAGTCCGCGGATGACGAGGACGGCGTTGTGGTCGTTGATGTCGAGGGCGAGCACACCGGCGTACAGGTCGCGGTAGTTGCCCAGCAGGTAGGCGTGGAGGAAGTCGAGGGACAGCTGCTGGGTGGCGGCGTCGGAGCGGAACTCGCGCTGGCCGGTGGACGTGATCGCGGCGTTGACGAACAGCAGGACGTCGTCGGCCGCGATGAGGTCGCCGAAGGACTCCGTGTTCATGTCCGTTCCGTGGTGGTCGCTCCGATGGCCGGTGCCGGCCGGGGAAGGGGGGCGCGAGCTGCGAATCATTGCTTCAGAGGCAGGTTCCGGAAGTCGCACCGGAGTCCCGCGGCCGGCCCGGCGACCGTAACACGGCCGGACGCAGGGCCCGTACGGGTTTTCCCGCCGGCCGGAGCGTCCGCTTTGCGGGCGGCGCGCGGGCGGCTAGAAGTTGCCACGGTCCGCACCGAATGCCCGGGCGCAGCGCGGTGGCGCGAGCATCCGGGCCCGCCTTCCGGGGAGCACCCATGAGGATCCATCTGTCGAGCGTGTTCGTCGACGACCAGGAGCAGGCCCTGCGCTTCTACACCGACGTGCTGGGGTTCGTGCTGAAGCACGACGTGGCGATGGGGGGCGCGGACCGGTGGCTGACGGTGGTGTCGCCGGAGGACCCCGACGGCACCGAGCTGCTGCTGGAGCCGTCCGGGCATCCGGCGGTCGGGCCGTACAAGGCGGCGCTGGTCCGGGACGGCATTCCGGCGGCCTCGTTCGCCGTGGCGGACGTGCCGGCGGAGTTCGGCCGGCTGCGCGGGCTGGGGGTGCGGTTCACGCAGGAGCCGGTGGCGATGGGGCCGGTGACGACCGCGGTCTTCGACGACACGTGCGGCAATCTGATCCAGATCGTGCACGCCGCCGGGTAGCCGCGATCTTCTTCCGCTCGCGCGGCAACCTTTCGGGCGGTGGCGGCCACCAGGACGTGAGCGCCCGGTCGGCGGCCGGTTGCGGCCTGCGGGTCCGGGGGCTCGGTCCGGCCCCCGGCAGGGTGGCCGGCCTCCCCGTCCCCTCCGTAAGGAAGCGTCGAACGTGAGCAGCAGAAGAGCCGTACGTCCCCGCCGGGTCCGGATCGCCGTGCTGGGTGGTGTGACCGCGCTGGCCGTGGCGGGTGGTGTCTGGACCGGTGCCGGGGCGAGCGAGCCGGGGTCCGCGGCCGGCTCGCCCACGGCCGGCTTCCCCGCCGGCTCCCCCGCCGCCGGGGCGGCCGTGCGGGCGGCCGGCCGGAAGGTCGCGGAGTGGCCGAAGCCGACGACGGAGGTGCCGGTCACGGCCACCCGCAAGGTCGGGAAGTTCTTCGACGGCGGCGGGCGGCGGTACGTCGGCAGGGGCGCGCTGGGCAGCGGCGGCCAGTCGGAGGGACAGCCGGCCATGTTCGAACTCGCCGACGGCGCCGTGCTGCAGAACGTGGTGCTCGGCAGCCCGGCCGCCGACGGCGTGCACTGCAAGGGCGGCTGCACCCTCAAGAACGTGTGGTGGGAGAACGTGGGCGAGGACGCCGCCACCTTCAAGGGCACCGGGTCCGCCCAGGTGATGACCGTCGACGGCGGCGGGGCGCGGGGGGCCTCGGACAAGGTGTTCCAGCACAACGGGCCGGGCACCATGGTGATCCGCAACTTCCGCGTCGAGGACTTCGGCAAGCTCTACCGGTCCTGCGGCAACTGCAGGAAGCAGTACGCGCGGCACGTGGTGATCGACAACGTGGTGGCCTCCGCGCCGGGCAAGACGGTCGTCGGGATCAACTCGAACTTCGGTGACACCGCGCGGATCGTGCAGCTGACGATCGTCGGGGACGGTTCGCGCCGGATCACGGTGTGCCAGCGGTTCAAGGGCGTGACGAGCGGCGAGCCGGAGGCGGTGGGGAAAGGGCCCGACGGGACGCACTGCCGGTACGGCGCCGGGGACGTCGCGTACCGGCCGTAGCGGGTAGCCGTCGGCCGGCGGCCGGGTGCGTCCGCCGGGCCCGGGCGGTGTCCCGGGCCCGGCGGTGTCCCGGGCCCGGCGGTGTCCCGGGCCCGGCGGTGTCCCGGGTTCAGGCGGCGGGTGCGAAGCCTCCGCGTACGGTGGCGGCCTTCGCACCCGGTGCGGTGGTGCGGGCGTCCGCGCGGTAGGTGTCGCCGGAGGCGTCGCGGACGCCTTCGGCGTGGTTGTACTGGGCGGCGAAGACGTGGCTGCCCGGGGGGACCGTCCGGCCGGGTCTGAGGGTCCAGCGGTAGACGAGGGCGGGCCCGTCCCGGCGTACCGAGAGGGTGAAGTCCGCTGCCGGCCGGGTCTGCCAGCTGCCCGTGCTCGCGACCCCGCCGGTCTGGCGGACGCGCAGCTCCAGGGTCAGGGTGCGGAGGGTTTCGCGGGTCTCCAGGGTGAGGTTGCTCTGCGCCCAGTAGCGGTTGCCGTGCGGATCGAGGGCGCCGGCGGCGGTCAGCGGACCGTCCTCGGAGCGGGGGCGGGCGGGAGCGGGGCTTCCCGCGGGCGGGTGCGGGGGCGTGGCGGGGCCGGCGGCGGGCCGCTCCTGCGGTCCGCCGTCGCGGACGACGGTGCCGACGGCAAGGGCGCTGAGGAGGAGGGTCGTGGCGGTGGCCAGGGTGGCGAGCACGACGCGCGGCGCGAGGCGGGGGCGGCGACGGGGGGTGTCGGGGGTGGTGTCGGGTGCGAGAACGTCGCCGGATGCGGAGGGAGTTGCCGTCATGCCGTGTTCGATGCGGGCGAGCATGCGGGTGCGGTCGGGCCGGTGGGCGGCGGCGGCCTGCCGGAGCAGCTGCGGTACGTCGGGCCGGGGGTGCCTGCCGGGGCCGTCGGATGCACTGCCGCCGTCGTGCCGGGTGCGGTCCATCAGCTCCTCCTCCCCGCCAGTTCGTCGGCGGCGCGTCCGCCCAGGATGCGTTCCAGTTCGGCCAGGCCCTTGGAGGTCTGGCTCTTCACGGTACCGACCGAGATCCCGAGGGCCCGGGCGGTGTCCCGTTCCGAGAGGTCGAAGGCGTGCCGGAGCACGACGCACGCGCGCTTGCGGAACGGCAGGCGGGCCAGTGCGGCCCGTACGTCGACCGCCCCCGCCACGTCCGGGGCCTCGATCCGGTCGGGGCGGCGGGTCCGGAACAGGGTGATGCGGCGGCGCTCGCGGACGGCGCTGCGGATGCGGTTGCGGGCGAGGTTGGCGACGACGCCGCGGGCGTACGCGGCCGGCTGGTCGGCCGCGCGCACCCGGTCCCAGCGGTGCCAGAGGGCGAGCAGGGCGTCGGCGGCGAGGTCGTCGGCCGCGTCCGCCTCGCCGGTCAGCAGGTGGGCGAAGCGGGCCAGTTCGGCGTAGTGGCGTTCGAAGAACGCGTGGAACTCCGCCGAGGCATCGTCGAGGAGCATGCGGTGCGCCCCTCTCCCGGAACGTGGAACTGCCCTGACAGAAGGCGGCAGCATACCAACCGGTCGGGAGGTCTCCGGCGCAGGGCCGGGCCGGGGCCGGGGCGCCGCGCGAGACGGGGCGAGACGGGCGGTGCGGCAACTCCCCTCCCGGCACGGCGAATTCACCTACCTGTTGGTAACCGGCCCTCGGCCGGACGCCCGTCCCCGCCAGCCTGTCCCTCGCCACGCGGGGCCGGGTCACCCGGGTTCGCGCAACTCCCCTACGAGAGAAGGACCATGACCACACGTCCTGTCGGGCGCGCGGGCGCGCTCGTCCTGGGTGCGCTGCTCGCAGCCTCGTTGTCCCTGCCGGCCGAGGCGCACGGCATCGGGGTCGTCCGGCCGAAGGCCGAGACCCTGCCGCTCTTCGACGACGAGGCGGGCGGCGACGCCAACGCGGACGATCCGGCGATCTGGCGCAACCCCGCCGATCCGGCGCGCAGCCTGGTGATCGCCACCGCGAAGCAGGGGGGCCTGCGCGTCTACGACCTGGACGCGCAGCAGGTGCAGTCGGTCGCGGCCCCGGCCGGTCCCGGCGCCGACGACGCCCCGGGCCGCTTCAACAACGTGGACCTGGTGCACGGGCTGCGGCTGGCCGGCGGGCGGTCGGACGTCGCGGTCGTCAGCGATCGCGGCAACGACCGGCTGCGGATCTACCGGATCGACGGCAGCCGGCCCGGTGCCCCGCTGACGGACGTCACCGACCCCGCCGTCCGGCCGGTGTTCTCGGCCGGCCAGGACGAGATCAACGAGCAGGCGACCGCATACGGCCTGGCGACATGGACGGACCGGTCGACCGGTCGTACGTACGCGCTGGTCAGCCAGCGGAACCGGGCCCGGATCGCGCTCGTCGAGCTGTTCGCGACCCGGGCCGGCACGGTGGACTACCGGCAGGTGCGGACGATCGACCTGCCCTCCTCGTTCCGGCTGCCGAACGGCGGGACGTGGACGCCGTGCGGCGAGCCGGGCGAGCTGCCGCAGGTCGAGGGCATGGTCGTGGACCCGGCGGACGGCACGCTGTACGCCGGCCAGGAGGACGTGGGCATCTGGCGGATCCGGGCCGGCCTGTCGGGCACCCCGCAGCTGATGGACAAGGTCCGCGAGTTCGGCGTCCCGGGCACGTACGACGAGGAGACCGAGGAGTGCACTCCGGGCGCGGACCCGGGGTACGGCGGCACGCACCTGACGGCGGACGTCGAGGGGCTGACGCTGGTGACCGAGCGGGACGGTGACGGCTACCTGCTGGCGTCCAGCCAGGGCGACAACACGTTCGTCGCGTACGACCGGGAGCGGGCGGACGACAACGAGTACGAGGGCGCGTTCCGCATCTCCGCGGCCTCGGACACCCTGGACGGCTCCGAGGTCTGCGACGGGGCCGCCGCCCTGAACGCCCCCCTCGGCCCGAAGTACCCGCACGGGCTCCTGGTCGTGCAGGACGGGCAGGAGACCCCCGGCACCTCCGGGCGCGAGGCCACCGGCTTCAAGTTCGTGGCCCTGGACGACGTCCTGGACACCCTGGACTGATCCGGGGACCCTCCCCCGCTGTCGCGCCCGCCGCCCCGCCCCGGGGTGGCGGGCCCTAGGGTGCATGCACGGCCGGTCCTGGAGGCCGCGGACGAGGAGGGTGCATGGGAACGGGTGACGTGGCCGAGGGGTTGCGTGAAGCCCTTCGGGCGCACGAGGACGCGGCGGTCGGGGAGCAGCAGCGGGCCTACGTGAAGAGCGGGATCGGGCATCTGGGGGTGCGGGTGCCCGAGGTGCGGCGGTGCGTGACGGCGGTGCGGCGGGAGCTCGGGGGGCTGGGCGCGGCAGAGGTCCGGCAGCTGGTGCGGGAGCTGTGGGAGGTGCCGGCGGGCGGTGCGGAGCCGGTGTTCGAGTTCCGGCTGGCGGCGGTCGAGCTGCTCGTGCAGTACGTGAAGGTGCTCGACGCCGGGGACCTCGCCGAGGTCGAGGGGCTGCTGCGGGAGTGCCGGACCTGGGCGCTGGTCGATCCGCTGGCCGTGCACTGCGCCGGGGCCGTCGCCCTCGCCGATCCGGCGGCGGGCCCGGTGCTGGACCGGTGGATCGCGGACGAGGACTTCTGGCTGCGCCGCTCGGCCGTCCTGGCCCTGCTGCCCGGAATCCGGGCGCGGCGCCCCGACACCGGGCGGCTGACGTGGTACGCGGACGCCCTCGTCGGCGAGCGCGAGTTCTTCCTCCGCAAGGCCCTGGGCTGGGTCCTGCGGGAGATGTCCACCCGGGAGCCGGAGTTCGTCACGTCGTGGCTGGCCCGGCACGGCGACCGGGTCGCCCCGCTGACCCGCCGCGAGGCGCTGCGCCGCCTGAACGCGGCCGGGCCCTCGGACTGAGCGGGCCCCCGATGCGCACGGCGGGGGCACGACGGCATGGTGTCCGGCGACGGGGCGTCCTGATCGGCTCGCTCGGCCGGTTCAGCCGGTTCAGCCTGTCGGGTCGTCCGTCGGCGGTGCGCCGAAGCGGGCCAGGCAGTGCCAGACCTTCTTGAGCGCCTGTGGATCGTGCCGGCCGGTCGCGGCGGCCTCGCCGATCGTGCGCGGGTCGAGGACGCCGTCGACGGCGATCTCCGCGCCGAGTTCGACGTATGCGGGGCCGCGGTAGGCGCGGTGGCGGCGGAGTTCGTCGACGGTGAGCCGGAAGCCCGGGTGCCACTCCACCGGGCACGGCAGCCGGCGGGCCGCCTCCTCGACCGGGGTGCCACGGTGGCTGGGGTCCAGCACCAGGGCCTCGACATCGCGGTCGAGCCGGACCGGGCCGTGCACCTGCGCCTCGATGTAGTCGTCGAGGGCGTCCTGCCGGTCGGCGAGGGCGAGGCCGACGAGGCCCATCCGGGCGGCGGTGCCGAAGTCGGCCGGCTCCAGCCAGCTGTCCGGATAGCAGAAGGTGCTCCGGGCCAGCGCCCCGGCGGTGAGCCGGAGGTGGGCCGAGCCGAAGCGGGGTGCGGCCCCCACCGGCTTGCGGCGGAAGTTGAGGCCGCCGTACACGGGCCGGTCGTCCGCCGGTGCGCAGTCGTAGGCCCCGTTGAAGATGCGGCTCTCCCAGCGCCAGCGGTCACCGCCGGGATGGGCGGTCAGGCCGCCGTTGCCGGTCCCGGTGACGAACTGCGAGACGTACCGGCCCTGTTCGCCCAGCGCCTCCACGACGGAGCTGCCGTGTGCGGTCCGTTCGGGGTGGAAGTTCAGCGTGACCCGCAGCTCCGGCGGCACGGGCGGCCCGTCCGCCATCCCGGCCACGTGGGCGAGGGCGCGTTCCTGCGGTGTCGGGCGGGCGGCGGTCTCGGCGTTCATGCGTGCAGTGTGCACGCACGCGGGCGCGGGGTGCACGCTGTTAATTTGCCGCCGTGGATCTCTTCCTCGCCGTCGTGGGCGGCGTTGCGCAGGGTGGTCGAGGGGCTGCCGTACGAGGACTGCGGGCGGCCTCCGGCTGCGCCGGGTGGCTGGTGCGGGACCTGGTGTGCCATCTGGTCGTCGGCGCGGAGGTGCGGTCCACCGGCCCTGGGGTCTGTCGTCAAACTCCTGTCGTCGCCCGGAGGGCGGCCCCGCGGCGTCTGGTGCGTGCTCTCGGCGTGCCGGGCGAATGCCCTTGTACTGGACGTACTCGGGCTTTCGCCCGGTGCGGCGAGAGTGCGTGCCAGGCGTCGCGGGGCAGGCAGGAGTTTGACGACAGGCCCTGGGGGCCGCGGCCCGGGTCCCGCAGCAGTGCGGGACCCGGGTCCGCCGCCGGATCAGCGGGCGAGCGCGGCCTCGGCCACCGGCCGCGGCACCGGTGCGTACGCGGCCGGGCGGGCCGTGAACGTGCCGCGGCCCTGCGTACGGCTGCGCAGCCGGGAGGCGTAGCCGAACAGCTCCGCCAGCGGCACGGTCGCGGTGATCACGGTCGTGCCGGCCTGCGTGATGGAGCCGGTGACCCGGCCGCGGCGGGCCGCGAGGTCGCCGAGCACCCCGCCGACCGCGTCCTCGGGGACGGTGACGGACACGTCCGACACCGGCTCCAGGAGCTGCATCTCGCAGGCGCGCAGCGCCTCGCGCAGGGCGAACCTGCCCGCGGCGCGGAACGCGAGCTCCGAGGAGTCCTTGGAGTGCGTCGCCCCGTCCGTGAGGGTGACCCGCACCCCGGTGACGGGGTGGCCGCCCAGCGGGCCTTCCGCGAGGGCGTCCCGGCAGCCCGCCTCCACGGCGCGCGCGTACTCCTGCGGCACCCGGCCGCCCACGACGGTGGAACGGAACGCGAAGCCGGTCCCCCGCTCGTCGGTCACGTGCTCACCTCCCTGAGCGTCCAGCGGTGCCACGTCGATGACGACGTGGGCGAACTGGCCCGACCCGCCGTCCTGTTTGACGTGCCGGTAGACCAGTCCGGACACGCCGCGCAGGAGCGTCTCGCGGTAGGTCACCCGGGGGCGTCCCACCACGACGTCGAGGCCGTGGTCGCGGCGGACCTTCTCCACCGCGACCTCCAGGTGGAGTTCGCCCAGCCCCGACAGGACCGTCTGACCGGTCTCGGCGTCGGTGCGGACGACGAGGGAGGGGTCCTCCTCGGCGAGCCGCGCCAGCGCCGTCGCCAGCCGTCCGGTGTCGGTGCTCCGGCGGGCCTCCACCGCCACCGTCACCACCGGCTCGGCCACCTGCGGCGGTTCGAGGACCAGCGGGGACCGTGGGGTGCAGAGGGTGCTGCCGGCGCGGGCGGCCTTGGGGCCGACCACGGCGACGATGTCGCCCGCCACCGCCTCCTCCGTCTCCGCGTGCCGGTCGGCCTGCACCCGCAGGATGCGGGCGATCCGCTCGGTGCGCCCGGTGCCCGCGTCGAGCACCTGGTCGCCCTTGCGGAGCGTGCCGGCGTACACGCGGAGGTAGGTGAGGCGGCCGGTGGTGGTGGCCGTCACCTTGAACGCGAGGGCCGTGAACGGGCCCGCCGGGTCGGCCGCCCGCTCCTGCTCGGCACCGTCCCGGGTGCCGCGGACCGGCGGCACGTCGGCCGGCGAGGGCAGCCAGGCGACGACGGCGTCCAGCAGCGGTTCGACACCGCGGTTGCGGTACGCCGAGCCGCACAGGACGACCACGCCCTCGCCGCCGAGGGTGAGGGCGCGCAGCGCCCGGCCGAGCACCTCCTCGGTCACGGATCCGTGCGCACAGAACTCCTCCAGGGCTTCCGGGTGCAGGCCGGCCACCGTCTCGTCGAGCAGTCGCCGGCGCCGCCGTGCCTCCGCGCGCAGCTCCTGGGGAACCGGTCCCGCGGTGTGCGCGGCGGGGCCGGAGCCCTCGTCCCAGACGAGGGCCTGCATGCGGATCAGGTCGACGACACCGGTGAAGGTGTCCTCGCGTCCGACGGGCATCTGCACGACCAGCGGTACGGTGCCCAGCCGGTCGCGCAGCGAGGCGACCGCCGCGTCGAGGTCGGCCCCGGCCCGGTCCATCTTGTTGACGAACGCGATCCGGGGGACGCCGTGCCGGTCGGCCTGCCGCCAGACCGCCTCGCTCTGCGGTTCGACGCCGGCGACGGCGTCGAACACGGCGACGGCGCCGTCGAGGACGCGCAGGGAGCGTTCCACCTCGTCGGCGAAGTCGACGTGGCCGGGGGTGTCGATGAGGTTGAGCCGGTGGGCGTCCCAGGTGCAGCTGACGGCGGCGGCGAAGATGGTGATGCCGCGGTCGCGTTCCTGAGCGTCGAAGTCGGTGACGGTGGTGCCGTCGTGGACTTCGCCGCGCTTGTGGACGGCGCCGGTGGCGTACAGGACGCGCTCGGTGAGCGTGGTCTTGCCGGCGTCCACGTGCGCGAGGATGCCGAGGTTGCGGACGGTGGTGAGGGGTTGCCGGTCGGTGCGCATGGCTGCCCTTTCGGGGTGACGTGTCGTCAGGTCAGCGCGATTGCGGATTCCCCGGCGGCCGGCCGGTGTGACGGCGGGCGGCGGCCGGACGGGCCCGGGCCTGCGGCGCGGGCGTGTCTGCGGGGGGAATACGGGGACGCGGGTGCGTCAGGGTCACCTGCGGTGGCGGCCGCGCAGCCGGCACCGCGCGGAACGGGACACGGGGATCACGTCGTACCGCGACGGGGGAACGGTGTGCTGGTGCATGTGCGTTCCCCTTTCCCTGTGTTCGGTTCGGCTCGTGCGGCCGGCTGTGCGGTGAGTCTAGGGACGTGGGGGTGGCAGGGCACGCCATTTTTTTCGCGCCGTGCCCGCCTCAAACGCCGGCGGGGCCGATTCGGGGGCCCCGCCCCCTGGACCCCCGGTCCTCAATCGCCGGACGGGCTCGGTCTTGCCCCCGACGGCGATCGAGGGGCGGGGGATGCGGGGAAGCCGGGGGTGCATAGCCTGCGGGGATGACGAACTCGCAGGGATACCTTTCCGAACTGTTCTCGCTGGACGGCCGCGTGGCCGTCGTGACCGGCGGCAGCTCCGGCATCGGCCGCGCCATCGCCACCGCCCTCGCCCACGCCGGTGCCCGCGTGGTGGTCGTGGCCCGCACCCCCGGCCCGCTGCAGGAGACGGTCGGCACGCTCACGGCCGCCGGCTGCCGCGCCGCCTGGGTCAGCGCCGACCTCGGCAGCCGCCCCGGTGTGACGGCCGCCGCCGAACGGGCCGTGGAACCGTTCGGCGAGCCGGACATCCTCGTCAACTCCGCCGGCATCAACCTCCGCCCCCCGATGGGCGAGTTGGACGACGCCGTGTGGGACGCCACGATGGCGGTGAACCTGGAGGCCCCCTTCCTGCTGGGCCGCCGCTTCGGCCCCGGCATGGCCGAACGCGGCTTCGGCCGGATCATCCACGTCACCTCCCAGCAGGCGCACCGGGCCTTCGTGCAGAGCGGCGCGTACGGCGTGTCGAAGGGCGGTCTGGAATCCCTCGCCCGTTCCCAGGCCGAGGCCTGGTCCCGCCACGGCGTCACCTGCAACACCCTCGTCCCGGGCTTCGTGATGACCGCGCTGAACGCCCGGCTCTCCGCGGACCCGGACCGCGTCGCGGCCCTGGCCGCCCGCACGATGGCCGGCCGCAACGGCCTGGCCGAGGACTTCGCCGGCGCCGCCGTCTTCCTCGCGAGCCGCGCCTCCTCCTACGTCACCGGCCAGTCCCTCTTCGTCGACGGCGGCTTCTCCGTCCACTGACCGGTCCCTGGTGAGGGACGAGCCGACGTCCGCGATGGACCCGCGCGGTGAGCACATGGTGTTCTCGGGGCTGCGGGAGATGAAGGACGAGCGCATGACGGTGATCGTCACGCACCGGATGGAGAACTGCCGCCTGGCCGACCGGATCATCGTCCTCGATCAGGGCCGGGTCATCGAGCAGGGCACGTACGAGCAGCTGTCCCGGGTGACGGGCGGCACGTTCGCCGAGCTGGTCCGGCTGTCGATGGACCGGTGGCCGGCGGGCGGGGCGCGTCCGCCGGCGCGTCCCGCCCCGCGGTCAGGTTCCGACGGCCCGCAGGGACAGCCACAGGGCGACGGTCGACGCGAGCAGCGCGGCGGGCACGGTGAGCAGGCCGAGCAGGGTGAACTGCCGCAGGCCCACCTCGTGTGCGTGCTGGTGGGCGATGCGCCGCCACAGGAGGGTGGCGAGCGAGCCGGCGTACGTGAGGTTGGGGCCGATGTTGACGCCCAGCAGCACGGCCAGCACCGCGCCGGGCCCGGACGGCGCGGCCAGCGGTACCAGGGCCAGCACGGCGGGCAGGTTGTTGATCAGGTTGGCGAGGACCGCGGCGAGGGCGGCGGTGCCGAGCAGGGCGGGCAGCGAGGTCCCGTCGGGCAGCAGTCCGCCGAGGGCCCGGCCCAGCCCGTTGTCGACGACGGCCCGTACGACCACGCCGAGCGCCAGCACGAAGGCGAGGAACGGCAGCGCGGCGGACCGCACGATCGCGGCGGGCGTGGTGTGCCGGCGGAGCAGGGCGCGGACCGCCATCACGGCGGCGCCGGCTGCCGCGGCCCAGGCGGGGTCGATGCCGGCGGCGGAGGCGACGGCGAAACCGGCCAGGGTGAGGGCGACGGTCACCAGGGCGAACAGCGGCAGCTCGGGCGGCTCCTCCGTGCCGGCGGGCGCCACGGGCGCGGCCAGGTCGGCGGCGAAGAAGCGCCGGAACACGGCGTACTCGACGGCGATGGCGGCCAGCCAGGGCAGCGTCATGAGGAGAGCGAACCGGGTGAACGTGAGCCCGGTGGCGGTGAAGGCGAGCAGGTTCGTCAGGTTCGACACGGGCAGCAGCAGCGAGGCCGTGTTGGAGAGGTGGGCGGTGGCGTAGACGTGCGGTGCGGGGCGGGTGCCCATGCGGGCGGCGGTCGCGAAGACCACGGGGGTCAGCAGGACCACCGTGGCGTCCAGGCTGAGGGCGGCGGTGATCGTCGACGCGAGGGCGAAGACGGCGCCGAGCAGCCGGCGCGGCCGGCGGTGCGCCCAGCGGGCCATCCAGGTCCCGCAGGCGTGGAAGAGGCCCTCGTCGTCGCACAGCCGCGCGAGGACGAGCACGGCGGCGAGGAAGCCGATGACCGGTCCCAGCCGCGCGGCCTCGTCGCGTACGACGTCCAGGGGGATGGCACCGGTGACGACGAGGAGGGCGGCGGCGGGCACCGCGAACGCGGCCTCGGGCCAGCGGAACGGGCGGACGACGGCACACACCAGCACCACGGCCAGCGCGGCGACGGACAGGGTTTCGAGCAGCACGCCCCGATCATGCACATCCGGCCGGCGGCAGCCGCCACCAGCCCTCCCGGTGTCGGTCGAGTTGTCCACAACCTGCCTGAACCGGTGTCAGCAGGCAGTTGTATCTTCGGCTTCAGGTGAAGAGCCTGCCTGACAGTTCGCGCCGGATCAGGGCGGGTCGTCCGGCAGCTCCAGGGGGCATCAGCGTGTGGAGGTGGCGGCATGACCGGCCGGGCGACGGACACGACGACCAGCAGTGCAGCGGGAGGGGTGCCGGCCGGCTTCGCGTCGCCGGTGTCCCTGCTCGACGAGTGGCGGGAGCGCCCGGACCGGGAGCCGCTGCGGGAGTTCCTCGTCCTCGGCTCCGCCGTGGACCTCCGGTTCCTGGAAACGGTGGCCGTGCCGCAGGCGCGCGCGCTCGGCGCCCGGGTCGCGGTGCTGGGGGACGCGGCGGGGCAGCTGCACGATCCGGCGGAGGTGCGTGAGGCCGGGCGCGGCTACCTGCACGGGGTCGCCTCGTGCGCGGGCGGGTTCCGGCCCGGGCTGGCGCTGCTGATCGGCGACCGGGCCTGCCGGGTGGCGATCGGCTCGGGCAGCCCCACCCCCGCGGGCTGGGGGGCGGACGACGGACTGTGGACGGTGGTGGCCACCGAGGGCGGGGCCTCGCACCCGCTGCTGGCCGACCTGGCGGACTGGCTGGACGCCCTGCCGGGCGCGGTCGGCATGGCCCCGTGGTGGGAGGAGCACCTGCGTGGGCTGGCCGAGCTGCTGACCGAGCGCCACTGCGAGGCCCCCGATGTGCCGGCGGAGGGCGCAGAGGTGCGGCTGCTGCACAATCTGCACCGGCCGCTGCTGGAGCAGCTGCCCGGCGGGCCGGTGGACGAACTCCGGCTGTCCGCACCGGCCGTCGATCCGTCGGGAGCGGCGCTGGGCCGGCTCCGGGACCATTTCCGGCCCGCGGACGTGACGCTGGGCCTGCAGCGCCTGTGGTCCGCGTACGAGGCGGACGGGGTGCGGGGCGCGTTCGCCGGGCATCCGGCGGCCCCGGTGCGGGAGCCGGCGGAGGTCCGGGTCCGGCACGGCCGGCTGATCGAGTGGCGCACCGGGGACCGCTGGCAGGCCCTGACCGGTGGCGGCGACCTCACTGCGGAGGGTCTTGGCGGGGCGGTGGCGGACGCTGCCGGTGCCCCCTGTGAGCTGGCGGTGCTGTCCGCCGGCCCGGCGCCGCTGCTCCCGGACGAGGGGCCGGGGGTGCCGGCCGGGGAGCTGACCGGTTCGTCGGCCGGATCCGGCGGCGGGGGCGGGGCGCCGGAGCTGGTGCTGCTGGGTGCGCGGGCGGACGGTCTGTCGTTCCGGGCGGTCCTCGGCCGGCGGCCGACGGGCGTGCCGGTGGGCATCGAGGTGTCGGACGAGCGCGGGGCGCCCGGTTCGTGGCAGCGCGTGGGCTCGATACCCGACGGGGTGCCGTCGGTGGTGATCGCGCTGCCGACGGCACCGGAACCGGGCGCCGCGGTCCGGGCCGTGGCCGCGCGGCCGGACGGCCCGCCCGTCACGTCGGCGGTCGCGTTCCTGTACGGGGTGGAGCCGGCTGCGCCGGGCGGTCACCTCTCGCACGGCTACACCGCCGAGGACCTGATCGCCGACCCGGCGGCGGCCCGGCGCTTCGAGACCGACGTGATGCAGCTCCGCGAGCTCCCGGCGGCCGGGCCGTCGGCGGCGCCGCGGGACCTGGCAGCGGCCCTGGCCGTCTCCCGCCGCACCCTGGGCCCCGCCCTGACCCACCTGGCCTTCGGCCCGCTGTCCGGTGAACTCCCCGGCCCGGCGGAGACACCGGAGGAGTTGTCCGGCGGAGCGGACGGGGACGGTCCGGCCGGCCTGCCGGTGGAGGTGCGGACGCACGGCCGGACGTGGATGGGCCGGCTGGTGCGGCAGCTGGCGGCGGACACCCGGGCGGCGCAGGGCGGTGCGGACGGGGTCGCGGAGCAGCCGGACGGCCCGCAGGGCAGGGTGTGGTCCCTGCCGGCGGTCCTGGCGCTGTCGGGCCTCCACCTGCGGCTGCTGGCGGCCGGCGCGTGGGACGAGGACGACTACGGCTGGCGCGATCTGACCGCCGAGCTGATCGCGGCGCTGACGGCCGTGGCCGCACGGGCGGAGGTGCCGGAGCCGGCGGACGCACCGGACGGCGCGGACCCGGGGGACGGCGTACCGGACGACGGCTCCGGCGCGGGTGGCGGGCTGTGGGCGCGCGTGGACGCGGTGGTGGCCGTGCACATGTCGCTGCTCGGGCTGCACTACGAGATCGAGGGGCCGGAGGCCGATGCGGCGGCCGCGGCGTCCTGGCGGTCGAGCCGGGCGGCGGTCGCGCGGGCCCGGACCCGGCATGCGGCGGATCTGTTCCTGCCCGCGGCCCACCGCGGGGCGCCGGTGGCGACCGACTCCGACCTGCGGGCGCTGCGCAAGCGGGCGCAGGCCGTTCCGGACCCCGTCGGCGAGGCGGTGAAGGCATTGGCCGCCGCGGGGCTGCACGGTTCGTACGAAGGCGGGGTGTGGGAGCTGCGGGAAGTGAGCAATCCGCAGGGGGCGTGCGCGAAGGCGGTCACGGTGGTGTCCGAGCTGCCCGACGGGCTGTGGCCCGGCCCGGTCTTCGTCCGGGCCACCGGGCGGGGCGTCCCGTGCTTCATGGCCTGGCACCGGCCGACGCTGATCCGCCGGGCCGGCCGGGCGTGGAGCAGCCACCGCATCCTGCCGCCCGCCACGCCGTCCGCGACGTTCCAGCGCGGCAGCGCCCGGCCGACCGCGACAGGCGACCCGGCCTCCCGCGACCTGCACCCGCTGCTGGAGGCCGCGGAGATGGACCCGGTGGAACTCTTCCTCCGCCTGAACGCGGACCAGCCCCCGGCCGCCGGCGCCTGAAACCTGCAGTCGGCACTTCCGGAAGGGGGACGGATGTCCTGGTCCGAACACATCGTGAAGCGTGAGGGTGTCCGGCTGGCGTGCCGGGACCGGGGCGGGTCCGGCACGCCGGTCGTCCTGTTGCACGGCCTCGCGGGCCACGCGGGTGAATGGGACGGCATCGCGGGGCGACTGGCGGCCGACGGCCACCGGGTCGTGGCCTTCGACCAACGCGGCCACGGCGCCAGCGAGCGGCATCCCGCCGACGTGTCGCGGGCCGCGTACGTCGCCGACGTGCTCGCCGTGGTGGCGGCGCTCGGCCTGCACCGGCCGGTGCTGCTGGGGCAGTCGCTCGGCGGGCACACCGCCCTCCTCACGGCCGCGGCCCGTCCCGACCTGATCCGCGCGCTGGTCGTCGTCGAGGCGGGTCCCGAGCGGCGGCCCGGCGCGGCGGCCGAGATCGGGGCCGCGCTGTTCGGATGGCCACTGCCCTTCCCGTCGTTCGCCGCCGCCGTGGCGTTCTTCGGCGGCGGGCCGGTCGGCGAGGCCTGGGCGGCGGGGCTGGAGGAGCGCGACGGCGGTTGGTGGACGCGCTTCGACCCCGAGGTGATGACCGGGTCGCTGGCCGAGAACGAAGAGCGGGCCCACTGGGACGAGTGGGCGGGCCTCAGCTGCCCGACCCTGGCGGTCTGGGGGCAGTCCGGCATCGTGCCGGCGTCCGAGGTGGACCCGATGCTCGCGCTGCGGCCCGGCATCACGGCGGCGAGCGTGCCCGGCGCGGGGCACGACGTCCACCTGGAGGCACCGGAAGCCCTGTGGCAGGTGCTCCGGCCGTTCCTCGCCGGTCTTCCCGCCTGACGCACACCCGGACCGGTCCGATTCGGCCGAGTCCGGAGAATTCCGGGAAACGAATGAACCTCCCGCGGTCATTTGCGGTCTGGCAGGGAGGTCCCTCCCGAAGGGTCAACAGCCCTTCAGGTGCGGACCTTTGCAGTGCCATTCCGTTCAAAACCGGATATTGGAGACCAACCCCCCATGAGCACGAACCTGTCCGGCCGCCGCAGCGTCCGCCTGGCGTCCGCCGGCCTCGCCGCCGGCGCCGCCCTGGCGCTCGTCGGCTCCGCCGCGACCGCCACCGCCCACGCCGCGACCGACCCGAAGCCCGTCGCCAACATCATCGGCGGCGTCGAGCAGCCCGACGGCGCCTACCCGTGGATGGCCGCCCTCCTCAGCAAGGGCAAGGCCAGCCCGGTACAGCGCCAGTTCTGCGGCGGCAGCCTCATCGCCCCGAACGTCGTCCTCACCGCCGCGCACTGCGTGACCGGCGAGAAGCCGCAGCAGCTGGAGGTGACCGTCGGCCGGACCATGCTGTCCAAGAAGGGCCAGGGCCAGCTCCGCAACGTCCTCAGCATCGTGTCGCACCCGCGCTACAAGCAGAACGAGGCGTACGACCTGGCGCTGATCGAGCTGGCCAAGCCGGTCACGAACATCGCCCCGGTGAAGCTCCCGACGGCCGGCACGGACGCGCTGCTGCGCCCCGGCGCCAAGGCGACCGTCATCGGCTGGGGCAACACCGACACCGAGATCACCCGGTACCCGGACCGGCTGCGCGGGGTGAAGGTGCCGCTGCTGTCGCACCCCGAGTGCAAGGCGACGTACCGCGGTTACGACAAGACCGTCAACGTCTGCGCGGGCGTCGAGGGCAAGGACTCCTGCCAGGGCGACAGCGGCGGCCCGCTGTTCCGCAAGGTGGCCGGCCGCACGTACCAGATCGGGATCGTCTCGTACGGCGAGGGCTGCGCCGAGCAGGGCGCCCCCGGCGTGTACGCGTCCACCAGCTCCGCCAAGCTCTGGAAGACGCTGGGCGAGTCCAAGGAGGGCAAGCGGATGCTGCGGCTGCTCGGCCGCTGACCTCTGCCCCCGCAGTGACGGCCGCTCCCGGAACCTTCGGTTCCAGGGGGCGGCCGTCCCCGTTCCGGACACCCCCCGCGCGGTCCGCCAACCGGCCGCGCAGGACCGGGTGTTAGGGTCTCGGCCATGTCCAAGGCCGAAATAGACGAGCTGACCGCCGAGTTCTTCGGCGCGTTCGACAACCGGGACGGCGGCGCGGCCGACGTGGCCCGGATCCGCCGCCTGATGATCCCCGGCGGGGTGATCGTGAAGACCGGCCCGGACTTCACGGCGTACACCGTCGACGAGTTCGTCGAACCGCGCGAGAAGCTGCTGGCCGGAGGCCGGCTCACCGGGTTCGCGGAGTGGGAGACCTCCGAGCGGACCGAGATCGCCGGGGACGTCGCGTCCCGGTTCGGCGAGTACCGCAAGTCCGGGATGCTGGACGGGAAGCCGTACGACGGCACCGGCACGAAGGCGATCCAGTTCGTGCGCACACCCGACGGCTGGCGGATCGCCGCCTTCTCCTGGTACGACGCCCCCTGACCCGCGCCGGTCCGCCCGGTCCGCCCGCCCCGGCTACCGGGGGGCGGTGGCCCGGAGGTCGGCGAGGAGCTCGGCCTGGCCCTGGAGGACTCCGGTGAGGATGCCCCGGGCGACCCGCAGGAGTTCGGCGAGCTCGGGACTGGCGAGCCGGTAGAAGACGGTGGAGCCCTCGCGCCGGGTCAGGACCAGGTTGGACTTGCGGAGCACCGCCAGCTGCTGGGAGAGCGCGGCCGCTTCGACGCCGACCTCGGGCAGCATCTCCGCGACCGCGTGCTCGCGCACGCTGAGCAGCTCCAGGACGCGGATGCGCACGGGGTGGCCGAGGGTCTTGAAGAACTCGGACTTGAGCTGGTAGAGCGGGGTGCCGGTGTGCGCGGCCGCCGCGCCGCTCTCGGCGCCGACGGCTCCCCCGTCCGTCCTGCCCCCATGCGTACTCGGCACTGGTCCACCGCGGCTTCCCGGTCGGGGAGACGCCGTCGCCCGTCTCCATGGCCTTCGTGTGCCCCCACGATGGCAGACTCCCGCAACCGCCGACACCGGATCACGGCACGCACCGGACCCGCCGGTCAGCCGGGACCCGCCTCCCGCCCGCCCCGGCCGAGCGCACCGCGGATCCCGCGCACGAGCAGGCCGAGCAGGAACGCGTGGACGGTGTACGAGACCACCAGGATCGCGTACACGACGGCGCCGGTCCGTCCGCGCGAAGGAACGCAGGACGCGGGGGACGGCCACGGTCAGACCCCCCACGTGGGAGCGGGCCCGGCGGTGGCGCGCCGCTGCTGCCGGCGCTGCACCAGGTGCGCGAGCACTCCGAGGGCGAGCGCCTGCACGAGGGCGGACACCAGCACCGCCACGTAGAAGTACGCCGCGCTGTCCGTCAGTTCCGGCCAGAACCGCTCACCGCCGATGAGGCACACGGCAAACATCGGCAGGGTGACGAACATGACCGGGAGGGCCGCGAACGTCGAGTCCTCGTGCGCCACGAACCGGATGTCGATCTCGGCCACCACGACGGCCGCCGCGACGAGGGCGAGGTAGAGGCGGGACGCGAGACTGCCGAAGGTCAGGCGGGCCAATGTGCGCAGGTGCCGGACGGACATGAAGGTGCTCCTCGGTGGACGGGCAGGGCCCGGCGGACGGGACGTGCACCGCCGGTGATCAACATCCTGCGGCGGGACCGGCAGGGCCGCCTGAGTAGTGCTACTCAGACCGTCCGGGAGAAGGAACCCGGATCCGGACGCCCGGTCAGCCGGCCGGGGTGCGGCCCGCGTCGCGCATCCGGCCGAGGGCGTAGACGCAGCCGGCGAGGGCGAGGTCGGAGAGCAGCATGAAGCCGATGGAGTAGGAGTCCTTGGCGCTGTAGACCGCGCCCATCACCAGGGGCGGCAGGAAGCCGCCGAGCCCGCCCATCGCGCCGACGATGCCGGTGACGCTGCCGACCTGCGGCTGCGGGGTGACCCTGGCGACCAGGGCGAACACGGCGCCGCTGGCGGTGCCGAGGCCGGCGGCCATGAGCAGCAGGCAGACCGTCGCGGTGGGGTCGAGCGGCGGGTCGAAGGCCTGGACGACGGCGAGCAGGGCGACCGCGCCCAGCGCGCAGGCGGTGACGACGGCCGGGTCGACGCGGTCGGCGAGCCAGCCGCCGATCGGCCGGAACAGCACGGTCACGAGGGCGAACCCGGCCGCCTTGGTGCCGGCGTCGGTGGCGTCCAGCTCGTACCAGGTCTTCAGATAGGTGGGCAGGTACACGCCGAAGGCGACGATGCCGCCGAAGCCGATCGCGTAGAGGGCGGACAGCTCCCAGGTCACCCGCAGCCGGCCGGCCGCGCCGAGCCGGGTGGCGAGCGGGGTCGTCGGCACCGGCCGGCCGGGCTTGTCCCGCAGCAGCAGGGCGGCGAGCACCGCGTACGCGGCGAGCGCGGCGGCCAGCACCAGGAACGGGAGGTTCTCGCTGTGCCGGTACATGCGCGGGGTGAAGTAGCCCGACAGGGCCACGCCGCCCATGCCCATGCCGAAGATGCCGAGGGCCGCGCCGCGGTGCGAGGGCGGGAACCAGGCGTTGACGAGCGGCACGCCGATCGCGAACGTCGTCCCGCCGAGCCCGAGGACGAAACCGACGGCGATCAGGGCCGCGTACGAGCCCTTGGCCGGGATGATGAGCAGGACGGGCACGATGGTCAGTGCGGCCACCAGCGGGAACAGCAGGCGGGCGCCGTAACGGTCGGTCAGCGCCCCCACCGGCACCCGGCCCAGCGAGCCGACCAGCACGGGCACGGCGACCAGCACGGACTGGGCGAACGAGGTCATGTGCAGCCGCTCGTCGAAATCGCTCGCCAGCGGGGCGATCAGGTCCCACGCCCAGAAGGTGAGCGTGAACCCGACGGTGGCCAGGGCGAGGTTGCCCCAGGCCGCCGCTGACGGTGTGGCGTCGGCGTCGTGCTCGGCCATCGACACGCTCCCAGGCCCGGCACGCGGGCATCGGGCGGGCCGCGCGGGCCCGCGCGGGCGCGGCTCCCGGCCGGGGCCGCCTGGCGGTGCTGCCCCCTCATGATCGGCCGCCGCCCCGGTGGCCGCATCCCGGCGGCCGGGCCGCCCCTGCCGCCCGGCTACCCGGGAGTAGGATCGGCGGCGCGCCCCGCCCGGCGGTCCCCCGGCGGGGCTCCGGCCGAAGCACCTTCCCTCTCCCGGAGAAGAGTCCACCGATGGCAGACCACGACCTGACCGGCTGGCAGAAGACCCGTTTCACGCACGAGGGCACCACCCACCGGGTGCTGCGGCGGGGCACCGGACCGGCCGTGATCGTGATCGCGGAGATCCCGGGCATCACCCCGAAGGTGCTGGAGTTCGCCGAGCGGGTGGTGGGCCTCGGCTGTACGGCGGTGCTTCCGGTCCTGTTCGGCAGACCCGGCCGCGACCCGCACCCGGACGCCCACGGGCGGCTCGCCACCGAGCTGTACGGCCTCTCGACGATGCTGGACGTGTGCGTGAGCCGGGAGTTCACCCTGCTGGCGACGGGCCGCAGCTCGCGCGTGGTGCACTGGCTGCGTGCCCTGGCGGCGCACGAGCACGAGCGCTGCGGCGGCCCGGGCGTCGGGGCCGTCGGCATGTGCCTGACGGGCGGCTTCGCTCTGGCCATGGCGACGGACGAGCGGCTGCTCGCCCCGGTGCTGGCGCAGCCGTCGCTGCCGCTGGCCGTCACCCCGGGCCGGCGGGGGAACATCGACATCAGCCCCGAGGACCTGGCGGTGGTCCGCGGCCGCTGCGAGCGCGAGGGCCTGAAGGTGCTGGGACTGCGCTTCAAGGGCGACCGGTTCGTGCCCGGCGATCGGTTCCGGTTCCTGGCGCGGGAGCTGGGCGAGGCGTTCGTGGCCGTCGAACTCGACGACGCCGACGCCAATCCGGCGGGCCGGCTCGCCCCGCACTCCGTGCTGACGGAGCACCTGATCGACGAGCCGGGCCAGCCCACCCGGGACGCCCTGGAACAGGTGCTGGAACTGTTCCGCTGGCGGCTCCTCAAGGACGAGGCCCCCCGGCCCTAGGGTCGCGCGCACGGCACACCACGCGTACGGCACACCACGCGTACGGCCGTCGCGCACAGCGCATCCCGGACAGCAGCAGGAGGACGACCCCGTGACCGAACACGCCGTGGCCGGCGAGGGCCCCGAACCCGCCGGCACCCAGCGGGCCCACTGGCAGCAGACGTACGCCGCCCACCCTGGGATGTACGGGGAGCAGCCGTCGGACCCGGCCCGGCACGCGGCGGCCGTCTTCCATGCGGCCGGGGCTCGGGACGTGCTGGAGCTGGGTGCCGGACACGGCCGGGACG
The DNA here is from genome assembly GCF_020532645.1 of Streptomyces bambusae. Lineage (GTDB taxonomy): Bacteria > Actinomycetota > Actinomycetes > Streptomycetales > Streptomycetaceae > Streptomyces > Streptomyces bambusae. The sequence goes on from NZ_JAJAUZ010000035.1 coordinate 57,241, forward strand.
CCCTGTACTTCGCCCGCGAGGGGTTCACCGTACGGGCCGCCGACTTCGCGGTGTCCGGGCTGGAACAGCTGGCGGCCGCCGCCCGCCGGCAGGGCGTGGCGGACCGGGTGACGGTCTCGGTGCTCGACGTCCGGGAGCCGCTGCCGCTGCCGGACGCCTGCACGGACGCCGTGTTCGCGCACATGCTGCTGTGCATGGCGCTGTCCACCGCGGAGATCCACGCGCTGACCGCCGAGGTGCGGAGGGTGCTGCGGCCCGGCGGCACGTTCGTCTACACCGTCCGCCACACCGGCGACGCGCACTTCGGGGAGGGGCTGGGGCACGGGGACGGCATCTGGGAGCACGGCGGGTTCGCCGTGCACTTCTTCGGCCGGGAGCTCGTCGACGACCTCGCCGCAGGGTGGCACCTGGAGGAGGTGCACGCCTTCGAGGAAGGGGCGCTGCCGCGCCGGCTGTGGCGCGTCACCCAGACCCGGCCCCGGTGACGGCCCGGCCGGATCCCGCCGCGGGAGCGCCGACGGCGGACCGGACGGTTCCGGCCGTTCCGGCTCCGCCCGGCCGACGGGCGTCCGGAGGGGCCCGCAACGGCGGATAGGCTGTCCGTCCTGTTGTTTCTGGAGGTGCAGGTTTCGTGGAGTTCCGGCTGCTCGGAGCGGTGGCCGTGGCCACCGAGGCCGGGGACCTCCCGCTCGGCCCCGCCAAGCGGCGCAGCCTGCTCGCGGCGCTCCTGCTGCGGCCCAACCACCCCGTGTCCGTCGACCACCTGACGGCCGCCCTGTGGGACGAGGAGCCGCCGGCGCGGGCCCGCAGCGTCATCCAGGGCCACGTGTCGCGGCTGCGGGTCCTGCTCGATGCGGCGGACGCCGGGACGTACGGGGTGGAGCTGGCCACGCAAGGGGCGACGTACACGCTGCGGATGCCGGAGACCCTGCTCGACGCCCACCGGTTCGACGAGATGATCGGCCTGGCCCGGGTCCAGGGTGCGGTGGAGGACGCCGCGGCCATGTACCGGGAGGCGCTGGCGCTGTGGCAGGGCCCGGCGCTCACCGGGGTGCACCCGAGCCCGCCGCTGCAGGCCGCCGCGCACGCGCTGGAGGAGCACCGGCTGGCCGCCGTGGAGCAGCTGGCCCGCTGCTACGGGCTGCTGGGCGAGCACGCGCGGGCGGCGTCGATCCTGCGGACCGAGGCGGGGGCGCACCCGCTGAACGAGTCGCTGTCGGCCGCACTGGTGACGGCGCTGCGGCGGGCCGGGCGGCGCTCCGAGGCGCTCGACTGGTTCCACCGCACCCGGCAGCTGCTCGCCGAGGAACTCGGTGTGGACCCGGGCCCGGAGCTGGCGGAGGCGTACGCCCTCGCCCTGCGCGGTCACCCCGGTGCCGGCGAGGACCCCGACCACCAGGCGCCCGCCGCCGTACCGGCTCAGGCCCAGGCGTCTGCTCCGGCGCCGGCCGAGGCGCCGCCGGCCGCCGCGATACCCCTGCCGGCGGACCCCGCGGCCGATCTGCTGCCGCGTGCGCCGCGCGGTTTCCACGGGCGGCAGGCCGAACTCGCGGCGCTGACCCGGGCCGCCGCCGGCGAGGCTCCGGTGTGCCTGGTGACCGGGCCGGCCGGGGTCGGCAAGAGCGCCCTGGTGGTGCACTGGGCGCGCCGCGACCCCGACCGGTTCCCGGACGGCCGGCTCCACGTCGACCTGCGCGGGTTCAGCGACACGGGCGAGCCTTCGCCGATGGACGTGCTGCGGGAGTTCCTGCCCGCGCTGGGAGTGCCGCCGCGCCGGATGCCGGAGTCGCCGGCCGCAGCGGCCGCCCTGTTCCGCACCCTGACGGCGGACCGCCGGCTGCTGGTCGTCCTCGACAACGCGCGGGCCTCGGAGCAGGTCCGGCCGCTGCTGCCGAGCGGGCCGGGCTGCGTGACGGTGGTCACCAGCAGGCACCGGCTGCGCGGCCTGATCGCCTCCGACGCGGCCCGGCCGGTGCCCCTCGGCGTGCTGGGGCCCGAGGACAGCACGGCGCTGCTGGCCGCGGTGCTGGGTGCCGAGCGGGTGCACGCCGAACCGGTGGCGGCCCGCCGGCTGGCCCGGCTGTGCGACGGGCTGCCGCTGGCGCTGCGGGTGGCCGCGGCACGGCTCGCCGACCAGCCGGAGTGGACGCTGACGGCGATGGCCGACGAACTGTCGGACGCGAGCCGCCGCCTGGCGCTCCTCGACGCCGAGGACACCGGGGTGCGCGCGGCGCTGGAGCTGTCGGTCCGCCAGCTGCCGGCGGCCGCGGCCGCGCTGTTCGCCCAGCTGGGCCGGCATCCGGGCACCCATGTGGACCGCGGTACGGCCGCCGCCCTGGCCGGCACCGGACCGGACGGTGCCGACACCGCCCTCGAACAGCTGGCCGCCGCACACCTGCTGACGCAGAGCGCACCCGGCCGGTGGACGCTGCACGACCTGGCCCGGCTGTATGCGCGCGGCATGCCGGCGGAGCCGGGCGCGCTGGAACGGGTGCTCGACCACTACACGGCGGCCGGGCTGGCCGCGGCGGCCGCGGCCGAGCAGGACGGCGAGCCGTGCTTCGGGCAGCCGGCGGACTTCCGTCCGCCGCCGGTGCCGGCGGAGTTCGCGGGCCGCGAGGAGGCCATGGCCTGGTACGCGGCCGAACGCGAGGACCTGCTGCTGGCGGCGGGCGCGGCGCAGGCCGCCGGCCTGCACGGCCGGACCTGGCGGGTACTGCTCGTGATGTGGCCGCTGGTCGTGTGGCGGGTCCTCGACGACTGGGCGCCGATGCTGTACACGGCGCTGGCCGCGGCGCGCGCCGACGGGGACGCGAACGCCGAGTCGCGGGTGCTGGCGCTGCTGGGCTGGGTGCTGACCGAGGAGGGGCGGATCGGGGAGGCTCTGCCGCACCTGGAGGCGGCGCCCGGGCTCGCGGCCCGCTCCGGCGACCTGGGCGGCGAGGCGACGGCGCTGGTCAACCTGTCGCTGGCGCAGGCCGCGCTCGGCGATCTCGGCATCGCGGCGCGGGGCTGCGTACGGGGCGCGGAACTGGCGCGGGAGGCGGGGCTGCCGCACACCGAGCGGCTGGCGCTGTACCACCTGTCGCGGCACCGGCTCGACGCCGGGCGCTGGCAGGAGGCCCTGGACGCGGCGACGCTGGCCGGCGCGCTCGACCTGCCGGACACGCCGTCCGCGCCGCGGGCGATGCTGCTGGCGTCGGTGGGCGAGGCGCTGCTCGGGCTCGGCGACCGGGCGGAGGGGATCCGGTGCCTGGACGAGGCGGCGCGGGAGGCCGAGGACTTCGGATTCGACGAGGGCGCGGTGCAGACGCTGGCCACGCTGCTGCGGGTGACCGCGGACGAGGCCTACCGCGAGCGGCACGCGGCGGCGCTGGTCCGGCTGGCCGACCGGGACTGACGCCGATCGGGACTGACGCCGGCAGGCGGGGCGGCAGGTGCGGGGCGTCAGCGGAACGTCAGCCGGGCATGAACGCGACGCCAGCCGGGCTCGGGAGGGTGGTGGCAGCAGCACGGGGACGGGCCCGTGCCGACCGCACGAGCACACGGGGAGTCCGACCATGACCGAGCACCACATCCGCACCGCCGCGCTGACCGCGGCCACCGCAGCCCTCGCTCTGGCCCTGACCCTGACCGCCTGCGGCGGCTCCCCGGAGGCCACGGGGACCAAGGCCGCGGGCGGTTCGGCAGCGAAGCCCGCCGCCGAAGCTCCGGCCCGGACCGCCTCCGGCTCCGGCCCGGCCGTGGCTTCGGGTGCGAACGGCACGGCCGGCACGGCCGACGGGTCCGGCCGGACCCGGCCCGTCCGGCGTGCCGCCGACGGGGTCCGTGCGTGCGCCGGGGACGAGATCTCGTACGGCGTGCTGCACCGTTTCCCCGGCCTGCCGGGCGAGCACCTGCTGGTCAGCGCGGAGAACGCCGGCTCCCGGCCCTGCCGGGTGACCTCGTACCCGTCGGTGATGCTGGGCGACTCGGACCGGGTGCTGGGCCACTCCCCCGAGGACGCGCCGGGCGGTGCGGCACGGATCGTGCTGGAGCCGGGAGCCACGGCGTACGCGGCGGTGGCGCTGCACCACGGGTCCGGCAAGGAGCGCCGGGCCGGCGGCCTGAGCATCGCGCTGCGCGACGCCTCGGGCGACACCGGTCCCGGCCACGAGCTGGACGCCTTCGACGCCGAGGGGGTGCCGTCGGTGTTCACCTGGTCCTCGGCCGACGTGACCCGCTGGAACCGGGTGAAGCCGTACGACTTTCGCTAGGTACCGCTTCGGCCGGCACAGCGGCAGGCCGGCCGGTGAGGTCCGGCCCTGAGCCCGCAGGGAGCGGCCCACTCACCCCGCCGGACCGGAGACGGTCCGGCGGGGTGACGTGCATCAGCGGGAGCCGTGCTCCGGCAGGTCCGCCTCGGCGGCCCGCAGCGGGGCGAAGCCGCGCTTCATGACCGCCGGGGCGGTCTTCTTGCCGCAGAACGCGGCCTCCAGGGTGCCGCCGAGCGCCGTGTTGGCCTGGCCGCGGTTGGAGGTGTTCGCCATCGCGGACAGGCTGCGCTTGCCGTCGCGGGTGGTGAACGCGTAGGTGTAGAAGCCCTGGACGGTGCCGGTGTGACCGAACACCTGGGTGCCGCAGGTCAGGTCGTAGCGGCGCAGGCCCAGCCCGTAGTGGCGGGTGTTGGTGGCGTCGGTGGGGGTGACGGTGGTCATCGCCTCCAGCGTCTTCGCCGAGAGCAGCTTGCCGCGCAGCAGGGCCGACATGAACGTGCCGAGGTCGGTCTCGTTGGAGATGACCGCGCCGGCGGACTGGGCCCAGGAGACGGTCTGCTCGGTGGAGTCGACCAGCGGCGCGCCCGCCTCGTCGGGGTGCAGGTAGCCACGGGCGTGCACGCCCTTGATGGCCGTGGCGGGGTGCACGTACGAGGTGTTCTTCAGCTTGAGCGGCTTGATGATGCGCTTGCCGTACTCCTTGGCCACGCCGTGTCCGGTGACCTTCTCGATGATCATGCCGACGACCACGAAGTTGGTGTTGGAGTACTTGTACGAGACGCCCGGCTCGGTGGTGCGCGGCTCCTTGAGGGAGAGCGCGACGAGCTCCTGGTAGGTGAAGACCTTGTTGCGGACGGCCTCGAAGCCGGGGACGGTCTGCGCGAACATGGCGTTCGTGTAGTCCGCCAGGCCGCTGCGGTGGGTCATCAGGTGGCGGACGGTGATGCGGTCGTCGGGCAGCAGACCGGGCAGGTAGGCGTTGACCGGGTCGTCGAGCTTCACCTTGCCCTCGTCCACGAGCTGGAGCAGCACGACGCTGGAGAAGGTCTTGCTCACGCTGCCGATCCGGAAGCGGGACTTCGGGTTCATCGCCTCGCCGGTGGTCCGGTCCTGGACGCCCTCGCTGCGGAACTCGACGCCCTCCGGGCCCTTGAAGCGGGCCATGGCGCCCGGCGCGCCGGCCGCGAGGGTGTTGCGCAGGGCCTGCGAGATCCCGTCGAGGTCGGGGGCGGGCACGGTGGTGCGGGCGGCGGGCGCCTCGGCGGGGACGGCGTGGGCGGTCGCGGGCACGGCGGCGGCAACGGCGGCGAGCAGGGCGGCACCGACGGTGAGGCGTCGGTCGATGGAAAGACGCACGGGTCTCCTCAACTGTGTGGTCAAAGCAGTTGTCGAAAGGAAGGAAAGGGAACGGTCCGCGGTCACGGTGCTTCCCCCCCCAGGCCCCGAGCCTACGCAAGATCTCTGACGGCTCCTGCCAGGGACATCCCCAGACAGAAAGGTTTCTGCGGATTCCCGGGTCCCGGCCGCCGGTCCGGCACCGCCCGGTCGCGGGCCTGCGACCTGCCCGGACAAGGGCGTTGCTGTCCGGGACACCGGACGCCGTTGTGTGCGGCGGACGGCTCGCACGAGACTCGGCAGCGGCCACCGGGGGACGGCCGCAGGGCAACTCCCGGCGTGCCCTTCGTCCATCCCCTCGCTTCCAGGAGTGCCGTCATGCGCAATCGTCTCCGCTTCACGCCCGTGGCCCTCGCGACCGCCCTCGCGGCCGGCCTGCTGACCGCGGCCGTCGGGCCGGCGCAGGCCGGACCGGCGACGGCCGACGCCCCCGCGGCGGTGCCCGCGTACTACCTGAAGTTCGACAAGAGTTCGGTGACCAACTCCCGGCTCTACCTGATGAAGAGCGTCGCCGGCCCGGACAGGGTGCTCGCGAGCTACAAGGCGGGCTCCGGCCAGACCACCAACACCTGCACCCTCAACAAGGGCTGGCTGCCGAACGGCACGTACAACATCGAGTTCCACCGCACCAACTTCGACGGCATCATCAACGGCTACGTGATCAAGATCTCCGACAAGAAGTGCCACAACGGCACCAAGCGGACGGAGCTGTTCATCCACAGCGAGATGCGGCCGAACGGCACCCAGGGCACCATCGAGTCCGAGCGGTGGACCAACAGCAACCCGAACGACTACTACTCCAACGGCTGCATCAAGCTGAACCCGGGCAACATCAAGAACCTGTTCTCCAAGATCGGCGGCCTCGGCTGGTCCCGAGTGACCAAGCTGTACGTGGTCAGCTGACCGGAAAAACCCCCGCGCGGCGCGTCCGGTTCGGCCGCTACTGTCCCCTCATGACCGTGCTTCAGGGAACAGCGCTCGTCCTCCGGACGGCCGTCGCCGAGGACGTGCCCGCACTGGCCGCCATCCGGGCCCTGCCCGAGGTGCTGCACCGCTGGCGGGGCGGGCCCGACTTCGAGAAGGAGATCTCCGAGGACCTGGCGGACCCCGACCTCCACTTCCTCACCATCCGGCAGGGCGACCGGATCATCGGCGGGATCCAGTGGTACGCCGAGGACGAACCGGACTACCGGCACGCCGGGATCGACCTGTTCCTCGATCCCGGCGTGCACGGCCGCGGCCTGGGCACCGACGCCGTCCGCACCCTCGCCCGCCATCTGGTCGACGACATCGGCCACCACCGGCTGGTCATCGACCCGGCCGCCGACAACCTCGCGGCGATCCGCTGCTACGAGAAGGTGGGCTTCAGGCCCGTGGGCGTCATGCGCCGGTACGAGCGGGGCACGGACGGCACCTGGCACGACGGGCTCCTGATGGACCTGCTGGCCGACGAACTCGACCGCTGAGGCGGACGGCCGGCGCCGCACCCGTCAGCGGGCGGCCTGTTCGAGCACGGCGCGGACCTCGTCGGCGATGGCGGTCTCGTTCCGTTCGAACTCCGGGCCGGTCAGCTCCGCCGGGTCGGCCGGCAGGCCGGTCAGGACCGGCGTGTGGAGGTGGCCGCCGGGGAGGGCGGGGGCGAGTTCGAGGCGCAGCCGGTTGGAGCGGTAGGCGACCTCGTTGGACAGGTAGCCGCCGCCGCCGCCCGCGACGGCCCGGGAGCCGGGCGTGGGCCCGTCCTCGCGGTCGACGGGCCCGGTGCCGCCGGCGGGGATCTCCGTCACGTCGGGGTTGAGGAGCACCGGGTACGGCGACTGCACGGCTCCGGTGACCGCGTCGGCGGGCAGCGTGGTGCGGATGAACTCCGGGCCCGGTCCCATGCCGGGCGCCGTCACGGGCCGGCTGCGGGTGCCGCCGGACAGGGTCCCGGTGTTGTCGGGGTAGGGGTCGGCAGAGCGGTTCCGGCCGGCCCACTCCTCCAGGGTGAAGAGGCCGGGGTAGCCCTGGCTGACGGTGGTGATCAGGTCCGCGGAGCGCGGGCCGCCGGCCATCCGCGGCGTGAAGGCCCGCTCGACGAGGCCTCGGTCGAAGTCGCCGTAGCGGACGGGCAGGACGACGGCCCGGACCTCGGCGCGGGTGCCGTCGGCGAGGGTGATGCGGCGGCCGTTGAGGCGCAGGGCGGCGGAACCGGACGGGTTGGCGCGCCGCAGCTCGCCGTCCAGGCCGAAGGGGTCGAAGCCGCTGATGAAGACGCGGCGGACGCCGGGGGTTCCGGTGAAGTCGTTGTCGGCCAGGCCCCGGGAGGCGTCCTCGAAACGGGTCCGCAGAGCCGCCTTGTCCACCGCGAACTCCGGCAGCCAGGAATCGAGTTGTACGGTCATCCGCAGGCGGGCCCAGTACAGCGGCCGGTCGTCGCCCGGGGCGAGGTCGCCGCCTGGCCGGCGGCCCTGCGCCCGGTGCACGGCGGACCACCACAGGGCCTCGCCCCAGGCCTCGACGGTGCCGGCGGCCTCGGCCGCGCTGCGCGCTCCGCACAGGGCCGCGGGGAAGCGGCGGACGAACCCGGCGAGCCCGGAGCGGTCGACGAGGGCGGTGGTCCGCGGGTCGGCGAGCCGCGCCTGCTCGCGGTCGGGCGCGGCCGGCGCGGTGCGGCAGGCCGGGCCGTCGGCCGCCGCGGGTGCGGGGGCCGCCGTGGCGGGGGTGGGGGCCGCGAAGGGGAGGACGGAGGCGAGGAGGGCCGCGGCCGATGCCGCGCGCCGTAAGAGCATCATGCGGTGTGACATTACATAGTGGGGCTCAGGCCCGGAGCACCCCGGCGAGGTGGGTGGCCAGTTCCAGCGGCTCGGGCGGGCTGAGCCGGAGGCCGAGGTATCCGTCGGGGCGGATCAGGAACGCGGTCGTCCGCGCACCTCCGGTCCCGTAGGCCCGGGCGAACTCGCCGCCGGCGTCCCGGTAGACCGGCAGCGGCCCGTCGTCGTACGGGACCCCCTCGGTGAGCAGCAGCAGGGTGTCCAGCCGGCCGTGCGAGACCAGCTCGGCGGCCATGACGGAGAGTTCCTCGGGGGCGGCGGCGCCGTCGGGGGCGCCGTGGTGGAGCAGCAGGACGTGTCCGGGCCGGTCCCGCAGCAGGTCGTAGAGGCGCAGCGGGTACGTGGCGACGTTCCCGCGCAGCCCGCCGCAGTCCGGCGCCCGGTCCCCGGGCTGCGGCCCGTGGTCCGCCGGGCCGGCCGTCCCGGCCAGCAGGGGGCTGCCGCGGTAGCCGACGAGCAGTTGGGCCTCGCGCATCAGCAGGGTGGCCGGATCCATCCGGTCGGCGTCGGCGTCGATGCCGCGGGTCGCGTGCCGGACGGTGCGGCCGACGACTTCCTCGCCGACCGGCCGGCGTTCGGCGTCGTAGCTGTCGAGGAGCCGCGGATGGGCGTCGCCGCCGACCGCCAGGGCCAGTTTCCACGCCAGGTTGTACGCGTCCTGGATGCCGGTGTTCATGCCCTGGGCGCCGGTCGGCGGGTGGATGTGCGCCGCGTCGCCGGCGACGAAGACGCGCCGGTCGGCGTACCGGTCCACGATCCGGTGGCTGATGCGGAACACCGAGGACCAGCGCATCGCCGACACGGTGGCCGGCTGCGGGGCCATCCGGTCCACGACCGCCTGGATGTCGGAGAGGGCCGGCGTCCGGCTGCTCTCCAGGCCGTGCGCCACCGCACCCCCGGTGTCGTCGCCCCCGCCGGTGCCGGTGCCGGTGCCGGTACCGGTGCCTGTGCCTGTGCCTGTGCCGGCGAGCGACAGCTCGGGCGGCACCATCATCGACATCCGGTACCGGCGCCGGCCGGGCAGCGGCACGCAGACGAGCAGGTCGGCCACCGTGCCGTCGGGGCCGAGGCGGGTGGCGCGGACGCTGTACCCGGCGGGCAGCTCCCAGTCGGTCTCGACGTCGGCGAGCATGTACTCGTCCGGGAACGCGCCGCCTTCGAAGGCGAGCCCGAGGCCCTTGCGGACGGTGCTGTGCGCGCCGTCGCAGCCGATCAGGTAGCGGGTGCGGAGCTCCTCCTCGGCGCCTTCGGCGGTGCGGAGCCGGCTGGTGACACCGTCGGCGTCCTGGGTGAAGGAGAGCAGTTCGGTGCCGCGTTCCAGCCGGGTGCCGAACCGGGCCAGGTGCGCCTCAAGCAGGCGTTCCGTCTCGTACTGCGGGAGCGCGGCGAAGCCGTACGGCACCCCGGCCGGCAGGGCGAGATCGATGCGGGGCTGCTCGACGCCGTCGACGTACGCGAGCCGGCCCCGGAGCGGGACCGCGGCCTCCAGCGCGGACCGCACCAGGCCCATCCGGTCCCAGACCTCGAAGGTGCGCGGCTGGATCCCGACGGCCTTGGCGTACGGCAGTCGGGCCGGGAGCCGGTCGATGATGCGGCAGGCGGTGCCGCGGCGGCGCAGTTCCGCGGCGGCCGTGAGGCCGACGGGGCCGCCGCCGACCACGAGTACGTCGGGTGCGTCGCGGTACGTCACTGTCGTCTCCCCGGCCTGAAGCCCCCGTCCGAGCCGAACCCCCTCATGGTCGCCCGGCACCCCTGGCCGGGCCACTGCAGGCCTTCCACCTGCACGGACACCCGCCCGGATATTCGGTTGCCGCCGCGGACACCGGTTGAGATCGTCCGGCCCGTGGCTGAATTCATTTCGTACGACGGCACCCCGCTCGCCTACCGCTCCTTCGGTGACGGTCCGCCGCTGGTCTGCCTGCCGGGCGGGCCCATGCGCGACTCCGCATACCTGGGCGAACTGGGCGGGCTCTCCGCGCACCGCCGGCTGATCATGCTGGACCTGCGCGGCACCGGGCGCTCGGCACTGCCCGGGGATCCGGCGTCCTACCGCTGCGACCGGCAGGTGGCGGACGTGGAGGCGCTGCGCGAGCACCTGGGGCTGGACCGGATCGACCTGCTCGGGCATTCGGCGGGCACCAACCTCGCGGTGCTCTACGCGGCCCGCCGTCCGGAGCGGGTCGGGCGGCTGCTGCTGGTCACCCCGAGCCCGATGGTCCTCGGGATCGAGGTCACCGCGCAGGAGCGGCTCGCGACGGCGCGGCTGCGGGCCGGGGAGCCGTGGTTCGCCGCCGCCTACGCGGCCCTGGAGTCGGTGGCGGCCGGCCGGCCCGCGCCCGGCGCCTGGGAGGCGGTGGCGCCGCTCAGGCACGGCCGCTGGGACGCGGCGGCCCGCGAGCTGGACGCCGGCGACGAGGTGCAGCGCAACGCGGAGGCCGCGGCCGGGTACGGCGCCGAGGGTGCCTACGATCCGACCGCCACGCGGGCCGCGCTGGCCGCCTTCGCGGCGCCGGTGCTGGTGCTCGCCGGGGAGGTGGACCTGAATTCGCCGCCGGCGGCGATGGCGGAGCTGGCCGGGGCCTTCCCCGGGGCCGGGCTGCTGGTGCAGCCGGGCGCCGGGCACTACCCGTGGCTCGACGACGCGGCGCGGTTCACGGCCGCGGCGGAGGCGTTCCTGGCGGGGTGAGGCGGGGGCGCCTCAGAAGCCCACGGCGGGCCTGGGCTGCCGGGTGGCGAGGTACAGGGCGAGGCCCCAGCCGATGAAGGTGCTGCCGAAGAAGACGTTGATGCCGAGGACGAGCCAGCGGTTGTCCCTGCCGCGGCGGAAGGCGATCAGCGACGGCAGCAGGTACAGCCAGAGGCCAAGCGTCAGCAGCACTGCGTAGACCAGGACGTGCAGTATCAGGACCATCGTGTTCCCCCGCTGTGAGCTGCCGGTCGGGGTCCGCGGTCCGGTCGTGACCGCGGCTGTCCGGAGCCGGGCCGGTCGTCGTGTGGACGGACACCTTAACCGCCGTCCGGGCCGCTCCGGCCGGGGGGCCCGGGGCCGTGGCCCGCCGCCGTGATGGAGATCCGGACACGGGTGTTCACCCGACGGCCGGAAGAAGTTTCCTACCGACCAGTAGACATGTCACGGGATCTTGCCGATTCTGAGCGCGTACATGCCAACTCCGGCATGGCGTCCACTCGTCGCAAGGAGCGCCCCCACATGCGCAGCACCGGCACCCGCCCGGCCGTCCGCACCCGCACGCTCGGCACCGCAGCCGGCGCGGTCGCGGCCGCCGCCGCCCTCCTGCTGTCCCCCGTCGCCCCGGCCCAGGCGGCACCCGCCCCGGCCCTGGCTCCGGCGGCCGCCACCGCGGCCGCTCCCGGCGGGAACGCCGCCATCCTCGGCATCGACTACGCGACCTGGAAGCGGGACGTCGCCGCCGTGATCGGCGAGGCCCGCCCCTACGTGGAGCAGCGCATCAACCGGTCGCCGGCCGGCGAGAAGCCCGCGATCGTGCTCGACATCGACAACTCCTCGCTGGAGACGGACTTCCACTGGTTCTGGACGTTCCCGACCCCGGCGATCTCCGAGGTCCGCGACCTGACCCGGTACGCGAACGAGCGCGGCGTCGCGATCTTCTTCGTCACGGCCCGCCCCGGCATCATCCACTCGCTGACCGAGCGCAACCTGAAGTCCGTGGGCTACCCGGTCTCCGGGCTGTACGTGCGGGACCTGCCCGACCTGTTCCACGAGGTCAGCACGTACAAGACGGCCAAGCGGGCCGAGATCGAGGCCCGCGGCTACACGGTCATCGCCAACATCGGCAACAAGCAGAGCGACCTGGTCGGCGGCCACGCCGAGCGCACGTTCAAGCTGCCGGACTACGACGGCAAGCTGTCCTGACCCGCGTCCGGCCGGCCGGGGCGTTCCCGGCCGGCCGGCGGCGGGCAGCACGACAGGGCGGGCGCTCCCGTGCGGAGCGCCCGCCCTGTTCAGTCGCCCTTGCGGGCTCCCTCGCCACGGGCCGGACGGCGGGGACCGGCCACCGCGCCCGGGTCCCGGCGGGCCCGGGGAGCGGCGGCCTGCTGGTTTTCCACGAGGTGTTCGTACACCTCGAAGTCGACCGACTGCCACTGGTACATCTCGCCGTGGCTGGCCCGGAACTGGGCCGGAGTCGGACTCGTCACCGTTCTCACCTCTCCCACTCGTGTTCCGGACGCGCGGTGCGCACCGCCGGAACGGCTTCTGTGATCCACCATGCAGCTCCCGGCGCCCCGGCCGCATGAGGAGCGGGACCTCCTCCGGTCCCGGCCGCGGCGAGCGGTACGGGCGGGCCTGCGGGCGCGGGGACCTGCGGGGCGGCCACGACGGCCCGCAGCGCGGCGGCCAGCAGGCCGGCGGCGACGGGGGTGGCCAGGGCGCCCCGGTGGACGTGCGGTTCACCCGGACGGTCCAGCAGGACCAGCCCGGCGTGCTCCCGGCCGGCCGTCAGGATCCGTACCGCCGCGTCCGGGTCGGCGCCGGGCGGGAGGAACCGTACGGCTCCGGCCCGGTCGAGCAGGTCGGTGTGGAGCGCCTCGCCGGCCTCCGGCAGCAGCCCGGCGAGCCGGGCGGCCCGGGCCGCCACCCGCAGGCCGAGGGCCAGCGCCTCGCCGTACGGCATCGGCACGGGCGCGCTGGAGCACAGGGCGCGGGCCAGGGCGTCGCCGTAGTGCAGGGCGGCCGCCGGGCCCTGTTCGAGGGGGTCGTACCGGACGAGGACGGACCGCGCCTCGGTGCACAGGGCGAGGAGGCCGGCCAGGGCGGCCGGTTCGTACCGGCCGTCGGTCCGCAGCCGGGCCGCGACCTGCCCGGCGGACGCCGGTACGACGGCCAGCACGGTACGGACCGGGAGGCCGAGCCCGGCCCGCAGGGCGCGCGGCGGCAGGGTCTCCAGGAACTCCAGGTCGGTCCGGACCAGTACGGGCGCCCCGCCGGTCACGGTCAGGGCGGTGTCGGCCATCGCGCGCAGCGTGGTCGGCAGGCGGACCACGGGCGGCCGGGTCCCGTCGGCGCGGCGCAGCCGATCGGCGGCGGCCAGGACGCAGGTGCCGCCGAGGGCGGCCACCAGGGCTCCGTCGGGCACCGGGGGCGCGGCGGCGCGCGGGCCGGGCCACAGCAGCGAGGTGGGTGCGGCCTCGCCGAGCTGCCGGAGGACGCGTGCGGCGGCCCGGCGGGGCAGCCCGGGGCCGGTCACGAGGACGATCCGCTCCGGCCCGAACTCCCGCAGAGACCGGGTGAGTTCGTCGGAGTGCGCGGATCCGTGCCGGATCTGCACGGGGAAGTGCACCGGCCCGGCCACCAGCTGCCGGTCGATGCGGATGCCGGGTCCGGGGCCGGTACCGGGCCCGGCGGGGTGACCGGCGAGGTGACCGGCGGGGTGACCGGCGCGGGCCGGTCCGTCGTACGGGAACATGCCGCCACGGTCCCCGGCCGCGCGCCCCGGGCACCTGAGCCCGCCGCCCCCTCACGGTCCGGCCGGCCGCCCGGGACCGGGCCGGGACGGCGGCCGGGACGGGGCGGGCGACGGGCCGGGGGCGGGTTGGGCCCGCCGCCCCATGTGCCCGGGATACGGGGGTTCCTACGTTTGTGGTCCGAGATCCCGACCGGGGCTCGGACACCGGAAGGGCCCGCAAGGACCCGGACGCTCTGGGAGATCCAGAGACAGAGAAAGAGGAACCCCTCATGCGCACGAAGGCTTTTCGTCTCGCTCCGGCTGCCACTCTGGTGATCGCCGGTCTGCTGGTGGGCGGCCCGGTGGCCGCGGCCTCCGCCGCTCCCCAGCACTCCTCGGCAGCCGTATCGGCCCCGCAGCTGGCGCACGCCGGCAAGCACGGGCCGTACTCCAGCTCGTCCTCCTGCCAGAAGGCCGGGGAGAAGGGCAAGAAGCAGGGCAAGTGGCACAAGTACTCCTGCAAGAAGGAGCACGGCAAGTGGTACCTGTACACCTCCTGACGACGGTCTTCGTGACCGCCGGCTGAAGGTGGCCCAGCCCCTGCCGCCGGAGTGCGGCCCATCCCTCACCGCCGGGCCCGGGAGTCTCTCCCGGGCCCGGCCCTCTGCACTGCTCAGGGGATGAGCGCGCCCTCGGCGAGCAGCCGGGCGGCGGTCTCCCGCATCTCCACCTTGCGGATCTTGCCGGTGACGGTCATCGGGAAGGCGTCGACGACGTGGACGTACCGCGGGATCTTGAAGTGGGCGAGCCGGCCGGCGCAGTACGCGCGCACCGTTGCGGGGGTGACCGGCGGGGCGCCCTCGCGCATCCGGACCCAGGCCATCAGCTCCTCGCCGTACTTCTCGTCCGGGACGCCGATGACCTGGACGTCCAGCACGTCGGGGTGGGAGTGGAGGAACTCCTCGATCTCGCGCGGGTAGAGGTTCTCGCCGCCGCGGATGACCATGTCCTTGATCCGGCCGGTGATGCTCAGGTAGCCGTGCTCGTCCATGACGGCGAGGTCGCCGGTGTGCATCCAGCGGGCGGCGTCGACCGCTTCGGCGGTCTTCTCGGGCTCGTCCCAGTAGCCGAGCATCACGGAGTAGCCGCGGGTGCAGAGTTCGCCGGGGGTGCCGCGGGGCACGGTCCGGCCGGACTCCGGGTCGACGACCTTGACTTCGAGGTGCGGGCCGACGCGGCCGACGGTGGTGACGCGGCGTTCGAGGGAGTCGTCGGCGCGGGTCTGGGTGGAGACCGGCGAGGTCTCGGTCATGCCGTAGCAGATGGCGACCTCCGTCATCCCCATCCGGTCGATGACCTCCTTCATGACCTCGACGGGGCAGGGCGAGCCGGCCATGATGCCGGTGCGCAGGCTGCTCAGGTCGTGGTCGCCGAAGCCGGGTTCGGCCAGCTCGGCGATGAACATGGTGGGCACCCCGTAGAGCGAGGTGCAGGCCTCGGCGGCGACGGCGGCGAGGGTGGCGGCCGGGTCGAACGACGGGGCGGGCAGCACCATGGCCGCCCCGTGGCTGGTGCAGGCCAGGGCCCCCATCACCATCCCGAAACAGTGGTAGAGCGGCACCGGGATGCAGACCCGGTCGCGCTCGGTGTAGTGGCACAACTCGCCCACGAAGTAGCCGTTGTTGAGGATGTTGTGGTGCGAGAGCGTCGCGCCCTTGGGGAAGCCGGTCGTGCCGGACGTGTACTGGATGTTCACGGGGTCGTCGCAGCTCAGCTCCGCCTGGGCGGCGGCGAGCCGGGCCGGGTCGGCGGCCCGTCCACGCTCCAGCAGGCCGTTCCACCGGTCGCCGCCGAGCAGGACGACGTGCTCCAGGCCGGGGCAGTCGGGCCGGACCTCCTCGATCATGGCCGCGTAGTCGGAGGTCTTGAAGCGTTCCGCGGCGGCCAGCATCCGCATGCCCGACTGCCGGACCACGTACGCCAGCTCGTGCGAGCGGTAGGCGGGGTTGACGGTGACGAGGATCGCACCGATCTTCGCGGTGGCGTACTGGAGCAGCGTCCACTCGGCCTGGTTGGGGGCCCAGATGCCGACCCGGTCGCCCTTGGCGATGCCGAGCTCCAGGAGTCCCAGGGCGAGGGCGGCGACGTCCTCGCCGAACTGCGCGTACGTCCACCGGCGGCCGGTGGCGACCTCCACGAGCGCGTCCCGTCCCGGGAAGGCGCGGACCGCACGGTCGAGGTTCTCGCCGATCGTGTCGCCCAGCAGCGGCACGTCGCTCGTCCCGGAGGCGTACGAGGCAGAGGAGGCGTACGAGGCAGAGGAGGCGTACGAGGCAGAGGGGGCGGACGGGACGGACGACGGGGACGAGGAGGGCGGCGGGTGGGGGACGGACACGGGGTTCCTCCTCGGATCGCGCGGATCGCCGGACGTGCGGGCCCGGCCGGGCCGGAGCCCCACATGATCCCGGTTCCGGGAGGCGGCTGCCAGTCCCCGCTCCGACATCCGCGCGAGGACCGGCCTGTCGTGCGGCCTCTACCGGCCGCGGGCGGCCGCCTGGTCGAGGGCGTCGTCCAGGGTGGTGGCGGCCATGATGAGCGACAGGTGGGTGAACGCCTGCGGGAAGTTGCCGAGTTGCTCGCCGCTGGGGCCGATCTCCTCGGAGAACAGGCCGACGTGGTTGGCGTAGGTGAGCATCTTCTCGAAGGAGAAGCGGGCCTGCCGGACCCGTCCGGCCCGCGCCAGCGCGTCGACGTAGAGGAACGTGCACAGGCTGAACGTGCCCTCGGCGCCGCGCAGTCCGTCCGGTGAGGCCTGCGGGTCGTACCGGAACACCAGGCTGTCCTCGACGAGTTCGCGGTCGATCGCGTCGAGGGTGCTCAGCCACAGCGGGTCGGTCGGGCTGAGCAGGCCCACCCGCGGGATCAGCAGCAGCGAGGCGTCCAGGACTCCGGTGCCGTAGTGCTGCACGAAGGCGCCCCGGTCCCGGCTCCAGCCCCGTTCCATGACCTGGGCGAAGATCTCGTCGCGGGCCCGGCGCCAGTCGTCGGGGGCGGCCGGGCGGCCGAACTCCTCCGCGAGCCGCAGCCCGCGGTCGAACGCCACCCAGGACATCACGCGGCTGTACGTGAACTCCTTCGGACCGCCGCGGGTCTCCCAGATGCCCTCGTCGGGCCGGTCCCAGGCGCCGGTCAGCCAGTCCAGCATCGAGGACACCGCCTGCCAGCCGGCGTACGTGGGCTGGGCGTCGCGCCCCTGGCCCTGCGCGAGGGCGTACAGCGACTCGCCGTAGATGTCGAGCTGCACCTGGTCGGCGGCGGCGTTGCCGACCCTGACCGGGTAGGAGCCGCGGTAGCCCTCGAAGTGGTCCAGCACCTCCTCGGGGAGCTGCGGGTCGCCGTCCACCCGGTACATGATCTGGAGCGGGTGGGCGCCCTCGCGCACGCGTGGGCCGCGCTCGGTGACCCGGTCGGTGAGCCAGTCGGTGAACGCCGTGGCCTCTTCGACGAACCCGAGGTCGAGCAGGGCCCGTACGGACAGCGAGCCGTCCCGGATCCACGTGTACCGGTAGTCCCAGTTGCGCTCGCCGCCGACCTGTTCCGGCAGGCCGAGGGTGGCCGCGGCGATGGGGGCTCCGGTGGGCAGGTAGGTGAGCAGCTTCAGGGTGATGGCCGAGCGGTGCACCATGTCGGGCCAGCGGCCGCGGTAGCTCGTGGTGCCGACCCACTTCTGCCAGTAGTCGACGGTGGCCCAGAAGTCGGCTTCGACTCCGGTGCCGGCGGGCAGGTCCGGGGCGCTCGCTCCGGCCTCGTCGGCGGTGAACGCGGCGCCGGCCCGCTCGCCGCGCGTCAGGACGATCTCGCCGCGCACGTCGGCCTCGCCGTGGCGCTCCAGCGGGATGTTCGTCTGGAGGAAGCCGGACGTGCCCGGTGCCCGGAACTCGGCGGTGCGGCCGTCGATGCGGAGGGTGTGGGGGGCCCGGCCGAAGTCGAAGCGGGGCCGGCAGTCCAGGGTGAAGCGGACCGTGCCGCGGGTGCAGCGCACCACGCGCATCAGACTGTGACGGGCGGCCGGCCGGCCGGTGCGGTCCGGGGGCATCCAGTCGAGGAGTTCGCCGACACCGTCCGGGGACATGAACCGGGTGACCAGGACGGCCGTGTCGGGGTAGTAGAGCTGCTTGACGGTGACGTCCGTCCCGTCCACCGCCAGCCGGAACCAGCCGCCGCGCTCGTGGTCGAGCAGCCCGGAGAAGATCCCGGGCGAGTCGAACCGGGGAGCCGCGAACCAGTCCACCACGCCCCGGTTCGACACCAGGGCGGCCGTCTGCAGGTCGCCCACGAGGCCGTGGTCGGCGATGAGCGGGTAGCGCTCCATGCGTCCACTATCGGCCAGCGGCCGCACCCCGGCGATCCGGCGGTGGCCGTGGCCGCAAACCGCCTCCCGGTCACCGGAGTCGGTGGATCATCATGTCGGGTGCGGGTGCGGGTGCGCGGTGCGCGGTGCGCGGTGGGCACGGGGTGACGGGGTGACGGGGGCGGGATGGTGGAAGGGACCGGCTGGGCGGAGGCGGACCGGCTGTCGGCGGCGCTGGAGGAGCGCCTGGAGGCGTTCTGGATGCGCGGGGACGCCGCGGCCGTGACGGATCCGGCCGCCGTGGCGGAGGCCACCGGGCTGCGGCTGCTGGTGCTGCGCTCCCCGCTGCCGGCCGCCGGGGCGGAGCCGGACCGGGACGCGCTCTACCTCCTCGACCTGGCGGCCCTCTACCGGGCGGCCTGCCTGCACTTCGCCCGGTGCCTGGTGCTGGGGCCGGGGAGCGAGCAGGCGCAGCCGGACGCCGAGCTGACGTTCGCCCTGTTCTCGTTCGTCGGCCGGTTCGCTCCGGAGGAGGTGCCGGAGCAGATCCGGGAGCACGTGGCCGCCGTGGACCTGCCGGTCCCCCGGGACGTGGCGGCGCTGGTGGCCGACGGGCTGGAGCTGCTCGCCCGCTGGACGGCCGTCGGCGACCCCGCGGCGCTGGAGGCGTCGGCCGACCGGTGGCGGGAACTGCTCGACGTGCTGCCGGAGGGCCACCCGGCCGTGGCGACCATGCTGTCGAACCTCTCCTTCGCGCTGCGCTCCCGGTACCTGGTGCACGGCCGGGACGCGGATCTGGAGGAGGCCGCGGAGGCCGGCCGGGCCGCGGTCCGGCTGGCCCGCCCGGACGACCCCGAGCGGGCGCTGTACCTCACCAACCTGTCCGGGGCGCTCACCGCCCGGTTCGGGCTGCGCAGACTCCGGGCCGACCTCGACGAGGCCGTCGAGGCGGGCCGCGAGTCGGTGCGGGCCGCACCCGAGCCGCAGGCGCTGCTGCATTCCAACACGGGCCTGGCCCTGCTGTTGCGGTACGAGCAGGACGCAGATCCCGCGGACCTGGCGGAGGCCGTCGAGGCGCTGCGCCGTGCGGCCGGGCTCGCCGCCCCGGACGATCCGCAGCGCGCCTCCTACCTGTCGAACCTCGGGCAGGCGTACGACCAGCGGTTCCTGCTGTCCGGCGACCCGGCCGACCTCGACGGCGCGGTCGACGCGGCGATCCGGTCGGTGGTGGCCTGCCCGCCGGGCCACCCGGCCCGGCCCGGCCTCCAGGCCTCGCTGGGCAACGTACTGCGGTCCAAGGCCCGGCACACGGGTGCGGCCGCCGACCTCGATGCGGCGGTGGACGCGGTGCGGCGGGCGCTGGCGGCAATGACCGCCGGTTCGCCGGCGCGGCCGGTACTGCTCCGCTCGCTGGGCGATGCGCTGAAGCTGCGGTTCGAGCACGGGTGGGTGGCCGCCGACATCGACGAGGCGGTCGGGGTGCTGCGGGAGCGGCTGGACCTGTGTACCCGGCGGGGCGACGACGCGGACACCGCGGTGGCCGCCTACGACCTGGGCCACGCCCTGCTGAGCCGGCACCGGCACACCGCGGATCCGGCCGACGCGGACGCCGCCGTGGCGGCCGCCCGGCTGAGCGTACGGGTCCGGGCCGGCGCGGCCGGCTCCGACCGGGGCGTGCCGCTGTGCCTGCTGGGCGAGGCGCTGTCCGCACGCCATCGGCTGACCGGCGCGGCGGCCGACAACGAGGAGGCGGTCGCCGCGCTGACCGAGGCGTGCGCGCTGCTCGCCGGCTACCATCCGGCGGCTCGGGCCAAGTGCCACTCGGAACTCGGCCACGCCCTCGCCCACCGCTTCGAGCGCACCGACGAACCGGCCGACGTGGACGCGGCGCTGGCGGCGTACCGGACCGCCGTCGAGGTCGGTCCGGACCGGTCGGAGATCGCGGTCGACGCCTCGCACGTGGGCGGCCAGTACCTGCGGCGGTTCGGACGCACCGGCAATGCCGACGACCTCGCACAGGCCCTGGACTGGCACCGCCGGGCGGCCCGTTCCCTGCGCGGCGACCGGGACCGGCACGCGCCCCAGGTGCTGCTCAACCTCGGGCGGGCCCTCCAGACGGCGTATGAGCAGTCCGGTGAGACGGCCCTGCTCGACGAGGCGGTGCAGCGGATGGAGGCGGCGGTGCCGGCGGGCGGCCCGCAGGGCCCGGCGGACGCGGTCGGACTGTCCAGCCTGGGGGCGCTGCTGACCCGGCGGGCCGAGCGGTCCGGGGTGCCGGCGGACCTGGACCGGGCGGTCGGCCTGACCCGCCGGGCCGCCGCCGCACTCCCCGAGGGGCACCCGGAGCGGGCGGTCCATCTGACCAACCTGAGCAGTTCCCTCCTCGCCCGCTACAAGCGGACCGGGGCGCGGGCCGACGTGGAAGAGGCCGTACGGGTCTGCCGGCAGGCCGTCGAGATCGCCTCCCGCACCGACCGGGCCCAGCTCGCCGTCCCGTTGACGAACCTGGGGAGCGCCCTGCTGCGGCGGTACGAGGCGTCGGGGGCCCGGCCGGATCTGGAGGAGGCCGTCGAGGCGAACCGGGCGGCGGTCCGGGCGGTGCCCGCCGGGAGCGCGGACGGGCCGACGTACCGGAACAACCTGTGCATCACGCTGCTCGGCCTCGCGGAGCGGACCGGCGAGGCGCGCTGGCTGGACGAGGCCGTCGCGGCCGGGCGGGAGGCGTTGGCCGCCGAGCCCGCGGGGCACCCGCTGCGGCCGACCCTGCTGTCGAACCTGGCGATGGCCCTGCTCGGCCGGCACCGTCGCGGTCGCGACCGGGCCGACCGGGAGGAGGCGCTGACCCATCTGCGGGCGGCGGTGGCCGGTCTGCCGGAGGCGCATCCCCTGCGCGCCAAGTACCTGGCGAACCTGTCGCGGGCGCTGCGCGACCGGTTCACGGTCGAGCACCTGCCCCAGGACCCGGGCGACCTGCTCGACGCCGTGCCGCAGCTGGTCCTCGGCCGGGGCGCGCGGCGCCGGTTCGCGGGGGCGTACCCGGACCTCGTCGAGGCGATCGGGGCGGCCGAGGAGTCGGTGCGGCTCACGCCGGTGGACGATCTCCAGCGGGCCGCGCACGTGTCCCAGCTCGCCTGGCTGCTGGTCGTGCGTGCCGTGCTCGGCCGCAGCCGGTCGGCCCTGCGCCGGGCGTTCGGGTACTACCGGGAGGCCACGGAGCTGGCGACCGCGCCGGTGAAGATCCGGTTCCGGGCGGCCCGGGCCTGGGGGGTGGCCGCTCTGGGCACGGAGCAGTGGGGGCAGGCGCTGGACGCCCACCGGGCAGCGGTCGCCGAACTCCCCCTGCTGGCCTGGCACGGCCTGGACCGCGCCGACCGGCTCGACGCCCTGGGGCGGGCGGCCGGCGTGGCGGGGGACGCGGCGGCGGTGGCGCTGACCGCCGGCCGTCCCGAGGAGGCCCTGCAGTTGCTGGAGCAGGGCCGCGGGGTGCTGCTGGCGCAGGCGCTGGAGGCCCGCGACGACCTGTCCCGGCTGCGCGAGCAGGCGCCCGCGCTGGCGGCCAGGATGGGCGAGGTGCGGGCCCTGCTGGATGCCGCGGAGGACCCGGGTGCCGAGCTGCCGGGCGATCCGGCCGCGGCCGAGCGGCGCCGCGACCTGGCGACGGAGATGGACGCTCTGCTGGCCGAGGCCCGGGCGCTGCCCGGTCTCTCGGACTTCCTGCGGCCGCCCGACCCGCGGCGGCTGCTCTCGGCGGCGGCCGGCGGTCCCGTGGTGGTGGTGAACACCAGTGCGCTGCGCTGTGACGCTCTGATCGTCACGCGGGCCGGGCTGCGCACCGTACCGCTGCCGGACCTCCGGCTGGAGGGCCCGGGCGGAGTCACCGAGCGCGCTGCGGCACTGCTGGACGCGCTGGCGGCGGCGGGCGGCTCCCCGACGGCGGCCTGGCGTGCCCAGCGGGTGCTGACCGGCACCCTGGGCTGGCTGTGGGACGCGGTGGCGGCGCCGGTCGTGGCGGAACTCGCCTCCGTAGCGGGCCCGCCGTCGGACCCGTCCGTTCCGCCCCGGCTGTGGTGGTGCCCCACGGGTCTGCTGTCCCTGCTGCCGCTGCATGCGGCGGGGCATTACGGGCCGGGCGGCGGGGACGCCGGGCCGGGGCCGTCGCTGCCGGGGCCGCGGAACCTGCCGGACCGGTACGTGTGCTCGTACACGACCACGCTCCGCGCGCTGGTGGCGGCGCGGTCCGGTGGCACCGCCGGGCCGCGCTCCGGGGCGCCGGGGACGGGCGGCCGGCTGCTGGCCGTCGACGCTTCGCACTCCCCCGGTCTGCCGGTGCTGCCGCACGCCCGGGAGGAGGCGGGGAGGGTGGCGGGCCGGGTGCCCGGGGCGACGCTGCTGGCCGGGGAGGGCGCCTCGCGGCGGGCGGTGCTGGACGCACTGCCGGACCACGGCTTCCTGCACTTCTCGGGGCACGGCAGCCAGGATCCGGCCGACTCGGCCGGCGGGGCGCTGTACTGCCACGACCATGCCGGGGCGGGCCCGTTGACGGCGTCGGACATCGCACGGCTGCGGCTGTCGGGGGCCCGGCTGGCGTTCCTGTCGGCGTGCGAGACGGCGCGCGGCTCGGCGGGGCTGCCCGACGAGGCGGTGCACCTGGCCGGGGCGCTGCAACTGGCGGGGTTCGGCCACGTGGTGGCGGCGCAGTGGGTGGTCGGGGACGCGAGCGCGCTGCGCGCGGTGGCGGAGTTCTACGAGGGGCTGGCCCTGCCGGGGGCCGCGGGCCTGGATGCGGACCGGGCGGCGCGGGCGCTGCACGCGGCGGTGCAGGGGCTGCGGGAGGCCGGGGAGCACCCGCTGTGGTGGGCCGCGTATGTGCACACGGGGCCGTGACGGCCCCGTGCGGGCGGCGGGAGGTCAGTCGAGGTCGTGGTGGTAGACGCCGGCGGAGGCGTCGGCGAAGAGGGTGAACTGGACGCGGGCCGGCCCGCCGGATGCGGCGGGCGCCTCGGCGCCGTCGTCGGGGTCCATCTCCACCGGCTCGGCGTCGACGAGGACGTACTCGCCGTAGCCCTCGAAGTCCCCGGGGCTGTCGGCGACTCCGATGTGGATGGGGGTCTCGTCGGGGAGCCCGGCCAGCGCCTGGCGGAGCCGGCCCGCGGTCCACACCTGCGGCTGGTGCTCGAACGTGTCTGCCATGCGCCGACAGTAGAGGCCGCGGGGACCGCCCCGGCCGCGCCGCGCCGGGGGGCGGGTGCGAGGACGGCCGCGGGTCCCGCGGCCGTCCTCGCACGGTGTTCACTCCGGCCGGGACTCCGGCACCGTGACGCGGATCTTGGACTGGCCGTGGTCCAGGAGTTCCCAGTCGTCCATGAAGCGGGCGGTGAGGCCGTGCCGGGCGGCGAGGTCGATCAGGGTCCGGGTGCGGTAGTAGAAGTCCTCGCGCAGGACCTGGTGTTCCTCGCCCTCGGTGCGGTCGAAGGTGAAGTCGAAGAAGCCGCCGGGGGCCAGGATCCGGGCGACGTGGGCGAGGCACTCGTCGATGATCTCGATCGGCGAGTGCGAGAACACGCTGTGCGCGTGCACCACGTCGAAGTGCGCCTCGGGCAGGAAGTCGAGGGTGAGGTTCCTGGTGAGGGTGAGGTGCGGGAGTTTCTCCTGGAGTCCCTGCCGGGTGAGGGTCTCCTTGGCGGAGATGAGGATGTCGGGCGAGATGTCGATGCCGTAGTAGTGCCCGGTGTCGAGGTGTTCGATGAAGCGCCAGCCGGCCCGCAGGTTGCCGCAGCCGATGTCGAGCATCCGGTGTTCGGGGGCCAGGCCGTGTCCGACGAGGTAGTCGAACTGCATCCGGCCGAGCGCGAGCCAGCGGTCGTGGGTCTGGCTGCCGACGGCCGCCTCGGGGTTGCGGGCGGTGTCGGAGGCCATGACCGCGCGGTAGTAGCCGACGTGGTCGGGGTGCTTGACGCGCAGCCAGGTGTCCCGGGCGGCCCTGCGGACGTACGGGGCGATGCGGCGGGGGTTGCGGACCGCGTAACGGACCTTGTGGGTCAGGGTGGTGCGGTTGGCGATGAGGTTCTTCTTGCCGGCCATGCGGAGTTCCTCCGGAGGGATCGGGCGGTGCGGGTGCGGGGTCGGGGGGCCTCGGCGGGCTCAGACCAGGCGGGTGCGGCGGCGCAGGAGGACGGCGGTCAGCGCGACCAGCGCCACCGCCAGCACGAGGTACACGATCGTGTCGATCTGCTGGAAGGTCCAGTAGTCGGAGCTCGGGTAGACCTTGTGGACGCGGCCGCTGAACCCCTTCTCGGCCATGCAGCGGCGGAGTTCCTCGCCGGAGAACAGGCAGTTCTCCAGGGGGTGCTGCCGGCCGTCCGGGGTGAGGTAGCGGTAACCGGCGGACCAGGCGCTGCCGATGAGCTGCTTGGGCGTCATGCCGGCGGTGACCCGGTCGACGGGGGTGACGAAGTCGCGCCGGAAGAAGGTCAGGACGGCCGCGGTGGCCAGCACCGTGCCGAGGGTGATGCCCATGGCGGGCAGGGTGCGGCGGGTCAGAAGGCCGACGGCGGTGCCGGCGGCGAGTGCGAACAGGGCGGCGGCGACGGCCGCGGGCCCGGTGGTGTTGAGGATGTACGGGTCGTGCCAGTAGACCCCGTCCAGCATGTTGGCGGTGGGCTCCCACCACCAGGCGGTGAGCGCGGCGAGCCCGGCGGAGAAGACGGCCGCGCAGACGGCGGCCAGGCCGAGGCGGGCGGCGAACCAGCTGCGCAGGCCCGCGCCCTGGGTGAGGGCCACCTTGATCGTGCCGCTCTCCAGTTCGCGGCCGATCAGCGGGGCGCCCCAGAACATGCCGATTGCGGCGGGCACCAGGAGGCCCATGGTGCCGAGGAGGCGGATGCCGCCCGCGGCGTCGAACATGGCCTCGTACGGCTCGGGCGGGCAGGTGCCGTTCCAGCCCTTGCAGCGGCTGAGATCGTAGCCGCCGATGGCGTCCATCAGGTCCGCGCGGCGGACGGCGACCCAGACGGTGCACAGGGCGAGCAGGACCGTTCCGGCGAGGATGAGCAGGCGCTGCTGGCGCCAGGCGAGCCACAGGGTGCCGGTCATGCGGCGGCCTCCGTCCGGTGGGCGGCGGCCGGGGCGCGCAGGTGGGCGAGGAGGAGTTGTTCGAGCGACGGGGTGGCGGTGATCCACGGGGTGTCCGCGGTGCCGTCGAAGCCGGCCGGGCGCCGGGTGCCGGGGGCGTTGCGGATGACGGCGGTCAGCTGGCGGCCGGTGGTGGCGGCGTGCACGACGGCGCCGCGGTCGGCCGCCGTGGGCAGACCGTCCGGGGTGGACGGGTCGGCGCGCCCGGTGAGCCGGGTGTGGGCCTCGCGGAGGTCGTCGGTGTCGCCGGCGAGCCGGATCCGTCCGTCCTGGACGAGCAGCACGTGGTCGCAGACGTCCTCCAGTTCGGGCAGGACGTGCGAGGAGATCACGACGGTGGTGCCGCGTTCGGCGGCCTCGGCCATGAGCAGTCCGGTGATCTCGTGGCGGACCAGCGGGTCGAGGTCGGCGAGCGGCTCGTCGAGGAGCAGCAGGTCGGCCCGCTTGGCCAGGGCGAGGGCGAGGGCGACGCGGGTGCGCCTGCCGCCGGAGAGGGTGCCGATGCGGGCGGTGAGCGGGATGTTCCCGGCCCGTACGATCCGCTCGGCCTCGGCCTGGTCCCAGGTGCGGTTCAGGCGGCGCCCCGCGGCGAGCGTGTCGGCGACCGTGAACTGCGGGAAGAGCGGCCTGTCCTGGCTGACGAAGGCGGTGCGGCCGAGCGCCGGCGGGGTGCCGGGCTCGCTGCCGAACACCCGGACCTCTCCGCCGGTGGGGCGCAGCAGTCCGGCCGCGAGGTGGAGGAGGGTGCTCTTGCCGGCGCCGTTCGGGCCGACGAGGGCGGCTATGCGGCCGGCCGGGAGGTCGAACGTGCAGTCCTGGAGGGCGGTCGTGCCCTTGAACCGCTGCTCGACCGCGGTGGCCCGCAGCGCGGGGGCGGCGGTCGGGTCGTTCACGTGGTGTTGTCCTTTCGTGCGGGTGCGGCCGGGTCGGACTCGGCCTCGGCGCGGGCCGCTTCGACCAGCGCCGTGATCTCGTCGCGGTCCAGGCCGGCGTCGCGGGCCCGGCGCATCCAGGCGACGAGGTCGGCGCGGAGCGGCGAGTCGGCGGCGGATTCGGGGCGCGACAGCGAGCGGGTGACGAACGTGCCCCGTCCCGGCCGGGGTTCGACCAGCCCCTCACGTTCCAGCTCGCGGTAGGCCTTGAGCACGGTGTTGGGGTTGATCGCGGTCGCCTCGACCACGGCGCGGGCGGTGGGCAGCCGGTCACCCGGTTCCAGCACGCCCAGTCTGAGCGCCTGTTTGACCTGGTTGACGAGCTGCAGATACGTGGCGACACCGCTGTGCCGGTCCACCTGAAACTCGATCATCTCTGCCTCATTGCATCGTTCCACTAATGTGTTAGTGGAACGATGCAGGGCGGTATGGCGATCCGTCAAATCGACGCATCCGCAGGCCGGGAACGGCGAACGGCCGCGCCGGCCGTGCTCCGTACGTCGACGGGGCACGGCCGGCGCGGCCGCGGGAAGGATGCGGGGAGGATGCGGGGAGGATGCGGGGAGGATGCGGGGAGGACAACACCCCTAGTTGTGCGGGCCCCCGGAACGCAGGCGCTGCAGGGCCTTGTCGAGGCGGGCCTGCCGGGTCTGCGGGGTGAGCGCCTGGAGCAGCGGCAGCGCCAGCCGGTAGCGGCCGCTGCGGTCGAGGGCTTCGAAGGCCGCGGCGGCGGCCGGGTCGGCGGCCAGGGCCTCGGCGAGGTCGGCCGGCACCTCCGCGGTCTTCTGCGAGGCGTACGCCGCGTCCCAGCGGCCGTCGGCCTGCGCCCTGCGCACTTCTGCCAGGCCCGGTTCGCGCATCCGGCCCGCAGCCGTCAGGGCGGCCACCTTCGCCACGTTCACCTGCGACCACAGGCTCCGCGGCCGGCGCGGCACGTACTTCTGCAGGTAGTGGGTGGCGTCGAGGGACCTGCGCTGCCCGGAGATCCAGCCGTAGCACAGGCCGATGTCGACGAGTTCGTCGCTGGTGACGGACGGGATGCCGGAGCCCTTCCGGGCCATGCGGATCCACACTCCTTCGCGGCGGTCGTGGTGACGGCCGAGCCATTCCTCGAAGGCCGCCGCGTCCGCGAAGGCGGCGGTCTCCACCCCGTCCAGGTCCTCCCGCCGGGCCGATCCGTCCGGCACATCGCGCTCATCATCCTGGTCCATGCGGCTCACCCTAGGGGGTGTTGCGAAAGTCCTGTGCGGTGCCCGCGGTGTCCGGTGCGTGCTCTCGGCGTGCCGGGCGA
>NZ_JAJAUZ010000036.1 GCF_020532645.1 Streptomyces bambusae
CCGGCGTGTGACACACCACCCCACCCCCCCCGGGGGGGGGCCCACCCCCCCCCCCCGCCCGGACTCTTATCCGACACGCTCATCGGAGGCCCTGCGGTGCACGAACTGCCGCAACAGCTGGCCGACGGCCTGGCCCTCGGTGCCCTTTATGGCCTCATCGCCATCGGGTACACCATGGTCTACGGCATCGTCCAGCTCATCAACTTCGCCCACGGCGAGATCTTCATGATCGGGGGCTTCGGCGCCCTCACCACGTTCCTCATGCTCCCCGAGGGGACCACCCTCCTGGTGGCCATCCCGGTCATGATCATCGGTGGCGCGATCGCCTCCGTAGCCGTCGCAACCGCCGCGGAACGCTTCGCGTACCGCCCGCTGCGCAACGCCCCGCGACTCGCACCCCTCATCACGGCGATCGGCCTCTCGATCGCCCTCCAGCAGCTCGTCTGGGGCTTCTACCCCGACGCGAAGGACAAGCGCACCTTCCCGGAGTTCACCGGCGAAGCCTTCAAGATCGGCGACAACCTGCTGATCCAGCGCTCCGACGCGTTCATACTCGTGCTGGCCCCGCTCTGCATGCTCGCCCTCGGCGTCTTCGTCTCCAAGTCCCGCAGCGGCCGCGCCATGCAGGCCACCGCCCAGGACCCCGACACCGCCAAGCTCATGGGCATCAACACCGACCGCATCATCACCATGGCCTTCGCCATCGGTGCCGCGTTCGCCGCCGTCGCCGCCGTCGCCTACGGCCTCGACAAGGGCCAGATCGGCTTCGAGATGGGCTTCATCCTCGGCCTCAAGGCGTTCACCGCAGCCGTCCTCGGCGGCATCGGCAACATCTACGGCGCCATGGTCGGCGGCGTCGTCCTCGGCCTCGCCGAGACCCTGTCGATCGCCTACATAGCCGAAATCCCGGGCATGCAGCAGCTCGGCGGCGGCGCCTGGTCCAACGTCTGGGCCTTCGTTCTCCTCATCGTCGTCCTCCTCGTCCGGCCACAAGGCCTGCTCGGCGAGCGCGTCGCGGACAGGGCGTGAGCACCATGACCGACACCACCCTCCCCACCACCGGCGACAGCTCCCGCAACCAGAAGCTCTACGCCGTCCTCGGCGGCACCCTCATCACCGCGGTCAGCACCTTCCTCGCCTGGACCTACACCGAGAACTTCCCGGGCAACCTCACCATCTACGGCAGCCCGGCCAGCCTCCAGTTCCTCACCCTGATCGGCGCCATCCTCACCGCCGTTCACGCCCTCGCCGCCCTCGGCACCAAGCAACTCGCCTGGATCGCCCCCGCCGGCACCCGCAAGGCACTCTGGCTGCTCGCCCTCGGCACCGCCGCCACCACCTGGTTCACCGTGATCGCGATCACCGTCGAACTCGGCGGCCTCGTCCACCTCGACCCCGGCGCCTACGTCGCCCTCGTCGGCTCCGCCCTCTCCGCCGTCGCCGCGTACTTCATCGCCGACGACACCCGCAAGGCGGCCCCCGCCAAGCAGCTCCCCTCCTGGGCCGAAATCCTGATCATCGTCGCGGCCTTCGCCATCGGCCTCTACGTGATCACCTTCGGCATCGACACCGACGACAAAGAGCCGCAGCTCTTCATCGCGTACCTCATCACCGTCGTCTTCGTCTTCCTCGCGCTCGTCAAGTCCGGCCTCATGGACCGACTGAGCACGATCACCGCGAACAACCGCGTGGTGACCGTCTCCGCCGCCTTCGTCGCGGCCCTGGCGTTCCCCTTCACGCAGCAGAGCGGCGACACCTACACGCTCATCGCGGTCAACATCATCATCTTCGCGACCGTCGCCCTCGGCCTCAACGTCGTCGTCGGCCTCGCCGGACTGCTCGACCTCGGATACGTCGCCTTCCTCGGCGTCGGCGCCTACACCGCCGCCCTCGTCTCCGGAACGACCGCCTCCGCGTTCGACATCCACCTCCCCTTCGGCGTCGCCGTCATCCTCGGCGCGATCGTCTCCCTGGTGTTCGGCGTCGTCATCGGCGCCCCCACCCTCCGCCTGCGCGGCGACTACCTCGCCATCGTCACCCTCGGCTTCGGAGAAATCTTCCGCATCGCCATGGGCAACCTCGACGGCGTCTCCGGCCCGCAGATCACCAACGGCCCGAACGGCATCCCGAACATCCCCGACCTGGAGATCTTCGGATACAACTTCGGCGAGCCCCACACCATCCTCGGCATCACCCTCGGCTCCTACGCCAACTACTACTTCCTGATGCTGCTGGCGATGGTCCTCGTCGTCACCGTGTTCAGCCGCGCCGGCAACAGCCGCATCGGCCGCGCCTGGGTCGCCATCCGCGAAGACGAAACCGCCGCCACCGCCATGGGCATCAACGGCTTCCGCGTCAAGCTCATCGCCTTCGCCCTCGGCGCCACCCTCGCCGGCCTCGCCGGCACCGTCCAGGCCCACGTCCAGCACACCGTGGTCCCCGAGATGTACCAGTTCGCCGGCCCCGTGCCCCCGAACTCCGCCTTCCTGCTCGCCGCGGTCATCCTCGGCGGCATGGGCACCATCCGCGGCCCCATCCTCGGCGCCGCACTGCTCTTCCTGATCCCGGCCAAGCTGCAGTTCCTCCAGGACTACCAGCTCCTCGGCTTCGGCATCGCCCTCATCATCCTGATGCGCTTCCGCCCCGAAGGCCTCATCGCCAACAAGCGCGCGCAGCTGGAGTACCACGACGACACCGCTGACCAGGCCCCCACGGACCTGGCCACCGCCAAGGCTGGTGCGTGAACACCATGACGACCACCACCACCCAGACCGTCCTCGAAGCGAGCGGCGTCACCATGCGCTTCGGCGGCCTCACCGCCGTCCGCTCCGTCGACCTCAAGGTCAACTCCGGCGAGATCGTCGGCCTCATCGGCCCCAACGGCGCCGGCAAGACCACCTTCTTCAACTGCCTCACCGGCCTGTACGTGCCCACCGAGGGCACCGTCAGCTACAAGGGCACGGTCCTGCCGCCCAAGCCGCACCTGGTCACCAAGGCCGGCATCGCCCGCACCTTCCAGAACATCCGGCTCTTCGCCAACATGACCGTGCTGGAGAACGTCCTCGTCGGACGCCACACCCGCACCAAGGAAGGCCTCTGGTCCGCCCTCCTCCGCGGCCCCGGCTTCAAGGCAGCCGAAGCCGCCTCCGAGAAGCGCGCCATGGAACTCCTCGAGTTCATCGGCCTCTCCCACAAGGCCGAACACCTCGCGAAGAACCTCCCCTACGGCGAGCAGCGCAAGCTGGAGATCGCCCGCGCCCTCGCCAGCGACCCCGGCCTGCTGCTCCTCGACGAGCCCACCGCCGGCATGAACCCGCAGGAGACCCGCGCGGCCGAAGAGCTCATCTTCGCCATCCGGGACATGGGCATCGCCGTCCTCGTCATCGAGCACGACATGCGCTTCATCTTCAACCTCTGCGACCGGGTGGCCTGCCTCGTCCAGGGCGAGAAGCTGATCGAGGGCAGCCCGTCCGAGGTCCAGGGCGACGAGCGCGTCATCGCCGCCTACCTCGGCACCCCGTTCGAGGGCGACCCCGGCGCCGCCGAGGTCGCCGAGGTCGAGGCCGCCGAAGCCCACGCGGCGGCGGAGGCTTCCACCGAGGCCGACGCTCCCGCGAAGGCCGAGGCTCCCGCCGAGGCCGAAGCCGAAGCCGAGCCCGAGGCCGCGCCTCCCGCCGAGACCGCCACCGAGGCGGCCGCCGAGAGCGAGACCGAAGAGGCCGGCTCCGACGAGGACACCCCCGCCGACGAGCCCGCCGACACCACCCCCGAGGCCCCCGCCGCCGACCCCGGCGACGACACCCCGGACAGCACCACCAGCACGGACAAGGAAGGAGAGGCCAAGTGACCGCACTGCTCAAGGTCGAGGACCTCAAAGTCGCCTACGGCAAGATCGAAGCCGTCAAGGGGATCTCCTTCGAGGTCAACGAGGGCGAAATCGTCTGCCTCGTCGGCACCAACGGCGCCGGCAAGACCACCACCCTCCGCACCCTCTCCGGCCTCATCAAGCCGCGCTCGGGCAGCATCACCTTCGACGGCCAGCCCCTCAACGCCGTCCCCGCCCACAAGATCGTCTCCCTGGGCCTCGCCCACTCCCCCGAGGGACGCCACATCTTCCCCCGGCTGACGATCGCCGAAAACCTCCAGCTCGGAGCCTTCCTCCGCAGCGACAAGGACGGCATCGAGAAGGACATCCAGCGCGCCTACGAGATGTTCCCCATCCTCGGGGAACGCCGCAAGCAGGCCGCCGGCACCCTCTCCGGCGGCGAGCAGCAGATGCTCGCCATGGGCCGGGCCCTCATGTCCCAGCCCAAGCTGCTCATGCTGGACGAGCCCTCCATGGGCCTCTCCCCCCTCATGATGCAGAAGATCATGTCGACCATCGCCGACCTCAAGGCCGCCGGCATGACCATCCTCCTCGTCGAGCAGAACGCCCAGGCCGCGCTCTCGCTCGCCGACCACGCCCACGTCATGGAGGTCGGCAAGGTCGTCCTCTCCGGCACCGGGCAGGACCTGCTCCACAACGAGGACGTCCGCAAGGCGTACCTCGGCGAGGACTGATCCACCCGCCCCACACGCAAGGGCCCGCCTCCCTCGGGGGAGGCGGGCCCTTCGCCGTACGTGTACCGCTACTGCTGCTTCGCGGCGTTCTTCTTCTCCTCGGCGTCCTCGATGACCGCCTCCGCGACCTGCTGCATCGACATCCGGCGGTCCATCGACGTCTTCTGGATCCACCGGAACGCCGCCGGCTCCGACAGCCCGTACTGCGTCTGCAGCACGCTCTTCGCCCGGTCCACCAGCTTCCGCGTCTCCAGCCGCTGCGAGAGGTCCGCGACCTCCTGCTCCAGCGCCTTCAGCTCCGCGAACCGCGACACCGCCATCTCGATCGCCGGCACCACGTCACTCTTGCTGAACGGCTTCACCAGGTACGCCATCGCACCCGCGTCACGGGCCCGCTCCACCAGGTCCCGCTGCGAGAACGCGGTCAGCATCAGCACCGGGGCGATCGACTCCCCCGCGATCTTCTCCGCCGCCGAGATCCCGTCCAGCACCGGCATCTTCACGTCCAGGATCACCAGATCCGGCCGGTGCTCCCGGGCCAGCTCCACGGCCGTCTGCCCGTCCCCCGCCTCGCCGACGACGGAGTAGCCCTCCTCCTCCAGCATCTCCTTGAGATCGAGGCGGATCAGCGCCTCGTCCTCGGCGATGACGACCCGCGTCGTCAACGGCGGGACATGCGGCTGCTCGGCGTCGACGGGCATGCGCTCGGGCTCGGCGGCGGTCACGGGGGCTCCTCAAGGCGGGGCTGAACTGCTCCCCCGAGCCTACCCACCTCCTGTAAGGTGGTCTCACACAGGGCTACCATCAGCCTTCGTTTCTTAGGCCCCAGTACTCCAACTGGTCAGAGAGGCCGCTCTCAAACAGCGGACAGTGTGGGTTCGAATCCCACCTGGGGCACCTTCCTCGAATTCCAAGGTCACGCCAGGCCAGGCGAGATTCCGCCTTTCAGGTGAACTCACGCTCTTGCAGACATCCGAATGTCCACAATTCTGCAGTCTCGGCCATATGTACGACCTCACGACCCGCAGGCATGCCCTGAACCTCGTGGCGCAGGGCCGCAGCCTGAATTCCGTCAGCAAGGAAACCGGCATCTCCAGGGCCGCGATCCGTTCATGGCAGCACCGCATCGAGCCGCTCCCCCGCATCCGGGCAACGGACTGCACCGCGCCCGCTGATCGAGAGGCATACGTCTATCTGCTCGGCCTCTACCTCGGTGACGGATGCATCAGTCGACACCCGCGCGGCGGTCACTACTTACGGATCGCTTGTGCGGACGCGTGGCCCGGCCTCATCGACGAGTGCCGACGGGCAATCCGGGCCGTGCGACCGGAGAACAAGGTGTACGTGTTGCAGCGACAGGGCTGCGTCAACGTCACGAGCTACGGTCGCCACTGGACCTGCCTGTTCCCCCAGCACGGCCCGGGCCGGAAGCACGACCGCCGCATCGTGCTCGACGGGTGGCAGCAGAACCTGGTCGACGCCCACCCCTGGGCGTTCATCCGGGGTCTCATCCACTCCGACGGGTGCCGGATCGTGAACTGGACCCGGCGCGGCGAGAAGCGGTACGAGTATCCGCGCTACTTCTTCACCAACAAGTCGGACGACATCCGGAAGCTGTGCACGGACACCCTCACGAAGGTGGGAGTGGAGTGGACGATCCTGGCGCGGGGCAGCGACCCACTCAACGTCTCCATCGCCAAGAGGGCGTCCACCGCATTGATGGACGCCCACGTGGGACCGAAGTACTAGCTGCCGCTAGCCCGTGATGGACGGGGCCGGGTCGTTCTTGTAGGCGGCGGGGCCGAAGTTGGTTTCGACCGCCTTGGTCCAGGCGCCGTCCTGGACCATCTTCTTCAGGGCCGCGTTGATCTTGTCGCGGAGGTCGGTCTTGCCCTTCTTGATGCCGATGCCGTAGTTCTCGGTGCTGAGGTTCAGGCCGATCAGGCGGAACTGGCCCTGGTACTTCTTCTGGGCGGCGAAGCCGGCGAGGATCGAGTCGTCGGTCGTCATCGCGTCGAGGTACGTGTCCTTGAGGGCGACGGCGCACTCGGAGTAGTTGCCCAGCTCCATCAGCGCGGCCTTCGGGGCCAGCTTCTCCTTGACGTTCTGGGCCGAGGTGGAGCCGGTGACCGAGCAGAGGCGCTTGCTGTTGAGGTCGGACGCTTCCTTGATGTTCTTGTCGCCCGAGCGGACCATCAGGTCCTGGTGGGCGGTGAAGTACGGGCCTGCGAAGTCGACCTTGGCCTTGCGCTTCTCGGTGATGGAGTAGCTGGCGACGACGTAGTCGACCTCGCCGTACTGGAGGAGCAGTTCCCGGTCGAGGCTGGTGACCTGCTTGAACTCGATCTGCGAGGGCTCGTAGCCCAGCTCCTTGGCCACGTAGCGGGCCACGTCGACGTCGAAGCCGGAGAAGGTGTCGTCGGCGTTCTTGAAGCCGAGGCCGGGCTGGTCGAACTTGATGCCGACCGAGATCTTCTCCTGCTCGTCGCCACCGCCTTCGCCGCAGGCGGTGGCCGTCAGGGAGAGGACGAGGACGGCAGCGCAGAGGCCGGCTCGGGAGACCTTCATCAGGGGGGAGTTCCTTTGGTTCAGCGTCGAGAAGGAAGTGCAGGTCTTCCTCGGCTGCAAAGGAACCTATGGAGCGGGTCCGCGCGGAGTCATCAGAGTTGAGCAAAACTTGAGGATAACGATCCGGTTCCGCCGGAGATCTTCCGGTGATTGGTTTAGACCACCGGAAGATCCACTGTATCGCACGCGGTGCCGCCGTTCAGCGGACGGCGTCCCCGATGTGGTGGACGCGCACCAGGTTGGTGGAGCCGGTCACGCCGGGCGGGGAGCCGGCGGTGATGACGACGACGTCGCCGGGTGCGCAGCGCCCGATCCGCAGGAGCTCCTCGTCGACCTGGGCGACCATCGCGTCGGTGGAGTCGACGTGCGGGCCGAGGAAG
The DNA here is from genome assembly GCF_020532645.1 of Streptomyces bambusae. Lineage (GTDB taxonomy): Bacteria > Actinomycetota > Actinomycetes > Streptomycetales > Streptomycetaceae > Streptomyces > Streptomyces bambusae. Next base: position 7,509 of record NZ_JAJAUZ010000036.1, read on the forward strand.
GTCTCGACGCCCCAGGTGAGGTTGAGCTGGGAGCGGGTGGCGGGGTCGGGGGTGAAGGCGAGGAGCGGGATGGGTGAGCGGTAGCGGGAGAGGCGGCGGGCGGTGTCGCCGCTCTGGGTGAAGGCGACGAGGTACTTGGCGCCGAGGAAGTCGCCCATTTCGGCGGCGGCGCGGGCGACGGCGCCACCCTGGGTGCGGGGCTTGCTGCGTTCGGTGAGGGCGGGGAGGCCCTTGGCGAGGAGGTCTTCCTCGGCGGCTTCGACGATCCGGCTCATGGTGCGGACGGTTTCGACGGGGTACTTTCCGACGCTGGTCTCGCCGGAGAGCATGACGGCGTCGGTGCCGTCGATGATGGCGTTGGCGACGTCGGAGGCTTCGGCGCGGGTGGGCCGGGAGTTGTCGATCATCGAGTCGAGCATCTGGGTGGCGACGATGACCGGCTTGGCGTTGCGCTTGGCGAGTTTGATGGCGCGCTTCTGGACGATGGGGACCTGTTCGAGCGGCATTTCGACGCCGAGGTCGCCGCGGGCGACCATGATGCCGTCGAAGGCGGCGACGATGTCGTCGATGTTCTCGACGGCCTGCGGCTTTTCGATCTTTGCGATGACCGGGAGGCGGCGGCCTTCCTCGTCCATGATGCGGTGGACGTCCTCGATGTCGCGGGCGGTGCGGACGAAGGAGAGGGCGATGACGTCGGCGCCGGTGCGCAGGGCCCAGCGGAGGTCTTCGATGTCCTTGTCGGAGAGGGCGGGGACGGAGACGGCGACGCCGGGGAGGTTGAGTCCCTTGTGGTCGGAGACCATGCCGCCTTCGATGACGCGGGTGCGGACGCGGGGTCCGTCGACGTCGGTGACTTCGAGGGTGACGCGGCCGTCGTCGACGAGGATGAGTTCGCCGGGGGTGACGTCGGCGGCGAGGCCGGTGTAGGTGGTGCCGCAGGTGTGGCGGTCGCCGTGGGTGTCTTCGACGGTGATGGTGAAGGTGTCGCCGCGTTCAAGGAGTACGGGGCCTTCGCGGAACTGGCCGAGGCGGATCTTCGGGCCTTGAAGATCGGCGAGGATGCCGACGCTGCGGCCGGTTTCGTCGGAGGCTTTTCGGACGCGCTGGTAGCGCTCTTCGTGGTCGGCGTGGGTGCCGTGGCTGAGGTTGAAGCGGGCGATGTCCATGCCGGCTTCGACGAGGGCTTTGATCTGGTCGTACGTGTCGGTGGCGGGGCCCAGGGTGCAGACGATTTTTGCTCGGCGCATGGGCCGAGCGTATGGGGCTACCGATCAGTAGTGGCCGGCTTCGGGGTGACTGCTCAACAACCTTTTGGTGAAAGGGTGTTGACAACTCTCGAATGGTGGGCGGGGGTGCTCTGATGAGCACCCCCGGTGGGCCGCGGAGGGTCTTCAGAGCCGGGGCGGGGTCATGGTGAAGCGTGCGTTGACGGCGGCGTGGACGGTCTGGCGCTGGGGTTCGAGGTCGAGGGCGGGGGCGAGTTCGGCGTCTTGGGCGTAGGCCATGGAGCGCATCATTCCGGCGGGTGCGGCGGCCATGGTGTAGGGCTCGGGGGATTCGGCGCCGAGGTCGGCGAGTTCGAGGAGGGCTTCGAGTTCGGCGCCGAGGGCCTGGGCGTATTCGCGGGCGCGCTGGACGGCTTCGCGGACGGCTTGGCGGCGGGCTTCGCCGTGGGCGGGTGAGTCGGGGCGCAGGGCCCACCAGGGGCCGTCGACGCTGGTGAGGTCGAGGTCGGCGAGGCGGGTGGTGAGTTCGCCGAGGGCGGTGAAGTCGGTGAGTTCGGCGGTGAGGTGGACGCGGCCGTGGTAGGCGCGGATGCGTTCGCCGCGGCCGTGGCGGGTGAGTTCGGGGGTGATGGAGAAGGTGCCGGTTTCGAGTTTTTCGACGGCTTCTCCGTAGCTTTTGACGAGGTCGATGACGGTGGTGTTGCGGCGGGTGAGGTCGTCGAGGGCGGTGCGGCGGTCGGTGCCGCGGGCGCTGACGGTGATGCCGAGGCGGGCGATTTCGGGGTCGACTTCGATGCGGGCTTCGCCGCGGACGGCGACGCGGGGGGTCTGGGGGGTGCCGTAGGGGGCGGGGTGCGGGGTGTCGGTGGTCATGCGGTCCACTGTGGCACCGGGGGGCGGAGTGTGGGGGGTCACGGGGGCGATTCCGGGCCGGGGGTGTTGTGGCCGGATGTCGGTGGGTCAGAATCTACGCGCGTTGTGTCGGTTGCCCGGTGCGGACCTTGCCGGGGTGGCCGCGCGCGTGTTGTTGGAGCCTCACGAGGGAGATGACATGCCGTTCGATCGTCGGACGTTTCTGGGTACGTCGGCCGTGACCGGTGCCGCGGTGGCGGTGGGCGGGGCTGCGGCTTCGCCGGCTGCTGCGGCGGCCGGGGAGCGGGCGCGGCCGCGTACGTATGCGTTCACGGTGATGGGGACGACCGATCTGCACGGGAACGTCTTCAACTGGGACTACTTCACGGACAAGGAGTTCGACGACAAGGCGCACAACGATGTGGGTCTGGCGAAGATCTCGACGCTGGTGGACCAGGTGCGGGCGGAGAAGGGGCGGCGGAACACGCTGCTGATCGATGCGGGTGACACGATCCAGGGCACGCAGCTGTCGTATTACTACGCGAAGGTGGATCCGATCACGGCGCGGCGTGGTCCGGTGCATCCGATGGCGCAGGCGATGAATGCGATCGGGTACGACGCGGCGGCGCTGGGGAACCACGAGTTCAATTACGGGATTCCGGTGCTGCGGAAGTTCGAGGAGCAGTGTGATTTCCCGCTGCTGGGGGCGAATGCGCTGGATGCGCGAACGCTGCGGCCGGCGTTTCCGCCGTTCAGCATGCACCGGTTGTGTACGCCGTTCGGTCCGGATGTGAAGGTGGCGGTGCTGGGTCTGACGAATCCGGGGATCGCGCTGTGGGACAAGGCGAACGTGCAGGGGAAGATGACGTTCCCGGGTCTGGAGGAGCAGGCGGCGAAGTACGTGCCGCGGCTGCGGTCGATGGGTGCGGACGTGGTGATCGTGTCGGCGCACTCGGGTTCGTCGGGTACGTCGTCGTACGGTGATCAGCTGCCGTACGTGGAGAACGCGGCGGCGCTGGTGGCGGAGCAGGTGCCGGGGATCGACGCGATCCTGGTGGGTCATGCGCACACGGAGATCCCGGAGTACCGGGTGGCGAACAAGGCGACCGGCAAGGAGGTCGTGCTGTCGGAGCCGTTGAAGTGGGGGCAGCGGCTGACGCTGTTCGACTTCGAGATGTCGTTCTCGCGGGGCCGGTGGCACGTGGCGAAGGTGTCGGCGAAGGTGCTGAACTCGAACACGGTGGCGGAGGACCCGAAGATCACGGGGCTGCTGTCGGACGAGCACCGCAAGGTGGTGGCGTACGTGAACCAGGTGATCGGTACGTCGACGCAGGCGATGGTGTCGGCGGAGGGTCCGGTGAAGGACGTGCCGATCATCGATCTGATCAATCACGTGCAGGCGGAGACGGTGCGGTCGGCGCTGGCGGGTACGGAGTGGGCGGCGCTGCCGGTGCTGTCGCAGGCGTCGTGCTTCTCGCGGACGGCGTCGATCCCGTCCGGGCAGGTGACGATCCGGGATGCGGCGGGGCTGTATCCGTTCGAGAACACGCTGGAGGCGCGTCTGGTGACGGGTGCGCAGCTGAAGGAGTACCTGGAGTACTCGGCGAAGTACTTCGTGCAGACGGCGCCGGGTGCGCCGGTGGATCCGGCGGCGCTGACGAATGCGGAGGGTACGCCGGACTACAACAACGACGCGGTGTACGGGCTGTCGTACGACATCGACATCGCGCAGCCGAAGGGGTCGCGGATTTCGGGGCTGTCGTTCGGGGGGAAGCCGGTGGATCCGCAGGCGCAGTTCGTGCTGGCGGTGAACAACTACCGGGCCTCGGGCGGTGGCAACTTCCCGCACGTGCCGCAGGCCCGGCAGCTGTGGGCGAACTCGGACGAGATACGTAACACGATCATCAGCTGGGTGAAGGCGAAGGGGACGGTGGATCCGGCGCAGTTCGCGTCGGTGGACTGGCGGCTGACGCGAGCGGGTGTGCCGGTGTTCTAGTGCCGGTGTAGTGGTGCTGCCCCTGGGTCAGGGGTGTTCGACGAGCGGGAGCAGGGGTCCGGGCGTGCGTGTCCGGCTCTGCTCCCGTTCTGCGATTCCGAAGGTGGTGAAGGCGGTGCGGTCGGGCAGGGGGTAGGGCTCCTTGCCGGTGAGGGTGTTGAGGATCGTGGCGCTGCGCCAGGCGGCGAGGCCGAGGTCGGGGGCGCCGACGCCGTGGGTGTGGCGTTCGCCGTTCTGGACGAAGACGGAGCCGGTGACGGTGGGGTCGAGGTGCATGCGGTAGCGGTCGTCGATGCGGGGGCGGCCGGCGGAGTCCTTGCGGAGGTAGGGGTCGAGTCCGGCGAGGAGGGGGGTGAGGGGGCGTTCGCGGTAGCCGGTGGCGAGGACGACGGCGTCGGTGGTGAGGCGGGAGCGGGTGCCCTGGTCGGTGTGTTCGAGGTGGAGTTCGACCTTGGTGGTGGCGACGCGGCCGGCGGTGCGGACGCTGACGCCGGGGGTGAGGACGGTGTCGGGCCAGGTGCCGTGGAGGGTGCGGCGGTAGAGCTCGTCGTGGATGGCGGTGATGGTGTCGGTGTCGATGCCCTTGTGGAGTTGCCATTGGGCGGGGACGAGGCGGTCGCGTACGGCTTCGGGGAGGGCGTGGAAGTAGCGGGTGTAGTCGGGGGTGAAGTGTTCGAGGCCGAGCTTCGAGTACTCCATGGGGGCGAAGGAGGGGGTGCGGGCGAGCCAGGTGAGGCGTTCGCGGCCGGCGGGGCGGGCGCGGAGGAGGTCGAGGAAGACTTCGGCGCCGGACTGTCCTGAGCCGATGACGGTGACGTGTTCGGCGGCGAGGATGCGTTCGCGGTGGTGGAGGTAGTCGGCGGAGTGGATGACGGGGACGGTGGGGGCGTCGGCGAGGGGGCGGAGGGGTTCGGGGACCCAGGGGGCGGTGCCGATGCCGAGGACGAGGTTGCGGGCGTGGGTGCGGCCGAGGGCTTCGGCTTCGCCGTCGGCGTCGAGCTGGGTGAAGTCGACTTCGAAGAGGTCGCGTTCGGGGTTCCAGCGGACGGCGTCGATCTGGTGGCCGAAGTGGAGGCCGGGGAGGCTGTCGGCGACCCAGCGGCAGTAGGCGTCGTATTCGGTGCGGTGGATGTGGAAGCGCTCGGCGAAGTAGAAGGGGTAGAGCCGTTCGCGGTGCCGGAGGTAGTTGAGGAAGCTCCAGTGGCTGGCGGGGTCGGCGAGGGTGACGAGGTCGGCGAGGAACGGGACCTGGAGGGTGGCGCCGTCGAGGAGCAGGCCGGGGTGCCAGTGGAAGGCGGGGCGCTGGTCGTAGAAGGCGGTGGCGAGGCCGCCGTCGCGGGGGCCGTGGGGCAGGCCGTGGGCGAGGGCGGCGAGGGACAGGTTGAAGGGCCCGATGCCGATTCCTACGAGGTCATGGGGGGTGTCGGGCTGGGCGCTCATCGGTGGGTGCTGCCTTCCAGGAGGGTGAGGAGGTGGGTGAGGTCGTCGGTGGTGGTGTGGGGGTTGAGGAGGGTGGCCTTGAGCCAGAGGCGGCCGTCGGCGGTGGTGCGGCCGAGGACGGCGCGGCCGTCGTGGAGGAGGGTGCGGCGGAGTTCGGCGACGGCGGGGTCGGGGAGGCCGGTGGGGCGGAAGAGGACGGTGCTGATGGTGGGGTGGGCGTGGAGTTCGAAGCGGGGGTGGGCGTCGATGAGGTCGGCGAGGGTGCGGGCGGTGGCGAGGGTGCGGTCGATGAGGTCGGCGAGTCCGGTGCGGCCGAGGGCGCGGAGGGTGACGGCGGTTTTGAGGACGTCGGCGCGGCGGGTGGTGCGCAGGGAGCGGCCGAGGAGGTCGGGGAGGCCGGCTTCGGTGTCGTCGGTGGCGTTGAGGTAGTCGGCCTGGTGGTGGAGGGGGGTGAGCTGTCGGTGGTCGGGTACGGCGAGGAGGCCGGCGGCGGCGGGCTGCCAGCCGAGTTTGTGCAGGTCGAGGGTGATGGTGTGGGCGTGTTGGAGGCCGTCGAGGAGGTGGCGGTGGCGGGGGCTGAGGGTGAGGAGGCCGCCGTAGGCGGCGTCGACGTGGAGGGGGGTGTGGTGGCGGGCGCAGACGGCGGCGATGGCGGGGAGGGGGTCGATGAGGCCGGCGTCGGTGGTGCCGGCGGTGGCGGCGACGAGGGTGGGGCCGGGGTGGCGGGTGAGGGCGTCGTCGAGGGTGGCGGGGTCGAGGGTGCCGTGGGGGGTGGGGAGGGTGAGGGGGGTGGGGAGGCCGAGGAGCCAGGCGGCGCGGGGCAGGGAGTGGTGGGCGTTGGCGCCGTGGACGAGGGTGACGGGGCCGTGGTGTTCGCGGGCGAGGAGGAGGGCGAGCTGGTTGGCTTCGGTGCCGCCGGTGGTGGTGAGGGCGTCGGGGTGGGGGGTGTCGTAGAGCTCGCGGGCGAGGGTGCGGGTGAGGAGGGTTTCGAGGGCGGTGGCGGCGGGGGCCTGGTCCCAGGAGTCGAGTGAGGGGTTGAGGCTGGAGGCGGCGAGGTCGGCGGCTGCGGCGACGGCGAGGGGCGGGCAGTGGAGGTGGGCGAGGCAGCGGGGGTCGGCGGGGTCGGCGGCGCCTTCGGCGAGGGCGTGGACGAGGGTGTGGAGGGCTTCGTGGTCGCCGGTGCCGTGGCTGGGGAGGAGGTCGCTGCCGAGGGTGGTGGTGAGGCGTTCGGTGACGGTGTCGGGGCCGCCGGGTGGGAGGGGTCCGCTGCGGGCGCGGGCGCCGGTGGTGAGGGCGTCGAGGACGGTGTCGAGGAGGGGGCGGAGGGCCGTGGCCCCGGTGGTTCCGCCGGCGAGGGGCGGGAGGTGCGGGTGGGGGCCGGGCGGGGCTGTCATGGGTGTCCTCGGTGCTTTTCGTGTGCGGGGTCGGGCCCGCGTGGGTGGCGGGTCGTGGTGCCCGTGCTGGTCAACGATCAGGGCCGAATGGGGTAACCGTCGGGGGTGCCGGGAGGGGCAATTTCCGGCCATGTGCATGACGGCTGCGGGTGGTGCGGGCGGGGGTGGTGGGGTGTGCGTGCCGGGGGTTGCGGGCCGCGAACGCGGCCGCGCCCGGCGGGCCCCCTGCGGGGGGTCCGGCCGGACGCGGCGGATGGTGCGGCGATGGCGGCGGGCAGGGCCTGCCCGGCCCTGCACGCCGGACCGGGCCGGAGCACCCGGCGCGTGCGGCCGGTGTGCGGCCGGAACGCCCTCGCAGCGGAGCCGATCGGGCGGGCCGGGAACGCGGCCGCGCCTGGCGGGTCCCCTCGTGGGGTCCGGCCGGACGCGGCGGATGATGCGGCGATGGCGGCGGGCAGGGCCTGCCCGACCCTGCACGCCGGACCGGGCCGGAGCACCCGGTGCCTGCGGCCGGCGTGCGGCCGGAACGCCCTCGCAGCGGAGCCGATCGGGCGCTCCGGCCGCGCGCGGAGCGTGCGGGCCGGGTGGGCGGTGTCTAGTTCTTGGTGCGGACGCGGAGGGCTCGGGCGAGGTCGTCGAGCTGGTCGACGAGCTTGCGGCGGAGGGCGGGGATCATGTCGGCGGTGTCCAGACAGGTGCGGCCGGTCTGGAGGGCGTGGTCGTCGATGGCGTACGCGGGGAAGGCGTGGCGGCCGGCGGCCTCGGCCATGGCGGGGCCGCGGCGGCCGGCGAGCTCGACGGCGTCCTCGTAGAAGCGTTCGACGTACGGCTGGACGAGGTCGGCTTGCTCCGGCTGCCAGAAGCCCTGGGCGGTGGCGGTGAAGAGGTAGTTGGACAGCTCGTCCTGGGCGAACATGCGGTCCCAGGCGGCCTGCTTGGCGGCGGGGTCGGGCAGCGCGGCGCGGCAGCGGGCGGCGCCTTCCTGGCCGGCGGCGGTGGGGTCGCGGTCGAGTTCGGCGGCGATCTCGTCCTCGCCGACGGCGCCGAGGACGCTGAGCCGGCCGAGGATGCGCCAGCGCAGTTCGGGGTCGAGCTCGGGGCCGCCGCCGACGGTGCCGTCGGCGAGCCAGGCGGCGATGGTGTCGGGCTGGGTGGCGCTGTCGATGAAGCTGCGTACGGCGCTCAGCCGCAGCCCGGGTGCCTCGCCGTCCTCGGTGCGCCGGATCAGCGCGCGGGCGGCGGAGGTGACGACGGCGAGGGCGGCGGACCGGTCGGCGGCGGGCACGTACCGGTCGGCGATCTGGGTGCGGGCGAAGCCGAGGACGCCCTGCACGATGGCGAGGTCGCTCTCCACCGGGAGGTGGGTGTTGGCGGTCTCCAGGTAGGCGGCCGGGTCGAGTTCGCCGTCGCGGACCATGTCGCGCAGCGAGTTCCAGACGACGGCGCGGGTCAGCGGCTCGGGGATGCCGGAGAGGTGGGTGAGGGCGGCGGTGCGGGAGTGCTCGTCGAGGCGGACCTTGGCGTAGGTGAGGTCGCCGTCGTTGACGACGAGGAGCGCGGGGCGGGCGCCGACCGAGGAGACGACCTCGCTGCTGGGCAGGTCGACGGCGATGCGGTCGGTCTCCTCCAGCCGGCCGTTGCCGCCGGGGACCAGGTCGTAGGTGCCGACGGTGACGTGGTGGGGGCGGCTGCCGTCGCGGGCGACGGTCAGGGTCCAGCCGCCGGCGGCTTCCTCGATGCGCGGGGTGAGGGTGTCGGCGCCGGTGGTGCGCAGCCAGGCGTCGGCCCAGGCGTGGACGTCGCGGTCGGTGTGGGCGGCGAGGGAGTCGACGAAGTCGGCGAGGGAGGCGTTGCCGAAGCGGTGGCGGGCGAAGTGGGTGTTGATGCCGGCCAGGAAGTCGGTTTCGCCGAGCCAGGCGACGAGCTGGCGGAGGGCGGAGGCGCCCTTGGCGTAGGAGATGCCGTCGAAGTTGAGGAGCGCGGAGGCGCTGTCGGGTACGTCTTCGGGGGCGGGGGCGACGGGGTGGGTGGAGGGCCGCTGGTCGGCGTCGTAGCCCCAGGCCTTGCGGACGATGCCGAAGTCGGTCCAGGTGTCGGTGAAGCGGGTGGCTTCGGTGAGGGTCTGGTAGCCCATGTACTCGGCGAAGGACTCGTTGAGCCAGATGTCGTCCCACCAGCGGAGGGTGACGAGGTCGCCGAACCACATGTGGGCCATTTCGTGGGCGATGACCATGGCGCGGGTCTGTCGCTCGGTGTCGGTGACGGCGGAGCGGTAGACGAACTCGTCGCGGAAGGTGACGAGGCCGGGGTTCTCCATGGCGCCGGCGTTGAACTCGGGGACGAAGGCCTGGTCGTACGAGTCGAACGGGTAGGGCTCGGTGAACTTCTCGTGGTAGCGGTCGAAGCAGTCCTTGGTGATGCCGAGGATTTCGTCGGCGTCCGCGTCGAGGTGGGGGGCGAGGGAGCGGCGGCAGTGGATGCCGAAGGGCAGGCCGGCGTGCTCGGTGCGGATGCTGTGCCAGGGGCCGGCGGCGACGGCGGCGAGGTAGGTGGAGATGACCGGGGTCTCGGCGGCGCGCCAGGTAACGGAGCCGTCGGCGCGGACACCGGTCTGCTCGGTGATGCCGTTGGCGAGGACGGTCCAGCCGGCGGGGGCGGTGGCGGTGATCGCGAAGACGGCCTTGAGGTCGGGCTGGTCGAAGGCGGCGAAGACACGCTGGACGTCGTCGAGGAAGAGCTGGGTGTAGACGTACGTCTCGCCGTCGGTGGGGTCGGTGAAGCGGTGCATGCCCTCGCCGGTGCGGGAGTAGTGCATGCGGGTTTCGATGCGCAGCTCGTGGGGGCCGGCGGTGAGGCCGGTGAGGGGGAGCCGGTTGCCGTCGAGGGCGGCGGGGTCGAGTGGGTGTCCGTCGAGGGCGGCGGAGTGCAGCTTTTCCGGTTTCAGCTCCACGAATGTGTCTCCGTCGCTCCGGGCGGTGAAGCGGATGACGGTGGTGGAGCCGAAGGTCTCGTCGCCGGTGGTGAGATCGAGGTCGATCGCGTAGTGGTGGACGTCGAGGAGCTGGGCTCGGAGCTGCGCTTCGTTGCGCGTCAGTGCGGACATGGCCCCATGCTGCCTGATGGGGGGCCGTCTGCCGTAGGGGGTGTGCGGGGGTGGTGTCCGGGACCTGGGGGGTCCCGGACGGCCCGGGCGCGGCTACTCCTCGTTGGCGGCGATGGTCTCGTGGTGGCGGATGACCTCGGCGATGATGAAGTTGAGGAGCTTCTCGGCGAAGGCGGGGTCGAGCTTGGCGCTCTCGGCGAGCTGGCGCAGGCGGGCGATCTGGCTGGCTTCGCGGCCGGGGTCGGCGGCCGGGAGGTGGTGCTTGGCCTTGAGGTGGCCGACCTGCTGGGTGGCCTTGAACCGTTCGGCGAGCATGTGGACCACGGCCGCGTCGATGTTGTCGATGCTGTCCCTGAGCCGGGCCAGTTCGGCACGCACGTTCTCGTCGATGTCGCTGGTCGTCATGGGTCCCGAGCGTACTCGGCGCGGCGGGTCGGCTTGTGTGGCGGCCGGTGGGTGAGACGGATTCCGGCCTTCGGGGGCTCGGCCCCCGGGCCTCCGCGCCCTGCCCCGCCGGGTCGGGTGTGCCGGGCAGGGTCCCGCCGCAACGGATGTGCCCCGCGGATGGATTCCGCGGGGCACGTCCAAGCCTGTCCGGGGGGCTACATGCCGGCCGCGGCCGACTTGATGGCGGCGGCGAAGGTGGAGACCTCCGTGTAGACGCCGGGGTAGTCGGGGCGGGCGCAGCCGATGCCCCAGCTGACGATGCCGACCTGGATCCACGCGCCGGCGTTGTCGCGGCGGAACATGGGCCCGCCGGAGTCGCCCTGGCAGGTGTCGACGCCGCCGACGTTCAGGCGTCCGGCGCAGATCTCCTCGGAGGGGATGATGTCGCCGCTGTAGGCCGCCTGGCAGTCCGCGTCGGAGACGAACGGGACGGTGGCCTTCATGAGGTAGCGCTGCTGGCTGCCGCCCTCGCGGGTGGCGCCCCAGCCGGCGACGGTGAAGGTGCCGTTGTTGTACGCCGTGGTTTCGGCGATCTTCAGGGTCGGCAGGTTGATCGGCTGGGCGAGCTTGATCAGTGCCCAGTCCTTGCCGGAGCCGTTGTAGCCGGGTGCGCGGAGCACCTTGGTGGACTTGACCTTGATCGCGCTGGAGCTGTTGAGGTCGACGACGCCGGCGGTGGCGGTGATGGAGGTGTTGTTGCCGGAGGCGCCGACGCAGTGGGCGGCGGTGAGGACGATCTGCTGGGTGTAGAGCGCGCCGCCGCAGCCCATGGAGAGCCGGACCATGAAGGGGAACTCGCCCTGCGCGGCCCGGGTGCCGCCGACGACGGGTGCGGGGGCGGCGTTCGCGCCGGCGGGCTGGAGGCTGACGGCGGCGAGGGCCACGGCGCCGGCGGCGAGGGTGCGCTTGAGGAAGCGTGCAGCGCTCTTCTTCTTCGTGGAGGTGTTCAACACACTGCCTTTCGTGGGGGGTTGGCTGTGCGTGTGTTCGGATGCCGGAGACGGCCGACACCTGACGTGTACATGTCACACCCCTGGCCGATGGCCGACAAGACGGTGTTTTCGGCCAATCCCACGCGGCCGCCCGGTGGACTTCCGTATAACCCGATCGGGTCGCGGCGGTTCGGAGCGGCACCGGAGTGGGTAGGAAGACCGTGTCGCACGAAACACGGATCCGGGCCCGACCTCCCGCCAGGGGGCCGGGCCCGGACCCTGTCCGGCGGCGGGACGGCCCCGTCAGCGCGCGCCGTACACCGGCAGCGGCGGCTCGGACGTGGCGAGGAGGGCGGCGGCGGCCCGGCCGGCCTCCTCCGGCGTCCAGCGGGCGCCCTTGTCGGCGGTGGGTCCCGGCCGCCAGCCCTCCATGACGGTCAGCCGCCCGCCCTCCGTCTCGAAGACGCGGCCGGTCACTCCCGCGGAGGCGTCCGAGCCCAGCCAGACCACCAGCGGGGACACGTTCCCGGGTGCCATCGCGTCAAAGGCGCCCTCCTCGGCCGGCGCGGCCATCGTCTCGGCGAAGGTCTGCTCGGTCATCCGGGTACGGGCGGCCGGGGCGATCGCGTTGACCTGGACGCCGTAGCGGGCGGTCTCGGCGGCGGCCACCAGGGTCAGGCCGAGGATGCCGGCCTTCGCCGCGCTGTAGCTGCCCTGGCCGACCGAGCCGAGCAGCCCGGCCCCGGACGAGGTGTTCACGACCCGCGCCCGCACCGCGCGGCCCGCCTTCGCCTCGCCGCGCCAGTGCCGTACGGCCTCCCGCAACGGCAGGAAGTGGCCGCGCAGGTGGACCCGTACGACGGCGTCCCAGTCGTCCTCGTCCAGGTTGACGAGCATCCGGTCGCGCAGGAACCCGGCGTTGTTGACCAGCGTGTCGAGGCGCCCGAAGGCGTCGACGGCGCAGGCCACCAGTGAGGCGGCGCCCGCGGCGGTGGCGATGTCCCCGCCGTGGGCGACCGCCTCGCCGCCCTGCGCCCTGATCTCGGCGGCGACCTGCCCGGCCGGACTGTCGCCGGCGGCGGCCCCGTCGAGGCCCACGCCCAGGTCGTTGACGACCACCCGGGCGCCCTCGGCCGCGAACGCCAGCGCGTGGGCGCGGCCCAGGCCTCGGCCCGCGCCGGTCACGATCACGACCCGGCCTTCGGCCATTTTCATGTCAGCTCTCCTTCGGCTCGCCGCCGGCGGGATCCGGCCCGCCGCGGCCGGTGCGATCGGTTCGGTCGGAGCGGTCGGTTCGGTCGGGGTTCGCGGCCGCCAGGAACGCCGGGCGTTCGCCGCCGCCGTGGACCAGCAGGCTCGACCCGCTGAGGTAGCCGGCCCGGTCGGAGGCGAGGAACACGGCAGCCTCCCCCACGTCGGCCGGTTCGGCCAGCCGCCCCAGCGGAACGGTCGCGGCGACCGCCGCCACCCCCGCCTCGTCCCCGTAGTGCAGGTGCGCGAGTTCGGTCCGCACCATGCCCAGGACCAGGGTGTTCACCCGGACCTGCGGGGCCCACTCGACGGCCATCGAGCGGGCCAGGCCCTCCAGTCCGGCCTTCGCGGCGCCGTAGGCGGCGGTGCCCGGGGACGGGCGGGTGCCGCTGACGCTGCCGATCATCAGGACCGAGCCGCGGGCCTCCCGCAGGTACGGGTAGGCGGCCAGCGAGGCCGTCAGCGGGGCGACCAGGTTGAGTTCGACCACCCGGGCGTGCCGGCGCGCGCCGCCCTCGCCGAGCAGCCGGTACGGGGTGCCGCCGGCGTTGTTGACCAGGCAGTCGAGGCGGCCGTGGCGGTCTGCGACCTCCCGGAAAAGGTCGTCGACGGCCTCGGGTTCGCGCAGGTCGACGGCCAGGTGGACGGCGGTGCGGCCGCCGGCGGCGACCGGTTCGTCCGGGGGTCTGCGGGCGCAGACGACGACCTCGGCGCCCGCGGCGAGGAACGCCCGGGCGATGCCGGCGCCGACGCCCCGGGTGCCGCCGGTCACGACGGCGACCCTCCCGTCCAGCTCCATGGGCTGCTACCTTCCCGCCTAACAAATGTTTGGTGGAAAGGTAGCTGATCCTCTCATGGGTGTCTCCACCTCCCGCCCGGACAAGGGCGTCGCGCTCGTCACCGTCGACTTCCCGCCCGTCAACGCCCTTCCCGTGCAGGGCTGGTACGACCTGGCCGACGCGGTCCGCGCCGCCGGCCGCGACCCCGAGGTGCGGTGCGTGGTGCTGGCCGCCGCGGGCCGCGGCTTCAACGCCGGGGTCGACATCAAGGAGATCCAGCGCGACCCCGGGCACGGCGCGCTGCTCGGCGCGAACCGGGGCTGCGCCGAGGCGTTCGCCGCGGTGTACGACTGCGAGGTGCCGGTGGTGGCCGCCGTGCAGGGCTTCTGCCTGGGCGGCGGGATCGGGCTGGTCGGCAATGCGGACGCGATCGTGGCGAGCGAGGACGCCGTGTTCGGGCTGCCGGAGCTGGACCGCGGGGCGCTCGGTGCCGCCACCCACCTGGCCCGGCTGGTCCCTCCGCACCTGATGCGCGCCCTGTACTACACCTCCCGTACGGCGACGGCCGCCGAGCTGCACGCGCACGGGTCGGTGTGGCGGGTGGTGCCGCGGGCGGAGCTGGCGGGGGCGGCGCTGGGACTGGCGGCGGAGATCGCACAGAAGGACGGCTCCCTGATCCGGCTGGCCAAAGCGGCCATCAACGGCATCGACCCGGTGGACGTGCGGCGCAGCTACCGCTTCGAGCAGGGCTTCACCTTCGAGGCGAATCTCAGCGGGGCCGCCGACCGGATCCGCGACACGTTCGGGAAGGGGCAGGACGCGTGACCGACAAGACCATGAGCGCCGACGAAGCCGTCGGGCGGCTGGCGAGCGGCATGACACTCGGGATCGGCGGCTGGGGCTCGCGGCGCAAGCCGATGGCCCTGGTGAGAGCACTGCTCCGCACCGAGATCACCGATCTCACCGTCGTGTCGTACGGCGGTCCGGACGTCGGGATGCTGGCGGCCGCGGGCCGGATCCGCCGGCTGGTCGCCCCGTTCGCGACGCTCGACTCGATCCCGCTGGAACCGCACTTCAGGGCGGCCCGGGAACGCGGCGCGTTCGAGCTGACCGAGCTGGACGAGGCGATGTTCATGTGGGGGCTGCACGCGGCCGCGAACCGGCTGCCGTTCCTCCCCGTACGCGCCGCTCTCGGCTCAGACGTGCTGCGGGTCAACCCGCAGCTGCGCACCGTCACCTCTCCGTACGAGGACGGGGAGGAGTTCGTGGCGGCGCCCGCGCTGCGCCTGGACGCGGCGCTGGTCCACGTCAACCGGGCCGACCGGCTCGGCAACGGCCAGTACCTGGGCCCCGACCCGTACTTCGACGACCTGTTCTGCGAGGCCGCCGACGCCGCGTACCTGTCGTGCGAGCAGGTCGTGGAGACGGCCGAGCTGACGAAGGACGCGGCCCCGCAGACCCTGCTGGTGAGCCGGCACAGCGTCACCGGCGTCGTCGAGGCGCCGAACGGGGCGCACTTCACGTCCTGCGCGCCCGACCACGGCCGGGACGAGGCCTTCCAGAAGCTGTACGCCACCACCCCGTGGGCGGAGTTCGCCGGCCGGTTCCTGTCCGGGCCGGGCGAGCACGCCTACCAGTCCGCCGTCCGCGCCTGGCACGAGGAGCAGAAGTGACCGTTCTTCCGTCCGCGGCCGAGGGGTCCGCGGCCCTGCCGCCCGTGACCCGGGCCGAGTACTGCGTGGTGGCGTGCGCCGAGGCCTGGCGGGGTGACGGCGAGGTGCTGGCCAGTCCGATGGGGCTGATCCCGTCGTTCGGCGCCCGCCTGGCCAAGCGGACCTTCGCCCCGGACCTGCTGCTGACCGACGGCGAGGCGATTCTGGTCGGGCTCGACGGCACGGTCGAGGGCTGGCTGCCGTACCGGCGGCACCTGGCGATGGTCACCGGCGGCCGGCGGCACGTGATGATGGGCGCCAGCCAGATCGACCGGTACGGAAACCAGAACATCTCGTGCATCGGGTCCTGGGAGCGGCCGTCCCGGCAGCTGCTGGGGGTCCGGGGGGCGCCGGCGAACACCCTGAACAATCCGGTGAGTTACTGGATCCCGCGGCATTCGCCCCGGGTGTTCGTGGACCGGGTCGACCTGGTGTGCGGGGTGGGGTACGACCGGGCGGCCGGGCTGGGGCCGCAGGGTGCCCGGTACCACCGGCTGCCGCGGGTGGTCAGCAATCTGGGGGTGTTCGACTTCGAGACGCCGGACCGGCGGATGCGGCTGGTGTCGGTGCACCCGGGGGTGGATGTGGCCGAGGTGGTGGCGGCGACCGGGTTCGACCTCGTCATCGGTGCGCAGGTGCCCCTCACGCGGGAGCCCGCGGCGGACGAGCTTCGGCTGATCCGCGAGGTGGTCGACCCGCAGGGGCTGCGCGAGCGTGAGGTGCCGGCCTGATGGCGGGCGGGCCGGGCGGAACGGGCGGGGCGGGCGGGCCGGGCGGGCCGCCGGTGCCCGTGGTCGAGACGGCGTTCACCAAGCTGGTCGGGGTCGTGCACCCGGTCGTGCAGACCGGGATGGGCTGGGTGGCCGGCCCCCGGCTGGTGTCGGCGGCGGCGAACGCCGGGGCGCTGGGCGTGCTGGCCTCCGCGACGATGACGCCGGCGCAGCTGCGGTCGGCGGTGCGCGAGGTGAAGTCGCGTACGGACGCGCCGTTCGGGGTGAACCTGCGGGCGGACGCCGCCGATGCGGCGGAGCGGGTGCGGATCGTGGTCGACGAGGGGGTGCGGGTCGCGTCGTTCGCGCTGGCGCCGTCGCGGGAGCTGATCGCGCGGCTCAAGGACGCGGGGGTGGTGGTGATCCCGTCGGTCGGGGCGCGCCGGCACGCGGAGAAGGTCGCGGCGTGGGGCGCGGATGCGGTGGTGGTGCAGGGCGGGGAGGGCGGCGGGCACACCGGGGAGGTGGCGACGACCGTGCTGCTGCCGCAGGTGGTGGACGCCGTGGACATCCCGGTGGTGGCGGCGGGCGGCTTCCACGACGGGCGGGGGCTGGTGGCGGCGCTGGCGTACGGGGCGGCGGGGGTCGCGATGGGGACGCGGTTCCTGCTGACGTCGGACTCGACGGTGCCGGACGCGGTCAAGGCCCGGTACCTGGCGGCGTCGGTGAAGGACGTGACGGTGACGACGGCGGTGGACGGACTGCCGCACCGGATGCTGCGGACCGAGCTGGTGGCGTCCCTGGAACGGTCCGGGCGGGCGGCGTCGCTGCTGCGGGCGGTGCGGCACGCGGCCGCGTTCCGCCGGATCTCCGGGACGGGCTGGTCGCAGATGGTGCGCGACGGGCTCGCGATGAAGCACGGCAAGGACCTGTCCTGGAGCCAGGTCCTGCTCGCCGCGAACACCCCGATGCTCCTCAAAGCGTCCATGGTCGAGGGCCGTACGGACCTCGGAATCATGGCATCCGGCCAGGTCGCGGGCGTGATCGAAGACCTTCCGTCGTGTGCGGAGCTGGTCGCCCGGGTGATGGCCGAGGCACAGCAGGCAATGGACGGGCTGCCAAGGAGGCATGAGACATGAGCCGTGTGCGAAGAGCGGGACTGCGGGCGGGGGTGGCCGGGGCGGTGCTCGCCGCGCTGGCCGTTGCGGTGGTGCCGGCGGGGGCGGCGGCCGCGCCGCTGCGGCCGGCTGCGGCCGGTGACGCGGCGGCGGCCGGGTACGGCACCGCTGCGATCCGGCAGATACCGCTGCAGGGGGCGGTCAACGTACGCGACCTGGGCGGGTACCGGACGTACACCGGGGGGCAGGTGCGGCAGGGGCTGGTGTACCGGTCGGACGCGCTCGGCAAGGTGACGGACGCCGACGTCGCCACCCTGGCGGGGCTGGGGCTGCGGAAGGTGGTCGACTTCCGGATCCCGATGGAGGTGCAGTACGACGGCGCGGACCGGCTGCCGGGCGGGCTGGCGGCGACCTCGCGTCCGGTGAGCGATCTGGGGCTGTTCGGGACGCTGGTCCAGGTGATCTCGGCGGGCGATCCGGCGAAGCAGGAGGCGATGCTGGGCAATGGCAAGGCCGAGGCGTACATGCGGGACATCTACCGCACGTTCGTCACGGACGCCGGGAACCGGGCGCAGTTCGCCGCGACGCTGCGGGATCTGGCGGACGGGTCGGGGCCGCTGCTGTTCCACTGCACGTCGGGGAAGGACCGGACGGGGTGGCTGTCGTACGTGCTGCTGCGGGCGCTGGCGGTTCCGGAGGCGACGGCGGCGCAGGACTACCTGGCGTCGAACGGGTTCCGGGCGGCGTATGACGCGCGGGTCCGGGAGGGGCTGCGCCAGTCCGGGCGCATGCAGAACCCCGACCTCCTGATCCCGCTCCAGGAAGTCCGCCAGGACTATCTGGACGCGGCGACGTCCCAACTGGCGGCCTCGTACGGCACGTTCTACGCGTACCTCCGCGACGGGCTGGGCCTGGATCTGGCGACCCTGTCCCGCCTCCAGTCGCGCCTGGTCCGCTAGGGCTCCCCGGGGGATCCGGCCCCGGACCCCCGCGCCTCGATCGCCGGCGGGGCCGGATTCTGCCCGCCGGGTCGGCGTGTGACGGCCGACCCGGCGGGGCACTTCAGGCCCCGGGGTCAGGACGGGCGGCGGCCGGATCCCTGACGGCGGGGCTGCGGGGTGGTGGTGCCGGCGGCGCGGGGACGGCGGGTGCGGGTGCCGCCCGTCGCCTCCGGCTTGGCGGCGCCGGAACCCCGGCGCGAGCGCGACCCCGGCTTCGACTTCGGCTTCGCCGGCGCGGCCGGCTGCGGCACGTCTATGACGACCGGCACGCCGGACGGCTCGCGGGCGCCCGTCAGCCGCGCCAGCTCCTCGTCCGAGGACCGGATCTGCGCGGTCCGCGGGCTGATGCCCGCGTCGGACATCAGCCGGCCCATGTCCCGCTTCTGGTCCGGCAGGACCAGCGTGACGACGCTGCCCGACTCGCCCGCACGGGCCGTACGCCCGCCCCGGTGCAGGTAGTCCTTGTGGTCGGTCGGCGGGTCCACGTTGACGACGAGGTCGAGGTCGTCGATGTGGATGCCGCGCGCCGCGACGTTGGTCGCGATCAGCGCGGTGACCTGACCGTTCTTGAACTGGTCGAGCGTCCGGTTGCGCTGCGGCTGGGACCGCCCGCCGTGCAGGCCGGAGGCCCGTACGCCGCTGGCGAGCAGCCGCTTGACCAGCCGGTCCACCGACCGCTTGGTGTCCAGGAACATGATCACGCGGCCGTCGCGCGCGGCGATCCGGGTGGTGACGGCCTTCTTGTCGGTCTCGTCGAGCACGTACAGCACGTGGTGCTCCATGGTCACGACGGCTCCGGCGGACGGGTCCACCGAGTGCGTGACGGGGTCCACCAGGAACTGCTTGACGAGCTTGTCGACGTTCTTGTCGAGCGTCGCGGAGAACAGCAGCCGCTGCCCGCCCTCCTGCACCTGCTTCAGCAGTGCGGTGACCTGCGGCAGGAAACCCATGTCGGTCATCTGGTCGGCCTCGTCGAGGACCGTGATCGCGACCTGGGAGAGGGTGACGTCGCCGCGGTCGATGAGGTCCTTGAGCCGGCCGGGCGTGGCGACGAGCACCTCGGCCCCGCGGCCGAGGGCGGCGGACTGCCGGTTGATCGACATGCCGCCGACGACGGTCGCGATCCGCAGCTGGACGGAGGTCGCGTACGGGCTGAGCGCGTCGGTGACCTGCTGGGCGAGCTCGCGGGTCGGGACGAGGACCAGGGCCAGCGGGGCGCGCGGCTCGGCGCGGCGGCCGGCGGTACGGGCGAGCAGCGCCAGCCCGAAGGCGAGGGTCTTGCCGGATCCGGTGCGGCCGCGGCCGAGCAGGTCGCGGCCGGCGAGGGAGTTCGGGAGGGTGGCGGCCTGGATCGGGAAGGGCTCGGTGACGTCCTGGGCTGCGAGGGTCTTCAGCAGCGCGGCCGGCATGTCCAGGTCCTCGAAGGAGGCGACCGGGGGCAGGGCGGGCGTCAGGGTCTCCGGCATGGTGAATTCCTGGGGCCGTGCCACGGCCTTGGGGCGGCCGGCGGCGGCCTTCGGGCGCCCCTGGGCGGCGCCCCGGTTGCGGCCGGGCCGGCGGGGGGCACGGGCGGAGCTGGAGCTGGTCATGCGGAGACGCCCTCCTGAGTGGCGGTCAGACAAACAGCGCAAACCGGGGCCCGCACCGAGAGGTGCGGGCCCCGGTTCTGCGATGAGCGATCAGGCGGGGAGGATGTTCTCCGCCTGGGGGCCCTTCTGGCCCTGCGTGACGTCGAAGGTCACCTTCTGGCCCTCGTGGAGCTCACGGAAGCCCTGGGTGGCGATGTTCGAGTAGTGGGCGAAGACGTCCGGGCCGCCACCCTCCTGCTCGATGAAGCCGAAGCCCTTCTCCGAGTTGAACCACTTCACGGTGCCGTTGGCCATAACAATCTCCATAACAAGGTGAGGGGCCCCATCCGGAGAATGCCGGAAAACAATAAAAGCGCCTGCGGATCATTCCCGTCAGGCGCGCATAAAGTTCATGGGTACCACAACTGCAACCCCTCCAAGCTAGCACATGATGAGCCCGGGGTGCGCCGGGGTCCTGCGAGCAGGCCCCCGGCGGCCGGTCGGGGCCGGCTCAGAGCCGTTCGATGATCGTGACGTTCGCCTGTCCGCCGCCTTCGCACATGGTCTGGAGCCCGTACCGGCCGCCGGTGCGCTCCAGCTCGTGCAGGAGGGTGGTCATGAGCTTGACGCCGGTGGCGCCCAGCGGGTGGCCGAGCGCGATGGCGCCGCCGTTGACGTTGACCTTGTCCGGGTCGGCGCCGGTCTCCTTGAGCCAGGCGAGGACGACGGGGGCGAAGGCCTCGTTGATCTCGACGAGGTCGATGTCGTCAAGGGTCATGCCGGCCTTCTTGAGGGCGTGGGCGGTGGCCGGGATGGGTGCGGACAGCATCCGGATGGGGTCCTCGCCGCGGACGGACAGGTGGCGGATGCGGGCCCGCGGGGTGAGGCCGTGCTCGCGGACGGCGCGCTCGGAGGCGAGGAGCATGGCGGCGGCGCCGTCGGAGACCTGGGAGGAGACGGCGGCGGTGATCGTGCCGCCGGGCACGACGGGCTTCAGGGCTGCCATCTTCTCGGCGGTGGTGTCGCGGCGCGGCCCCTCGTCGGCGGTGACCTCGCCGTACGGGACGGTCTCCCGGGTGAAGCGGCCCTCGTCGAGGGCGCGGACCGCCCGCCGGTGCGAGCGGAGGGCGAACTCCTCCATGTCGCGGCGGCTGATGCCCCACTTCTCGGCGATGAGCTGGGCGCCGTGGAACTGGTTGACGGGCGCGTCGCCGTAGCGGGCCCGCCAGCCGGCGCTGCCCGCGTACGGGCCTTCGGTGAGGCCGAGGGGTTCTGCGGCCTGCCGGGAGGCGAAGGCGATGGGGATCATCGACATGTTCTGGGTGCCGCCGGCGACGACGAGGTCCTGGGTGCCGGAGAGCACGGCTTGGGCGGCGAAGTGGACGGCCTGCTGGGAGGAGCCGCACTGCCGGTCGACGGTGACGCCGGGGACCTCCTCGGGCAGTCCGGCGGCGAGCCAGGCGGTGCGGGCGATGTCCCCGGCCTGCGGGCCGACGGTGTCGAGGCAGCCGAAGACGACGTCCTCGACGGCGGCCGGGTCGATGCCGGAGCGGGTGACGAGGGCGGTCAGCACGTGGGCGCCGAGGTCCGCGGGATGGACGGCGGCGAGTCCGCCGCCCCGTCGGCCGACGGGGGTGCGGACCGCTTCGACGATGTAGGCCTCGGGCATGGCTGCTGCTCCTGGGTGTCCTCGGGGGCGCGGGCAGCGGGCTGCGCGCGCCGGGCTGGGACCCCGGCGGGATCGGCCGTCCGGTCGGGCACCGGCCGCAGCGGTCCTACGTACGGACCGCGATGCCGTCCAGGACCATCGACAGGTACTGGCGGGCGATCTCGTCGGGGCTGTGCTGTCCGCCGGGCCGGTACCAGGACGCGGCGACCCAGACGGTGTCGCGGACGAACCGGTAGGTGAGGCGGATGTCCAGGTCGGCCCGGAAGACCTGGGCGGCGACCCCGCGTTCCAGGGTGCCGAGCCAGGCCTTCTCGAACTTCTGCTGGGAGTCGGAGAGGTACTGGAAGCGGGGCTGTGCGGACAGGTGCCGGGATTCCTTCTGGTAGATCGCGACGGCGGCGCGGTGCCGGTCGATCTCGCGGAAGGACTCGGTGACGAGGGCCTCGATGGTCTCGCGGGGGCCGAGCCCGGCCGCGAGGACGGCGTCGTAGCCGTCCCACAGCTCGGTGAGGAACCCGGAGAGGATCTCGTCGAGCATCGATTCCTTGGAATCGAAGTGGTAGTAGAGGCTGCCGGCGAGCATGCCGGCCGCGTCGGCGATCTTGCGGACGGTGGTGGCGTTGTAGCCCTGGGCGGCGAACACCTCGGCGGCGGTGCCGAGGAGTTCGCGGCGGCGCTCGGGGGTGGCGGTCACCTGGGGCTTCTTCTTCGTGGGCACACGGCCATTGTGTCCTCAGGCGTGCTGGCTGCTGACGGAGACCGTCTCGCCCGTCATGTACGAGGAGTAGCCGCTGCTGAGGAACACGATGACGTTGGCGACCTCCCAGGGTTCGGCGTGCCGGCCGAAGGCCTCGCGGGCGGTGAGTTCGGCGAGCAGTTCCGGGGTGGTGACCTTCACCAGGTGCGGGTGCATGGCGAGGCTGGGGGCGACGGCGTTGACGCGGACCCCGAACTCGGCGGCCTCCAGGGCGGCGCAGCGGGTCAGGGCCATCACGCCGGCCTTGGCGGCCGCGTAGTGGGCCTGCCCGGTCTGGGCGCGCCAGCCGACGACGGAGGCGTTGTTGACGACCACTCCGCCGGTGCCGGTGGTGCGGAGGCGGCGGAGGGCGGCGCGGGTGCAGCGGAAGGTGCCGTTCAGGGTGACGTCGAGGACCTTGGTCCACTGCTCGTCGGTCATGTCGGCGAGGGGTGCGGTGCCGCCGAGTCCGGCGTTGTTGACGACGGCGTCGAGGCGGCCGTGGGTGTGTTCGGCGAGGTCGAAGAGGGCCTGGACCTGGGCTTCGTCGGTGACGTCGCAGGGCAGGGCGGCGACCCGGTCGGCGCCGAACTCGGCGGCGAGGGCCGCTTCGGTCTCCTTGAGGCGGCGGGCGTGGGAGTCGCCGATGACGATCCGGGCTCCTTCCTCCAGGAACCGGCGGGCGGTGGCGCCGCCGATGCCGGCGCCGGCGGCGGCGGTGATGACGGCGGTGCGGCCGTCGAGCAGGCCGTGCCCGGGTACGGGTGCGGGGCCGGTCGCCGGGGTGGGTGCCGGGGCGGACGGGGCGGTCGTCGGTGGCTCCATGTCCGTGCCTCCTGGGGGCGGGTGCGGCGGCCGGGTCCTCGACGCCGCCGGGGCCGTACGTTAATCTACCAAACACTTGTTAGGGAAGGGTGGCCGCGGTGTCCCCGCGCCCGCGCAAAGGAGGCGAACGGCTCGTGGACCTCACGCACACGCCGGAGCAGGAGGAGTTCCGGGCCGCGGCCCGGGCCTGGCTGCGGGCGCACGTGCCGCCCGTGCCGCTGCCCTCGCTGGAGACCGCGGACGGGTTCGCGGCGCACCGGGAGTGGGAGGCGCGGCTCGCGGCGGACCGCTGGTCGGCGGTGTCGTGGCCGGAGCGGTACGGCGGGCGGGCGGTGGACCTCGCGCACTGGCTGGTGTTCGAGGAGGAGTACTGGGCGGCCGGCGCACCGGGCCGGGTCTCGCAGAACGGCATCAGCCTGCTGGCCCCCACCCTCTTCGACCACGGTACGGAGGAGCAGCGGGCCCGGGTGCTGCCGCCGATGGCCCGCGGCGAGGTGGTGTGGGCGCAGGCGTGGTCGGAGCCGGAGGCGGGGTCGGACCTGGCGGCGCTGCGGTCGCGGGCGGTGCGGACGGACGGCGGCTGGCTGCTGTCGGGGCAGAAGACGTGGTCCTCGCGGGCGGCGTTCGCGGACCGGGCGTTCGGGATCTTCCGGTCGGACCCGGAGGCGCCGAAGCCGCACCAGGGCCTGACGTACCTGATGTTCGACCTGCGGGCGCCGGGGGTGACCGTACGGCCCATCGGGCGGCTGGACGGGAAGCCGGCGTTCGCGGAGCTGTTCCTGGACGGGGTGTTCGTGCCGGATGCGGACGTGATCGGGGAGCCGGGGCAGGGCTGGCGGATCGCGATGTCGGCGACGGGCAACGAGCGGGGGCTGACGCTGCGGTCGCCGGGGCGGTTCCTGGCCGCGGCGGACCGGCTGGTGGCGCTGTGGCGGGAGCGGGCCGATCCGGCGGACACCGCGCTGCGGGACCGGGTGGCGGACGCGGTGGTGGGGGCGCAGGCGTACCGGCTGTTCACGTGGGCGAGTGCGGCGCGGGTGGCGGCGGGCGGGGAGCTGGGGGCCGAGTCCAGCCTGAACAAGGTGTTCTGGTCGGAGTACGACATCGCCCTGCACGAGACGGCGCTGGACCTGCTGGGGGCGGAGGCGGAGCCGGCCGACGGGCCGTGGGCGGAGCCGTGGGTGTTCTCCCTGGCCGGCCCGGTGTACGCGGGTACGAACGAGATCCAGCGCGACATCATCGCCGAGCGGCTGCTCGGCCTCCCGAAGGGCCGCCGCTGATGCACTTCCTGCCTTCCGACGAGGAGTCGGCGTTCGCCCGCTCGCTCGACGCGCTGCTGTCGGCGGCGGCCGTCCCGGATGCCGTACGGGCCTGGTCGCGCGGTGACCACGGGCCGGGCCGGGCGCTGTTCGCGAAGCTGGCGGACACGGGGATGTTCGCGCTGGCGGTGCCGGAGCGGTACGAGGGGCTGGGGCCGCTGCCGGTGGCGGCGGCGGTCGCCTTCACCGAGCTGGGGCGGCATGCGGTGCCGGGGCCGCTGGTGGAGGGGGCGGCGGCTTCGGTGCTGCTGGGGGCACTGGCGGCGGCGGGGGTGGACGGGCCGGCGAAGCGGTTCCTGCCGGAGCTGGCGGCGGGGACGGCCCTGGCCACGCTGACCCTGCCGGGCGGCGGCCCGTACGCGCTGGACGCGGATGCGGCGGCGTGGCGGTTCACGGTGACGGCCCGCGACGAGCTGTACCTCTCCCCCGCCGGGGGTGCGCCGCTGGCCTCCACGGATCCGGCCCGGCGGCTGTTTTGGCCGGAACCGGGCGGGGAGCTCCTGGCCGCCGGTGCGCCGGTGGCGGCGGCCGCCGCGGAGGCGGGGCGGTGGGCGCGGCTGCTGACGGCGGCGCAGTGCCTGGGGGTGGGCGAGGCGCTGCTGGCCCGTACGGTGGCGTACGTGCGGGAGCGGCGCCAGTTCGGGGCGCCGGTGGGTTCCTTCCAGGCGGTCAAACACCGCCTCGCGGACACGCTGCTGGGGGTGGAGTTCGCCCGTCCGCTGGTGTGGGCGGCGGCGGTCTCGCCCGGTGCGGCGGAGGTGGCCGCGGCCAAGTTGTCGGCCGGCGAAGCCGTGTACCGGACGGCTCGTACCGCCCTCCAGCTGCACGGCGCGATCGGCTACACGGACGAGTTGGACCTCTCCCTGTGGCTCCGCAAGGCCCGCCCGCTCCGCGATGCCTGGGGCACGCCCTCCGCCTGCCGCGCAACAGTGCTGCCCGCTTGACGGGGCTCCGCCCCGAACCCCGCGCCTCAAGCGCCGGACGGGCTTGTCTTTGCCGAGCGCATCCGGCTCGTGTGCCGGATCCGGCGGAGCGAAATCCAGCACCGCCAGGGGGCACCTCCCAGCCCCCTGGGGCTGGGGGAGTTTGAGGCGCGGGGTCTGGGGCGGAGCCCCAGGTTCGGGAAGGGGCGGGTAGGGGAAAGACCCCGCAGGGAGGGGCGGTGGTGAAATCCGGACGGCCGGACGGCATGGCGGCGCCCGACGGGCCCGCAGCGGCCAGGATGGACCGATGACGCATCCTTCCGGCACCCCCGCCCGGGCCCGGGCCTTCGACCGCGCCGCCACCCGCTACGGCACGTACCGCCCGCCCTACCCCGCGACCCTCTTCGACCTCCTGGAGCAGCAGGCCGGCCGCACCCTGACCGGCGCCCGCGTCGCGGACGTCGGCGCCGGCACCGGCATCGCCACCGCCCTCCTCCACGCCCGCGGCGCCCACGTCATCGGCGTGGAACCCGGCCACGCCATGGCCGAGGAGTTCCACCGCCGCCTCCCCCGCGTCCCCCTCGTGCGCGGCGACGGCAACCGCCTGCCCCTCGCAGACGCCTGCGCCGACTTCGTCACGTACGCCCAGTCCTTCCACTGGACCGACCCGCACCGCTCCGTCCCGGAGGCCCTGCGCGTCCTGCGCCCCGGCGGCGTCCTCGCCCTGTTCTGGAACGAGCCCGACACCACCGTGGAGTGGATCGCCGCCCAGGACGCCCGCCTGCACCGGCGCTTCGGCCCCGGCTGGTACGTCTCCGACCACTCCGTCCCGCCCGGCTGCCCACCGTTCGAGCAGCGCCGCCTGCGCTGGTCCCGCCGCATCTCCGTGGACGCGCACCTCGCCAAGCTGGCCACCCACTCCCTCTTCCTGCTCCCCGGCCAGGACGGCACCGAGGACTTCCTCGCCGCCGAACGCGCCCTGCTGACACGGCAGTTCCCCGCCGGCGAGGTCGAGGAGCACTACACCGTCACCCTCCGGACGGCCGTCCGATGACCGGCCGCGGCTGCCACACCTGCGCCCAGGAGGCCGCGTTCCCCGCCGTCCCGCCGCGCGAGCGCATCGCGTACGACGCCCACTGGCGCGTGGCCCACGCCACCGGCAGCGCCCTCCCCGGCCGGCTGGTCCTGCTCCCCCGCCGGCACGTGACGGCCGTCCACGACCTCACCGACGCGGAGGCGGCGGGCCTGGGCCACTGGCAGGTCCGGCTGGCGCGGGCGCTGCGCGACGTGACCGGCTGCACGAAGGCGTACGTCGTCCAGTTCGCGGAGGCGGAGGGCTTCGCCCACGTCCACTTCCACCTGGTGCCCCGCGCCGCGGACCACCCCGCCGAGTACCGCGGTCCGCGCGTCTTCGGCCTGCTGAAGCGGCCGCCGGCGGAGCAGGTGACCGACGCGGCGGCCGACGCCCTCGCCGGCGACCTGGCCGCGCTCCTGGAGCCGGGCCCGGGCAGCGGCGGCGGTCAGAGCGGTGGCGACGGTCAGAGCAGCGGGTCGTAGTAGCTCGGGTCCTCCAGCGGCGGCGCGTGCTCGATGTCGCGGTACCGGTGGGACCACAGGTGCCACATCCGGCTGCCGGCCATCCAGTGCGACATGGCGTCCAGGCAGCGTTCCAGATGGGCGGTGGAGACCGGCGACTCGGCGAGCGCGCGGCGGGCGGCCAGGTAGTCCTGGGTGCGGACGGCGACCATGCCGGCGGCCCGCTCCGCGGCCTCGGGCCAGTCGAGGCCGTGGGCGTGGCGCAGCACGGCGACGATGTTGTTCATATCTCCGCGGGCGTGCTCCTTGTTGAGGGAGATGATGTCGTTGGTCCAGCAGCTGACGTCGTTGGCGGCGAGCCGCACCGCCTGGCACAGCGGGTGGCCGACGACGTCCTCGGGCAGGCTCTCCCCCTGGGCCGCCTCGATCATGTCCCAGCAGGTGTCGACGGCGCCGATCACCCGGCGGAACGGCAGGTAGTGCTCGAAGGACGGCGGGTCGCCGAACCGCCGGTTGGCGATCTCGGTGCGGTAGATGTCGACGAAAGCGCACAGGTGGCCGGCGAACCGCAGCCGCCAGCCGTGGGTCATGCGGCGGGCGGTGCGCGGCCACATGTCGGCGAGGGCGGCGGTGAGGGCGTTGCGGGGGTGGCGCGGCGGCGGGCCGAGGTCGGGGGTGAGGATGGCACGGACCTCGTCGCGGACCTCGTCGACGAGCAGGGCCCGCTCGTGCGGGCGGCCCGATTCGTCGAACTCGTCGTCGAAGACGAACAGCCAGGCGGCCCATTCGGCGAGCAGCTCGATGTCGCAGGCGGTCGGCGAGGTGCGGGCCGCGAACAGCCCGTACCCGGCGCGGTCGAAACGCTCGCCGGACGCGGGCGTGGTGACCAGCCCGAACCTGCGCCCGTAGTAGCGGACATGGGCCTCGGCGAGGTCCGCCGCCGGATGGACGAGCGAGGGGAACGGGCACGGGATGGGTGGAAGCTGCGACAGGACGTGGTGCTGCATGGCGTGCCCCCCGGTTCGCTGTGCCACCGGATTTCTACCCGCGCGGGCAGGGCGGCGTAACGTGGCGGCAACCGCGGGGTCGGGCACGGGACACGGTCCGGCCGGCCCCGGTCAGCCGGCGGTGGTGCCGCCGTCCACGGTGAACTCGGCGCCGGTGATGTAGGAGGCGGCGTCGGAGCACAGGAAGCGGACGACTGCGGCGACCTCCGGGGGCCGGCCCATCCGCCCGAGCGGTACGTGCGACCAGTCGCGGCCGGCCACGGCGGAGGCCACCATCGGGGTGTCGACGGCTCCGGGGTGCACGGAGTTGACGCGGATGCCGTCGGGGGCGAGGTCGAGGGCGGCGGAGCGGGTCAGGCCGCGGAGGGCGAACTTGGTGGAGCCGTAGGCGGCGTGGCGCGGGATGCCGACGAGGCCTGCGGTGGAGGAGATGTTGACGATCGAGCCGCCGCCGGCTGCGCGCAGCAGCGGGGTGACGGCGCGGATGCCGAGGAAGGGGCCGAGCAGGTTGACCCGCAGCAGTTCCTCGAACCCGGCGAGGTCCTGCTGTTCGACGTGCGCGGTGCGCCAGAGGGCGGCGTTGTTGACGAGCGCGGAGAGGGTGCCGAAGGTGTCGGCGGCGGTGCGTACGACGGTGTCCCAGGCGGTGGGGTCGGTGACGTCGTGGGCGACGAACAGGCCCCGGCCGGCCAGTCCTGCGGCGACCTCCCGGCCCTCGTCCTCGCGTACGTCGGTGACGACGACGTGCGCGCCTGCGGCGGCGCAGGCCCGGGCCCCGGCGGCGCCCTGGCCGCGTGCGGCGCCGGTGATGACGACGACCTTTCCGTCGAGCGTTCCGTCGTGTGCGTCCACAACCGCCCCCTCCGGTATGCCGGTTCGGCATAGAGGTAGCAGTCCGGGCCTACGGGCGGAAGGCCCGTGCCGGGTCCGGCGTGCGGCCGTAGACTGCGCGCGTGGCAGACACGGCGGGCGGGGCGGGTGCGGCGGAGGCGGCGGGGCTGCCCGTGACCGGCTGGGCGGTCCTGGGGCTGCTCTCCTTCGGCCGGGAGCTGTCCGGCTACGACCTGAAGAAGTGGGCGGACGCGTCGCTGGGCCTCTTCTACTGGAGCCCGTCGTTCAGCCAGATCTACGGGGAGCTGCGGCGGCTGGAGCGGGCCGGGTACGCGCGTTCGCGGCTGGTCGCGCCGGAGTCCGGCAGCCGGGGCAAGCGCACGTACCGGATCACGGACGAGGGCCTTGCGGCGGTCCGCGCCTGGGCCCGCGAGACGCCGGTCGACCCGCCGGTCCTCAAGCACGGCCCGATGCTGCGCCTCTGGCTGGCGCATCTGCTGGACCCGTCCGAGATGCGGGCCGTCCTCACCCACCACCGCGACCACGCCGACCGCATGCACGCCCGTGCCCGTCTCGATGCCGCCCACGCCGCCACCGAACCGGCCTGGGCCGGCCCGGCCCTCACCCTCCGCTGGGCGGAGCGGTACTACGCGGCGGAGCGGGATCTGGCGGACGCGATGCTCCGGGACATCGAGGCGCCGGAGGGTCCGGCCGAGCCGTAACCCCGGGGCTCCGCCCGGACCCCGCGCCTCAAACGCCGGCGGGGCTTGTTTTCGAGGCTCCGCCCCGGACCCCGGTCCTCAATCGCCGGACGGGCTTGATTTCCCCCTGCCCGGCCCTCACCGGCCGGCTGGATACCGCGAGGCGATTCCAGCCCCGCCGGGCACATTCCAGCCCCGCCGGCGTTTGAGGCGCGGGGTCCGGGGCGGAGCCCCAAATCTTTGCGCCGCACGGGCTCTCCCAGCCCCGCGGTCGGCGTCGGCTGCGCCTCACCCGCCAACGCCGCCCGCCGCGCTTACATAACCGCATGACGACGAACAACTGGGCAGCGTTCGAGGCGGCGGAGCCGGAGTTCGCGGCGGTGGTCAGGGAGCGGTTCGGGCTGTACCCGCACCACGTCCTGGCCACCCTGCGCAAGGACGGCTCCCCGCGGGTGAGCGGCCTGAACGTGGAGATCCGCGGCGGCGAACTCTGGCTCGGCATGATGGCCGGCTCCCTCAAGGCCCGCGACCTGCGCCACGACCCTCGTTTCGCCGTCCACGCCAACCCGGGCCCCGACGACACGATGCCGGACGGCGACGTCCGTATCGCCGGTACCGCGATCGAGCTCACCGACCCGCCCGAACTCCACCGCTTCGCCGAGGAGTCCCCGGAGAACGCCGACCCCCACCCCGCCCACGTCTTCCGCACGGAACTCACCGAGGTGGTCCGCACGACGCTCGAAGCCGACCACCTCGTCATCACCACCTGGCACCCCGGCACGCCCCTCCACACCCTCCACCGAGGCAACGACGACGAACCTCCGCAGGAGGCCTGACCGCCCCTCCTGGGACCGCATATCGTGCACAGCGGCAGAACCGGACGACGCGTGTGCACCAGAGGAGGACCCGGTGAGCGGTACGGGATGGACCGGAAGCTCGCTTCCGTACGTGACTCCCCAGGCGGCGGGCAGCCCCGACGCCTGGTCCCAGGAAACGGCCGCCCAGGGCCGCCGCGGCACTCAGCGCATCATCCACGCCGGGGAACAGGCGGCCACCCCCGAGGTCGCCGCCCTCCTCGCCCTGGACCCGGGCGCGCCGGTGGTCGTCCGGCGCCGCATCATCGAGCTCGACGGCCGCCCGGTCGAGCTGACGGACAGCCACTACCCGGCCGCCATCGCGGCCGGAACCCGGCTGTCCGGGACCGCGAAGATCCCCGGCGGCGCCGTGACCCTGCTGGCCTCCCTGGGTCACGTGGGCGTGCGGGTCGTGGAGACCGTCACCGCCCGCATGCCCAGCCCCGACGAGCAGCGGGCCCTGCACCTCGGCCCCGGCGAACCGGTCCTCCGCCTCGCCCGCACCACCTACGCCGCGGACGACCACCCGATCCAGGCAGAGCTGATGCTCATGCCCGCCGGCACCCAGCAACGCTACGAGATCAGGCTCGATTCTTGATCTGGCCGACGAAGTGCGACCAGGCGGCGGCGGGGAACACGAGGACCGGGCTGTCGGTGAGCTTGCTGTCGCGAACGGGGACGGTCCCGGGAAGCTCGTCGGAAACCTCGACGCAGTCGCCGCCTTCTCCGTTGCTGTACGAGGACTTTCGCCAGGACGGTCCGTTCACGCCTGCGCGCATTTCGCGTACTCCTCCGCCACCGACTCGATCAGGGACAGGGACACCTCCGGCGACAGAGCAGCGGCCCTTGCAAGATCGTATGACCTCCAGTGACGCCGAACCAGAGCCGGATAGTCGAGGAGCTGGCCCGCGTGGGGTCCTTCCACATATGCCACATCCGGCGCATCTGCGAACTGCAAGATACGCAGAAGCGAGCCCAAGGCCCCATGAGCCCCCGCCGAGAACGGCACCACCTGCACAGTGATCCGGTGGGCCCGGACGTACGAGGCGATGTGTTGCAACTGGGCGGCCATCACCGCAGCGCCCCCAACAGTCGTCCGCAGCACCGCCTCATGCAGGACGACCCACACCTGGGGAGTCTCCGGATCGCCAAGGAGCCGCGCACGTTCAATGCGAGCCACGACCAGCGCGTCAACACGCTCGGCGAGGGCTGTCGGGCTGGTGGCCCGCACTACTGCCCGCGCGTAGTCGGCCGTCTGGAGCAGCCCGGGGACCAACGTGCAGGCGTAGTCGTAGGTGGCCGTTGCGCGGCCCTCCAACTCGGCCACCGCGGCGAAGTACTCGATGTGCTTGGACTTGAACGCCCTGGCCAGGCGGGTGAAGTAGTCACCGGTGTCAAGCGCTCTGTCGATTGCCTCCGCAATCTCCGGCCGAAGCCGCCGCGTGCCGCACTCCATCTGTCCGACGTAGGCGCCACTCGTGAAGATCCGCTTCCCCAGCGCCTCCTGGGTAAGCCCGGCCGCCTCCCGGTGCCGCCGCAGCTCGTCGCGGGCGAACTCTTCCGGCGTCTGCGCGGCGTCGTCCTGATCCTTCGGCTTGGCCATGAGCCAACTCCCCGGTTCCGCAGTGCCCGTGCTCCCCGAAGAGCGTAGTACCCGACGGTCGGCCGGTTCAGCGGAACGCATCTAACCGACTACGGAACGCCACCGCGCCCGCCATCCCTGGTCGGGGACATGGCGGGCGCGGTGTCGGAGTGCCGCACATCGTTGTGCGGACCGTATGAGGGGTCCTCCCCGGCGGGGAGGGGTACCGCAAGGTGGTGCGTTGCGCCCGGCCCCTCCGGGAGGGGAGGGGCCGGGCGGCGGGTCAGACCGTCAGCGAGCGGTCCGTCGGCTTGATCGGGTACGGGAGGGTGCTCGTGCCCGTGAGGTAGCGGTCCACGCCTCGGGCGGCGGAGCGGCCCTCGGCGATGGCCCAGACGATCAGGGACTGGCCGCGGCCCGCGTCGCCGGCGACGAAGACGCCGTCGACGTTGGTCGCGTACGACGCGTCGCGGGCGATGTTGCCGCGCTCGTCGAGCTCCAGGCCGAACTGCTCGACCAGGCCGTTGGAGCGGTCCGTACCGGTGAAGCCCATGGCCAGCGTGACCAGCTGCGCCGGGATCTTGCGCTCGGTGCCGGCCTGCTGGACCAGCTTGCCGTCGACGAACTCGACCTCGACGAGGTGCAGCCACTGGACGTTGCCGTCCTCGTCGCCCTCGAAGTGGGTGGTGGAGACGGAGTAGATCCGCTCGCCGCCCTCCTCGTGCGCCGACGTGACCTTGTACAGCATCGGGAAGGTCGGCCAGGGCTGCGAGACCGCGTTCCGCTCCTCGTTCGGGCGGGGCATGATCTCCAGCTGGGTGACCGACGCGGCGCCCTGGCGGTGGGCGGTGCCGACGCAGTCCGCGCCGGTGTCGCCGCCGCCGATGACGACCACGTGCTTGCCCTCGGCCGTGATGGGGGGCGCCACGAAGTCGCCCTCCTGCACCTTGTTCGCGAGCGGCAGGTACTCCATCGCGAAGTGGATGCCGTTCAGCTCGCGGCCCGGGACCGGCAGGTCGCGGGAGACGGTGGCGCCCGCCGCGATGACCACCGCGTCGTACCGCTTGCGCAGCTGTACGGCGTCCAGGTCGCGGCCGATCTCGACCCCGGTGCGGAACTTGGTGCCCTCCGCACGCATCTGCTCGATGCGGCGGTTGATGTGCACCTTCTCCATCTTGAACTCGGGGATGCCGTACCGCAGCAGCCCGCCGACGCGGTCGGCGCGCTCGAACACGGCGACCGTGTGGCCGGCCCGGGTCAGCTGCTGGGCGGCGGCCAGACCGGCCGGGCCCGAGCCGATGACGGCGACCGTCTTGCCGGACAGCCGGTCCGGGGGCTGCGGGGTGACGTTCCCCGAGTCCCACGCCTGGTCGATGATCGAGACCTCGACGTTCTTGATGGTGACGGCGGGCTGGTTGATGCCCAGCACGCACGCCGACTCGCACGGCGCCGGGCACAGCCGCCCGGTGAACTCCGGGAAGTTGTTCGTCGCGTGCAGCCGCTCCGACGCCGCACCCCAGTCCTCGCGGTAGGCGTAGTCGTTCCACTCGGGGATCAGGTTCCCCAGCGGACAGCCGTTGTGGCAGAACGGGATGCCGCAGTCCATGCACCGGCCGGCCTGCTTGCTGATGATCGGCAGCAGGGAGCCGGGGACGTAGACCTCGTTCCAGTCCTTGAGGCGCTCGGCCACGGGACGGGTGCAGGCGGTCTCCCGCGGGGTGGTGAGGAAGCCCTTCGGGTCAGCCATGGGTCGCCGCCTCCATCATCTTCTCGGTGGTCTCGGACTCCGAGAGTCCGGCCCGCTCAGCGGCGTCCTTGGCGGCGAGCACTGCCTTGTACGTGGTCGGAATGATCTTGCTGAAGCGGGCCACCTCGGTGTCCCACCCGTCGAGGAGGGCCCGGGCCACGGTGGAACCGGTCTCCTCGTGGTGCCGCCGCACGACGTCGTGCAGCCACTCCCGGTCCTCGGCGGACAGGCCCTCGACGGCGTCCAGGTTGCCGGCGTTGACGTGGTCGCGGTTGAGGTCGATCACGTACGCGACACCGCCGGACATGCCGGCCGCGAAGTTGCGCCCGGTCTCGCCGAGGACGACGGCCCGGCCGCCGGTCATGTACTCGCAGCCGTGGTCGCCCACGCCCTCGGAGACCACCAGCGCACCGGAGTTGCGGACGCAGAAGCGCTCGCCGGTGCGGCCGCGCAGGAACATCTCGCCGCCGGTCGCGCCGTAGCCGATGGTGTTGCCCGCGATGACCGAGTACTCGGCCAGGTGGTCGGCGCCCCGGTCCGGGCGGACGATCACGCGGCCGCCGGACAGGCCCTTGCCGACGTAGTCGTTGGCGTCGCCCTCCAGGCGGAGGGTGACGCCGCTCGGCAGGAAGGCGCCGAAGGACTGGCCGGCGGAACCGGTGAAGGTGAGGTCGATGGTGTCGGCGGGCAGGCCCGCGCCGCCGAACTTCTTGGTGACCTCGTGGCCGAGCATGGTGCCGACGGTCCGGTTGATGTTCCGGATCGCGACCTGCGCCCGCACCGGCTGCGCGGCCTCGGCGGACGCCGCGCCCAGCGCGTCGGCGGCCAGCTTGATCAGGTCGTTGTCGAGCGCCTTCTCCAGGCCGTGGTCCTGGGCGACGAGGGCGTGGCGGACCGCGCCCTCCGGCAGCTCGGGCACGTGGAACAGCGGCTCCAGGTCGAGGCCCTGGGCCTTCCAGTGCCGGACGGCCTGCGTGGTGTCGAGCAGCTCGGCGTGGCCGACGGCCTCCTCGACGGTGCGGAAGCCCAGCTCGGCGAGGATCTCGCGGACCTCCTCCGCGATGAACTCGAAGAAGTTGACGACGTACTCGGCCTTGCCGGAGAACCGGTCGCGCAGCACCGGGTTCTGGGTGGCGATGCCGACCGGGCAGGTGTCCAGGTGGCAGACGCGCATCATCACGCAGCCGGAGACGACGAGCGGCGCGGTCGCGAAACCGAACTCCTCGGCGCCGAGCAGCGCGGCGATGACCACGTCGCGGCCGGTCTTCAGCTGGCCGTCGGTCTGCACGACGATGCGGTCGCGCAGGCCGTTGAGCAGCAGGGTCTGCTGGGTCTCGGCGAGGCCGAGCTCCCAGGGGCCGCCCGCGTGCTTGAGCGAGGTCAGCGGGGAGGCGCCCGTACCGCCGTCGTGGCCCGAGATGAGGACCACGTCCGCGTGCGCCTTGGAGACGCCGGCGGCGACCGTTCCGACGCCGACCTCGGACACCAGCTTCACGTGGATGCGGGCGGCCGGGTTGGCGTTCTTGAGGTCGTGGATCAGCTGGGCCAGGTCCTCGATGGAGTAGATGTCGTGGTGCGGCGGCGGGGAGATCAGGCCGACGCCCGGGGTGGAGTGCCGGGTCTTGGCGACCCACGGGTACACCTTGTGGCCGGGCAGCTGGCCGCCCTCGCCGGGCTTGGCGCCCTGGGCCATCTTGATCTGGATGTCGTCCGCGTTGACCAGGTACTCGCTGGTGACGCCGAAGCGGCCGGAGGCGACCTGCTTGATCGCGGAGCGGCGCTCGGGGTCGTAGAGGCGCTCGGGGTCCTCGCCGCCCTCACCGGTGTTGGACTTGGCGCCCAGCCGGTTCATGGCGATGGCGAGGGTCTCGTGGGCCTCCTGCGAGATGGAGCCGTAGGACATGGCGCCGGTGGAGAACCGCTTGACGATCTCGGAGACCGGCTCGACCTCGTCCACGGAGATCGCGGGGCGGTCGCTCTTGAAGCCGAACAGGCCGCGGAGCGTCATCAGGCGCTCGGACTGCTCGTTCACCCGGTCCGTGTACTTCTTGAAGATGTCGTACCGGCGGTTGCGGGTGGCGTGCTGGAGGCGGAAGACCGTGTCCGGGTCGAACAGGTGCGGCTCGCCCTCGCGGCGCCACTGGTACTCGCCGCCGATCTCCAGCGCGCGGTGCGCCGGGGCGATGCCGGAGGCCGGGTACGCCTTGGCGTGGCGGGCGGCGACCTCCTTGGCGACGACCTCCAGACCGGCGCCGCCGATCTTGGTGGCTGTGCCGTTGAAGTAGGTGTCGACGAAGGCCTGGTCGAGACCGACGGCCTCGAAGACCTGGGCGCCGCGGTAGGACGCGACGGTCGAGATGCCCATCTTGGACATGACCTTCAGGACGCCCTTGCCGAGGGCGTAGATCAGGTTCCGGATGGCCTGCTCGGGCTCGACGTCCGTGAGGAAGGTGCCGGCGCGCAGCAGGTCCTCGACGGACTCCATGGCGAGGTACGGGTTGACCGCGGCGGCGCCGTAGCCGATGAGCAGGGCGACGTGGTGGACCTCGCGGACGTCGCCGGCCTCGACCAGCAGGCCCACGTGGGTGCGCTGCTTGGTGCGGATGAGGTGGTGGTGGACGGCCGAGGTGAGCAGCAGCGAAGGGATCGGCGCGTGCTCGGCGTCGGAGTGCCGGTCGGAGAGGACGATGAGGCGGGCGCCGCCCTCGATGGCGGCGTCGGCCTCGGCGCGGATCTCGTCGAGGCGGGCGGCGAGGGCCTGGGCGCCGCCGCTCACCCGGTAGAGGCCGGAGAGCGTGACGGCCTTCATGCCGGGCATGTCGCCGTCGGCGTTGATGTGGATGAGCTTGGCCAGCTCGTCGTTGTCGATCACCGGGAACGGCAGCATGATGTTGCGGCACGAGGCGGCGCTCGGGTCCAGCAGGTTGGCCTGCGGGCCGATGTGGGAGCGCAGCGAGGTGACCAGCTCTTCGCGGATCGCGTCCAGCGGCGGGTTGGTGACCTGCGCGAACAGCTGCGTGAAGTAGTCGAAGAGCAGCCGGGGGCGCTCGGAGAGGGCGGCGATCGGCGAGTCGGTGCCCATGGAGCCGATCGGCTCGGCGGCGCTGCGGGCCATCGGCGCGAGGATGACCTTGAGCTCTTCCTCGGTGTAGCCGAAGGTCTGCTGGCGGCGGGTGACCGAGGCGTGGGTGTGCACGATGTGCTCGCGCTCGGGGAGGTCTTCCAGCTCGATCTCGCCGGTCTCCAGCCACTCCGCGTACGGGGCGGCGGCGGCCAGCTCGGCCTTGATCTCGTCGTCCTCGATGATCCGCTTCTGGGCGGTGTCGACGAGGAACATCCTGCCGGGCTGGAGGCGGCCCTTGCGGACGACCTTGGCGGGGTCGATGTCGAGGACGCCGACCTCGGAGCCGAGGACGACGAGGCCGTCGTCGGTGACCCAGTAGCGGCCGGGGCGCAGGCCGTTGCGGTCGAGGACCGCGCCGACCTGGGTGCCGTCGGTGAAGGTGACGCAGGCCGGGCCGTCCCAGGGCTCCATCATCGTGGAGTGGTACTGGTAGAAGGCCTTGCGGGCCGGGTCCATGGAGGTGTGGTTCTCCCACGCCTCGGGGATCATCATCAGCACCGCGTGGGGCAGCGAGCGGCCGCCGAGGTGCAGGAGTTCCAGCACCTCGTCGAAGGAGGCCGAGTCGGAGGCGTCCGGGGTGCAGATCGGGAAGATCCGCTCCAGGTTCTCGGCGTTCCCGAAGAGGTCCGAGGCGAGCTGGGACTCGCGGGCGCGCATCCAGTTGCGGTTGCCCTTGACCGTGTTGATCTCGCCGTTGTGGGCGACGAACCGGTACGGGTGGGCGAGCGGCCAGCTCGGGAAGGTGTTGGTGGAGAAGCGGGAGTGGACCAGGGCGACCGCGGATGCGAAGCGGCGGTCGGAGAGGTCCGGGAAGAAGGGCTCCAGCTGGCCGGTGGTCAGCATGCCCTTGTAGACGAGGGTGCGGGCCGACAGCGACGGGAAGTAGACGCCGGCCTCGCGCTCGGCGCGCTTGCGCAGCACGAACGCCTTGCGGTCCAGCTCGATGCCGGTGCTGCCGCCCCCAGAGCCTTCGGCCTGGGAGGTGCCCCCCGTGACGAACAGCTGGGAGAACGCCGGCATGGTGGCGCGGGCGCCGTTGCCGAGGAGGTCGGGGGTGACGGGGACCTCGCGCCAGCCGAGGACGGTGAGGCCCTCTTCGGCGGCGATCGCCTCGATCTGCGCGACGGCCTGTGCGGAGTCGTCGGCGGGCAGGAAGGCGATGCCGACGGCGTACGCGCCGGCCTCGGGGAGCTCGAATCCGGCGACCTCGCGGAGGAAGGCGTCCGGGACCTGGGAGAGGATGCCGGCGCCGTCGCCCGAGTCGGGCTCGGAGCCGGTGGCGCCGCGGTGCTCGAGGTTCCGCAGGACGGTCAGGGCCTGCTCGACGAGGGTGTGGCTGGCCTCGCCGGTGAGGTTCGCCACGAATCCGACGCCGCAGGCGTCCTTCTCGTTGCGCGGGTCGTAGAGGCCCTGCTGGGCGGGGCGACCGTCCAAGGGCGACCAGGCGGTGGTGCTGGGGCCGGTCGCGGAGTGCATGGATGCGGAACGCATCGGCTCTCCCGTCGTCGTCGTGGCATGTGCAAGTGCCGAGGGACGACGTTGGCCCTCTGCGAAAGTTCGTGCAGGTTACATGATGACTGCAATCCCGGTAACCGGATACTGCATTCCAGCATGCGGACTGCGCGAGGCAGGAAAAGGGACCTTCAGCAGGCAGAACGCGGTGTGGAGGTCCGGGGGCGCGAGGCGGGCACCCTTGCCCGCGCGCCTTCGTCTCATGCCCGGCGTACACGTGTTTGAAACAGCCGGGTAATGGACTACTTATGTTGAGCGCTGCATAGTGTCTCACTTTCGCGGCGTCGGGCCTAGGCCGCCGGGGGCCGCCGGGCCGGGGCGTACGTCACACGATCCCGCACTTCGGGCGGGTCGGCGCGCGGTACGCCCCATTGCTCCCGGATGCCGCGCAGGGGTGCGGCGTACGGGCCGGGCGGCCGTACGGGCCGTACCGGCTAGCCGACCGCGTGCCCGATCAGCGCGCCGATCCCGTACGTGACGGCTGCCGCGGCGCCGCCCAGGGCGAGCTGGCGCAGGCCGCTGTACCACCAGGTGGAGGCGGTGACGCGGGCGACGACCGCGCCGCAGGCGAAGAGGCCGAGCAGGGCGAGGAGTACGGCGGGCCACAGGGCGGTCGCACCGAGCAGGTACGGCAGCAGCGGCAGCAGCGCGCCGAGCGCGAAGGAGCCGAAGGAGGAGACGGCGGCGACCATCGGCGAGGGCAGGTCCTCGGGGTCGATGCCGAGTTCCTCCCGGGCGTGGATCTCCAGGGCCTGCTCCGGGTCGCGGGACAGCTGCATGGCGACCTCGCGGGCGAGCGCGGGCTCCACGCCGCGGGAGACGTACAGCTCGGCGAGCTCTTCCATTTCGTCGACCGGGTGCTTGCGCAACTGCTGCCGCTCGACGTCGAGTTCGGCGAGGACGAGATCGCGCTGCGAGGCGACGGAGGTGTACTCGCCGGCCGCCATCGAGAAGGCGCCGGCGGCGAGGCCGGCCAGGCCGGTGATGACGACGGTCTGCGGGGCGACGGCGCCGCCGGCCACGCCGGTCATCAGCGCGAGGTTGGAGACCAGGCCGTCCATCGCGCCGAACACCGCAGGGCGCAGCCATCCGCCGTTCACATCGCGGTGCGTGTGGTTGTCGCGGTGGGCGTCGTGCAGCGGTGCTTCGATGTCGATGATGGACATGTGCCTTTACTCCCCTTTTGTGCATGCGGAGGCCGTGAGGCTTCCGGCTCCCCCTCAACACCTCGAAACTACGCACGATTTTTGATCGCCGCCAGCAAGGAAGGCCGTACTTACCTGGGGTTTTGACGGCTGGCGACCGGGTGACCGGGGTGTTTCGGACGCACCGACAAACCTCATGTCATGGCACAAATCCCCCAAGGGCTCAAGATGAGTTCCATCGATGTGGAGAGGCGCGCCATGGAGCTGATTGCATGCAATCCGCAAGTCCTCCTCGAACGGGCCAGGGGCGCTCTTCTGGGACTGGCGGTGGGTGACGCGCTGGGCGCGCCCGCGGAGAACATGAAGCCGTCGGAGATCCGGGCCCGGTGGGGCCGGATCGAAGGGTTCGTCTCGGACGATCCGGCGGGTACCGACGACACCGAGTACGCGATCTTCTC
The DNA here is from genome assembly GCF_020532645.1 of Streptomyces bambusae. Taxonomy (GTDB): domain Bacteria; phylum Actinomycetota; class Actinomycetes; order Streptomycetales; family Streptomycetaceae; genus Streptomyces; species Streptomyces bambusae. The sequence goes on from NZ_JAJAUZ010000036.1 coordinate 47,007, forward strand.
GGGCCTGTTGCTGGCCCGGCACGGGTCGGCGCTGACGGTCGCGCACGTGGAACGGGCCTGGCACCACTGGATCGCCGACCTCGACGAGGGGCCGTTCCGCGGGGCCGGATTCTCGGAGCGGGGCACGCTGGAGAACCTGCGGCGGGGGCTGGCCGCGCCGATCTCGGCACAGCACCGGCACGCGTGGAGCGACGGACTGGCCATGCGGGCCGCACCGTTCGGGGTGTTCGCGGCGGGGCGGCCGGCGGAGGCGGCCCGGCTGGTGGCGATCGACGGCTGCGTCAGCCACGACGGCGAGGGCATCTACGGCGGGCAGGCCGTCGCTGCGGGGGTCGCGGCGGCGATGGCGGGCGGCAGTGCGGCCGCGGTGGTCGCGGCGGCCCTGTCGGTGATCCCGTCCGACTCGTGGACGGCCCGGTCGCTGCGGCGGGCGGTGACGGCGGCGCCGCGCGGGGAGCGGGCGGTGCGGTCGGCGGTGGTGATCGGCGGGTATCCGTGGACGGACCTGGCGCCGGAGGCGGTGGGGCTGGCGTTCGGCGCCTTCGCCGCGGCCCGCGGCGCGTTCGCGGACTCCGTGCTGACGGCCGTGAACATGGGCCGCGACGCGGACACGACGGCCGCCGTCGCCGGCGCCCTCTCCGGCGCCCTCTCCGGCGTCGCCGCCATCCCCGAAGCCTGGGCCGCCGCCATCGGCCCGGTCCGCGGCAGCTGCCTGCCGTCCATGCGCGGCCACCACGTCCTCGACATCGCGGACCTCCTCACCCCGGAAAGCGAGCCTCCCCGATGACCGACCCCCACGACCCGCCGGGGACGGCCCCCCTCACCGGCACGCCTTCCCCGGCCGCTGCGCGTACCGGGGCGCGATGCCCCGAGCCGCAGCCGGCCGGGGCCGACGCCCGTTCCGCGGCACCCGGGGCCGTACCGGCTGCCGGGGCCGTCTCGGATCCGTGGGCCGTCCCGGCGCCCCCGGGGGCGATCCCGGCGCCCGGGGGCGTACGGGCGGCCGAGGGCGGGGCCGGCCCGTCGGCGGGCGGCCGGGCCGGGCTGCCGGCGCCCGCGGAGCCGCGGGACGACGACGCCGGGCCGCGGCGGATCGAGGGGCTGCTGCTGGGGCTGGCGGCCGGGGACGCGGCCGGGTGGCCCGCGGCCCGGCACCGGGCCTCGCGGATGCCCGAGTGGACCCGGCGGCTGACCCGGGAGCTGGACACCTTCGCCGAGCAGAACGCGACCACGACGCTGCCGGTGCCGATCGCGCTGAACCAGCCGCCCGAGCCGCTCCGGCTGGGCCCCTCCGACGACGCGGAGTGGGCCGCGTTCGTCGCCGAGTCGGTGCTCACCGCGGCCGGTTCGCTGCTGAGCGACCTGTCCCGGTCGCGCCGCATGCGGGCCGCGATCGACCTCGCCTGGAACGCGCTGGCCAGCGAGATCGCCGCGGCCGCCGAACGGGCCCCGGAGGTGGAGTCCGCGGTGCTGCCGCTGCGGGCCCGGATCTCCGTACGGGCCGGGCTCGGCAATCTGGCCGCCGGGCTGCGGCCGCCCGCCACCGGGCACGACAACCCGCACTACTTCGACGACGCGGCCTGCGTGCGGGCCGCCGTACTCGCCGTCGTGCACCCCGGGGACCCCCGGGCGGCCGCCGAACTCGCCGAGTTCGACGCCCGCTACACCCAGGACGGGGACGGCGTGCACGGCGCCCGCGCGATGGCCGCGGCCGTGGCCGCAGCACTCGGCGGGGCCGGTGTCGACGAGGCCGTGGCCGCCGCGCTCGACCAGCTGCCGGAGACCACCGAGATCGGCCGCAACGGCCGGCACGCCGTCGGGCTGGCCCGCGCCCTGCCGCCGGGCAGCGGCGCGTTCGCGCTGGTCCCGACGCTGGAGCACGAGATCGTCGACCACGTCTACAGCTACGGCATCGCCGCCGCCGAGACCGTGCCCGTCGCCCTCGCCCTGGCCACCGCGGCCCGCGGCCGGGTCACCGAGGCGGTGCCGGCGGCCGCCTGCCTGTCCCGGGTCGCCGACTCGGCCCCCGCCCTCGCCGGCGCCCTGACCGGCGCGCTCGGCGGCGGCGACGCCCTGCCGCCCGGCTGGCGCGAAGCCTGCCGCACCCTGTCCGGCTGCGTGCTGCCCCGCCTCGCCGGCACCGACCTCGTCGAACTCGCCGGGCTGCTCGCGCGCTCGGAGCTCACCTCACCCAAGGGATGATTCAGACATGACGCTCACGCTGGAGGAGAGGGCGGCCGGCGCCCTCGTCGGGGCTGCCGTCGGCGACGCGCTCGGCGGGCCGGTGGAGGGCTGGACCCCCGAGCAGATCGGCGAACGGCACGGCGGCCGGGTGCGCGGCATCGTCGGCCCGTTCCACGAGGACTGGCGTACGGCCCGCCCCATCGCGCCGTACCACAAGGGCGACGGCCACGTCACCGACGACACCCTGATGACGCACGCCCTGGTGCGGGTGTACGAGAAGGTCCGCGACCACCTCGACGCGTACGCGGTCGCCGACCACCTGGTGCCGGACCTGATCTCGGTGCCGCGCTGGATCCCGGAACTGGAGGCCGAGGCCCTGCCGTTGCAGCGGATCTTCCTCGCCGAGAAGTGGATCGTGGCCCGGCTGCACTACGGGCACGTGGACCCCCGCGAGGCGGGCACCGGGAACATCGTCAACTGCGGTGCCGCGATGTACATGGCACCGGTGGGCCTGGTCAACGCGGGCAATCCGGCGGGCGCGTACGCCGAGGCGCTGGACGTCGCCGGCGCGCACCAGTCCTCATACGGGCGGGAGGCGGCGGGCGTCTTCGCGGCGGCGGTGGCGGCGGCCTGCCGGCCGGGTGCGACGGCGGAGTCCGTGGTGGACACGGCCCTGGAACTGGCCAAGGACGGCACCCGGGCCGCGATCGAGGCGGTCTGCGAAGAGGCCGTCCGGCACCGGGACTTCGAGTCGGCGCTGGCGCCCCTGCGGGCGGCGGTCGCACCGTTCGACACGGTCGGCCCGGACTACCGCAACCCGTCGCTGGCGGCCCGCCGCCCGTCCCGGCTGCACGCCATCGAAGAGCTGCCGGTGGCCCTCGGGATGCTGCTGGTCGCCCGCGGCGGATACGAGCAGGCGGTGCTGGGCGCGGTCAACTACGGCCGGGACTGCGACTCGATCGCCACCATGGCGGGGGCGGTGGCCGGGGCGCTGGGCGGCGAGTCGGTGGTGCCGGCGGCCTGGTCGAAGCAGGTGGCGGAGGCCAGCCGGCTGGACCTGCACGCCCCGGCCGCGGCCCTCTCGGCCGTCGCCCGCGAGGTGTTCGAGCGGGACCTGCGGCGACGGCGCACCCACGAGTCGGCGTTCGCCGCGATCGCGGTCGCCCGGTGACGCCGCTGCGGCTGACCTGGGCACAGCCGGAGGACCTGGTCGGGCACGAGCTGCGGCAGGCGGCGGAGGACGGCCGCGACCCGGCGGCCGCCGACCGGCTGCGCCGCACCTGGCTCGCCGCCGGCGGCCACCCGGCCCCCCTCCGCGCCGGCGCCTCGGCCACTCCTCCCCCACCCGAACTGCGCACCCTGGCCCTGCACCTCCTGACCGAACTGGCCCGCCTGCCCACCGGCTTGACCGAGGAGGAACCGACCGGTCTGACCGCGATCGAGACGTCTTGCCCGGGCTGGCCGGGTGCGGCGGAGGACCGGGACCGGCCGGGCGGGGTGGCAGGACAGGCCGGGCGGTGCGGACCGGGCGGGCCGGGGCAGGGGGCGGATGCCGAAGGGACCGCGCTCGTCGACCGGCTGGAGGCGGCGTGGGCGGGGCGGGCGGCCGGGTGCGTGCTGGGGAAGCCGGTGGAGAAGCTGCCGCTGGCCGGGATCCGGGCGTTGGGGCGGGCGGCGGGGAACTGGCCGCTGCGGGGCTGGTTCACGGAACGCGGGGTGCCCGCCGAGGTGCTGGCCGCGCATCCGTGGAACCGGCGCAGCGCCGGGACCTCGCTCGCCGAGAACATCGACGGGGCGCCGGAGGACGACGACCTCAACTACCCGCTGCTGGGCCTGCGGCTGCTCCAGCGGTACGGCCGGGACTTCCGCACCGGCGACGTCGCGCAGGTCTGGCTCGACGAGCTGCCCGCCGGGCGTACGTTCACCGCCGAACGGCTGGCGTACCGGAACCTGCTGCTCGGGCTGGAGCCGCCGGACACGGCCACCCACCACAACCCGTTCCGCGAGTGGATCGGCGCTCTCATCCGCGCCGACGTGCACGGCTGGACCAACCCCGGCGACCCGGCGGCCGCCGCCCGGCAGGCGTACCGCGACGCGTGCCTGACGCACACCGCGAACGGCGTGTACGCGGCGATGTTCGCGGCGGCCGCGCTGGCCGAGGCGGCGTCCGGCACGGCGGACGTGCACACGGCGCTGCGGTCGGGGCTCGCGGTGGTGCCGCCCCGCTCCCGGCTGGCGGCAGCGGTCCGCTTCGGCATCGACGCGGCCGCCCTGCACGAGGACTTCGACCGGGTCGCGGACCTCCTGCACGCCCGCTACGGGCACCACCACTGGGTGCACGCGGTCCCGAACACCGCCCTGATCGCGGCCGCCCTCACCCACGCCGACGGGGATTTCGGCGCGTCCGTCTGCCGGGCGGTGTCCGGCGGCTGGGACACCGACTCGAACGGCGCCACCGCGGGCTCCCTCGCGGGGCTGCTCGCCGGTTCGGTGCGGGCCCTGCCCGCGCAGTGGACGGCACCGCTCGGGAACCGGCTCGCCACGACCGTCCCGGGGTTCGACGGCATCGGCTTCGACACCCTGGCCACCCTCACCGCACAGGAGGCGGCAGCACGATGACACAACCGACGCCGACAGCCGCAGCGCCCGTACGGCCGCCCGCCGGCGCCCCCCGCATCGCCGTGCTCGGCAGCGCGAACATGGACCTGGTCGCGTACGTGCCGAAGGCGCCGCGCCGCGGCGAGACCGTCACGGGCCGGGAGTTCCGTACCGTCCCGGGCGGCAAGGGCGCCAACCAGGCGCTGGCCGCGGCGCGTTCGGGCGGGGCGGTGACGATGGTCGGGGCGGTCGGCGCGGACGCGTTCGGAGTACGGCTGCGGGCCGTGCTGGCCGAGGCCGGGGTGGACACGTCCGGGCTGCGGACCGTCGAGGGCGCCAGCGGCACGGCCCACATCACGGTGGACGACGAGGGCGGCAACGCGATCGTGGTGGTGCCGGGTGCGAACGGCACGGTCACCGCCCTCGAAGCCGGGGACGAGGCCCGGATCGCGGGCGCCGGGGCGCTGCTGCTCCAGCTGGAGCTGCCGATGCCGGGCGTGCTGGCCGGTGCCCGGGCGGCCCGCGCACACGGCGTGCGCACCGTCCTGACGCCTGCGCCCGCCCAGCCACTGCCCGCCGAACTCCTTGCGCTGACCGACCTGTTGGTCCCCAACGAGCACGAGGCGGCCGCCCTCACCGGCGCCACCGACCCCCGGCAGGCTGCGGCGGTACTGCTGCACGACGTTCCCGAGGTGGTGATCACCCTGGGCGCGGCGGGCTGCCTGTACGCGGCGCGCGGGGCGGAACCGTACAAGGTCCCGGCGCCGCGGGTCCGCGCGGTGGACACGACGGCGGCCGGGGACACGTTCGTGGGCGCCCTGACGGTGGCCCTGGGCGAGGGCCGCCCGATGCGAGCGGCCCTGGCGTGGGCCGCCGCGGCAGCGGCCCTGTCGGTCCAGCGCGCGGGCGCCTCGGCATCCATGCCGCTCCGGAACGAGATCGACGCTCTCGCCGCGGAGCACCGCTCATGAACAAGGACTCCGCTCGACACGAAGAGCACCGCTCTCGCACCGGAGCGTCGCTCTCGAACGTGAGCGGGCCGACCTCCGTGTCCGAGCCGTCTCCGGCCGCCGGCCCGCTGGCCGGTCTGCGGGTGCTGGATCTCGCCACCCTCTTCGCCGGGCCGCTCGCGGCTACCCTGCTCGGTGACTTCGGGGCCGACGTGATCAAGGTCGAGCATCCGCGGCGCCCGGATCCGTCGCGTGGTCACGGCCCGGCCAAGGACGGTATCGGGCTGTGGTGGAAGCTGCTCGGCCGCAACAAGCGGACCATGACCCTGGACCTGTCCGCCCCCGAGGGCCGGGCACTGCTGCTGCGGCTGGCCGGTTCGGCGGACGTCGTGATCGAGAACTTCCGCCCCGGCACGCTGGAGAAGTGGGGCCTGGGCTGGCCCGAGTTGTCCGCCGCCAACCCGCGGCTGGTGCTGGCCCGGGTCACCGGCTTCGGCCAGTTCGGCCCGTACGCGCGCCGCCCCGGTTTCGGCACGCTCGCCGAGGCGATGAGCGGGTTCGCGGCGATGACCGGGGAGCCGGAGGGGCCGCCGACCCTGCCGCCGTTCGGGCTGGCCGACTCGATCGCCGCGCTGGCCACGGCGTACGCGGTGATGACCGCACTGGCCGCGCGCACCGCCGACGGCGGCGGCCAGGTGGTGGACCTGGCGATCATCGAGCCGATCCTGACCGTGCTCGGCCCGCACCCCCTCTGGTACGACCAGCTCGGCTACGTGCAGCCGCGGACCGGAAACCGGTCGGTCAACAACGCTCCCCGCAACACCTACCGGTCCGCGGACGGCCGCTGGCTGGCGGTGTCCACCTCCGCCCAGTCCGTCGCCGAGCGGGTGCTGCGGCTGGTGGGGCGGCCGGAGCTGGCCGGCGAGCCGTGGTTCGGTTCGGGGGCCGGGCGGGCGCAGCACGCCGCCGTCCTCGACGAGGCGGTCGGCGGCTGGATCGCGCGGCACAAGGCGGACGAGGTGGTCGCGGCGTTCGAGGAGGCGGAGGCGGCGGTGGCGCCCGTGTACGACGTACGGGACGTGCTGGCGGATCCGCAGTTCGAGGCGCTGGACACCGTGACGGAGGTGCCGGATCCGGAGCTGGGGCCGATCCGGATGCAGAACGTGCTGTTCCGGCTGTCGGAAACACCAGGGGCGATCCGCTGGGCGGGGCGGCCGCACGGCGCGGACACGGACGCGGTGCTGGCGGAGCTGGGCGTGGACCGCGGTGAGGTGGCCGCGCTGCGGGCGGGAGGGGTGCTGTGACCGGGGTCCCGCCGCTGACCTGGCTGTACGTGCCCGGTGACCGGACCGAGGTGGTGGCGAAGGCGCTCGGGTCCGGGGCGGACGTAGTGATCGTGGACCTGGAGGACGCGGTCGCCGAGGACCGCAAGGAGTACGCGCGTTCCGCGACCGCCGAGCTGCTCGCCGCCCGGCCGGCGGTGCCGGTGCACGTACGGGTGAACGCGCTGGACTCTCCTTGGGCGGAGGCGGACCTCCGGGCGCTGTCGGGGCTGCGCGGGGTGTCCGGGCTGCGGCTGCCGAAGGTATCGGACCCGGGCGAGGTGGTCCGGGTCGCCGACCGCACCGGGGGCACCGGCCTGTACCCGCTGCTGGAATCGGCGCTCGGGATCGAGCGGGCGTACGAGATCGCGCGGGCGCATCCGGCGGTACGGGGGCTGGCGCTGGGCGAGGCGGATCTGGGGGCGGAGCTGGGGGTTCTGGCGGAGGAGGGGCTGGGGTGGGCGCGGTCGCGGGTGGTGGTGGCGGCTCGGGCGGCGGGGCTGCCGTCGCCCGCGCAGTCGGTGTACCCGCACGTCCACGACCTCGACGGGCTGGCGGCGTCCTGCCTGCGGGGGCGGGTCCTGGGGTTTCTGGGACGGGCCGCGATCCACCCCCGGCAGTTGCCGGTCATCGAACGCGCCTACCTGCCCTCTGCTGCGGAGGTCGACGCGGCCCGCGCCGTCGTCGACCGGGCGCGTGCGGCGCCGGGTGCGTCCGCGCTGCCCGACGGCCGCTTCGTCGACCCCGCGGTCGTGGCCGCCGCCCACCGCGTCCTCTCCCTCTCCGCCCGCCACCGCTGACCGGTGGCTCCGCCCCCGACCCCGCGCCTCAATCGCCGGCGGGGCTCAGAGATCGGGGCTCCGCCCCGGACCCCGGTCCTCAAACGCCGGACGGGCTGGAGTTTGCCCCTGTCCGGACTTTGCCCGCGGGCAGGATTCTGCGGGGCAGGTCCGGCCTCCCCAGGGGGCGCCTCCAGCCCCCTGGGGGCTGGGGGAGGCTGAGGCACGGGGTCCGGGGCGGAGCCCCGGTTCGGGAAGGGACGGGGTGGGGAAAGGGCGGGCTCCGGGAAAGCGAGAGGCCGGGCACCCCACGGGTGCCCGGCCTCTTCGGTGTCCGACGGACGTCAGGACTTCTCGGCCTCCGCCGGAGCGTCCTTCTTGCCCAGCGCGACCTTGCCCGGCTCCGCTCCGGCGTCGCCCTCGGCGGGCTGCCCCGGCACAGCCGGCTCAGCGGCCGCGCCGCCCTCGGCCTGCGCGCCACCCTTGGCGGCCGCAGCGACCTTCGCCGGCTTCCCGGCCTCGGCGGAGGCGCCGGCCTTGACCGACTCCCCGTCCTTGGGGGAGGCACCGTCCTCGGCGGAGGCACCATCCGTGGCGGAGGCACCGCCCTTGGCGGAGGCACCACCCTTGGCGGAGGCACCATCCGTGGCAGAGGCACCACCCTTGGCGGACCCGCCGTCCTCGGCAGACGCGCCGCCCTCGGCGGACCCGGCCTCGTCCCCAGTCACCTCCACGTCACCGGCACCGGCACCCGCGCCCACGGCCGCAGCCCCCGGCTCCACGACCGCCTCGCGGCCCGGCCGCAGGCGGGCGGAGAGGACGAAGTAGGTGACCGCCAGGAGGAAGACGACGATCGCGGTCCACACGTTCAGGCGCAGGCCCAGGATGTGGTGGGCCTCGTCGACGCGCATGTACTCGATCCAGCCGCGGCCCACGCAGTAGGCCGCGACGTACAGCGCGAACGCCCGCCCGTGCCCCAGCTTGAAGCGGCGGTCGGCCCAGATGACCAGGAGGGCGACGCCCACGCACCACAGGGACTCGTACAGGAAGGTGGGGTGGTACGTGCCGGCGACCCGGTTCGGGCCCTCGCTGATCTCCAGCGCCCACGGCACGTCGGTGGCGCGGCCGTACAGCTCCTGGTTGAACCAGTTGCCCCAGCGGCCGATCGCCTGCGCCAGCGCGATGCCGGGGGCCAGCGCGTCGGCCCAGGCCGGCAGCGGGATGCCGCGGCGGCGGCAGCCGATCCAGGCGCCGACCGCCCCGAGGGCGATGGCGCCCCAGATGCCGAGGCCGCCCTCCCAGATCTTGAAGGCGTCGACCCAGTTCTCACCCTCGCTGAAGTACAGCTGGTAGTCGGTGATCACGTGGTAGAGGCGTCCGCCGACGAGGCCGAAGGGCACCGCCCAGACGGCGATGTCGGCGACCGTGCCCGGCTTGCCGCCGCGCGCGATCCAGCGCCTGTTGCCGAGCCAGACGGCGACGAAGACGCCGATGATGATGCAGAACGCGTAGCCGCGCAGCGGAATCGGTCCGAGGTGGACCACACCGGTCGACGGGCTGGGGATGAAGGCAAGTTCCATGGCAGCACCGACGGTACCTTGCCGGACCGTGGCGAGGGCAAGCCCGCCCGGCAAGGTGAAACCAAATCCACACAGGGCGCGCACGCCCGCGGCGGGGCTCAGCCCTTGGCGCCGGCCTCCACCTTGGCCTTCAGCTTCTCCGGGGTGAGCGGATTGGCCTGGTCGGCGAAGATGTCCGTGCCGTCGAGCTGCACGGTGGGGGTGCCGCGGAACTGCCCGTCGCGGAACGCGCCGTACGACTTGGCGACCCAGGAGTTGTGGGTGCCGCCCTTGACGCACTTGGTGAAGGCGGGCGTCTTCAGCCCGGGCACCTTCTCCGCGAGCTTCAGCAGCCGCGCTTCCTTCCCGTAGGCGTCGTCGACCTCCTCGGGCTGGTTGATGAAGAGGACGTCGTGGTACGCGGAGAACTTGCCGGCGTCCTGGGCGCAGGCGGCCGCGTTGGCCGACTTCAGGGAGCCGCTGCCGCCCATGTTGCCGTCGATCAGGGTGACCAGGTGGTAGTCGACCTTGAGCAGGCCCTTGGCCTCCAGCTCGTGGATCGTGGCGCGGTAGCGGTCCTCGAAGGACTTGCAGGCGGGGCAGCGGAAGTCCTCCCAGACCGTCAGGGTCGACTTCGCGGCGTCCTTGCCGGTGCGGATGGCCAGGGCGTCCTTGCCGGTGGCGCCGGAGGGGGCGACGACCGGGCCGGCGGCGGCACCGCCGCCGTCCTTCCCCGCGTTCGCCGCGATCAGGCCGACGACGGCGGCCAGGCCGAGGACGCCGACGACGGCGCCGGCGACCACGAGGGTCCGGCGGCGCTTCTCCTTGGCCTTGTCCCGCTCGCGCTCCACAAGGAGCCGCTCCCGGGCCGACCGCTTCGCTTCAGGGTTCTTCTCACTCACGTCCCGCAAACGAACCGGGGAGGCACTGGCGTGCCTCCCCGGTCCCGGTTCCACTCGATCGGGCTACAGAACCCCGCGGCCCGTCACCGCGGGCTCAGCCCCGCCGGACGCCCTGGGCGAGCTCGGCGGCCAGTTCCCGTACGGATTCCAGGCCGGCGGCCGCGTCGGGGGCGTCGAGCAGCCGCTGCACGAACGCCGAGCCGACGATCACACCGTCGGCGAAGCCCGCGACCTCGCGGGCGTGCTCGGCGTTGGAGACGCCCAGGCCGACGCAGACCGGCAGGCCGTCGCGGACGGCCGGGGTCTTCCGGGCCCGCTCGACGAGGTCCTGGGCCTGGGCGCCGACGGAGGCGCGGGTGCCGGTGACGCCCATCAGGGAGGCCGCGTACACGAAGCCGCTGCCGGCCTCGGTGATGGTGGCCAGCCGCTCGTCCTTGCTGCTGGGCGCGACGACGAAGACGGTCGCCAGGCCGTGCTTCGCGGCGTGCTCGCGCCACAGGGCGGACTCCTGCACCGGCAGGTCGGGCAGGATGCAGCCGGCGCCGCCGGCCGCGGCCAGTTCGGCGGTGAAGCGCTCGACGCCGTAGCGGTCGATGGGGTTCCAGTAGGTCATGACGAGGACCGGAGCCCCGGTCGCCTCGTGGGCTTCCCTGACCGTCCGGAACACGTCCGCGATCTTGACGCCGCCGCGCAGGGCGATGTCGTCGGCGGTCTGGATGACCGGTCCGTCGAGCACCGGGTCGCTGTGCGGCAGGCCGACCTCGACGATGTCGGCGCCGCCCGCGATGACGGCCTTGATGGCGTCGATGCCGCCGTCCACGGTCGGGAACCCGGCCGGGAGGTAGGCGATCAGGGCGGCCCGGTCCTCGGACCTGGCCTTGGCCAGCGTGTCGCTCAGCAGTCGGATGTTCCCGCTCACTTGGTCTCCCCCTTGGCCTCGTCGTCGTACAGCCCGAAGTAGCGGGCGGCGGTGTCCATGTCCTTGTCGCCGCGGCCGGACAGGTTCACGACGAGCAGTCCGTCCTTGCCGAGTTCCCTGCCGAGGTCGAGGGCGCCGGCCAGGGCGTGGGCGCTCTCGATGGCCGGGATGATGCCCTCGGTGCGCGACAGCAGGCGCAGGGCCTGCATGGCCGCGTCGTCGGTGACGGCCCGGTACTCGCCGCGGCCGCTGTCCTTGAGGTAGGCGTGCTCGGGTCCGATGCCGGGGTAGTCGAGGCCGGCGGAGATCGAGTACGGCTCGGTGATCTGCCCCTCCTCGTCCTGGAGGACGTACGAGCGGGAGCCGTGCAGGATGCCGGGCTCGCCGGCGGTGAGGGTGGCGGCGTGCTCGCCGGTCTCGACGCCGTGGCCGGCCGGCTCGAAGCCGACGAGGCGGACGCCGGCGTCGGGCACGAAGGCGTGGAAGAGGCCGATGGCGTTGGAGCCGCCGCCGACGCAGGCGGCGACCGCGTCGGGGAGGCGGCCGGCGCGCTCCAGGATCTGGCGGCGGGCCTCGACGCCGATGACCCGGTGGAAGTCGCGGACCATGGCGGGGAACGGGTGCGGGCCGGCGACCGTGCCGAAGAGGTAGTGGGTGCGGTCGACGTTGGCGACCCAGTCGCGGAACGCCTCGTTGATGGCGTCCTTGAGGGTGCGGGAGCCGGACTTCACGGCGATGACCTCGGCGCCCAGCATGCGCATGCGGGCCACGTTGAGGGCCTGCCGCTGGGTGTCGATCTCGCCCATGTAGATGACGCATTCGAGGCCGAAGAGGGCGCAGGCGGTGGCGGTGGCCACGCCGTGCTGGCCGGCTCCGGTCTCGGCGATGACGCGGGTCTTGCCCATGCGCTTGGTGAGGAGCGCCTGGCCCAGCACGTTGTTGATCTTGTGCGAGCCGGTGTGGTTGAGGTCCTCGCGCTTGAGGAAGATCCGGGCGCCGCCGGCGTGCTCGGCGAACCGGGGCACCTCGGTGAGGGCGCTCGGGCGGCCGGTGTAGTTGACCATCAGGTCGTTCAGCTCGGCCGCGAAGGCGGGGTCGCTCTTGGCCTTCTCGTACTCGACCGCGACCTCGTCGACGGCGGCGACGAGGGCCTCGGGGATGAACTTGCCCCCGAAGTCGCCGAAGTAGCCGTCGGCGTTGGGGACGGCGCCCTGGTGGTCGGGGATGAAGAACTCGCTGGTCATGCCAGTACCAGTACCTCTCGGAAGCAACGGGTGTGGTCACCGTATGCGCCGGGTGCCCGGCGGGCGTGCACCTCGGGGTGCAGGGCCGCGGCCGGGTCGCAGGGAGGCGGGGCGGGCCGTCGGGACGCAGGTCCGGGACGCGGCCGGCACGGGCGCGGCGGGCCGCCCGCCGGCGTGGGTCCGGGCCGCGCACAGGGGCGCGGGCCGAAGGGGCGGCGGGGCGGTGGCCGGCCCGTGGGGGCGCGGCGGACGCTGCGGCGACGACGGGCCGGCCGCCGGGGTCCGTCAGACGGACCCCGGGGTGCCTTCCGTGCACAGCGCAGCGTGAGCGCGCCATCGCATGCCGTTGACCTGTCCCGGCTCCGAGCCGAGGATGTAGCGCACCCGGCGGCCGAGGACGCGGCGGGCCGGGGCGCGGCAGCCGCGCGGGCGGCAGCCGCGGGCGAGCGGGGCGTGCTGGTCGCGCGGCGGGGCCGCCGCGGGCACGCCGACGGGCCCCGAGCAGATGCTCGGGACCGGGCGGCGCGGGCGGCGGGCGGTCACGGCGGGGTCAGCTCCGGCCGTGGCGCAGGGCGGGGTGGGCGCCGGCGGCGACCAGGTCGGCCACGGCCGCCTTCGGGTCGCGGCCCGTGACCAGGGACTCGCCGACGAGGACGGCGTCCGCGCCTTCGTTGGCGTAGGCGATCAGGTCGTGGGGTCCGCGGATGCCGGACTCGGCGACCTTGACGATGCCTGCGGGGATCTCGGGGGCGACCCGCTCGAAGGTCGAACGGTCCACCTTGAGGTCCTTGAGGTTGCGCGCGTTGACGCCGATGATCTTGGCGCCGGCGGCGACGGCCCGCTCGACCTCTTCCTCGTCGTGGACCTCGACCAGCGGGGTCAGGCCGATGGACTCGGCACGCTCGATGAGGGAGACGAGGGCCTCCTGCTCCAGGGCCGCGACGATCAGCAGGGCGAGGTCGGCGCCGTAGGCGCGGGCCTCCCACAGCTGGTACGCCGTGACGATGAAGTCCTTGCGGAGGATCGGGACGTCGACGCGGGCCCGTACGGCTTCCAGGTCGGCCAGGGAACCGCCGAAGCGGCGCTGCTCGGTGAGGACCGAGATGACGGCCGCACCGCCCGCTTCGTAGTCGGCGGCGAGCCCGGCCGGGTCGGCGATCGCGGCCAGCGCGCCCTTGGAGGGGCTGGAGCGCTTGACCTCGCAGATCACCTTGACGCCGTCGCCGCGCAGGGCCGCGACGCCGTCCTTGGCCTGGGGCGCCTTGGCGGCGCGCTCCTTGAGCTCGTCGAGGCTGACGCGCGCCTGCCGTTCTGCGAGGTCGGCGCGGACCCCTTCGATGATCTCGTCGAGCACACTCACGCGAGGGGCCCCCTTCCGGGTCGGTGACGATGGTCGGCCGGCTTCGCGGTCGTGGACAACAGCAAGGTCGGCAATCAAATGGTATCCGCAGGAGGGCTTGCGCTCCGCATGCGGTTGACGTCGTCCCAGCACCTGGACATTCGGAATGCGGACTTCTGCTTCCGCAAACGGCCGGCCGGTGGTGCGGGACCGGCTGCTCAGGGCGCCAGGGCGGCGCCGAAGGGCAGGTTCCGTACGACGCTGAAGGCGAGCACGACGGTGCCCACGGCCCACCAGTGGACGGGCCGCAGGACGGGCACGGGCTTGGGCCCGCCCCGCCAGGCGCGGACCAGCCACAGCGCGGTGAAGCCGGCGAACAGGACGTACGCAAGGACGCCGAGGGCGTTGTTGCCGAGCGCGGTGGCCAGGTCGCCGTGGGCGAAGGCGTGGGCGCTGCGCAGCCCGCCGCAGCCGGGGCAGAGCAGGCCGGTGAGCCGCAGCAGCGGGCAGACCGGGTAGTGGCCGGGCTCGTTCGGGTCGACGGTGGCGACGTACGCGAAGGCGGCCGCCACACCCGAGAGGGTGAGCAGCGGCGCGCCGAGCCGGCGCACCCGGGCGGTCGGGGGTCCCGCGGGGGCGGGGGCCGGCGGGGGCGGGGTGCCGGGCGCGGGCGGGAGGGAGGTGGGGTCCACCCGGTGATTGTCGCTGCAGACGCGGAGAGGCGCAGCCTCGGGGCTGCGCCTCTCCGGAAGACCGCCCTGACGGACGGGTGCTGCTCAGACCGTGCCTCAGGCGCTCGCCTCGGTGAGGGAGCGGACCTGCTTCTTGGCGCCGTAGCCGGCGGCCCTCATCGCCATGCCGACGACACCGCCGAGGGCGACGACGCCCAGGCCGGCCCAGAAGCCGAGCGGGTTGGCCGCGACCATGAAGGCGCCTGAAACGCAGAAACCGATGAAGGCGATGATGACACCGGTCCAGGCGGCCGGGGTGTGTCCGTGGCTGCTGCCCGCCATGAGTTGCTCCTCGTTGCTCTGTCGAACGTGCTGTGTCGAACGCTCGGGTCTCATTGTCCCGCACCCGTGAAGCCGCCTCGGGCCGGGGTGGGGTTCCGTGCGGTGGTCCGCCGGTGGTCTCAGCCGGTGGGGTCCTCGCCCCGGTCGAGGGCCTTCCACAGGTCCTCGGGCCGGTCGGGGTCCACCCGTACGGGTGCGGTGCGGGCGCGCGGGGCGCCGTCGCGTTCGTACCGGCCGCCCATGGCCGGCCAGCCGGTGCCGAACCGGAGCGCGAGCAGGCCCGCGAGCAGGATCAGCGCGCCGCCGGCGGCCGTCACGTACGGCCAGGCGGTGTGGGTCAGTCCGGCCACGGCGGCCGCGGTGTCGGCGGTGGTGCGGGCGGCCTCGGCGTCGAGCGCGGAGCTGTCGGAGGCGCCGAGGACGGCGGCCGCGACGGCGCCGGCGCCGCTGAGCGCCAGGACACCGGACACCAGGGTGCGGCCGGTGCCGCGGACCGCGAAGACGGCCACGAGTGCGGCCAGGCCCACGATGGCGAGGGCGGCGGGCACGCCGGTGACGGTCGTGCCGTCGGCGGACAGCGGAAGCGTTCCGCCACCCGCTTCGGCGGTGCCGTTGGCCCAGGTCCGGCCGGAGGCGAGGAGCACGACGGTGGCGCCGAGCGTCCCCAGCAGCAGGGCGCAGGCCACGCTGCGGCGGCTGCTGCGGGCCGCGGCGGCAGCGGGCCCGCCGGGCGCGGGCTCGACGGGGGCGGCGGCGACGTCGTCGGGGCGGGGCTTCGGTACGGCACTCACGTACACCACTATCCCCTACCGGCCGGCGGGGTCCCGGGGCAGGTACCGGTGACCGGGGCGGGCGCGGCGGCCCGCCCCGGCCGGCGGCGGTCAGCCGCGGGGCAGCCGGTTGGCGGCGGAGACGGCGCGGAGCACGGCGGCCGCCTTGTTGCGGCACTCGTTGTCCTCGGACACCGGGTCGGAGTCGGCGACCACGCCCGCGCCGGCCTGCACGTACGCCGTTCCGTCGCGCAGCAGGGCGGTGCGGATGGCGATGGCGGTGTCGGAGTCGCCCGCGAAGTCGAGGTAGCCCACGCAGCCGCCGTAGAGGCCGCGCCGGGAGGGCTCCAGCTCCTCGATGATCTGCATGGCGCGCGGCTTGGGGGCGCCGGACAGGGTGCCCGCGGGGAAGCAGGCGGTCAGCACGTCGAACGCGGTGCGGCCCTCGGCGACCTTGCCGGTGACGGTCGACACGATGTGCATGACGTGCGAGTACCGCTCGATGGACATGAAGTCGACGACCTCGACTGAGCCCGGTTCGCAGACCCGGCCGAGGTCGTTGCGGCCCAGGTCGACGAGCATGAGGTGCTCGGCGCGCTCCTTGGGGTCGGCGAGGAGTTCCTCGGCGAGGTCGTGGTCCTCCTGCGGGGTGGCGCCGCGGTGCCGGGTGCCGGCGATCGGGTGCAGCATGGCGCGCCCGTCCTCGACCTTGACCAGGGCCTCGGGGCTGGAGCCGACCACGTCGAAGCCGTCGAAGCGGAACAGATACATGTACGGGGACGGGTTGGTGGCCCGCAGCACCCGGTAGACGTCGAGCGCGGAGGCCTCGCAGGGGGTCTCGAAGCGCTGGGAGGGCACGACCTGGAAGGCCTCGCCGGCGCGGATCCGCTCCTTGATGTCCTCGACGGCCTCGCGGTACGCGGCGCCGCCCCAGCGGGAGACGGTCTCGGGCAGCTCGGACCCGGGCAGCAGGGCCGGCGCGTACGGTGCGGGCCGCGCGAGGTCGGCCTCCATGGCGTCCAGGCGGGCCACGGCGTCGGCGTACGCCTCGTCCACGCCCGAGTCGAGGTCGTTGTGGTTGATCGCGTTGGCGATGAGCAGGACCGAGCCGTCCCAGTGGTCGAGGACCGCCAGGTCGGAGGTGAGGAGCATGGTCAGCTCGGGCAGTGCGAGGTCGTCGGTGCCGTGGTCGCCGATGCGTTCCAGGCGGCGGACGATGTCGTAGCCGAGGTAGCCCACCATGCCGCCGGTGAACGGGGGCAGGCCGGGGGCCAGGTCGCGCGGGGTGTGGAGGGTCTCCACGGTGCGCCGGAGGGCGTCGAGCGGGTCGCCGTCGACGGGGACGCCGACGGGCGGGGTGCCGATCCAGTGGGCCCGGCCGTCCCGGACGGTCAGGGTGGCCGCGCTGCGGACACCGACGAAGGAGTAACGGGACCAGGAGCGGCCGTTCTCGGCGGACTCCAGCAGGAAGGTGCCCGGGCGCTCGGCGGCGAGCTTGCGGTACAGGCCGACGGGGGTGTCGCCGTCGGCCAGCAGCCGGCGGCTGACCGGGATGACCCGGCGGTCGACCGCGAGCTTGCGGAACGTCTCAAGATCCATGTCCTGGGACCTCACCTAGTTCGAGAGCGGGAGCTGGTCGGCGTCGAAGCACGTCCGGGTGCCGGTGTGGCAGGCGGGCCCCACCTGGTCCACCTTGACCAGGACGGTGTCCGCGTCGCAGTCCAGCGCGACGGACTTCACGTACTGGAAGTGGCCGGAGGTGTCGCCCTTGACCCAGTACTCGCCGCGGCTGCGGGACCAGTAGGTGCAGCGTCCGGTGGTGAGGGTGCGGTGCAGGGCCTCGTCGTCCATCCAGCCGAGCATGAGCACCTCTCCGGTGTCGTACTGCTGGGCGATGGCGGGGACCAGGCCGTCCGCGGACCGCTTGAGGCGGGCGGCGATCGCCGGGTCGAGGCCGCTTTGGGTGTCGGGCGTGCTCATGGGTGCCATTGTGCCGCGCCGTCAGGGGGCGCCGGTGACCTTGTCCGGCAGGTGGGCGGGCGGCGGGCGGCCCCGGGCCGTAGGGTGGCGGCCATGTCTACCCATGCGAAGCGTGAACGACTGCTGCTGGCGGACCTGTTGGAACAGGCCGGGCCCGATGCGCCGACGCTGTGCGACGGCTGGAGCGCGCGGGAGCTGGCCGCGCACGTGGTGGTGCGGGAGCGGCGGCCGGATGCGGCCGGCGGGCTGCTGCTGGGGGTGCTGAAGGACCGGCTGGACAAGGCGATGGCGGAGTACGCCGCGAAGCCGTACGAGGAGCTGGTGCGGCTGATCCGGAGCGGGCCGCCGCGGTTTTCGCCGTACGCGCTGAAGCAGGTGGACGAGGCGGCGAACGCGGTGGAGTTCTACGTGCACGCCGAGGACGTGCGGCGGGCGCAGCCGGACTGGTCGCCTCGGGAGCTGGACCGGGTGTTCGCGGATGCGCTGTGGGCGCGGCTGGAGCGGCTGGCCCGGCTGACGGGGCGGAGGTCGCCGGTGGGGGTGGTGCTGCGGCGGCCGGACGGGCGGACGGTGGTGGCGCGCAAGGGGGCGCCGGTCGTCACCGTGACCGGCGAGCCGGGTGAACTGACCCTGTTCTGCTTCGGCCGCCAGGCGGCTGCGCAGGTCACGCTGGACGGTGAGCGGTCCGCGGTGGCCGCCCTGACGAAAGCCAGGCTCGGCATCTGACCGGGGCTCCGCCCCGGACCCCGGTCCTCAAAGGCCGGCAGGACTGGATGTTCCAGCCCCGCCGGCGTTTGAGGCGGACGGTCAGCGGACCGGGTGGCCCGCTTCGCGGAGGGTGTCCTTGACCTGGCCGATGCGGAGGTCGCCGAAGTGGAAGACCGAGGCGGCGAGGACGGCGTCCGCGCCGGCGTCGATGGCCGGCGGGAAGTCCGACAGACGGCCCGCGCCGCCCGAGGCGATGACCGGCACGGTGACGTGCTTGCGGACCGCCGCGATCATCTCGACGTCGTAGCCGTCCTTCGTGCCGTCCGCGTCCATCGAGTTCAGCAGGATCTCGCCCGCGCCGAGCTCGGCCGCCCGATGGGCCCACTCGACCGCGTCGATGCCGGCCGACCGGCGCCCGCCGTGCGTGGTGACCTCGAAGGTGCCGCCCGGGGTCCGGCGCGCGTCGACGGACAGCACCAGCACCTGCCGCCCGAACCGCTCGGCGATCTCCCGGATCAGCTCCGGCCGCTCGATGGCCGCCGTGTTGACGCCGACCTTGTCCGCTCCGGCCCGCAGCAGCCGGTCCACGTCGTCGGCGGTGCGCACGCCGCCGCCGACGGTCAGCGGGATGAAGACCTGCTCGGCGGTCCGGCGCACCACGTCGTAGGTGGTCTCCCGGTTGCCGGAGGACGCGGTGATGTCGAGGAAGGTCAGCTCGTCGGCGCCTTCGGCGTCGTACAGCTTGGCCATCTCGACGGGGTCGCCGGCGTCCCGCAGGTTCTGGAAGTTGACGCCCTTGACGACGCGGCCGTTGTCCACGTCGAGGCAGGGGATGACGCGTACGGCGAGGCTCATGCGGCACCCCCGCGGTAGGCCTCGACCTCGACCTCGACGACCAGGTTGGGGTCGACGAGCCCGGCGACGATGACCATGGTGCTGGCGGGCCGGGCGGTGTCGAACAGGTCCTTGTGGGCGCGGCCCACCTCGTCGACGTCCCGCGCGTGCGTCAGGTACATGCGGGTGCGGACGACGTCGTCCGCACCGAGCCCGACCTGTGCGAGCGCCTTCAGCGCCACGTTGAACGCGTTGACGGTCTGGTCGTACGGGTTGGCGTAGGCGACGGCGCCGTCGACGACCGACGTGCAGCCGGACACCAGCACCATGCCGTTGGGCAGCTCGACGGCGCGGGAGTACCCGATGACGTCCTCCCACGGGCCGCCGGAGGAGATGCGCTTGACCTCGCTCATGCGGAGACCACCTCCAGGGCCTCTTCCAGGGTGAAGGCCTTGGCGTACAGGGCCTTGCCGACGATGGCGCCCTCGACGCCGGCCGGGACCAGCCCGGCCAGGGCCCGCAGGTCGTCGAGCGAGGAGACCCCGCCGGAGGCGACGACCGGGCGGTCGGTGGCGGCGCAGACGTTCTTCAGCAGCTCCAGGTTGGGGCCGGTGAGGGTGCCGTCCTTGCCGATGTCGGTGACGACGTAGCGGGCGCAGCCCTCGGCGTCGAGGCGGGCGAGGGTCTCGTAGAGGTCGCCGCCCTCGCTGGTCCAGCCGCGGCCCTTGAGGGTGGTGCCGACGACGTCGAGGCCGACGGCGATCTTCTCGCCGTGCTCGGCGATGACCTTGGCGACCCATGCGGGGGTCTCCAGGGCGGCGGTGCCGAGGTTGACGCGGGTGCAGCCGGTGGCGAGGGCCTTGGCGAGCGAGGCGTCGTCGCGGATGCCGCCGGACAGCTCCACCTTGATGTCCATGGCGCGGGTGATCTCGGCGACCAGCTCGCGGTTGTCGCCGGTGCCGAACGCGGCGTCGAGGTCGACCAGGTGCAGCCACTCGGCGCCGGCGGCCTGCCAGGCCAGGGCGGCCTGGAGCGGGGAGCCGTACGAGGTCTCGCTGCCGGACGCACCGTGCACGAGGCGGACCGCCTGGCCGTCGCGGACGTCCACGGCGGGGAGGAGTTCGAGCGTCTTCACGGTCATCAGAGGGTCTCGATCCAGTTGGTGAGCAGCTGGGCGCCGGCGTCGCCGGACTTCTCGGGGTGGAACTGGGTGGCCCACAGGGCGCCGTTCTCCACCGCCGCGACGAACGGCTCGCCGTGCGTGGCCCAGGTGACCTTCGGGGCGCGGATGTTGGGGTTGCCGACTTCCAGCGTCCACTGGCGGACCGCGTAGGAGTGCACGAAGTAGAAGCGGGCGTCGGCGTCCAGGCCGGCGAAGGCCTGGGTGTCGGCGGGTGCTTCGACGGTGTTCCACCCCATGTGCGGGACGATCGGGGCGCGCAGCGGCTCGACGGTTCCGGGCCACTCGTCGAGGCCCTCGGTCTCGACGCCGTGCTCGATGCCGCGTTCGAAGAGGATCTGCATGCCGACGCAGATGCCCATGACGGGGCGGCCGCCGGAGAGGCGGCGGCCCACGATCCAGTCGCCGCGGGCCTCCTTGAGACCGTTCATGCAGGCGGCGAAGGCACCGACGCCGGGGACGAGGAGTCCGTCGGCGTCCATGGCCTTGTCGTAGTCGCGGGTGATCTCGACGTCGGCGCCGACGCGGGCGAGGGCCCGCTCGGCGGACCGTACGTTGCCGAAGCCGTAGTCGAAGACGACGACCTTCTTGGTGGGGCTGGCAGTGCTCATTCCCAGATTCCTTGGAGGCGCAGGACCCCGGCGGCCAGACACATGGCGGAGCCGATGGCGAGGAGCAGGACGACGCCGCGGGGCATCTTCTGCTTCTTGAAGGAGTACACGCCGCCGGCGAGGAAGAGGCCGACGACGATGAGGATGGTGGAGAGGCCGGTCACGGTCAGAGGGCGCCCTTCGTGGAGGGCAGGATGCCGGCGGCGCGCACGTCCCGCTCGGAGGCGTAGCGCAGGGCCCGGGCGAGGGCCTTGAACTGGCACTCCACGATGTGGTGGGCGTTGCGGCCGTACGGGACGTGCACGTGCAGGGCGATCTGCGCCTGGGCGACGAACGACTCCAGGATGTGCCGGGTCATGGTGGTGTCGTACGAGCCGATCATCGGCGCCATGTTCTCGGGCTCGGTGTGCACGAGGTACGGGCGGCCGGAGAGGTCGACGGTGACCTGGGCGAGGGACTCGTCCAGGGGCACGGTGCAGTTGCCGAACCGGTAGATGCCGACCTTGTCGCCGAGGGCCTGCTTGAAGGCGGCGCCGAGCGCGAGGGCGGTGTCCTCGATGGTGTGGTGCGAGTCGATGTGCAGGTCGCCGTCGGTCTTGACCGTGAGGTCGAAGAGCCCGTGGCGGCCCAGCTGGTCGAGCATGTGGTCGTAGAAGCCGACGCCGGTCGACACGTCGACCTTGCCGGTGCCGTCCAGGTCTATCTCGACGAGGACGGAGGTCTCCTTGGTCGTGCGTTCGACCCGTCCGATGCGGCTCATGCCTGCTGCTCCTTCTTCAGTGCGCGAACCGCTTCCAGGAACGCGTCGTTCTCCGCCGGTGTGCCCGCGGTCACCCGCAGCCTGCCGGGTACTCCGTTGTCCCGGACCAGGACACCCCGGTCGAGGATCTTCTGCCAGGCGGTGTGGGCGTCCGCGAACGTGCCGAACTGGACGAAGTTCGCGTCGGACGCGGTGACCTCGTAGCCGATCGCGCTCAGTTCGGCGACCAGCCGGTCCCGCTCGGCCTTGAGCTGTTCGACGTACCCGAGGAGGGTGTCGGTGTGCTCCAGGGCGGCCAGTGCGGTGGCCTGGGTGACGGCGGACAGGTGGTACGGGAGGCGGACCAGCTGTACGGCGTCGACGACGGCCGGGTGGGCGGCCAGGTAGCCCAGGCGCAGGCCGGCCGCGCCGAAGGCCTTGGACATGGTGCGGGAGACCACCAGGTTCGGCCGGCCTTCGATGAGGGGCAGCAGGGAGTCCCGGTGGCTGAACTCCACGTAGGCCTCGTCGACGACCACCAGGGACGGCCCGGCCGCCTGGGCGGCCTCGTACAGGGCGAGGACGGTGTCGGCCTCTACCGCGGTGCCCGTGGGGTTGTTGGGCGAGGTGATGAAGACGACGTCGGGGCGGTGCTCGGCGATCGCCCCGGCGGCCGCTTCGACGTCGATGGTGAAGTCCTCGCTGCGGGGTCCGGAGATCCAGCGGGTGCCGGTGCCGCGGGCGATGAGCCCGTGCATCGAGTACGAGGGCTCGAAGCCGATGGCGGTGCGGCCGGGGCCGCCGAAGGTCTGCAGCAGCTGCTGGATGACCTCGTTGGAGCCGTTGGCGGCCCAGACGTTCTCCGCGACGACGGGGTGCTTCCCGGTGCGGGTGAGGTACTTCGCCAGCTCGGTGCGCAGCTCGACCGCGTCGCGGTCGGGGTAGCGGTTGAGGGTGCGGGCGGCCTCGGCGACCCGTTCGGCGATGCGCTGTACGAGGGGCTCGGGCAGCGGGTAGGGGTTCTCGTTGGTGTTCAGCTGGACGGGTACGTCGAGCTGGGGGGCGCCGTACGGGGTCTTGCCGCGGAGCTCGTCCCGGATGGGGAGGTCGTCGATGCCGACGTCCGTGGTGCGGTCGTACGAGGTCACTTGCCGGGCACCTTCCATCCGAAGCGCGCCTTGAGGGCCGCGCCGTGCGCCGGGAGGTCCTCCGCCTCGGCGAGGGTGACCACGTGGTGGGTGACCTCGGCGAGCGCGTCGCGGGTGTAGTCGACGATGTGGATGCCGCGCAGGAAGGACTGCACGGACAGGCCCGAGGAGTGGCAGGCGCAGCCGCCGGTGGGCAGGACGTGGTTGGAGCCGGCGCAGTAGTCGCCGAGGGAGACCGGGGACCAGGGGCCGACGAAGACGGCGCCGGCGTTGACGACGCGGTCGGCGAGGGCGGCGGCGTCGGCGGTCTGGATCTCCAGGTGCTCGGCGCCGTACGCGTTGACCACCGTGAGGCCGTCCTCCAGGTCGTTGACCAGGACGATCGCGGACTGGCGGCCTGCCAGGGCGGGCTTGATCCGGTCTTCGACGTGCTTGGTGGCGGCGATCTGCGGGGCGAGTTCCTTCTCGACGGCGGCGGCGAGGTCCTCGGAGTCGGTGACGAGGACGGCGGCGGCCATCGGGTCGTGCTCGGCCTGGCTGATCAGGTCGGCGGCGACGTGCACGGGGTCGGCGGTGGAGTCCGCGAGGATCGCGATCTCGGTGGGGCCGGCCTCGGCGTCGATGCCGATCTTCCCGGTGAAGTAGCGCTTGGCGGCGGCGACCCAGATGTTGCCGGGGCCGGTCACCATGTTCGCCGGGGCGCAGCCGTCGGGTCCTTCGGTGCCGTACGCGAACATGGCGACGGCCTGGGCGCCGCCGGCCGCGTACACCTCGTCGACGCCGAGCAGGGCGCAGGCGGCGAGGATGGTCGGGTGCGGCAGGCCGTCGAACTCGGCCTGCGGCGGGGAGGCGAGCGCGACGGAGCCGACGCCGGCCTCCTGTGCGGGCACGACGTTCATGACCACGGAGGACGGGTAGACCGAGCGGCCGCCGGGCGCGTAGAGGCCGACGCGCTCGACGGGCACCCACTTCTCGGTGACGGTGCCGCCGGGGACGACCTGGGTGGTGTGGGTGGTGCGGCGCTGGGCGGCGTGCACGATCCGGGTCCGCCGGATGGACTCCTCCAGGGCGTCGCGGACGGCCGGATCGAGCTGGTCGAGGGCCTTCTGCAGGGCCTCGGCGGGCACCCGTACGCGCTCCAGGGTGACCCCGTCGAACTTCTGCGCGTACTCGATCAGCGCCTCGTTGCCGCGATGATGCACGTCCTCGCAGATCGGCCGCACCTTCTCCAGGGCGGCTTCCACGTCGAATTCGGCACGGGGCAGCAGAGCGCGCAGGGCCGCGCCCTCGGGGAGGGCGTCGCCGCGCAGGTCGATACGAGAGATCACACCACGATTCTCTCAGACCGCCTCCCGCCACCGGCTGCCCGTATCACTGGCTGATACACGCCCCGGACGGTGCAGACAGGCCCTAGCGTTCGCAAGGACGACCAATGGGGAAGGGGGGCCTCTGGTGGACGAGGCACGAGGGGCGGGGCCGGACGTGCAGGGCGGCGCTCCGGCGGATCTCCGCCCTCCGGAGCTGCGGATGTGGCAGGCCTTCCGGAGCGGGACGGTGTGCGACCTGAGCGCGCACGCGGCCGACCGGGACGACCCGATGGCGGACCGGGCCTGGGGGCCGGAGCGCAGCGTGCGGGCGGAGGTGATCCACCGGCTGCTGCTGGGCGGGCCGGAGCCGGTGCCGGGGCGGGTGGCGTCGCTGAAGCTGCGGGGGGCGCGGATCACCGGCCGGCTGGAGCTGTCGGGCGGTTCGGTGGCGCCGTACGTGGAGCTGAACGCGTGCCGTTTCGACAGCGAAGTGCAACTGTCGGAGACGCGGTTCACGACGCTGCGGATGGTGAACTGCTCGGTGCCGCGGATCGAGGCGGCCCGCCTGCACACGGAGGGCGACCTGCACCTGCCGCGCTGCCGGGTGGCCCGTGGGATCCGGCTCACGGACGCCCAGATCGGCACGGACCTGCTGATCAGCCAGGCCGTGGTGCAGCGGGACGGCCGGGGCCGGGCGATCGCGGCGGACGGCCTGTCGGTGGGCCAGGACCTGCAGGCGGAGCTGCTGGAGACGTACGGCGAGGTGAGCCTGCGCGGGGCGAAGGTCGGGGTGTCGATGAGCCTGCGCGGGGCCCGGCTGCGCAATCCGTACGGGCGGCGGGCGCTGAACGCGCCGCAGCTGACGGTGGAGCGGACCCTGTACCTGACGTCGGTGGCGCTGGACCCGGCGGGCGATCCCGGCTCCACTCCCCCGTACGGGCTGGGGAACACGCCGCCGGTGCGGGGCGGGCGGATCCAGCGGTTCGAGTGCCGGGGCGGGCTGCGGCTGGACGACGGGCGGTTCGGGGACGCGGTGGACCTGTTCGGGGCCCGGTTCGTGCTGGCGGCGGACCAGGACGTGTCGCTGCGCCGGATCCAGACGCCGGAGCTGCGGTTCCTGGGCGAGCGGCCGGAGCAGGGGCGGGTGGTCCTGTCGGGGGCGAAGGTGGTGAAGCTGGTGGACCAGGCGACGAGCTGGCCGGGCCCGGGCCTGCTGTCGATGGACGGGTTCAGTTACGAGTTCCTGGTGCCGCGGGGGCCGTTTCCCCTGGCGCGGCGGCTGGCGTGGGTGGAGGCGGCTACGCCGGAGTACTCGCCGGAGCCGTACGAGCGGCTGGCGGCGGTGCTGCGCGGCAGCGGGGAGGACGCGGACGCCCGGGAGGTGCTGCTGGCCAAGCAGCGGCGGCGCCGGGAGACCCTGCCGCTGGCGGCGAAGCTGTGGGGGTACCTGCAGGACTGGACGGTGGCGTACGGGTACCGGCCGGGGCGGGCCGCGGTGTGGATGCTGGTGGTGTGGGCGGCGGGTGCGGTGGCCTTTTCCCGCCATGATCCGGAGGCGATCAAGCCGGGTGAGACGCCGCTGTGGAATCCGGTGCTGTACTCCCTGGACCTGCTGCTGCCGGTGATCGATCTCGGCCAGGACGGGTACTGGCGGTTGGAGGGCGCCTGGCAGTGGGGGGCGGCCGGACTGGTGCTCGCGGGCTGGGTCCTGGCGACGACGGTGGCGGCGGGAGCGTCCCGGCTGCTGCGGCGGGGGTGACGTGCGTGGTCCCCCGGCCATTACGCTGACCGTCGTGACCACCGTTCGCCTGCCGCTCTTCCCCTTGAACTCCGTGCTGTTCCCGGGGCTCGTCATGCCCCTGAACGTCTTCGAGGAGCGCTATCGGGCCATGATGCGCGACCTGCTGAAGTCCGGCGACGACGAGCCGCGCCGGTTCGCCGTCGTCGCCATCCGCGACGGCCGTGAGGTGGCGCCGACCGCGCCGGGGCTGCCCGACCAGACGACCCTGCCCGCGAAGGGACCGGCCGCGGGCTTCGGCAGCGACCCGGTGCAGGCGTTCCACCGGGTGGGCTGCATCGCGGACGCGGCGACCATCCGGGAGCGCGAGGACGGCAGCTTCGAGGTGCTGGCCACGGGCACGGTGCGGGTGAAGCTGCTGTCGGTGGACGCGACGGGCCCGTATCTGACGGCGGAGCTGGAGGAGCTGCCGGAGGAGGCGGGCGACGGCGCGGGGGCGCTGGCCGAGGGGGTGCTGCGGGCGTTCCGGGCGTACCAGAAGCGGCTGGCGGGGGCCCGTGAGCGGTCGCTCGCGACGGGCGCGGACCTGCCGGACGAGCCGTCGGTGGTGTCGTACCTGGTGGCCGCGGCGGCGGTGCTGGACGTGCCGTCGAAGCAGCGGCTGCTGCAGGCGCCGGACACGGCGACCCGGCTGGCGGAGGAGCTGAAGGTGCTGCGCACCGAGACGGCGGTGATCCGGCACCTGCCGTCGCTGCCCGCGGTGGACCTGACCCGGACCCCGACCAGCCCGAACTGAACCGAGGGGACACGCGCGCAGGCATGGCGAAGAAGGCGAAGCAGGGGGCCGGCGGCACACCGGCGACGGTGGCGCTGACCGCGGCCGGGCTGCCGTTCACGGTGCACGCGTACGCGCACGACCCGGCGGCCGCGTCGTACGGGGCGGAGGCCGCCGAGGCGCTGGGGGTGTCCCCGGAGCGGGTCTTCAAGACGCTGGTCGCGGACGTGGACGGGGCGCTGACGGTGGCGGTGGTGCCGGTCGCGGGCTCGCTGGACCTGAAGGCGCTGGCGGCGGCGGTGGGCGGGAAGAAGGCCGCGATGGCGGACCCGGCGGCCGCGGAGCGCTCTTCCGGGTACGTCCGTGGCGGGATCTCGCCGCTGGGCCAGCGGCGGGCGCTGCCGACGGTGCTGGACGCCTCGGCGTCGGCACACGCGACCATCTGCGTGTCGGCGGGCCGCCGCGGCCTGGAGGTCGAACTGTCCCCGGCCGACCTGGCAGCCCTGACGGGCGCGGTCCTCGCGCCGATCGCGCGGCCTTAGGTCGTCTCTTTCGGATCTTGCCGGTTAAGCCCGCGGTGTCTGGTGCGGTGCTTCGCAAGGCGTCGGGACAGCGCGCGTACTGGACGTACTCGGCTGTGCCGACAACGCGGCGAGGTGCCGTGCCAGGCGCCGCGGGTCAGGCAGGATCCGGAAGAGACGGCCTAGCCCCGGAGCGGGCCACGGGCCCGGGCGTCCGGTCCACGGGCCCGGGCCCGGCGGATCGGACGTGCGGGCCCGTCCCTGCCGCCGGGCGGCCGGATCCCTGGGCGCGGGCGGGCCGTCCGGCGTCTGGCCGCACGGGTGACGGGCGCGGGGGGGCGGGACACAGGCGCGGGGGGCATCCGGGTCGCCTGGTGCGGTGGCCGGGCGGCGCCGGCGCGGGTGGTCCTGGGCTGCGGACCGGCCTACGGGTGCGGCGCGGGCGGCGTGTCGGCCGGGGGCGCGGCGGCCGGGGGCGCGGCCTGGTCGGGGTTCGCGGCCGGCGCGGGCTGCGGGTGGGCGTACGGCGGCGGGTAGCCCTCCGGCCACTCCGGGGTGACCTCGGGGTCGCGCGGTCCGAAGAGTCCGACCAGGCCCAGGTGCGCGGCCACGGCGACCACGGGCCACACCAGGAGCACCCCGTGCGCGAGCAGCTGGAGCGGGGCGTCGAAGGGGACGCCCTTGCCGGCGGCCTTGGCGGCGGCGACCACGTCGCGGGACGGGCCGAGGTGGATGCCGAGCCGCCAGCCGAGCACGGAGGCGAGGAGCGCGCCGAGGCCGAGGCCGATCACGACGGCGGGGCCGCCGTTGCGCCGGTAGAGGAAGGCCAGCCCGGCGCTGACCAGGCCGAGGCCCAGGGCGATCAGCAGGAAGGTGCCGTCGGAGCCGATCCGGCCCTCGTTCTCGGTGTTGCCGAGGAACACCGCCGTGCCGTCGGAGACGTACTGGACCCGCGGGGCCAGCCAGGCCCACAGCACGGCGAGCAGCGCGCCGGAGAGGGCGACGGCCAGCATGACCGCCGCACCGGACTTGAGGTCCTCGGCGAGGGTCGGCGTCGGCGGCGCGTCCGGGTCCTCCGGGGCGGGGGCGGGCGGCGGCGGGGAGAAGGCTTCGGTCACCCCCACATCGTGCCAGGTGGTGCCGGGCCCGGCGTCAGCGGACCGCGGCCCGCCGGTAGGCCCAGGTGGCGAGGGCCAGGGAGGCGACCCCGACGGCCGCGCAGACGGCGAGGTCGGCGGCGACGACGGCCCAGTCGGGGTGCGGGGCGAAGGTGTGGGCGAAGGCCTCGACGCCGTACGTGGAAGGCAGCAGGTCGCGGGCCCAGACCACCGGTTCGGGCATCCGCTCGGGCGGCAGCACGCCCAGCAGCAGGGCCGCGGACATGCCGAGCTGTCCGGCGAGGGTGGCCAGCTCCTGCCGGGGGGCGAGCAGACCGAGGGCGGCGCCGAGCCCGGCGAGGGCGGCGCCGGCCAGCGGGACCACGGCGGCGAGCACCCACAGGCCGCCCATCGGCAGCCCGAAGAGCAGGCAGCCGAACACGGCCGTCACCAGGGTGCCGGGCACCGTGAACGAGGCGTACGCGCCGGCCGCGCCGAGGACCACGGCGGCGGGCGGCACCGGCAGGGTCGCGTAGTGGTCGAGGCCGCCGGAGGCCCGCAGCTGGCCGAAGTACTGGGCGAGCAGGTTGAGGGCGACGAAGGCGACGACGAGGACGGAGGAGCCGGCGACCACGGCGCGGGCCTCGCTGCCGCCGTCGACGACCCCGCGCATCAGGACCATGATCCCGACGGACTGGAAGGTCGCCACGAACAGCAGCGGGATCCGCGCCACCCTGGCCCGGGACAGCTGGGCCAGGTAGACGGCGGCGAGCGCGGGGAACAGCCGGGCCCGCGGGGCGAGCACGGCGGGGGCGGGGATGCTCACGTCTTGACCAGGCCCTTCGTACGGCCGCCGAGCGCGAGGTAGACGTCCTCCAGGCTCGGGGTGGCCAGGGTGAAATCGTCGAGGGCGGCGAACGCGGGTCCGCCGGTGACGGCGGCGACCGCGGCCCTGGCCGCGTCCGGGCCGGTCCGCAGCACCCAGCGGCGGCCGGACTCGGTGACGTCGGCACGCAGGGCGGCGACCTCGGGCAGGTGCAGCGGCGGGGCTTCGCGCCACACCAGCTCCAGCCGGACCTCGTCGGCGACCTGCGCCTTGAGGCCGGCCGGGGTGTCGCAGGCGATGACCTTGCCGCGGTCGACGACGGCGACCCGGTCGAGGACGGTCTCCGCCTCGATGACGTTGTGGGTGACGAGGACGACGGTGGTGCCGCGCTCGGCGCGGCGGCGGTCCACGGCGTTCCAGACGGCCCGCCGGGCCACCGGGTCCATGCCGGTGGTGGGCTCGTCGAGGACCAGGAGGGGCCGCTCGCCGACGAGGGCGGCGGCGAAGCAGGCGAGGCGGCGCTGGCCGCCGGAGAGCTTCCTGAGGGGGCGGCCGGCGATGCCGGTGAGACCGAGTTCGTCGAGGACGGCGTCGCGTTCGGCGCGGGCGCTGCGGGCGTCCAGGCCGCGCAGCCGGCCGGTGGTCTCGGCGGCGAGGGCGACGGTCAGCTCGTCGAGGGCGGTGGACTCCTGGCCGAGGTAGGCCAGCAGCCGGGCGGCCCGCTCGGGGTGGCGGACCAGGTCGTGGCCGAGGAGTTCGACGGCGCCCTCGTCGGGCCGCATCAGGCCGGTGAGCTGGCGGACCAGGGTGGACTTGCCGGCCCCGTTGGGGCCGAGGAGCCCGAAGATCTCGCCGCGCCGGATCTCCAGGGAGATGCCGTCGGTGGCGCGCACCTCGGGCAGGGCCGGAGTGCCGCGGCCGCCGCGCAGCGCCGGGTAGGTCTTGACCAGGCCGGTCACCGTGCACACCACGGGTACGGGCGCGCCGCCCCCCGCCCCGGGGGTCCGGTCGCCGTGTTCCGCGGCGTGTCCCGCCTGTGCTGTGCCCGTGCTCACGAGGGAGCAGCCTACGGGGTTCGGGCGCCCGGGACGCCCGCGGGGGCGGGCCCGGGTGCCCGTCCGGCTAGTCGGAGATCTTCTCGGCGAGGCGTTCCCCGGCTCTTTCGGGGGTTCTTTCGGCAGGTGCGGCGCCGGGCGCGGCGACCCGGGCGTCGGGGCCGGCGGGGGCGGATTCGGCGGCGGCGCGGACGTCGATCTCGCGCCAGAAGCCGGCCCGGATCGCGTACCGGTCGTGCTCGTCGATCTGGTCGTCCTTGTGGGCGAGCAGGCCGAAGCGGGCGGCGTAGCGGAGCAGCTCGCCGTCGATGCGGTGCGGGATCCGCGGGTACATGGTGGCGAGCTTCTGGAGGTGGACGGCCTCGGGGAGGCGCTCCATCCAGCGGCGGGCGAAGACCTGGCCGACCTCGAAGGGGTCACCGCCGACGGTGGTGATGTCCTCCTCGCGGTCCGCCCAGCGCTGCTCGGCGGAGGTGAGCTGGGCGAGGGTGGGCAGGGAGGCGGTCTCGGCGGGCTCGCCGAGCGGGCCGCCGCGTTCGATCCAGCCCCTGTCGGAGGACCAGCGCAGGGTGGCGGTGCCGGAGGGCTGCGGGGTCTGCGGGCCGGGTACGGGGGCGTGGGCGCGCAGCCCGGCGAGGTCCTTGGGGGTGGGGACGCCCTTGGCGGCCGGGGCGGGTGCGGGTTCGGCGCCGGCCGGATCGGGGGCGGCTGCCGCGCTGTTGCGGGCGGCTTCCGCGAGGGCCGCCTCGGGCAGCGGGGCGGAGAGGATGGCGGCGATCTCGGGCCGGGGCGCCGGGGGCGGGGCGCAGAGCCCGGCGAGGTCCTTGGGGCGGACCGCGCGGGTGATCCACGTACGGTCGAGGACGCGGCGCTCGTCGGCTTCGGCGACCAGGTCCTCGGACTGGTTGTAGTCGCCGTCGGCGGCCTGGACGGCCCACAGGTGGACGGCGACGCCGTGCTCCTTGGCGGACATCAGGCCGGGCAGCAGGTCGCCGTCACCGGTGACGAGGACCACGTCGGAGCAGGCCCGGTTGCGGGCCAGCTCGGTCAGTTCGGCGTGCATGGCGGCGTCCACGCCCTTCTGCGCCCAGCGGCCGTCGCTGCGGGTCAGGGCGCCGAGCCGGACGGTGACGCGGGGCATGACGCGCAGCCGGCGGTGTTCGGGCTGGGGCACCCGGTCGGGGGCGCCGTCGAACCAGTAGATGCGCAGCAGGGGCTGCGCGGTGTCGGCCTCGGCCCGTTCCCGCAGCCCCTGGATGAGGGCCGCATGGTCGACGGTGATGCGGGAGCGGGAGGGCTCTCCCGCAAGGAGGCTCGCGGCGGCGCCCAGCAGGTAGCCGGCGTCCACCAGGACGACGCAGCGGTCCACGCGTTCCACCCTCTTCCGGGGAGCAGTCCAGGTTTTCCCCGAGTCTGCCCGACCGCGGGGGCCTCGGCGGCCGGAACTCGATCATCGGCGTGGCGGATCCTGCGGTTCTCCCGACTACGCACAGTAAAGATCCAAAATGCGAGGGTTGTGGGGGTGTGTGAGTGTGAAGGCGGCCCTGGCCCCTACACCCCCCACGGAGGCTTTCCATGGCCAAGAACAAGAACCGCCAGCACGAGAGCAAGGCTCAGCCGACCCGGTCCTCCGCACAGGGCCAGCCGAAGGAATCCGTGTCCGAGCCCTCCGGTGCGTCCCCGAGTCCGATGGACATGGCGCGCAAGGGCAAGACGAAGAAGTTCGGGCACAACTGACGCCGGTGCCGTGACGACGCGGGGGGGGGGGGGGGGGGGGGGGGGGGGGGGGGGGCGCGGGGCGGGGGGGGGGGGGGGGGGGGGGGGGCGGGGGGGGGGCGGCGGCGCGCAGCAGGGTGCCGGTGCCGCAG
>NZ_JAJAUZ010000037.1 GCF_020532645.1 Streptomyces bambusae
GTGCTGGTCATCGCCACGCCCGGCCGCACGCCGGGCGACCACACGATCGCCGGGGTGGCCGCGGTGCTGCTGACCCTGCTGACCGCGCGGGCCGAGCCGGGCGGGGGCGGGGCCGCCGCGCTGGTGCGGCTGCTGCTCGGCGGGAGCCCGGCCGAGGTGCTTCCGCCGGGCCCGTGGACGGTGGTGCACGCCCGCGGCGGCGGCGACCCGGCGGCCCTGGCGGCCGCCCTCGGCACGGGTCTCTACACGGCCGAGGGTCCGTACGTACGGCTGCTCGCGGACCGGGTCCCGGGGCCTCAGCCGGGGTGGCGGCTGGGCGTCGCGGCTCCGGCCGGTCCCGAGGCGCTGGCCGGGGCCGACGCGCAGGCGGCCCGGGCCCTGGAGCGGGCCGAGGCGGCCCGGGCGCCGCTGGTCCGGCACGCGGCGGCCGGTTTCGCGGGCCTGGTCGGCGCGGCGGAGGCGCGGGCCCACGCCGAGGCGCTGCTGGGGCCGCTGTCCGCCACGCTGCGGCCGACCCTGCGGGTCTGGCTGGCGCACCACGGCGGCTGGGACCGTACGGCGGCCGCGCTGGGCGTGCACCGGAACACGGTCCGCCAGCGCATCGCCCGCTGCGCCGCCCTGCTGGACCGGGACCTGGACGACGCGGACACCCGGATGGAGCTGTGGTTCGCGCTGCGGCTGGCGGAGGAGCCGCAGCGGCCGGTCAGCGGTTGAAGGCGGCCAGGCCGAACCGCTGGACGATCTTCATCCCGTCACCCTTCGCGTCCGTGCTGTTCACGGAGTAGACGAGGGTCCGCGACAGGTCGCGGGTGGCTGCGATGACCGTGTGGAAGCCGGGGCGTGAGCCGGTCTTGGCCCAGATGTCCCGCCCGCCGGGTCCGGCGCCCTTGAGCCGCTGGAGGCCGGCGCTGCGGGTGGCGCCCGGGATGTCGGGGACCGTGAACATCTCCTGGAGCTGGGGTTCGGGCACGACCCGGCCGCGGAACAGGGCGACGAGGAGGCGCTCCAGGTCGCGGGTGGTGGAGATCATGTCGCCGGCGGCGAAGCGGTCGGTCATGTTCCACTCCGTCACGTCCACCGGCTTGCCGTCCATCAGCTGGTAGCCGCGGTGGTGGGCGCCGTGGATGCGGGGGTCGCCGGCCCGGGGGAACGAGGTCCCGGTCATCCCGAGCGGGCGGAAGATGCGGACCTCGGCCTGGTGGGCGTAGCTGTCGCCGGTGACCTTCTCGATCAGCAGGCCGAGGATGGTGTAGTCGATGTTCTGGTAGACCTGCCGGCTGCCCGGGGCGTGTGCCGGGCCCTTGGCCAGGCCGTCGGCCACGACGTCCTGCGGGCGCAGGGTCTCGAAGCGGTGCGGGTAGCCCTCCTCGACGGTGCTGCCGAAGTCCCGGCCGGGCTGGATGCCGCTGGTGAAGTTCAGCAGGTGCCGCACCGTGACGGGTTCGGTGAAGCTCGCGGGGAGCAGGCCGGGCAGGTAGGTGCCGACGGGTGCGCCCAGGTCGACCCGGCCTTCGGCGGCGAGCTGGAGGACGAGGGCGGCGGTGACCACCTTGGTGGTGGAGCCGGCCCGGAACCGGGCGTGGTCGAGCGCAGGGGCGCCGGTCCGCAGGTCGCGTACGCCGGCGGTGCCGGACCAGCGGCCGTTCCCGCCGACCCGGACCAGGGCCGCGGTGGCGTCCCGGTCGGGCAGTCCGGCGAGCCCGGCACGCAGTGCGGCCGCGTCGGGGCCGGTCGTGGTCCAGGCGGAGGCCGAGGCGGCGGGTGCCGGGGCGGCGAGGGCGGTGGCGGCCGGGGCGGCGGCCAGGCCGAGCAGGAGGGCGGCGGCGGTGGCGGTGCGCAGACGGCGGTTCATGACACTCCCGGGTATGGCGCTCGGTGAGCACGCGGTTGCGGACACCACCCATCCTTGGCGCCGCCGTCCGGCGCCGGATCCTCCGTGCAGACGACCCGGGGGCCCGCCGTCCCCTGCGGGTGGCGGGCCCCCGGTTCGGGGGCCGTCTCGGGGGTGACCCCGAGACGGCGGTGGTGCGCGGCGGTCCGGTCCGTCAGATGTCGATCACGCGGTAGGCGATCGTGTAGACGCCGCCGGAGCCCTCCAGGGAGCGGTACTGGATCTCGGAGCCGGCCTCGGTGCCGGTGACGAGGGTGGCGCCGAGCTTGTCGTCGCCGCTGGTCGTGTCGTAGTCCCACAGGGTCAGGGTGCGGGCCTGCTGCTTGCCGAGGACCAGGGCGGCGTTGCCGTTGCCGTCGGTCAGGGAGCGGACGTAGTTGGTGCCCATGGTCTGGTACTTGGCGCTGCCGGGCCAGACCTTGACCTGGTTGCCGTTGGCGTCGGTGATCTTCAGGTAGGCCTCGTCGTGGTCGCCCTCGCTCTGCCGGTGGCAGGTCAGGTCGAGCAGCTCGATCTTCACGTAGTCGATCGGCTCGGCGTGGGCCGGGCCGGCGAGGGCGGCCAGGCTGCCGAGGCCCAGGACGGCGGCGGTGGCGAGGCGTGCGGCGTGCTTGCGGAACATCGGAATTCCCCCCGTGGGACGTTCGTTCGCCGGGGCCCGTCCCCGGCACGTCCACCACGGTGCCCGCGGCGCCCGCCCCGCCGCCACGCGCGTTCCGCTGAGCGGAACGGGGGCGGGGCGACTCCGCCCGCGTTCCCGCCTCGGGTCAGGGGACGACCACCGGCGGCAGCGGCCGTGCGCCGGCCGCGCCGCGGGCCAGGGCGCGGGAGATCGCGAGGCCGGTCTCCGCGACCGCGTGGGCCAGGGCCTCCAGCGAGCGGCCCGCCCGTACGACGCCGGCGAGGGCGGCCACCGTACGGCCGTCGGCGCTCCGGACGGGGACCGCGGCGCAGGTCACGCCGTCCATGACGGACTCGCGGTCGAGCACCGGGGCGGTGGACCGGGGGCCGCGCAGGGCCCGGCCGGCCGCCGTGTCGAGCAGGAAGCTCATGCCGTCCCGGACCGGTACCAGCGGCTCCGGGTCGCCGGGCACCGAGCTGACGGTCATCGCCAGGTCCTCGCGCATCACGGTGAGCACTGCACTGGCCCCGGTGGCGGCGCGCAGCCGGTGCAGCGGGAGCCGGGCGGCGGTGCGCAGGCCGGGGTGCGGCTGCCAGGACTGGCCGAGGCGGAACATCTCGGGGCCGACCCGGTAGCGGGTGCCCCGGCGTTCGACGGCGCCGACCGCGGCCAGCTGGTCGAGCAGCCGGTGCACGGTCCCCTTCGGCACCCCGCAGGCGACCGCCAGCTCCGTCACCCCGGCCTCGTCCCCGTGCCGGCGCAGCGCTTCCAGCAGCGCGAACGCCCCTTCCAGTACGCCCCGGCCCGGGGCCGCTGCTCCACCGTGTGCCGACGCTCCGGCCGACCCGCTCATGATTCCCCCGAAAACGGTTCCGCCCCGGCCGCATCCCCCTGGCGCGGCCCCGGGCCCGGCCGCCAGGATGCCGGGCGGGCGGGCCGTGGGCGAAAGGTTTCCGGGGCGTGTCCGGCAGCTCTGGACAGCCGCAGTGACTCCCCGGTAACTTAGCAATCTGAGCAAGCGCTTAGCCGAATGTCCGATCGACGAATCGGCCCGTAGACGCAAGGAGGCGGCCGTGCGCCGTACGGTATTCAACGAGGACCACGAGGCGTTCCGCGAGACCCTGCGCGCCTTCATCGAGGCCGAGGTCGTCCCGGTCTACGACGAGTGGTTCGCGGCCGGCCAGGCGCCGCGCGACTTCTACTACCAGCTCGGCGAGCTGGGCGTCTTCGGCATCAACGTGCCCGAGGAGTTCGGCGGCGCGGGCCTGGACACCCACAAGTTCGAGGCCGTCCTGTACGAGGAGACCTCGCGCGCGGGCGTCAACTTCGGCGGCTCCGGCGTGCACGTGCTGCTTGCCCTCCCGTACATCAAGATGCTCGCCACCGACGAGCAGAAGAAGCGCTTCCTCCCGAAGTTCGTCTCCGGCGAGGAGATGTGGGCGCTGGCGATGACCGAGCCGGGCACCGGCTCCGACGTCGCGGGCATGAAGACCACCGCCAAGCTCTCCGAGGACGGCACGCACTACGTCCTCAACGGCGCCAAGACCTTCATCACCGGTGGCGTCCACGCCGACCGGGTGATCGTCTGCGCCCGCACCTCCGCCCCGTCGGCCGACGACCGCCGCTTCGGCATCTCGCTGTTCGCCGTGGACACCAAGTCCGAGGGCTACTCGATCGGCCGCAAGCTGGACAAGCTGGGCCTGAAGACCTCCGACACCGCCGAGCTGGCGTTCGTCGACGTCAAGGTCCCGGTCGAGGACCTGCTCGGCGAAGAGGGCAAGGGCTTCTACTACCTCGGCCACAACCTGGCCTCCGAGCGCTGGGGCATCGCCTTCGGCGCGTACGCCCAGGCCGCGGCGGCCGTCCGGTTCGCCCAGCAGTACGTCACCGAGCGCACCGTCTTCGGTCAGCCGGTCGCGCACTTCCAGAACACCAAGTTCGAGCTGGCCGCCTGCCAGGCCGAGGTGGACGCCGCCCAGGCGGTCGCCGACCGCGCCCTGGAGGCCCTGGACGCGGGCGAGCTGACCCCGGCCGAGGCCGCCTCCGCGAAGCTGTTCTGCACCGAGGTCGCGCACCGCGTCATCGACCGCTGCCTCCAGCTGCACGGCGGCTACGGCTACATGAACGAGTACCCGATCGCCCGCCTGTACGCGGACAACCGCGTCAACCGCATCTACGGCGGCACCAGCGAGATCATGAAGTCGATCATCGCCAAGTCGATGGGCCTGTAACCCGCTTTGCCCGAGTTCGAAGAAGACGCCGCGCTGGCGGACCTCCTCGATCTGCTCGACCTGGAGCAGATCGAGGAGAACATCTTCCGCGGCACGAGCCGCACCTCCCTGGTGCCGCGCGTGTTCGGCGGCCAGGTCGCGGCCCAGGCTCTGGTCGCGGCCGGCCGCACGGTGCCCGCGGACCGGCTGCCGCACTCGCTCCACTCGTACTTCCTGCGCACCGGCGACTCCGGTGCGCCGATCGTGTACTCCGTGGACCGGATCCGCGACGGGCGGTCGTTCACCACCCGGCGGGTGGTCGCCGTCCAGCACGGCCGGCCGATCTTCCACCTCTCGGCGTCCTTCCAGACGTACGAGGAGGGGCTGGAGCACCAGGCCCCGATGCCGGCCGCGCCGGACCCGGCGACCCTGCCGACGGCGGCCGAGGCACTGCCCGCCTACCGCGACACCTTCCGTGACCCCGGCACCGTCGAACGGCTGCTGGAGGCGCGCGGCGCGGTGGACCTGCGGTACGCGACCACCCCGCCGTGGGGCTCTGTCGGCGAGCCGCTGGAACCGCGCTCCCAGGTCTGGTTCCGGACCCGGGGCAAGCTCGCGGACGACCCGCTGCTGCACATCTGCCTGGCCACGTACGTCTCCGACATGACCCTGCTGGACTCGGTGCTGCTCGCGCACGGCCGGGGCGGCTGGGCGGTGGGCGACGTGGTGGGCGCCTCCCTGGACCACGCGATGTGGTTCCACCGGCCGTTCCGCGCCGACGAATGGCTCCTCTACGACCAGGAGTCCCCGTCCGCCCACGGCGGCCGCGGCCTCGGCCAGGCCCGCATCTACACCCAGTCCGGCCACCTGGCCATCACGGTCATCCAGGAGGGCGTGGTCCGCGTCCCCCACCCCTGACCGGGGCCGGAGTGGTCCCCCGCGCTCAGTCCCACCAAAACGTCCAGGTGTGCGCACCGCGCAGCTCCCGGGCGTACTCGCGGATGCTCCCGGCACCCTGCCAGACGTTGTCCGGACAGAAGGCGAAGTGTTCGGCCGCCACGGCGAGGGCCGCTGCCGAGGTGACCGGCGGAGACGCGACCGACGCGAGCAGGTGGTCGAAGCCCAGTGCGACCACCCGGGCGCCGTAACGGTCCTCCCAGGACCGCAGGACCGCACTCAGCACGGCAGTGTCGTTCGTGTGGTTGGTCGGTCCGGTCCAGCCGGCCGCGGCGGGCAGATCGGCGGAGCGCCGGGCGGGGACCAGTGCCGGCCTGGGCCTTCCGCGGCCGCCGGCGCCGATCAGCACGGCCGCCGTCTCGGCCGCCGTGCGCTCGGGGTCCACCCCGGCCGCCGGGCCGGGCTCGGCGAGGCCCGCCCAGGTGCGGCCGAACGGCGCGATCACCTCGATGCCCTCGCCCTCGGGGTCCTCGTCCTCCTCCTCGTCGGGCACCACGCCCGCCCAGCAGGTGCGCAGGACGACCTCCGCATGGTGGTCGTCCGGGTCGGACATCCGCTCCGGCCGGAACACGTGCTCCCGCGTCCACCATCCCGGACCCCACGGCCCGTCGTCCGCGAGCAGCAGGGGCAGCAGTCCGTGCGGCCGCCCCAGGTCGCGCAGCCGCACCCAGTCGTCCGGCGCCGCCGGCACGTCACCGACCCACACCGTCCGCCGGCGGACGGGCCCGGCGAGCACACCGGGCGGAAGGACGGACAACGGGAACGAAGGCGTCGCGGACATCGTCATGCCGCGAACCTAACCCCGCCCACCGACAGCGCCCGGGCCCGCGACAGCGCACGGTGGCCGACCCGACGACCGAGGGCCGAAACCCGGCCGCCGGCCGGTGCGCCAGTACGTCGAGCTGCCGTTCGGCCCCGCCTGACGCGGCCCGCTACTCCCCCGTCAGCCCCGCCGCCGCCAGCAGGTACGCCGTCATCGGGTCGTAGTAGCGGGGGTCGCGGACGTGGTCGTCGAGGGGGACGACCACTTCCAGGGTGCCTTCGGATTCGCCGAGGAAGAGGGCGGGGTCGTTGGAGTCGGCGTAGGCGACCACGTCCAGGCCGCGCTGGCCGGCGCAGCCCGCCCAGCCGTGGTCCGCGACCACCAGGCCGGGCTGCGGGCGGCCGGCCGCGGCGAGGCCGTCGAGGATCGCCGCCATCGGGTTCGGCGAGTGGGTGTGCCACAGGGTCGCGCCGCGCTCCAGGACCGCGACGTCCGCGAACTGCCAGACCGCGCCCTCGTCGGCGGTCAGCCCCTGCGGGATCACCACGATCTCGCAGCCGGCGGCGCGGAGTGCGGCCGCGGTGGCCCGGTGCACGTCGAGAAGACCGCCCGGGTGCCCGGTGGCCAGCAGCACGGACTGCCGGTCGAGGGCCGCCTTGCGCAGCCTGGCGGCCATCCGCTCCAGCGCGTCGACGGTCAGTTCGGGGTCGATGGTGTCCTGGCCCACCCGGTGCGCCGGATCGTCGCCGACTCCGCAGCGCTCGGCCATCACGGCGAGGACGTCCTGCTCGTCGGCCCACCGGTCGCCCAGCTCCAGGCCCAGCCAGTAGTGGCGGTCTCCGTTGGCGAGCTTGCGGTAGTGGGAGAGGTTGTTGTCCCGCGGGGTCGCGACCTCCCCGGCGATGCGCGTACGGACGAGGTGCTCGATCAGGGCGGCACGGCTGGGTATCGGCATGGCGCCCATTCTGCCGCCGCCCGCCCGCCGGTGGGCGGTCCGTTCCACCGTCCGGACGCACCGGGCCGTCGGCCGGGTCAGTTCGAGAGCGCCCCGAACGCCCCGTGCGCGAGCCGCCGCAGCAGCGATTCGGCGGCGTCCCGGCCGGGCAGTCCGGCGCCGTGCGCGGACCCGAGGTGCGGGGTCGAGTTCAGCAGCCCGAAGACCGCGTGCACGGCGGCCCGGGCCTCGGCCTCCGGCGCCCCGGGGTGCAGCTGCCGTACGACGTCCACCCACAGCTCGACGTACTGGCGCTGGAGCTGGCGCACCAGCTTGCGGTCCTCGTCCCGGAGGCGGTCCAGCTCGCGGTCGTGCAGGGTGATGAGGGGCCGGTCGTCGAGGGCGAAGTCGATGTGGCC
Source organism: Streptomyces bambusae (assembly GCF_020532645.1). Classification (GTDB taxonomy): domain Bacteria; phylum Actinomycetota; class Actinomycetes; order Streptomycetales; family Streptomycetaceae; genus Streptomyces; species Streptomyces bambusae. Next base: position 7,797 of record NZ_JAJAUZ010000037.1, read on the forward strand.
GTCGATGAGCGAGGCGAGCACCTCGGCCGGTTCCCCGGAGGCCTCGGCCACGCGGTAGCGGCCGCCGGTCAGCAGCCGCTCGCTGATGCCGACGAGCAGCTCGGCGAGCATCGCGTCCTTGCCCGCGAAGTGCCGGTACAGGCCGGGGCCGCTGATGCCGACCGCGGCGCCTATCTCGTCGACGCCGACGCCGTGGAACCCGCGCTCGGCGAAGAGGCGCGCGGCCTCCTTCAGGATCTGCTCGCGGCGGGTGGGCGCGGCGGCTCTGGTGCTCATGGGAATTCATTCTAGACAGGGCTGTTAGCGCTCGTTAACCTGATGGCGGCGTTAACGCTCATTAACCGCATGGACGAGCAAGGGAGCTCGACGGATGCAGCAGGCACCGGTGCTGGCGAGCGCCGCGGACCCGGCCTCCGCGGCCTGGCGGACCAACGAGGCCGCCCACCAGGAGCTCACGGACGGGCTGCGGGCCCGCCTGGAGACGGCCCGCGCGGGCGGCGGCGACAAGGCCCGCGCCAAGCACACGGCGCGCGGCAAGCTCCTGCCCCGCGACCGCGTCGACACCCTCCTCGACCCGGGGTCCCCGTTCCTGGAGCTGGCCCCGCTGGCCGCCGACGGCATGTACGGCGGGGCCGCGCCCGCGGCCGGCGTGATCGCGGGCATCGGCCGGGTCAGCGGCCGCGAGTGCGTGATCGTGGCCAACGACGCCACGGTCAAGGGCGGCACGTACTACCCGATGACCGTCAAGAAGCACCTGCGCGCCCAGGAGGTGGCGCTGGAGAACCGGCTGCCCTGCCTCTACCTGGTCGACTCGGGCGGCGCCTTCCTGCCGATGCAGGACGAGGTGTTCCCGGACCGCGAGCACTTCGGCCGGATCTTCTACAACCAGGCCCGCATGTCGGGCGCGGGCATCCCGCAGATCGCGGCCGTCCTCGGCTCCTGCACGGCCGGCGGCGCGTACGTCCCGGCCATGAGCGACGAGGCCGTCATCGTCCGCAACCAGGGCACGATCTTCCTCGGCGGCCCGCCGCTGGTGAAGGCGGCCACCGGTGAGGTCGTCACCGCCGAGGAGCTGGGCGGCGGCGAGGTGCACTCCCGCGTCTCCGGCGTCACCGACCACCTCGCGGAGGACGACGCGCACGCCCTGCGGATCGTCCGCAACATCGTGGCGACCCTGCCGGAGCGCGGCCCGCTGCCGTGGCCGGTGGAGGCTCCGGAGGAGCCGAAGGTGGACCCGGCCGGGCTGTACGGCGCGGTCCCGGTGGACTCCCGGACCCCGTACGACGCCCGCGAGATCATCGCGCGGATCGTGGACGGTTCACGCTTCCAGGAGTTCAAGTCCGAGTTCGGCCAGACGCTGGTGACCGGCTTCGCCCGGATCCACGGCCACCCGGTGGGCATCGTCGCCAACAACGGCATCCTGTTCGCCGAATCCGCCCAGAAGGGCGCCCACTTCATCGAGCTGTGCGACCAGCGCGGCATCCCGCTGGTGTTCCTGCAGAACATCTCCGGCTTCATGGTGGGCCGGGACTACGAGGCAGGCGGCATCGCCAAGCACGGCGCGAAGATGGTGACGGCCGTGGCCTGCACCCGCGTGCCCAAGCTGACCGTGGTCGTGGGCGGTTCGTACGGCGCGGGCAACTACTCGATGTGCGGCCGGGCCTACAGCCCCCGCTTCCTGTGGATGTGGCCCAACGCCAAGATCTCCGTGATGGGCGGCGAGCAGGCCGCCTCGGTGCTGGCCACGGTCAAGCGCGACCAGCTGGAGGCCCGCGGCGAGTACTGGTCCCAGGACGACGAGGAGGCCTTCAAGGCCCCGGTCCGCTCCCAGTACGAGCACCAGGGCAACGCCTACTACGCCACCGCCCGGCTCTGGGACGACGGCGTGATCGACCCGATGGAGACCCGGCAGGTGCTGGGTCTGGCCCTGACGGCCTGCGGCAACGCCCCGCTGGGCGATCCGGCCTTCGGCATCTTCCGGATGTGAGGACCCTTTCCATGTCTTCGATGTTCAGCACCGTGCTGGTCGCCAACCGCGGCGAGATCGCGGTCCGCGTGATCCGCACCCTGCGCGAGCTGGGCGTGCGTTCGGTCGCCGTGTTCAGCGACGCCGACGCCGACGCCCGGCACGTGCGGGAGGCGGACACCGCGGTCCGGATCGGCCCGGCCGCGGCCGCAGAAAGCTATCTCTCGGTGGAGCGGCTGCTCGAGGCCGCCGCCCGCACCGGCGCCGAGGCGGTCCACCCGGGCTACGGCTTCCTCGCCGAGAACGCCGCGTTCGCGGCCGCCTGCGAGGCCGCCGGGCTGGCCTTCATCGGCCCGCCGGCCGCCGCGATCTCCCTCATGGGCGACAAGATCACCGCCAAGGAGACGGTGAAGGCGGCGGGCGTCCCCGTCGTCCCCGGTTCCTCCGGCAGCGGCCTGTCCGACGCCGAACTGGCCGCCGCCGCGGCCGCCATCGGCATGCCGGTCCTGCTCAAGCCCTCCGCGGGCGGCGGCGGCAAGGGCATGCGGCTGGTGCGCGACGGCGCGGTGCTCGCGGACGAGATCGCGGCCGCCCGCCGCGAGGCCCGCTCCTCCTTCGGCGACGACACCCTGCTCGTGGAGCGCTGGGTGGACCGGCCGCGCCACATCGAGATCCAGGTGCTCGCGGACGCCCACGGCAACGTGGTCCACCTCGGCGAGCGCGAGTGCTCGCTCCAGCGCCGCCACCAGAAGATCATCGAGGAGGCGCCCAGCGTCCTGCTGACCCCGGAGATCCGGGAGGCGATGGGCGCGGCCGCCGTGCAGGCGGCACGTTCCTGCGGCTACGTCGGCGCCGGCACCGTGGAGTTCATCGTCCCGGGCGGCGACCCCTCCTCGTACTACTTCATGGAGATGAACACCCGCCTCCAGGTCGAGCACCCGGTGACGGAGCTGGTGACCGGGCTGGACCTGGTCGAGCTCCAGCTGCGGGTGGCGGCCGGCGAGCGGCTGCCCGTCACGCAGGACGACATCGTGCTGAACGGGCACGCGGTCGAGGCCCGGATCTGCGCCGAGGACCCGGCCCGCGGCTTCCTGCCCTCCGGCGGCACGGTGCTCTCGCTGTCCGAGCCGGCCGGCCCGGCCGTCCGTACGGACTCGGGCCTGAGCGCCGGGGCCGAGGTCGGCAGCACCTACGACCCGATGCTCTCCAAGGTGATCGCCTGGGGCCCGGACCGCGCCGCGGCCCTGCGCACCCTGCGGGCCGCCCTGGCCCGGAACACCGTGCTGGGCGTCTCCACCAACACCGGCTTCCTGCGCCGGCTGCTGGCCCACCCGGACGTGGTGGCCGGCGACCTGGACACCGGCCTGGTCGAGCGCGACATCGACGGGCTGCTGCCCGAGGGCGTGCCGGCCGAGGTGTTCGAGGCGGCCGCCGCGGTCCGCGAGGCCGCCCTGGCCCCGGCCCGGACCGGCGGCTGGACCGACCCGTTCGGCGAGCCCAGCGGCTGGCGGCTGGGCGGCACCCCGGCCCCGCTGCGGCACTGGTTCCGGCTGCCCGGCCAGGAGCCGGTGCAGTACGCGGCCCGGGACCGCGCCCGGCACCGGGTGGCGGACGGCACCGTGGCAGTCACCGTCGACGGCGTCGTGCACACCTTCGCGTTCGCCCCGAGCGCCGAGGGCGTGTGGCTGGGCCGGGACGGGGACACCTGGCACGTCCAGGACCACGACCCGGTCGCGGCGAGCCTCGGCAGCGCCCGGCACGGCGGCGCCGACACCCTGGCGGCGCCGATGCCCGGCACGGTCACCGTGGTGAAGGTGGCCGTCGGCGACGAAGTCGCCAAGGGCCAGAGCCTGCTGGTGGTCGAGGCGATGAAGATGGAGCACGTCATCTCCGCCCCGCACGCCGGCACCGTCACCGAGATCGACGTGACCCCCGGCACCACCGTGGCCATGGACCAGGTGCTCGCCGTCGTCACGCCCCACGAGGACGACGAGGAGGCCGCGAAGTGATCGGCCTGCCGATGACCGTGCCCGCGCCGGGGCTCCCGGCCCGGGTCCGCATCCACGAGGTGGGGGCCCGGGACGGCCTGCAGAACGAGCAGACCACCGTGCCCGTCGAGGTGAAGGCGGAGTTCGTCCGCCGGCTCGCGGGCGCCGGCCTGACCACCATCGAGGCCACCAGCTTCGTGCACCCGCGCTGGGTGCCGCAGCTCGCCGACGCCGAGGAGCTGCTGCCGCTGCTGACCGGCGTCGCCGCCGACCTGCCCGTCCTCGTGCCCAACGAGCGCGGGCTGGACCGGGCGGTCGCGCAGGGGGTGCGCCGCATCGCCGTGTTCGGTTCGGCCACCGAGACGTTCGCCGCGCGGAACCTGAACCGTACGGTCGACGAGTCGCTCGCCATGTTCGAGCCGGTCGTCGCCCGCGCCAAGGACGCCGGGATGCACGTCCGCGGCTACCTGTCGATGTGCTTCGGGGACCCCTGGGAGGGGGCCGTCCCGGTGCCGCAGGTGGTACGGGTGGCCAAGGCCCTGGTGGACCTCGGCTGCGACGAGCTGAGCCTGGGCGACACCATCGGCGTCGCCACCCCCGGCCACGTGGCCGCCCTGCTCGACGGGCTGGCCGGGGCGGGCGTGGGCACCGACCGGATCGGCGTCCACTTCCACGACACGTACGGCCAGGCCCTGGCCAACACGTACGAGGCGCTCCGGCACGGCGTCACCACCGTGGACGCCTCCGCGGGCGGCCTCGGCGGCTGCCCGTACGCCAAGAGCGCCACCGGCAACCTCGCCACCGAAGACCTGGTGTGGATGCTCGACGGCCTCGGCATCGAGACCGGGGTCGACCTGGCCGCCCTCACCGCCACGAGCGTGTGGATGGCCGAACAGCTGGGCCGTCCCAGCCCCTCCCGTACCGTCCGCGCCCTCTCCCACAAGGAGTAGCAGAATCATGTCCCTCGACCACCGGCTCTCTCCCGAGCACGAGGAACTCCGCCGCACCGTCGAGGCGTTCGCGCACGACGTGGTCGCCCCGAAGATCGGCGACCTGTACGAGCGGCACGAATTCCCGTACGAGATCGTCCGCGAGATGGGCGCCATGGGCCTGTTCGGCCTGCCGTTCCCCGAGGAGTTCGGCGGCATGGGCGGCGACTACCTCGCGCTCGGCATCGCCCTGGAGGAGCTGGCCCGCGTCGACTCCTCGGTGGCCATCACCCTGGAGGCGGGCGTCTCCCTGGGCGCCATGCCGCTGTACCTGTTCGGCACCGAGGAGCAGAAGCAGCAGTGGCTGCCGAAGCTGTGCTCGGGCGAGATGCTGGGCGCCTTCGGCCTCACCGAGCCGGGCGCCGGCTCGGACGCGGGCGGCACCCGCACCACCGCCGTCAAGGACGGCGACGAGTGGGTCATCAACGGCTCGAAGTGCTTCATCACCAACTCCGGCACCGACATCACCGGTCTGGTGACCGTCACCGCCGTCACCGGCCGCAAGGCGGACGGCCGTCCGGAGATCTCCTCGATCATCGTGCCGTCCGGCACCCCGGGGTTCACCGTGGCCGCGCCGTACTCGAAGGTCGGCTGGAACTCCTCGGACACCCGTGAACTCGCCTTCGACAACGTCCGGGTGCCGCTGGCGAACCTGGTGGGCGCGGAGGGCCGCGGCTACGCCCAGTTCCTGCGGATCCTCGACGAGGGCCGGATCGCGATCGCCGCGCTGGCCACCGGCCTGGCGCAGGGCTGTGTGGACGAGTCGGTGAAGTACGCCAAGGAGCGGCAGGCGTTCGGCCGTCCGATCGGCGACAACCAGTCCATCCAGTTCAAGCTGGCCGACATGGAGATGCGGGCCCACATGGCCCGGCTGGGCTGGCGCGACGCGGCCTCCCGGCTGGTGCACGGCGAGCCGTTCAAGAAGGAGGCGGCGCTGGCGAAGCTGTACTCGTCCACGGTGGCCGTCGACAACGCCCGCGAGGCCACCCAGATCCACGGCGGCTACGGCTTCATGAACGAGTACCCGGTGGCGCGCATGTGGCGCGATTCGAAGATCCTGGAGATCGGCGAGGGCACCAGCGAGGTGCAGCGGATGCTCATCGCACGCGAGCTCGGCTTCGGGGCCTGACGCCCCGGTTCGGTACAACCGTCGCGTTCCGCACCGGCGGTCACGGGATTTCGAGGGGCTCCGGTAAAAAGTTAGGACCCCCTTACCGTTTTCGGCCAAGGTTAGGCTAACCTTCCCTCCGAACGGCCCCGTGGCCGCCTGGCACGCACGAAAGCGGACATCGACATGCCCCAGTCCCGAACCACCCTCACCCGCCGCGGTCTGATCGCCGCCGGTGGCGCCCTCGGCCTCGTCGCCGCCCTCGCCGCATGCGGCGGTGGCTCCGACTCGGCGAAGGACGAGAAGGGCACGAAGGACAAGGGCACGGTGGCCTCCGGCCCCTTCACCTTCAAGGACGACCTGGGCAAGGACATCAGCCTGAAGGCCGCCCCGAAGAACATCGTCGCCTTCACCGGCACCGCCGCCGCGCTGTCCGACTACGGCGTCCAGGTCAAGGGCGTCTTCGGCCCGACCAAGACCGCGGACGGCAAGCCCGACGTGCAGGCCGGCACCATGGACGTCTCCAAGCTGGAGATCCTCGGCAACGAGTGGGGCCAGTTCAACGTCGAGAAGTACGCCGCCCTGCGTCCGGACCTCCTCGTCACCAACACCTGGGACGGCACGTACTGGTACGTCCCGGAGGAGTCCAAGGACAAGATCCTGAAGCTGGCGCCGGCCGCCGCCATCTCCGTGGGCGGCGACGCCACCCTCGACAAGGCGCTGGCCCGCACCGCGGACCTGGCCAAGGCGCTGGGCGCCGACCTGAACGCGAAGAAGACGGTCGACGCGAAGGCCCGCTTCGAGGCCGCGGCCGAGAAGGTCCGCGCGGCCACCAAGGCCAACCCGGGCATCAAGGTCCTCGTCGGCTCCGGTGCGGCCGACAAGTTCTACGTCTCCACCCCGAAGACCTCCGCGGACCTGAAGTACTTCGAGCAGCTCGGCGTCGAGTTCGTCATCCCGAACAAGCTCGACCAGGGCGGCTTCTTCCAGAGCCTCAGCTGGGAGAAGGCCGACGAGTACAAGGCCGACCTGATCCTGCTGGACAACCGCACGGGCACCCTCCAGCCCAAGGAGCTGTCGGCCAAGCCGACCTGGGCCCAGCTGCCGGCCGTCAAGGCCAACCAGATCACCCCGCGCACGACCGAGCCGATCTACTCGTACGAGAAGTGCGCGCTGATCCTCGAAGAGCTCGCCAAGGCCATCCAGAACGCCAAGAAGGTCAGCTGACCTCACGGTCAGACCGACCCGACTCCCGGGGGACCCGCCACCATGACCGCACCGACCGAGGCACCGGCCGAGCCGGACACGTCCGCAGCGGCCGCCGCGCACTTCGGCTTCTTCACCTTCGAGGTACAGCGCACGCGCCGGATCGGCCACTCGTTCCTGCGCGTCACCTTCGGTGGCGAGTCCCTGCGGGAGTTCCGCTCCGGCGGGTACGACCAGAGCCTGTCGCTGTTCCTGCCGCTGTCGCACCAGGAGCACACCGTCCTCCCCTCCACGGACGAGGACACCTGGTTCGGCGCCTGGCGGGCGATGCCCGAGGCGGAGCGCCCGGTGATGCGTTCGTACACGGTGCGCGACCAGCGGCGCTCGCCGTCCGGCGGGGTCGAGGTGGACGTCGACTTCGTGCTGCACGGCGACGCCTCCCCGGCCTCGGCCTGGGCGGGGCGGGCCCGCGCGGGCAGCCGCATCATGGCGATCGGGCCGCGCACCGGCGCCAACAAGTCGGTCCGCTTCCAGCCGCCGGCCGGCACCCGCACGGTCCTGCTGTACGCGGACGAGACGGCCCTGCCGGCCGCCGCGGCCATCCTGGCCCGGCTTCCCGAAGGGACGGCGGTCAAGGCCTGGTTCCAGGTCCCGCACGCCGACGACCGGCTCGACCTGGCGGCGCCCGCCGACGCCGAGGTGGTCTGGATCCAGCCGGCCGCGGACGGCTCCGGCCGCACCGGCCAGGTGCTGGAGGCGCTCCGCGCCGACGGTTCCGCTTCCGGTTCCGCTCCGGCCCCCGGCACGTACGCCTGGGTCGCCGGAGAGGCGGGCACCGTGCGGGCCGTCCGCCGGCACTTCGTGCAGGAACGTCACATCGACCGCCGTTGCGTGCGGTTCACCGGCTACTGGCGGCTCGGCGCCAGCGAGGAGGAACTCCTCGCCGAGGCGTACGCGGGCAAGGCTCCCAGCGAGGACCCGGAGTCCGCGCTGTAGCAAGGCAGTTGCCCGAGAGGGGCCCCGGTTTTCACACCGGGGCCCCTCTTCGTTTTGGGTTCCACTTAGGTTAGGCTAACCTAAGAACCACGCACCCGCCCTCTCTCCCTGCCCGGAGGAACTCCTGATGCGTTCGCATCTGCTCAACGACACCACCGCGGACAGCTACCGGCGTTCCGTCATCGAGGGCGTCGAGCGCGTGGCTGCCAAACTCGCGGCGACCCGGAAGCCGCACACCGGCATCTCGGTCGACGAACTCGCTCCGGTCATCGCGGACATCGACCTCGACACCCCGCTCGCCGACGCCTCCGCCGCCCTCGACGAGCTGGAGGACGTGTACCTGCGGGACGCGGTGTACTTCCACTCCCCGCGCTACCTCGGCCACCTCAACTGCCCGGTCGTCATCCCGGCCGTGCTCGGCGAGGCGGTCCTGTCGGCCGTCAACTCCTCGCTGGACACCTGGGACCAGTCGATCGGCGGCACGCTGATCGAGCGCAGGCTCATCGACTGGACCACCGGCCGCATCGGCTTCGGCGCCGCCGCCGACGGCGTGTTCACCTCCGGCGGCAGCCAGTCCAACTTCCACGCCCTTCTGCTGGCCCGCGACGAGGCCTGCCGGGTCGTCATGCAGGCCGACCCGCAGCTCACCAAGGCGGAGCTGCTGCCCAAGCTGCGCATCTTCACCTCCGAGGTCAGCCACTTCAGCGTGAAGAAGTCGGCCGCCATGCTGGGCCTCGGCTACGAGGCCGTCGTCACCGTCCCGGTCGACGAGAAGAAGCGGATGCAGAGCGACGCCCTGGCCCGCGAGCTGGCGGCCTGCGAGGCCGAGGGCCTGTTCCCGATGGCCGTCGTCGCCACCGCCGGCACCACCGACTTCGGCTCCATCGACCCGCTCCCGGAGATCGCCGGCCTGGCCGCCGCGTACTCCGCCTGGATGCACGTGGACGCCGCGTACGGCTGCGGACTGCTGGTCTCGCCCACCCGCCGCCACCTTCTGACCGGCATCGAACTGGCCGACTCGGTCACCGTCGACTTCCACAAGTCGTTCTTCCAGCCGGTCAGCTCCAGCGCCGTGCTGGTCCGCAACCGCGACACCCTCAAGCACGCCACGTACCACGCGGACTACCTCAACCCGCGCCGGATGGCGGAGGAGCGGATCCCGAACCAGGTCGACAAGTCCATCCAGACCACCCGCCGGTTCGACGCCCTCAAGCTGTGGATGACCCTGCGCGTCATGGGCGCCGACGGCATCGGACAGCTCTTCGACGAGGTGTGCGACCTGGCCGCCGCCGGCCACGAGCTGCTCGCCGCCGACCCGCGCTTCGAGGTCGTCGTCGAACCCCGGCTGTCCACCCTGGTCTTCCGCTACGTCCCCGAGGGCGGCGCCAACTGGGAACTGGTCGACCAGGCCAACCTGCACGCCCGCAAGGCCCTCTTCGCCTCGGGAGAGGCCGTGGTCGCCGGCACCAAGGTGGACGGCGCCCACTACCTCAAGTTCACCCTCCTCAACCCGCAGACCACGACGTCCGACATCGCGGCCGTCCTCGACCTCCTCGCCGAACACGCCGAGCAGTACCTGGGAGAATCCCTTGTCCACGCCTCGTGAGCCCCGCGCGCCGCACGATTTCATCGCCATCGGGCTCGGGCCCTTCAACCTGGGGCTCGCCTGCCTGACCGCGCCGATCGACGAGCTCGACGGACTCTTCATCGAGTCGAAGCCGCACTTCGAGTGGCACGCCGGGATGTTCCTGGAGGGCGCGCACCTCCAGACCCCCTTCATGTCGGACCTGGTCACGCTCGCCGACCCGACCTCGCCCTTCTCCTTCCTGAACTACCTGAAGGACAAGGACCGGCTGTACTCGTTCTACATCCGGGAGAACTTCTACCCGCTGCGGACCGAGTACAACGACTACTGCCGCTGGGCCGCCGACCGCCTCGACAACGTCCTGTACTCGACCTCCGTCACCGAGGTGACGTACGACGAGCAGGCCGAGCTGTACGAGGTCCACACCGACCGCGGCGACACCCACCGGGCCCGCCGCCTGGTGCTCGGCACCGGCACCCGGCCGCACGTCCCGGCGGCGTGCAAGGACCTGGGCGGCGACTTCGTCCACAACTCCGTCTACGTGCAGAACAAGGCGGAGCTCCAGCGGAAGAAGTCCATCACCCTCATCGGCAGCGGCCAGAGCGCCGCGGAGATCTACTACGAGCTGCTGTCGGAGATCGACGTCCACGGCTACCAGCTCAACTGGGTCACCCGCTCCCCGCGGTTCTTCCCGCTGGAGTACACCAAGCTGACGCTGGAGATGACCTCGCCCGAGTACGTGGACTACTTCCACGCGCTCCCCGAGGACACCCGCTACCGCCTGGAGACCTCGCAGAAGAACCTCTTCAAGGGCATCGACGGCGACCTCATCAACGCCATCTTCGACCTGCTCTACCAGAAGCGGGTGGGGATGCCGGGCCCGGTCCCGACCACCCTGCTGACCAACACCTCCCTCAACAGCACCGCGTACGACACCACCACGGGCACGTACACGCTGGGGCTGCGCCAGGAGGAGCAGGAGCGGGACTTCTCCCTCGCCACCGAGGGCCTGATCCTGGCCACCGGCTACAAGTACACGACCCCCGACTTCCTGAAGCCGGTCGCCGACCGCCTGAACGTCGACGGCCGCGGCCGCCTGGACGCCGCGCGCAACTACAGCGTCGACGTCACCGGCCGCGGGGTGTTCCTGCAGAACGGCACCACCCACAACCACTCCATCACCTCGCCCGACCTGGGCATGGCCGCGTACCGCAACGCGTACCTCGTCGCCGAGCTCCTCGGCCGCGAGTACTACAAGGTGGAGAAGTCCATCGCGTTCCAGCAGTTCGCAGCCCCGGAAGGCACCCTCGCATGAGCACCACCGACCTCCTCTACGCCCGGACGGACGCGGCCCTCGGCCGGTTCGAAATCCGCGCCCTCGACCCCCACGCGGACGCCGAGCTGCTGCACGGCTGGGTCACCCACCCCAAGGCCGCGTTCTGGATGATGCAGGACGCGTCACTGCCGGACGTCGAGGCCGAGTACGCGCGGATCGACGCGCACCCGCACCACGAGGCCCTCATCGGTCTCCACGAGGGCCGCCCGGCCTTCCTGATGGAGCGGTACGACCCCACGGAGCTGGAGCTGGTCGGCCTGTACGACCCGGAGCCCGGGGACGTCGGCATGCACTTCCTCGTCGCCCCGACCGACACCCCCCTGCACGGCTTCACCCGCGCCGTGATCACGACGGTGATGGCGGCCCTGTTCGCCGACCCCTCGGTGCGCCGGGTGGTCGTGGAGCCGGACGTCTCCAACAAGGCCGTACACGCCCTCAACGAGGCCGTCGGGTTCGAACCCGAGCGCGAGATCCAGAAGCCCGAGAAGAAGGCCCTGCTGTCCTTCTGCACCCGGTCCCGGTTCGAGGCCGCCACCGGCCTCACCACGGAGGTGTCGATATGACCGCCGCCCGCACCGACCTGGCCGGCGCCGTCTCCCACCTCTCCCCCGAGCTGTGGGCCCGCGCCAACCGCCACCTGGTCCGCAAGGCCCTCTCCGAGTACTCCCACGAGCGCCTGCTGACCCCCGCCGAGCTGGGCGACGGCCGCTACGCGGTCACCAGCGACGACGGCACCGTCGAGTACCGCTTCCGCGCCGCCCGGCACGCGCTGGACCACTGGGCGGTCGACGGCGCCTCCATCACCCGGCACCGGGACGGCGCCGAGCTGCCCCTCGACGCCATCGACTTCCACGTCGAGATGCGCGAGACCGTCGGCCTGAGCGCCGCGGTGCTGCCGGTCTACCTGGAGGAGCTGTCCTCCACCCTGTCCGGGTACGCCTTCAAGTACACCAAGGAGCAGACCCCGGCCGCGGTGCTGGCCAAGGGCTCGTTCCAGGACATCGAGACCGGCATGACCGAGGGCCACCCGTGCTTCGTGGCCAGCAACGGCCGCCTCGGCTTCGGCCTCCACGAGTACTTCGCGTACGCCCCCGAGGCCGCGGCCCCGGTCCGGCTGGTCTGGGTCGCCGCCCACCGCGACGTGTCCGCCTTCAGCGCGGGCGCCGGACTGGACTACGAGTCCTTCGTCCGGGCCGAGCTGGGCGAGGAGGCGGTCGCCGGCTTCGGGCGGCAGCTGGCCGCCCAGGGCCTCGACCTCGCGGACTACCACCTGCTGCCGGTGCACCCCTGGCAGTGGTGGAACAAGACCACCGTCACCTTCGCCGCCGAGATCGCGGACCGCCGGCTGGTCCTGCTCGGCGAGGGCACCGACGACTACCTGGCCCAGCAGTCGATCCGGACGTTCTTCAACACGAGCGCGCCCGAGAAGCACTACGTCAAGACCGCGATCTCCGTGATCAACATGGGCTTCATGCGGGGCCTGTCGGCCGCGTACATGGAGGCCACCCCGGCCATCAACGACTGGCTGCACCAGCTGATCGAGGGTGACGAGGTCCTGCAGTCCGTGGACTTCTCGATCATCCGCGAGCGGGCCGCCATCGGCTACCGCAACCTCCGCTTCGAGGCCGCCACCGACCGCTACTCGCCGTACCGGAAGATGCTCGCCGCCCTGTGGCGCGAGTCCCCGGTGGGCTCCCTGAAGGACGGCGAGCGGCTGACCACCATGGCCGCGCTGCTGCACGTGGACTCCGAGGGCCGCTCGTTCGCCGGCGCCCTGATCGAGGAGTCGGGCCTCACCCCGGCCGAGTGGCTGCGCCACTACCTGCGCGCCTACCTGGTCCCGCTGCTGCACTGCTTCTACCAGTACGACCTCGCGTACATGCCGCACGGCGAGAACACCATCCTCGTCATCGAGGGCGGCGTGGTGAAGCGGGCGATCTTCAAGGACATCGCCGAGGAGATCGTCGTCATGGACCCGGACGCGGTCCTGCCGCCGGCGGTCGAGCGGATCCGGGCCGACATCCCGGAGGACATGAAGCTGCTGTCCGTCTTCACGGACGTCTTCGACTGCTTCTTCCGCTTCCTCGGCTCGGTGCTGGAGTCCGAGGGGGTCTGCGCGGAGGACGTGTTCTGGCAGGCCGTGGCCGACTGCGGGCACGCCTACCAGGAGTCGATGCCGCAGCTCGCGGAGCGCTTCGAGCGGTACGACCTGTTCGCCGAGGAGTTCCAGCTGTCCTGCCTCAACCGGCTCCAGCTGCGCAACAACCAGCAGATGGTCGACCTGTCCGACCCGGCCGCCGCCCTCCAGCTGGTCGGCACGCTCAAGAACCCGGTCGCGCCCTTCGCGCGCCGCCGGGCCGTCTCTTCCTGAGACGCCCCAGACCGCCGGCCGGCGTACCAGGCCCTCGTCGGCCGGCAGTTGCCAGGGCGGGCGCACCTTTCCCCGAAACGGTCCCTCGGGAGGTGCGCCCGCCCTCCCCTTTTCCCGCCGGTGCCCCGGGGGGGCTACTCCCAGGGCACGTCCGGCGCCCGGAAGTAGCGGACGCCGAGGGCGTCCAGCCGCGGGCCCTGCGCGGCCAGCCGCAGCCGGTACGCGTCCCAGTCCAGGGCGGCGGCCTTCGACCAGCCCAGCTCGGCCGCGCCGATCACCCGCGGGAAGGCCAGCTGCTCCAGCTCGCGGCCGTTGGTGACGGTCTCGGTCCACAGCGGGGCCTCGACCCCGAGCACCGACTCCTCGGGCACGCCGGGCAGATACGCGCCCGGGTCCCACTCGTACGCCCGGCGGACCGGGACGTACCCGGCCCAGGCCGTGCCGATGACGGTGCCGCGGTCGTACTTCATGTCGAGGTAGATGCGGTCCGCGGGCGACAGCACCACCTTGGTGCCGGCCCGGGCCGCGTCCGCGACGGCGGCCTTCTCGGCGGCGGTCGTGCGGTCGTGGCCCCAGTACTGGACCACCGCGCCCGGGGCAGGCTGCGCCCCGGTCAGCTGGTGCCAGGCGAGGACCGTCTTGCCGCGGTCCGCCACCATCGGCTGGACCCGGTCCATGAAGGCGCGGTAGTCGGTGCGGCTGGTGGAGTGGGCCTCGTCCCCGCCGATGTGCAGGTAGCGGCCGGGGGTGAGGGCCGCGATCTCCCGCAGCACGTCGTCGACGAACGCGTACGTCTCCTCCTTCGGCACGCACAGCGAGCTGAAGCCGACCTTGACGCCGGTGTAGCGGGCGGGCGCGATGCCGTTGCAGTTCAGCTCGGCGTACGAGGCGAGGGCCGCGTTCGTGTGGCCCGGCACGTCGATCTCGGGGACCACCTCGATGTAGCGCTCGCCGGCGTAGGCCACCAGGTCCCGGTACTGCTCCTGGGTCCAGTGGCCGCCGGGCCCGCCGCCCACCTCGGAGGCGCCGCCGTACGAGGCCAGCCGCGGCCGGGAGGCGACGGCGATCCGCCAGCCCTGGTCGTCGGTGAGGTGCAGGTGCAGCGTGTTGATCTTGTACAGGGCGAGCTGGTCCACGTACTTCTTCACCTGCTCGACGGTGAAGAAGTGGCGGGCGACGTCGAGCATCGCCCCGCGGTAGCCGAACCGGGGGGTGTCGGTGACCGTGCCGCCGGCGAGCGTCCACGGGCCGCGGGCCGGGGGCAGCAGCTGGCGCAGGGTCTGCGCGCCGCGGAACAGCCCGGCCGGGCGGTGGGCGGTCAGCACCGCACCGTCCTCGTCGACCTCCAGCCGGTAGCCCTCCTCACCGAACGCGCCGGCGTTCCCGTCCAGCCGCAGCCGCAGGCCGTCCCGGCCGGTGCCGGCGTCGCTGCCGCTGACCGGCAGCGGCAGCCCGGTGACCGGCCGCCAGGCCTCGGCGAGCAGTTCGGCCACCCGCTTCGCCCCGGCGGAGCCGGCGGTGGCGCGGACGGCGGTGCCGGGGCCGAGGGTGTAACCGGGGCCGCCGGGGGCGGTGCTCGCGGGCGCGGGGACGATCCGCTCATGGGCGGAGAGCGCGGCGACCCCGGCGACCCCGGCGGGCCCGCCGGACTTCGCGGAGTCCGCGCTCCGCGCCTCGGTGCACGAGACCGCGAGGGCACCGCAGACCAGCAGCGCGGCGAGGGGGCGCAGGGCGCGGAGAAGTCGCATGCATCAGGTATAGGCCATCTCCGGGCCGGTGCGGCGGACCGGGCGGCGGACCGGAGATTCGGACCCGTCTGAGGGCGTTCTGACCGGATTCTTCGGTTCCGTTGGTCTGCACCAAGCTGATCCTGCCCGGAATCGGGCAGGATTCTTGCATTCCGAGGGGTGGACACCTCAGTATCTACGGGTGCTCGATCGCCGACCGTCTCACGACGACCTCGTGGACCACCTGGTGCGCAGCACCGCGCTGCAGCGCGGTGAGGCCGCCCGGGTGGTGCTGGACGTGCTGGCGTACTTCGACGAGACGACCGAGGAGTTCGTGCGCCGCCGCCACCGGGAGCTGCAGTCCGGTGGAGCGGTCAACGCGGAGATCTTCGAGCGGATCGCGGCGGAACTGCCGCACCGCGCCGTGGCGCCGCCGGAGCTGTCCCTCCGGCAGCTGCGCCGCATCGTCTACGGCTGAACCGTCCGCGACACGGACGGGACGGCCGGGGCACACCCAGGAACTTCAGGAGGGGTAACAACCTTATGTGCGGAATCGTCGGTTACATCGGCAAGCGTGACGTGGCGCCTCTGCTGCTGGAAGGCCTCCAGCGGCTGGAGTACCGCGGCTACGACTCCGCCGGCATCGTCGTGAACAGCCCCAAGGCGCCGGCCCTCAAGGTCGTCAAGGCCAAGGGCCGGGTCCGCGAGCTGGAGTCCCGCGTGCCCAAGCGCTTCGCCGGCACCACCGGCATCGCGCACACCCGCTGGGCCACCCACGGCGCCCCGAGCGACGTCAACTCGCACCCGCACCTGGACCCCGAGAACAAGGTCGCGGTCGTCCACAACGGCATCGTCGACAACGCCGCCGAGCTGCGCGCCAAGCTCGAGGCCGAGGGCGTGGTCTTCGCCTCCGAGACCGACACCGAGGTCATCACCCACCTGGTCGCCCGCTCCCAGGCCGACTCCCTGGAGGAGAAGGTCCGCGAGGCCGTCAAGCAGATCGAGGGCACGTACGGCATCGCCGTGATGCACTCCGACTTCGCCGACCGCATCGTCGTGGCCCGCAACGGCTCCCCGGTCATCCTCGGCATCGGCGAGAAGGAGATGCTGGTCGCCTCCGACGTGGCCGCGCTGATCGCCCACACCCGCCAGGTCGTCACCCTCGACGACGGCGAGATGGCCACCCTGAAGGCCGACGACTTCCGCACCTACACGACCTCGGGCACCCGCACCACCGCGACCCCCGAGACCGTCGAGTGGGAGGCCGCCTCCTACGACATGGGCGGCCACGACACGTACATGCACAAGGAGATCTCCGAGCAGCCCGACGCGGTCGACCGCGTGCTGCGCGGCAGGATCGACGAGAAGTTCTCCACCGTGCACCTGGGCGGCCTGAACCTCGACGCCCGCGAGGCCCGCGGCATCCGCCGCGTGAAGATCCTCGGCTGCGGCACCTCGTACCACGCGGGCATGATCGGCGCCTCCCTCATCGAGGGCCTGGCCCGCATCCCCGCCGACGCCGAGCCGGCCTCCGAGTTCCGCTACCGCAACCCGGTCGTGGACCCCGACACCCTGTACGTCGCCGTCTCCCAGTCGGGTGAGACGTACGACGTGCTCGCCGCGGTGCAGGAGCTCAAGCGCAAGGGCGCCCGCGTCCTCGGCGTGGTCAACGTGGTCGGCTCCGCCATCGCCCGCGAGGCCGACGGCGGCGTGTACGTGCACGCCGGCCCGGAGGTCTGCGTGGTCTCCACCAAGTGCTTCACCAACACCGTGACCGCCTTCGCGCTGCTCGCGCTGCACCTGGGCCGGATCCGCGACCTGTCGGTCGCCGACGGCAAGCGGATCATCGAGGGCCTGCGCAAGCTCCCCGCCCAGATCCAGGAGATCCTGGACGGCGAAGAGGACATCAAGAAGCTGGCCGCCGAGTACGCCGACGCCAAGTCGATGATGTTCATCGGCCGGGTCCGCGGCTACCCGGTCGCCCTGGAGGCCTCCCTCAAGCTGAAGGAGATCTCCTACATCCACGCCGAGGCCTACCCCGCCTCCGAGCTCAAGCACGGCCCGCTCGCCCTCATCGAGCCGGCCATGCCGACCGTCGCGATCGTCCCCGGCGACTCCCTGCTGGAGAAGAACCGCGCCGCCCTGGAGGAGATCAAGGCCCGCAGCGGCCGCATCCTCGCGGTCGCCCACGCCCCGCAGGAGAAGGCCGACCACACCATCGTCGTGCCGAAGAACGAGGACGAGCTGGACCCGATCCTCATGGGCATCCCGCTCCAGCTGCTGGCGTACCACACCGCCCTGGCCCTGGGCCGGGACATCGACAAGCCGCGCAACCTGGCGAAGTCCGTGACCGTCGAGTAGTCGACGCCTCCCGGAACGCTCCGGAACGCCGGACGGCCCCCCGTGCATCCCGCACGGGGGGCCGTCCGTTTCACGCCTGCCGTCAGGCCGCGACCGCTCCGCCGCGGACCTTGCCGAACGCCATCGGCCAGTGGGCCAGCGCCGCCGTCGCGCCGTACCAGGCGAGCAGGCCGGTCACCGCGGCCACCCAGCCGCCGGCCTTCACCAGACCGCCGGTGTCCGCGAACGACCCGATGCCGGTCAGCAGGAGGGACAGGCACAGCAGGGCGTACATCCCCTGCCCGAAGAGCCCGCTCGACGCCCCCATGGCCAGGGTGAGCGCGAGGAGGGCGAACAGCACCATGAACAGGCCCGCGGCGTCCGCAGAAGCGTTTCCGCCACTGCCCGCGGCCCACGTGTAGAAGAAGGCTCCGATACCGGCGAACGCGGTGCCGTTGAAGCCGTTCCCGCCCCGGAACTCCAGCAGCCCGAGCAGGAACAGCGCGCCGCCGCCGACGTACTTGGCGAGAGTGACCGCGTCCCCGGCACCGACGCCGTCGAGGACGCCGGTCTGGCCGAGACCGATCGCGAGAAGGGTGAGACCGAGAGCGACGTGGCCCAGGGTCGAGATGGAGGCAGTGTTTCCCGCGGAGACTTCGTTGTCCACGGCGGGCTCCCTTCGATCTGCAGTTGTTTGGCTGTCGTCCAGCGACTTTTATGTACCCTTCACAACCCGCCACAACCGGCCAAGCATCGCGAATTCGGTCACGGGATGACAACGACCGGTCGCTGTGCGCGTTTGGCCAGCCGGCCGGCGACGGAGCCGAAGATCCGGCCGACGATGCCGTGGGTGGAGCCGACCACGATGGCGTCGGCCGAGTACTCGCGGCCGACCTCCTCCAGCTCGTGGCAGATGTCGCCGCCCCGCTCGACGAGGATCCAGGGGACCTCGGACAGGTAGTCGGCACAGGCGAGTTCCAGCCCCAGCACCTCGGTGCGGTGGTCCGGCACGTCGACGAAGACGGGCGGCTCGCAGCCGGCCCACACCGTGGTGGGCAGCCGGTTCGCCACATGGACGATGATCAGGCCGGATCCGGAGCGGCGGGCCATGCCGATGGCGTACGCGAGCGCCCGCTCACTGGATGTGGAACCGTCGAATCCGACGACGACGCCGTGCCGGAAGGCCGGGTCGCAGGGATGGCGTGCCTCTTCGACCGCTCGGAGGTCCGACGCGGGGTCGGCGACCTGCTTGCGCTTGCGGTCCGCGGGTTCGTGGAATTCGTGACCGGCCATGGATGTCTCGGCGAAGAAAGTCCTTGGAGAGGCAACAGAGGGTGACGGTGCTGTCCGGGGCTATGTCCGGGAAGCATCTTCCCAAGCCCATACCCCCAAGGGTACGGCGACACTCCTCTCCTGCACAGGGCCCGCCGCCCTTGGGAGAGCGTCCCCCGGAGCATGCCGGAGCCGGGCCTCCTTGGCAATGCCCGGAGCCCCCTACGGTCAGTGACGACCCACCCTTTGGAAGAGTGACCGAGTCCGGGCGGCCCGCGTTGGACAAGAGTCCGACTGCCCAGGAAGAGCCCGCAGGGAGCACTCCGTGCCCGGTCATCCGGTTCACCCCGTCCAGTCGCCCACGACCCCGCATCCGGTTCACCCTTCCGGGGACCCGGCCGGCGAGGTCGTCCGGTGGGCAGCCTTCAGCTGCATCCTCGTCCCCGTGGTGCTCGTGGTGTACGGCACGTCATTCGGCGGAGCCGCCGTGGCCACTCTGGGACTGGTCGCCGTCACCACCGCGTGCCGCATCATGCTGCGGCACGCGGAGAAGACGGAGCGCTCCGCCGCCCGGGTGCTCGCGGCCGAGCCGCCGGCCGTCGCGCGGGGCCGGCACTCCCGGCCCCCGCAGGGCTGACTGGTTCGCACACCCGCACAACGTAGGTTTTCAGCCAACTTCACGTCCGAGCACAACCCTTGGCGGAATGTCCACCCAACCCCCCCACCACCAGCGACGACGGCCCAGGAGGGGGGTCTGGACCCGATGCGTACAGGCCACCCGGGTCCGGCGAGCTTCCCACCAAGGTCGCGTAATGGAACGCTTCCTGATCGAATGCTTCACGCCAAGTTGCCAAGTCGACATAGCGGTGCGTGCTGAACTTGTCACGCCGACAGCACGCGACGCAGTAGATTCGATCATGTTTTTACGGCGGGGGAACCACGTGCAAGGCCGAGGGGAAACGTGCAGGTGCGACCAGACCAAGGAGTCGCGACACCCAAGGGGGGCTTAGCGCCATGAGCCAGGATTCCACCGCCGTCATCGCGGACGCGGGACGAAAGCTCGCGGGGCGCCGCCGCAGGGAGATTGTCGCGGTGCTGCTCTTCAGCGGCGGTCCGATTTTCGAGAGTTCCATTCCACTCTCTGTGTTCGGCATTGACCGGCAGGACGCAGGAGTTCCACGCTACCGACTGCTGGTGTGCGCCGGCGAGGAAGGGCCGCTCCGGACCACCGGCGGGCTCGAACTCTCCGCGCCGTACGGCCTGGAGGCGATCGCCCGCGCGGGCACCGTCGTCGTCCCGGCCTGGCGGTCCATCACTTCACCGCCGCCGCCGGAGGCGCTGGACGCACTGCGTCTGGCGCACGAGGAGGGCGCCCGGATCGTCGGACTGTGCACGGGTGCCTTCGTGCTCGCCGCCGCCGGACTGCTCGACGGCCGGCCCGCCACGACGCACTGGATGTACGCGCCGACGCTGGCCAAGCGGTACCCGTCCGTCCATGTCGACCCGCGCGAGCTGTTCGTGGACGACGGCGACGTACTGACGTCCGCGGGCACCGCGGCCGGAATCGATCTGTGCCTCCACATCGTGCGCACGGACCACGGCAGCGAGGCGGCCGGAGCACTGGCCCGCCGGCTGGTCGTGCCGCCGCGCCGCACCGGCGGCCAGGAGCGCTACCTCGACCGGTCGCTGCCGGAGGAGATCGGCGCCGACCCGCTGGCCGAGGTGGTCGCCTGGGCGTTGGAGCACCTCCACGAGCAGTTCGACGTGGAGACGCTGGCGGCCCGGGCGTACATGAGCCGGCGCACGTTCGACCGGCGGTTCCGTTCGCTGACCGGCAGCGCGCCGCTGCAGTGGCTGATCACCCAGCGGGTGCTCCAGGCACAGCGGCTGCTGGAGACCTCCGACTACTCGGTCGACGAGGTCGCCGGCCGGTGCGGCTTCCGCTCGCCGGTCGCGCTGCGCGGCCACTTCCGGCGGCAGCTGGGGTCCTCCCCGGCCGCCTACCGGTCCGCGTACCGGGCCCGGCGGCCGCAGGCCGACGTCCCGGTGTCGGACCTGCCGGGCGGTCCGGTGCCGCACCAGCGCACCCCGCAGCCCCAGCGGACGGCGGCGGCCCTCGCGGCCAGCGGTCCGTCCGTGACGGAGCTGTACGCGCCCGGCCGGGCGCTGCGGGAGCACGCGTAGCGGTCGCCGCCACGCCCGGATGAGCCGAGGTCCCGCGGATCTGTCGACGTACGATCCGCGGGACCTCCCATAGGGTGGGGGCCATGAACGATCGCATGGTGTGGATCGACTGCGAGATGACCGGGCTCTCGCTGACGGACGACGCACTTATCGAGGTGGCCGCACTGGTCACCGACTCGGAGCTCAACGTGCTCGGCGACGGCGTGGACATCGTGATCCGGCCGCCGGAGGGCGCGCTGGACCAGATGCCCGACGTGGTGCGCGAGATGCACACGGCCTCCGGTCTGCTCGACGAGCTGGCCGGCGGGACCACCCTGGAGGACGCCGAGGCGCGGGTCCTCGCGTACATCCGCGAGCACGTCAAGGAGCCGGGCAAGGCCCCGCTGTGCGGGAACTCGGTCGGCACCGACCGCGGCTTCCTGTCCCGCGACATGCCCGCCCTGGAGCGCCACCTCCACTACCGGATCGTGGACGTGTCCTCGGTCAAGGAGCTGGCCCGGCGCTGGTACCCGCGGGCGTACTTCAACAGCCCGCCGAAGAACGGCAACCACCGCGCCCTCGCCGACATCAGGGAATCCATCGCGGAGCTGCGCTACTACCGCGAGGCCGTCTTCGTGCCCCAGCCCGGACCGGACTCGGACACCGCGAAGACCATCGCCGCCCGGCACGTACTGCCCGCCGAATAGCGTCGGCGGCCGCCTGACACCCGTCCGGCGGCCCCGGGGAGAAGGGCCGCGGGGAAACGGAGGAGCGAGCACCCGCCCGGACCCTGTACTCTTTTCCTCGGCCGGTCGGAGTTCCGACCGGACATGGTGGGTGTAGCTCAGTTGGTAGAGCACCTGGTTGTGGTCCAGGTGGCCGCGGGTTCGAGTCCCGTCACTCACCCTGCACGAGGGCCCCGGTACGCGGAAGCGGACCGGGGCCCTCGCCGTTTCCGGCCCCGCCGCCCCGCCAGGGCCTGTCGGCCCTACGTGGACTCCCGTACGACCAGCTCCGTGGGGAGGACGATCCGCGGCCGCTCGCCGGGGGCCGCCGGGCCGCGGGCTATCTGCTCCAGCAGCACCCGGGTCATGGTCCGGCCCATCTCCTCGATCGGCTGGCGCACGCTGGTCAGCGCCGGGTCCATGTGCCGGGCCACCACCGAGTCGTCGAAGCCGACCAGGGCCACGTCCTGCGGTATCCGGCGGCCGGCGGCCCGCAGCACCTGGCGGGCGCCCGCGGCCATCACGTCGGAGGCCGCGAACACCGCGTCCAGCTGCGGGCGGCGCTCCAGCAGCTCCGCCATGGCCCGGCCGCCGCCCTCCTCGGTGAAGTCGCCCACCGCCGTCAGCCCCTCGTCCGGGGCCGCTCCGGCGGCCGCCAGCGCCTGCCGGTAGCCGTCGAGGCGGCACTGGGCGCCGTACACGTCCAGCGGGCCGGTGATGGTGGCTATGGCCCGGCGGCCGCGGCCCAGGAGGTGCCGGACGGCCGCCCGGGCGCCCTCCAGGTTGTCGGAGTCCACACAGGCCAGCGGCTCGTCGGCGGACCGGCGGCCGGTGATCACGGCGGGGATGCCGAGC
This sequence comes from Streptomyces bambusae, assembly GCF_020532645.1. Lineage (GTDB taxonomy): Bacteria > Actinomycetota > Actinomycetes > Streptomycetales > Streptomycetaceae > Streptomyces > Streptomyces bambusae. The sequence continues at coordinate 30,424 of NZ_JAJAUZ010000037.1, forward strand.
TCCTCCAGCAGCTCCGGCAGCGGGTCGTCGGCGTGCACGGACACCAGCAGGACCCCGTCCACCCGGTGCGCGGCCAGGTACTGGGCCAGCCGGCGGCGCTCCCGGTCGCTGCCGGCCAGGGTGAGGAGCAGCTGCATGTCGGTCTCGGCGAGCGCCGCGCCGACCCCGCGCAGCACGTCCGAGAAGTACGGCTCGGCGAAGAAGCGGGACTCCGGCTCGGGGACGACGAGGGCGATGGCGTCGGTCCGGTTGGCGGCGAGCGCCCGGGCCGCGCGGTTGGGCACGTAGCCGAGTTCGGCGACGGCGGCCTCGACCAGGGCCCTGGTGTGCTCGCTGACCCGGGACGACCCGTTGATCACCCGGGACGCGGTGCCGCGGCCCACCCCCGCCCGCGCCGCCACTTCCTCGAGGGTCGGCCGTCCCCCGCTGCGCCCACGACCATTCATGGCTTCCTCCCTCCTGGAATCTACCTCTTGACGGGTGTGGGAGCGCTCCCACACTGTGGCACACGACACTCGGCACGTCAGCCCTTCAGGGAGAAGCCCATGCGCGCCAGAACAGGTCCCGGTACAGCTCTCCGCACGTCCCTCGCCGCCGCCCTCGGAGCCGCCCTGCTGCTCGCCGGGTGCGCCTCCGACCCGGAGGGCCCCGAGGACCGGGGAACGGCCGGCGGCAAGGGGAAGACCACCCTCACGGTGGGGGTCTTCGGGGCCTTCGGCCTCAAGGAGGCCGGGCTCTACGACGAGTACATGGCGGCGAACCCGGGCGTCGTGATCAAGCAGACCTCGATCGAGCGGAACGAGAACTACTACCCGCAGCTCCTCACCCACCTGGGCGCCGGCAGCGGCCTGGCCGACATCCAGGCGGTGGAGGTCAACAACATCGCGGAGATCACCGCCACGCAGGCCGACAAGCTGGTGGACCTGGGCACGGCGCCGGGTGTGGACCGGTCGGCGTTCCTGCCGTGGAAGTGGGCGCAGGGCACGGCCCGCGACGGGCGGACGGTGGGCCTCGGCACCGACGTCGGCCCGCAGGGCATCTGCTACCGCAAGGACCTGTTCGCCGCGGCCGGGCTGCCCACGGACCGGGCCGCGGTGGGTGCGCTGTGGGCGGGCGACTGGAAGCGCTATCTGGAGGTGGGCCGGCAGTACCGGGCGAAGGCGGGCGCGGGCAAGCCGTTCGTCGACTCGGCGTCGGGGGTGATGGCGGCCGTCACCGGCAGCAGTGCCCGGCGGTTCTACGACGCCGACGGCAAGGTCGTCTACAAGTCGAACCCGGCGGTCCGCAGTGCCTTCGACCTGGCGGCCGCGTTCGCCACCGGCGGGCTGAGCGCGAAGCTCCAGCAGTTCACCCCCGGCTGGGACCAGGGCTTCGCCAACGGCGGTTTCGCGACGGTGTCCTGCCCGGCCTGGATGCTCGGCTACATCCAGGACAAGGCGGGTCCGGCCGGGCGGGACAAGTGGGACGTGGCGCAGGCCCCGCGGCCGAGCAACTGGGGCGGCTCGTTCCTCGTGGTGCCGAAGGCGGGCCGGCACTCCGCGGAGGCGGCGAAGCTGGCCGCCTGGCTGACCGCGCCGGCGCAGCAGGCCCGGCTGTTCGAGAAGCGGGGCAGTTTCCCGAGCGCGCAGGCCGCGTACGCGCTGCCGGCGGTGTCGGGGGCGAAGCACGCGTACTTCGGCGGCGCGCCGATCGGCGAGATCTTCGCGAAGGCCGCGCAGGGCGTGCCCGTGCAGACCGTCGGCCCCAAGGACCTGGTGATCGCGCAGAACCTGGCCGACGTCGGCATGCTCCAGGTGGACCAGAAGGGCCGTACGCCGGAGCAGGGCTGGCAGGCCGCGGTGAAGGCGATCGACAACGCGCTGGACCAGTGACCGGGGATGGCCGAGACCTCTCTGACCGACGAGTCCGCCGCCCCGGCGGCGGTGCTCCCCGCCCGCGCGGTGCGGGCGGGGGACCGGGCCGGGGCCTGGCGGTCCCGGCGCTACCGGTGGGACCTGCGCTGGAGCCCGTACGCGTTCGTGGCGCCGTTCTTCCTGTTCTTCGCGGCCTTCGGGCTGTTCCCGCTGCTGTACACGGGCTGGGCGGCGCTGCACCAGGTGGAGCTGACCGATCCGGACACGATGCGGTGGGTGGGGGCGCGGAACTTCACCCGGCTGCTGAGTGACGAGTTCTTCTGGAACGCGCTGCGCAACACGGTGACGATCGGGCTGCTGTCCACGGTCCCGCAACTGCTGATCGCGCTGGGCCTGGCGCACCTGCTGAACTACCGGCTGCGCGGCTCGGCGTTCTTCCGGGTGGCGGTGCTCACCCCGTACGCGACGTCGGTGGCGGCGGCGACGCTGGTGTTCGTGCTGCTTTTCGGCCGGGACCACGGGATGGTCAACTGGGTGCTGGGGCTGGCCGGGTTCGATGCCGTGGACTGGCAGAACGGCACGTTCGCGAGCCAGCTGGCGGTGTCGACGATCGTGATCTGGCGGTGGACGGGCTACAACGCCCTGATCTACCTGGCGGCGATGCAGGCGGTGCCGCACGAGCTGTACGAGTCGGCGGAGCTGGACGGGGCCTCGCGGTTCCGGCAGTTCCTGCACGTCACCGTTCCCTCGCTGCGTCCCACGATCCTGTTCACGTGCGTGGTCTCGACGATCGGGGCGACCCAGCTGTTCGGTGAGCCGCTGCTGTTCAACGGGGGCGCGGGGGCGACCGGCGGGTCCGACCACCAGTTCCAGACCCTGGGGCTGTACCTGTACGAGCAGGGCTGGGTGAACCTGCACCTGGGGCGGGCGTCGGCGATCGCCTGGGCGATGTTCCTGATCCTGGTGCTGGTCGGCGGGCTGGCCCGGCTGCTGCGGGGTCGGGGTGAGGGCCGGTGAGAGCGCTCCGGGCGGGCCGGCTGACCTACGTGGTCCTCGGCCTCTTCACCCTCGGGTCCCTTTTCCCCCTGCTGTGGACGGCCGTTGCGGCGTCGCGGAGCAACACGCGGCTGGCGCAGACCCCGCCGCCGTTCTGGTTCGGCGGCAACCTGGGCCGGAACCTGTCCGTCGCGTGGACGGACGCCAACATGGGCACGGCGCTGCTGAACACGGCCGTGGTGGCCGGCACGGTCGCGGCCGGCACGGTGGTGTTCTCCACGCTGGCCGGCTTCGCGTTCGCCCGGCTGCGGTTCCGCGGCCGGCGGCTGCTGCTCATGCTGGTGATCGGCACGATGCTGGTGCCGCCGCAGCTGAGCGTGGTCCCGCTGTACATGATGATCGCGGAGCTGTCCTGGACGGACCGGTTGCAGGCGGTGGTGCTGCCCGCGCTGGTCTCGGCGTTCGGTGTGTTCTTCATGCGCCAGTACCTGGCCCAGGCCCTGCCGGCGGAGCTGGTGGAGGCCGCGCGGGTGGACGGGGCGAGTTCGCTCCGGGTGGTCTGGCACGTGGTGTTCCCGGTGGCCCGCCCGGCGATGGCGGTGCTCGGGATGCTGACCTTCGTCATGGCCTGGAACGACTTCTTCTGGCCGGTGATCGCGCTGACGCAGAACGGCAGCCCGACCGTGCAGGTGGCCCTGACGGGCCTGGGCCGGGGCTACATCCCGGACCAGTCGGTCATCATGGCCGGCGCGCTGCTCGGCACCCTTCCCCTCCTCCTGGTCTTCGTCCTCTTCGGCCGCCAGATCGTCGGCGGCATCATGCAGGGAGCCGTCAAGGGATGACAGCGATTCAGTTTCCGCCCGGATTCCTCTGGGGTGCGGCCACCGCGGCCTTCCAGATCGAGGGGGCGGCGGACGGCCGCGGCCCGTCGATCTGGGACTCCTTCTGCCGTACGCCGGGGAAGGTGGCGGCGGGCGACACGGGTGACGTCGCCGCCGACCACGTCCGGCTCTGGCAGCAGGACGTGCGGCTGATGTCGGAGCTCAACCTCGGTTCGTACCGGTTCTCGGTGTCGTGGCCGCGGGTGCTGGCCGGCGGCATCGGCTTCTACGACCGGCTGGTGGACGCACTGCTCGCGCGGGGCATCGAGCCGTGCCTGACGCTGTACCACTGGGACCTCCCGCAGCATCTGGAACAGGCGGGCGGCTGGCCGGTGCGGGAGACCGCGTACGCCTTCGCCACGTACGCGGACACGGTGGCGCGGGTGCTGGGCGACCGGGTGTCGCTGTGGACGACCCTCAACGAGCCGTGGTGCAGCGCCTTCCTGGGCTACGCCTCGGGGGTGCACGCGCCCGGCCGGACGTCTCCGGCGGATGCGCTGAAGGCGGCGCACCACCTGAACCTGGCCCACGGGCTGGCCGTCCGGGCCCTGCCGGCGGGCTCCCGGGCGGGGATCGCGCTCAATCCGAGCGCGGTGCGGCCACTGACGGATTCGGCGGCCGATCTGGACGCGCAGCGCCGCATCGACGCGCTGGCCAACCGCATCTTCACGGGCCCGCTGCTGCACGGCGGCTACCCGCAGGACCTGCTGGCGGACACCGCGGAGCTGACCGACTGGTCCTTCGTGCGCCCCGGCGACGAGGCCCTGATCCACCAGCCGCTGTCGTTCCTGGGCGTGAACTACTACACGCCGGCGGTGGTGTCGGCGGCATCCGGCGGCCCGCGGTCCGACGGGCACGGCGCCTCCGCCCACTCCCCCTGGCCGGCCGCCGACGGGGTGGCCTTCCACCAGCCGCCCGGCGAGCTGACCGACATGGCCTGGTCGATCGATCCCACGGGCCTGTACGACCTGCTGATGCGCTTCACCCGGGAGGCGCCGGGGCTGCCCCTGCTGGTGACGGAGAACGGCGCGGCCTTCACCGCCGACCTGCACGATCCGGCCCGCATCTCCTACCTGCACGCGCACCTGTCGGCCGTCCACCGTGCCCTGGCGGACGGCGCGCCCGTGGAGGGGTACTACCTCTGGTCGCTGATGGACAACTTCGAGTGGTCCTACGGCTACGCGAAGCGGTTCGGCATCGTCCACGTCGACTACGGCACGCAGGTCCGCACGCCCCGCTCCAGCGCCCGCTGGTACGCGGACTTGGCCCGCACCGGCGCCCTGCCCCCGGCCTCCTGAGACGGGCCCGCCGGTGCGAACGCCGGCGGGCCCCCGTCCGCGCACCGCCTCACCCGGACAGGCCCGGTGCGCGGCGGGGTCCGGGCGGGGTCCGGGTCAGTCCAGGATCCCCAGGTCGTAGAGGAGTTCGTAGCGGGTCGGGTCGTCCGGGAGGAACCAGTGGAAGCCCTCCTCGAAGAACACGGCGACCACGTTGATCGCGATCACCACGCCGAGGAAGCCGAGCACGAGCTGCCCCGGCAGCCGGTACGAGGGCGGCAGCGCCCGGTCCGCGGTCGAGTGCGCGAACGCGAGCACGATGCCGATCGCGACGACGGAGGCGGAGAAGAGGATCCACGCCCACACGTACAGGTGGAGGCCGAAGACCTCGCTGCCGTACCCCTTGTCGCCGGGCAGGATGTGCAGCATCGTCTGCCGCCAGGAGGCGAAGGAGCCGGCCATGACGGCGACCAGGGACAGGCCCCAGCCCATCATGTAGTCGCGGCCCGAGACCGTGCCGTCCATGCCGCGCCGGACGATCACCCCGGCGCCGATGGCGGCCAGCAGCATGAACATCCGCTGGACGATGCACAGCGGGCACGGGTACTCCCACTCGACGAACTGGTAGTAGAGCCCGCCGCACACCACACCCGTCCAGCCGACGGCGAAGAAGCACGCGAACCAGTACTGGACCCGCCCCAGGACGCCGCCCGCGATCGGGGCGGCGTCGGGGAGGATGCTGTTCATCGCCATGGGTCAGTAGCTCAGGTCGAGGGCGAGGCTGCTGGTGATGTGGTGGGCCATCAGCAGGATCACGGCGACGAGCATGACGAACCAGGCTCCCAGGACGACCGTCCTGGACGCCTGCCGGTAGACGGCCAGCAGTGTGGCGAGGATGCCGCCGAAGATGAGGGTGTCCATGAGCCCGGACGGTACCCAGATCAGGACATACGCCCCATGAGGCGCGCCCGCGCCCCGGTCCCGACTACGCCGATGCCCGTTTCCGGCGCCGGACCGCCCCGCGGTGGCCGCGCCGCGCCCGCTCCCCCGCCCGGCTCCGTCCGTCCGGGCCGATCCACACCCGCACCTCGGTGCCGCCGAGCACCGACCGCCCGATGCGCACGTCCCCGCCGGTGGCCTCGGCCACCCGGCGGACGATGTCCAGGCCCAGACCGGTGGAGCCGTCGCGGTCCCCGTCGTTGCCGCGGCGCAGCGCCGCGTCGGGGTCGGCGATGCCCGGACCGGCGTCCGAGACCAGCACGATCACGGCCTCGCCGGCGTCGTGGACGTCCACCGCGAAGGGGGTGCCCTCGGGGGTGTGCCGGAACACGTTGCCGAGCATCGCGTCCAGGGCGGCGGCCAGTTCGGGCCGGGCCACCGGGACCCGCACCGTGCGGTCCACGCCGGCCAGCCGGACCTCCCGGCCCTCGTCCTCGGCCAGCGCCGACCAGAACGCCATCCGCTCGCGGATCACCTCGGAGGCGTCGCAGCCGGCACCCGCGCCGGGCTGGCCGGCCTGCGGCCGCTGCTGGCGGGCGGTGCGGATGATCGTGTCCACCTCGCGCTCCAGCTGCTCCACCGCCGCGCGGGTCTGCTCGGCGGCCGGGCCGTCGCCGAGCGAGGCGGCGTTGAGCCGGAGCACGGTGAGCGGGGTGCGCAGCCGGTGCGAGAGGTCGGCGGCGAGTTCCCGCTCGTTGGCGAGGAGTTCCACGACCTGGTCGGCCATCGAGTTGAACGCGGCGGCCGCCGAGCGGAGTTCCTTGGGCCCGTCCTCCGGGACCCGTGCCCCCAGCCGCCCTTCGCCGAGCTGCTGGGCCGCGTCGGCCAGCCGCCGGGCGGGGCGGACCATCCGGACGCCGAGCCGGTCCGCGACCGCCACCGAGCCGACGATCAGGGCGGCGCCGACGCCGGCGAGCACCAGCCAGGCGGTGGCCACCCCGTTGCTGACCTCGCCCTCCGGGATGAGGATCTCCACGACGGCGATGCCGCCGGAGCCGAGGGCGGTGGGCTGGAGCAGCACGGACGCACCGCCGCCGAGGCCGACGGTGGTGGCCCGGCCCAGCTGCCGGGTGTCGGCGACGGCCCGCTCGCCGGCCCAGCCGGCGCCGATGTCCACCGGCCCGCTGCCCGGCACCCCGGCGCCGGGATCGGCGGCCACCGCCGGCACGTGCACGGCCATCCGGCCGGCCGCACCCATCTGCGTGGAGGCGACGGCGCGGGCGAGCTGGCGGCGGTCGGTGGTGATCGACAGGGTCGGGCCGATGGCCGCGGCCTGCCGTTCGGCGTTGGACACGGCCCGGTCGCGGGCCATCTCCTGGACGACCAGGCCCAGCGGCACGGCGAACGCGAGGACCACCATGGTGGTGACGGCCAGGCAGACCCGGACCAGCGCCCACCGCATCGGCCCACCGCCGTCCCGGCCCGCCCCGGCCCGCCGGCCGCTCCCTTCGGGCGTCCTCACCGGCGGCTCACTGCGGGGGTTCCAGCTTCACGCCCACCCCGCGCAGGGTGTGCAGGTAGCGGGGGTTCGCGGCGGTCTCGCCCAGCTTGCGGCGCAGCCAGGACAGGTGGACGTCGATGGTCTGGTCGTCGCCGTACGACTGCTGCCAGACCTCGGCGAGCAGCTCCTTGCGCGGGACGACCACGCCGGGCCGGCCGGCGAGGAAGGTCAGCAGGTCGAACTCCCGCCGGGTCAGGTCCAGTACGGTCCCGTCCAGCTCGGCGGAGCGGCGCAGCGGGTCGATGGCCAGGCCGCCGACGCGCAGCACCCGGGACGGCGGCTCGGCCCCGGCGACGGACCGGGAACGGCGCAGCACGGCGGCCATGCGGGCCGAGAGGTGCTCCACGGAGAACGGTTTCGTCAGGTAGTCGTCGGCGCCGTCGTTGAGCAGCCGGACGATCTCGGCCTCGTCGTCGCGGGCGGTGGCGACGATCACGGGCACGTCGGTGATCCCGCGCAGCATCTTCAGCGCCTCGGCCCCGTCGAGGTCGGGCAGGCCCAGGTCGAGCACGACCACGTCGAAGCGGAAGTGCGCGACCTCGCGCAGGGCTTCGAGGGCCGTGCCGACGCTGCGCACGGTGTGCGCGGCCTCGCTGAGGTGCCGGATGAGGGCGGATCGTACGAACTGGTCGTCCTCGACCACGAGCACACTTGCCATGGGCGGCACCGTACGCCATGCGGGGGACCCGTACGGGCGCCGGGACGGGTTCTGGGGCGGTGGTGCAGTATGTCCCCCGATGAGACGAGGACTTGTCCACGCGCTGGCGTGGTCCCTGGCGACGGGTGCGGCCGTGACCCTGTCGTGGTGGGGGGTGCACACGGTGATGGCGGGGACGGCGTACGACCCGCCGCGTGCGCTGCCGCTGTCCTCGGCGGACCGGCCGCTGTCCTCGTCGACGCAGCGCGGTGCCCCGCCGTCGTTCCCGGTGGGGCCGGCGCCGTCGGCCGCGCCGCCCTCGCCGTCCGTGCCGCCGTCGCGCGAGCCGTCGCCGGCCGTGTCGTCGGCGGCCGCTCCCGGGCCGTCGGGGTCCGCGGGCGGGCGGTCCGGGGCGAAGCGGTCCGGGGCGCGGGGCACGGGCTCCGGTTCGGTGGAGAGCCGTACGGTGGCGGGCGGCCGGGTGGCGTTCGACCTGGGCGCGTCCTCGGCGGAGCTGGTGTCGGCGACGCCGGCGCCGGGCTGGCGGATGCAGGTGTGGAAGCAGGAGTTCTGGATCCGGGTGACGTTCACGCGCGACGGGCGCGAGGTGAACGTGTTCTGCACGTGGCACGACCACGCGCCGGCGATCGAGGTCGACGAGCGCTGAGAACGGCGGGGCACGTCGGCGGAAGATCCGGCGGAAGGGTCAGCTGAAACGTTTCACCGGAACACCGACGGCGGCGGGGCCGGCGAGGCGGCCGCCGAGGCGTCGGTGACCGCGCTCGCGCCGCCGGTGAAGTCGGCCAGCGCGCGGCCGTGTTCGACCCGGCCCGGGTGCGGGTCGCTCGCCACCCGCCGGGTCAGCTCGGCGACCGGCAGCTCCCGGTCGGCCGCCACGAGCACGGCATTGCCGAATCGTTTCCCCCGGAAGACGACCGGGTCGGCGGCAAGCGCCAGCGCCTCGAACCGGGTGGCGGCGGTGGCGATCTGGCCGCGCAGGTGCGCGAGCGGCGGCCCGTCCGCGAGGTTGGCCACGTACCAGCCGGTGGGCGACAGCGCCCGCCGTACGTCGTCCAGGAACTCGGCGCTGGTCAGGTGCGCGGGGGTGCGGGCGGCGCTGAACACGTCGGCGATCACGAGGTCCGCCCAGCCGTCGGGCACCTTGGCGAGCCCGGCCCGGGCGTCCGTCGTGCGGACCCGGATGCGGGCCTGCGGATCGAGCGGCAGGTGCTCCCGTACGAAGGCCACCAGGCGGGCGTCGATCTCCACGACCTGCTGGGTGGAGCGGGGCCGGGTGGCCGCGGTGTAGCGGGCCAGGGTGAAGGCGCCGCCGCCGAGGTGGACCACGTTCAGCGGCTGCCGGGCGGGGGCCGCGAGGTCGATGACGTGCCCGATCCGCCGCTGGTACGCGAAGTCCAGGCACGTCGGGTCGTCGAGGTCCACGTGGGACTGCGGGGCGCCGTCGATCAGCAGGGTCCGGGCGCCGGTCCGCTCCCGGTCCGGCTCCAGCTCGGCCAGACCGCCGTCCACCTGTGCGACGACGGCCTCGGAGGATATTCGGCCACGCCTGCCCTTTGCCATCCGGCCATTATCGCCGCTGCGCGGCGGGCCGGCTCCGGCAGTGGCCCGGGAGGCGGCCTCAGCGGCAGTTGTCGGCGGCCTCGATGAGGCGGGCCGCCTCGCCGAGGGCGGCGCGCAGGACCTCGGGGTCGGTGACCGGGCCGGCCGCCTCGGGCGGGAGCAGCCAGCCGGTGCCCTCGCTGGTGGGGGCGGCCGCCACGTCGAAGCGCATGCCGCGGCCGGAGGTGTGCGTACAGGCACTGCCCGGCAGGTCCCAGCAGTCGGCGGTGCCGTGGGGCACCAGGAAGCCGAGGGTGTCGCCGGAGCCGTCGTGCAGGACGGGGCCGACGCCGCCGGCCGCACCGCCGGGGGCGGCGGCCGCGGTGCGGCGGATGATGTCGACCGCCTCCAGGCCCTGCCGGGCCGGCACGGTCACCAGATCGGGGGCCGCACCCGGCTCGGTTCCGGTGCCGCCGGCGGCCGTGCCCGTCTCGAAACCAGCCTCCACCATGGGGAACCCCTCCTCGGTCGTCCTCGTGCGCGGGGAGCCAGCTCCCACTCCGCATGGTTCAACGCGCGGAGTCGTCAACGGTGGCGGCGGCATGCTGCCGCAAAGGATGGCAGTTCATGGCGGATCGCGGGTGAGATATCCGTTTTGTAGCCAAACGCTGGCAGGGGCGTCTTTGACTGGCGGTACGTTCATGCGCGCCGGCCCCCAGGCTCCGGCGGCACCTTGGCCAGAGAGGCACGTCCCATGGCGGCGTCACCCAACGAGTCCTTCCGGCGGCTGCGCGGGCAGCAATCCCCCGCCGAGTTCGCGGCCCTGGTGCGCCGGGCCGCCCGGGAGATCGGCGAGACGGTCGCGTGCGACGCCCGCTACATCGGGCGGGTGGAGGCCGGCGAGATCCGCTGCCCCAACTACGCGTACGAACGGGTGTTCCTCCACATGTTCCCCGGGCGCACGCTCGCCGACCTGGGCTTCTCGCCGCGCGAAACCGTGCGCGGGCGGGGGCCGAACCGTTTCCCCGCACCTCCTGCCACCGATCCCCCTTCCTCCGAGGAGAGCGACGTGCTGCGTCGCGCGTTCATTTCCGGCGGATCCGCCACCATGGCGGCCGCGACCCTGGGCTTCACCCTGCCCCGCCGGTCCGAGCTCCCGCGCCGTGCGGGCGAGGCCGAAGCCGAAGCCGTCGAGGCGGCCGTACGGCAGATCCGGCTGCTGGACGACCGGCACGGCGCCGACGGCCTCTACCGGCGGGCGGCCGAGCCGCTGCGCACCGCGTACGCGCTGCTGGACGCCGGTACCGCCCGGCAGTCGACGGCCGACCGGCTGCACGCGGGGGCCGGTGAGCTCGCCATCTCGGTGGGCTGGCTGGCGCACGACTCGCGCCGGTTCGGTGACGCCCGCTCGCACTACGCGGAGGCGCTGGCGACCGCGCGGGTGTCCGGGGACGCGGGGCTGGAGGCGCACGCGTTCGCGAACATGAGCTTCCTGGCCCGGGACGCGGGCCGGCCGCGGGAGTGCGTACGGGCCGCGCAGGCGGGGCAGCGGGCGGCCCGGTCGGTGGGCTCGGCGCGGCTGTCGTGCCTGCTCACGCTGCGGGAGGCGGCCGGGTGGGCCGGGCTGGGCGACCGGGCCGGGTGCCAGGAGGCGCTGGGGCGGGCCCACACGCTGTTCGGGCGCGGGGCCGGGCCGGCCGACCCGGAGTGGATGAGCTTCTTCGGCGAGGCGGAGCTGGAGGCCCAGGAGGCGGGGTGCTGGTCCGCGCTCGGCGAGTGGGGCCGGGCCGCCCGGCACGCGGGCCGGGCGGCGAACCTCCAGGAGCCGCACTTCGCCCGCAACGTGGCCCTGTACACGGCGCAGTTGGCGGACGACCTGGCGCGGGCCGGGGTGCCGGACCAGGCGGCCGCGGCCGGGCACCAGGTGCTCGACCTCCTGCCGCAGGTCCAGTCCCAGCGCGTGACGACCCTGCTGTCGGCCACGGCCGCGGCCCTCCTGCCGCACCAGCGCTCGCCCCGGGTGTCGGAATTCCTGTCCCGGCACGTCGCGGGGTGACCGCCCGGCCGGTCACCGCATGAATCCACCGCCCGGACCCGCCGGTCACGGCCGCCAGGGCACCCGGTGCTCCGACAAGTGGGCCAGTACCGCGTGGTTCGCTTCCCAGCCGTCGGGGCTGCAACCAACAGCCGCCTCCGGCGGCAGGCCGGACTCCGCCCGGCTATGGGGTGTTGCGGCCGCCAAGCCGGTCACGGCCGCCAGGGCACCCGGTGCTCCGACAGATGGGCCAGCACCGCGTGGTTCGCTTCCCAGCCGTCGGGGAATTTGACTGCGGCGCCGAGTTGGACCGGGTCGGTGCTGGGGTGCTCGTCCAGGAGGTCGGGGATGCCGGCGCGGGCGACCACGATGCAGGCGTGGCGGTGGCGGGAGGCGAGGACGCAGAGGCGGCCCGTCTCCAGGTGGAAGGCGGTGGCGTCGGGGCGGCCGGACAGCGGGTGCAGCACCACCGTCAGGTCGTACTCGCGGCCCTGGAGCCGGTTGGCGGTGTCCACGGTGACTCCGGTGACCCCGAGTCCGGCCAGCGCGGCCCGGACCGCGGCCGCCTGGTCGCGGTGGGCGGTGCCCACGGCGATCCGCGCGGCGGTCAGCGGCACCGGGTCCGGGGACTGCTCGGAGACCGCGACCGCACCCCGGTCCAGCGCCCGCCGCACCACCAGCGCCACCGCCCGCACGGCCTCCGGGTCGGTGCGCGGGGCGTGCCGGGCGGGGAGTTCCAGCAGCCCCCAGCCGGCCTCCGCGGCCTCGTCGAGCACCCGGTCCGGGCCCGACCCGTCCGAGGCCGCCGCGTACGACAGCCGGCGGTCCGCGGGCCCGGTGCCGCTGCGGAACGGCGTGTACGGGTAGAACGCGGCGGAGACCAGCGGTGCGGCGGAGGCGGGCAGCCGCCAGGACACCGGCAGCCGGTGCTGGGGCAGGTCCGGGTTGTGCGCGAGGAGGGTGGCGACCGCACTGGCCGACGGGTCGTGCGACAGCCCCGCCCACTGCTCGGCGCCGACCACACTGAACGGGTCCAGCTGCCCCGGGTCGCCGACGAACAGCGCCCGTTCGAAGAGCCCGGCCACGGCCAGCAGCGCGTCCGAGCGCATCTGGTACGCCTCGTCCACGATGGCGTGCTCCCAGGCCCCGTCCACCTGCGTGTGCGCCCACTTGGCGGCGGTGGAGATCACCACGGGCAGCGGTGCCAGGTCGGCGGCCTTGGCGGACAGCGTGACCGCGGGCAGGTCCAGCAGCGCCTTGTCGTAGGCGTCGCCGTCGCTGCTGTGCAGCCGTCCGACCGGCAGCTCCGGGTCCTTGTCGGCCAGCCGCAGCACCAGGTCGTCCACCTGGGCGTTGGTCTGCGCGACGATCATCAGCCGGCGGCCTGCGGCCGCGAGTTCACGGGCGGCGGTGACCACGAGGGTGGACTTCCCCGCCCCCGGCGGGGAGTCCACGACCACGCCGCGCGCCGTCCCGTGCAGGGTGTCGTGCAGGATCCCGGCGGTGGCCCGGGCGGCCGCCGCACCGGGGTCGGCGACCGGGCCGTCTGCTTCGGGGGCGGGCGTGGTCACAGCATGTCCTCGTCGGTCACGGGGTCGGTTGCTTCGGGGCCGGCCGCGGGCGGGCCGCCGTGGGTCCAGGGGGTGTCCTCGGGTTCCGGCAGCCGGGGACCGCTGCGCGGCTCGTGCTCGAACAGGGTCCAGCAGACCTGGTCGCCCTTCTCCGGCACCGTGCCCGGTTCGGGTTCCCGGCCGCGGCCCATCTTGTCGAGGAGCCGCAGCACCACGGTGCCGTCCTCCTCGGTCCGGACGTGTTCGGCGGTCTGGGCGCGGCCGTCGAGCGAGCGGTAGACCTTGGCGGGGCCGTCGAACTGCGGCCCGTCCTCGGTGGCGACGGCCAGCAGCGGCCGCGGGCTGGGCCGCTTGGAGTCGGTCCACTCCATGACGACTTCGGTGATCTCGCCCGCGAAGGCCTCGCCGGCGAACCGGCGGGCGGCCATCACCAGCGGGTCGTCGAGGGCCTCCTGCGCGTCGAGCCGGACCTGCTCGGTCTCGCGGCGGCCGAGCTTGCGGGCGGCGGTGACGGCGTCGTCGCGGCGCGGCTGCGGCGGTTCGCCGGCACGTACCCGGTCCCGGTGGCCGGTGTACGACCAGCGGTCGCCGGTCCAGCGCTGCTCGGTGTGCGCGCCGGGCGGCAGCTCCCGTACCAGGTCGAGGCTGCGCCAGACGGCGTCCCAGGTGGGCCGGAGCTGGGAGGCGACCAGGGCGCGGACGGCGTCCTCGGCGGCGCTGCGGGCGGCCGGGTCGGCGGGGTCTGCGGCACGGGCCGCGTCGAACCGGGCCATGGCGGGGGCCAGCAGCTTGTTGTCGAAGGCGGGGTCGGTGGCCGGGCCGGCGGGCGGCACGAGCAGCAGGCCCTGCGCGTCACGGGCGAGTTCGGCGCGCAGCGCCTGCTCGGCGCCGGTGCCGCCGGTCTTCGGGTCGGGCGCTATCCAGGCGAGCAGGGCGCCGAGGTGCTGGTCCTCCAGGCTGCTCTGGCCGGTGGCCCAGTGCCGGGAGAGGAGTCCGGTGGCGGACAGCAGCAGCGCGGATCCGGGCATCCGGGAGCGCTCGGCGAGGTGGGTGAACCAGCGGCCGAGCAGCGGCACCCGGGCGGGCGCCGGGTAGGGGGCGTCGGGGTCCTCCTCGGCGGTGCGGCGGAACCGCATGGACCGGCCGAGCAGGCGGACGTACTCGATGCCGGCGGGGCTGGGGACGACGATCTGCGGGGCGTCGAGGCACAGCTCGGTGGCGACCTTGGCCTTCTTGCCGGTGACGGGGTCGGTCTCGGTGCGCTCGGCGGGCTCGACGTGGTCGGCGTACGCGTCGATGTACGGGAGGACTTCCTCGGCGAGGTCGGCGAGGAAGGTCCAGCGCAGGTCCCGGTCGCGGGGCTGCGGGACGACGAGCAGCCGCGGGGCGTCCCGGTCGGTGCCGACGAGCGCGCCGAGCGGCGCACCGGCTTCACCGGCGGTGGTCAGCGGTACGAAGACCAGGGGCCGGTCGGTGAGGTGGCGGTGGCGGACGGTCGCGAGCGGCCGGGCCCGTCCGGCGCGGACGGCTTCGAGGCGGGCGAGGGTGGTCAGGAGGGACATCCGGGGCCCTCCGTGCGGTCGGCGGGCAGTCCGGCGGCGGCCAGGGCGCCCGCGCGCAGCCGGGCGGCCCGGTGCAGGGCTTCGGCGGTGGGGTCCTCGGCCGGGCCTCCGGGGCAGCCGCCGGCGGCGGCGTCGAGGGCGGCCTCGACGGTGGTGAGGGTGCCGAGTTCGCCGCGGACCTGGCGGCCGAGGGTGCCGACGGCGCCGGCGGCGCGGGCCCGGTCCCGGCAGTGGAAGGCCAGCTCGCAGGCCGCGAGGCAGTCCGGGGCGTAGGCGGCGCCGACGGCTTCGACGGCTTCGGTGAGCTGGGCGCGGGTGCGGTCGGGGGCGAAGCTGGTGCCGTCGGGCAGGGCGGCGGCGAGGTCTTCGACGCGGGCGAGCCGGTCGAGCTGGCGCCGGGTGACGGCGCGCTGCTTGCGGATGTCGACGGCGGCCGCGGCCGGCACGTTCGAGAAGTCCTTCGGGCACACCAGGAGGGCCTCGTGGCCGACCCGGGCGCCGTCGAGCTTGGCGGCGACGCGTTCGAGGGCGAGCACGTAGACGGCGGCCTGGCGGGCGGCGGCGCCGACCTTGGCGGGGTCGGCGGCCCCGTCGATCAGCGGGAACGACTTGATCTCAACGACGGTCCACCGGCCGTCGGGGTGCACGACGACCGCGTCCGGCTCCAGGTAGGCGGGGGTGCCGGCCACCTCCAGCGCGAGCATCGGGTGGTCGAGCAGGGTCCAGGTGCCGGACGCGGTCGCCTCGCGCAGGGCGAGCGCGGTGCGGGCCGCGCGGCCCTCGGGCCCGGCGGCGGCCAGGTCGGGGAGGTGCGCGGCGCGCGGCGGTTCGGCGCCGCGCCCGAGCTTCTCGTGGACGAGCCGCAGCAGCTCGGTGCCGCCGTCGGCCTTGACCTTGGCCTCGAAGGAGTTGCCGCGGATCATCGCGAACTGCGACTGGCCGTATCCCGCCGGGGCGCCGAGGGCGGCGGCGAGGGCCGGCTTGTCGACCCCGGCGCCGTCCAGGAGGGCCCGTCTGCGGCAGCCGGGGTTCGCGGCGAGGGCCGCCAGGGCGCGCGCGTCCAGGGGGCGCGGCGGCACCGCGGGGCCGCGCAGCTCAGCGAGCCGCTGCCGGAGTGTCGTCGTCTGCGCTGGACCGCTGGGCGGGTAGGAGCTCACCCGCGGAAGTGTCCCATCCGCCACTGACATCCGGGGACTTCCGGCGGAAACGCCCGGCCAGCCGCAGGGCGTGCGGGGTCAGCAGCCACCCGATGCCCATGACGGCGGCGCCGGCGACGCCGTCGAGGAGGTAGTGGTTGGCGGTGCCGAGGACGATGAGCAGGGTGAGCGCCGGGTAGGCGGCGCCGAGGTAGCGGACCAGCGGGGTGCGGGCGTGCTGCCAGACGAGGATGCCGCACCACAGGGCCCAGCCGACGTGCAGGCTCGGCATGGCGGCGTACTGGTTGGTGAGTCCGCCCAGGCCGCGCGGGGCGCTGGCCTCGCCGCCCCACCAGCCGTACGAGCTGTACTGGGCCATGGTGTCGGTGAAGCCGTACGCGGCGTCGAGGAGGCGCGGCGGGCAGGTCGGCATGAGGGTGAAGCCGACCAGGCCGAGGAGCGTGGAGGCCATCAGCCAGGTGCGGGCGGCGAGGTAGCTGCCGGGGCGGCGCAGGTAGAGCCAGACGAGGACGGCCGGGGTGACGAGGTAGTGCAGGGAGGCGTAGGCGAAGTCGGCGGGTATGCCGATCCAGGGTTCGGCGGTGAAGAGCCGGTTGAGCGGGTGCTCCGCGTTGAGGTACAGGAGCTTCTCGTAGTGGAGGATCGCCAGGCCGTGGTCGACGGCCGTGGAGACGTCTCCGCGGGCGAGCAGCCGGCCGCCGGAGTAGGCGGCGTACACGACGGCTATGAGCAGGAGCTCGGCCCACCAGCGGGGGCGGCGGTCCAGACGTTCAGGCATACGCGGTAAGACGCGTGTTCCCATCCGGGGGTTGCCCGGGAGTTGTGTGATGTTCACGTGGGCGATGATGGCCGGGAGTCCGCACCGCCTCATTCCGGGAGAAACGTCATGGCACCGCGCATCCTGCTCGCCCGTCACGGACAGACCGAGTGGTCCCGCTCCGGCAGGCACACCGGGCGCACCGACGTCCCGCTGCTGGAGGAGGGGCGCCAGGGGGCGAAACTGCTGGGCGAACGGCTGGCGCGGGCGCCGTGGTCGGGGCTGCCCGGCGTGGAGGTCCGTACGAGTCCGCTGGTGCGGGCGAGCGAGACGTGCGACCTGGCGGGCTTCGGGCTGCAGGCGGAGCCGTGGGACGCGCTGCTGGAGTGGGACTACGGCGACTACGAGGGCATGACCCCGGCGGAGATCCAGGCGGTCCGGCCGGGCTGGCTGATCTGGCGGGACGGCGTGCCGGCCGGCGAGGGCACCGCGGACGTGGCGGCGCGCGCCGACGAGGTGGTGGCGTGGGCGCGGTCCTCGGAGCGGGACGTGCTGGTCTTCGCGCACGGCCACGTGCTGCGGGCGCTGGCGGCGCGCTGGCTGGGCGAGGACGTGTCGTTCGGCGCCCGCATCCGGCTGGACCCGACGTCGCTGTCGGTGCTGGGCTGGGCGTACGGCGCGCCGGCGCTGGAGCGGTGGAACGACACAGGCCACCTTGACGGCTGAGCCGGGTGGGCCGGGTGGGCCGGGTGGGCCGGGTGGGCCGGGTGGGCCGGGTGGGCCGGCCGGGCCGGCCGGGCCGTCCCGCCGGGGCGGTCTTGCGTGGGGCTGGACAATGGAGGGTGGCCCGGAAGCAGGGGCCGGACGGCGCGGCGGCCCTCGTCGCGCCGCGCGTACGCACAGACCAGCCGGAGGAATCGCATGGCAGAGCCCGAGCGGACCGAGCGGAGGATGCGGCCGGCGCCGCTGCTCTTCGAGCCCTCGGAGGCCGTCGCGGACCCGGAGCACTTCTTCGACCTGGAGTCCATCGAGGACCCGCGGGAGCTGCTGGCGCGGGCCACGGAGCTGACGCTGGCCTTCCGGGCGGCGCAGGACCGGGCCATGGAGTTCCAGGCGGTGGCGGCGGCGCAGCTGGCCGATCCGCGCCGGTTCGACAGCCTGTCGGCGGCGGAGGTGGCGGCCCGGGCGGAGTGGACCGAGGACTACGCGGACCGCATGATCGAGTTCGGCCGCGGCCTGCTGAGCGGCAAGCACGACCCGGCGTAGGCCGCGGCCGGGCGGGGGCGTACCCCGTACGGCCGAGGGTGACGTTGCGAACATCCGGCCGGGGTGATCACGCGAACACCCGGCCGGGGACGCCACTGGCATATGCCGGGGCGGAAGATACCCCACCCCGCGGCGCCCTGTCCCGGTTTCCGGCAACTCCTCGCAACCGGATCGGCACGCCCGGTACACCTGGTCCATGAGCTCTTGGGTGCGAGACGAGACGCGAGACGAACCGGCCACCGGGTGTCAGGCCGCCTTGGGCGCCGACGAGGCCGATCTGTTCGGGCTGCTGGAGGCGGAGGGGCTCGGCCGGCACGCGGCCGCCCACGTGACCCCGCCCGGCGCCGCGTGGCTCGCCTCCGCCTCCCCCTACCCCCGCAGCACCCTCTCCCTGTGGGAGTCGCGCCCCACGGCGCCCGCGGTGCTGCCCTGTGGTTCGGCCTTCGACGTCGTGAACGTGCCCGCGGTGTTCGGGCGGCGGATGCTGGACCGGCTCTGGGAGGAAGGCCCGGGCTCGGGCCCGGTGGCCGTGCACCGCGGGCGGATGCTGCTGTTCGCCGCGCCCGGCACGGCCCACCGGCTGCCCGCGCTGCTGCACTGGGAGGAGTGGGGCGGGGCGATCCCGTCCCTGCTGTGCCACGGCCGCGGCGACGCGGTGGCCGTACCCGCGCTCAGCGCCCCGGCGGACGGCGCGCGGACCACCTCCCGCTGGCTGGTCGCACCGGACAGCCGGCAGCCCTGGCTGCCGGGCCCCGAGGTGCTCCTGTGGGCCTGCGTGCGGGCCGCGCGCGCCGCCTCGGCCGCGGCGGTGCGGGTATCGATTTTTCCTCCGGCCGGTCCGGATGCTAATGTCTACGACGTCAGCAGGCGCCGCTAGCTCAGTTGGTTAGAGCAGCTGACTCTTAATCAGCGGGTCCGGGGTTCGAGTCCCTGGCGGCGCACCGACAGAAGAAGCCCCTCGCAGCAGCGAGGGGCTTCTTCGTATTCCGGCGGCTCCCGGCGACGGCGCTCGAGGCCGCCGCCCGGCTAGGCCGTGATCTTGACGATCCAGTCCCCCGACGGGGTCCGGTCGGCCACCTCCACCCGGATGCCGTCGCCCGGCACCGTGTACGCCTCCCCCACGTCCAGCGGCGCGTCCGCGAGCGCCGGGTAGACCGAGTCGTCCCAGCAGGCCTCGGTGTCCGGGTGGGTGTCCAGCACCTCGACCGGTCCGCCGCCCGAGGGCGCCTCGTTGCGCACCCGGTAGATCAGGACCCCCTCGGTGCAGGTGCCCTCGTCGTTGCCGGCCGAGCCGCGCGCCTCGACGGCGATCGCACTGTTCTCGCCGGTGCGGACCACGGCGAGCCGGGTGCCGCCGCGGGCACCGCGGGCCGGGGGCGCACCGAGGGACTGGAGCGTGTGCAGCGAGGTGCCGCTCCGTACGCAGTCCACCTGGTCCGGCTCCAGCCAGCCCAGCTTCCACTTGTGCCAGGCGAACAGGTCGGGGGCCATTCCGAACTGGCTGCCCATGACGTCCCAGTCGCCCACGTGGGTGTCCCAGTCGCCCTTGCCGTCGGTCGGCCGGTGGTAGAGGTCCGGCAGGTCGAAGACGTGCCCGGTCTCGTGGGCCAGCACGTTGCGGTCCGGCGGGTGCTGCTCGAAGACGGTGACGATGCGCCACAGGTCGGCGCCGTCCGCGCGGACCGGGCGGTCGAAGTTGACGACCTTGGTGGCGTCGGAGTCCACACCGGGGGCGTCCGGGTCGGCGACGAAGTAGACGACGTCGTACCGGCTGAAGTCCACGGTCCGGTCGGCGGCGGCAACCGCGTCGCGCAGGTAGGCGGCCCGGTCCTCGGGGGCCCAGTCCCTCTTTATCCGGTAGGCGGTGGACGGCTTGGGCATCGGGATCCACGCGGCGCCCGGATGCGGCACCAGCCGGAACTTCCCGTAGGAGGCCTGCTCGAAGAAGCGGCTGGTCGCGGGGAAGTGGTCGGCGGCGAGCTCCTCGGGGGTGGTGTGCGGGCGGGCGTCGGGGAACGACAGGAACACCATGACGGCGTTCAGGGTGCGGGCGGGCTTCGGGTAGGCCGTGTTCCAGGTGTCGAGGCCCAGTGAGTGGTGGGCGGAGGTCCGGGTCAGCGCGCACGGGACTGCTCCGGAGGCCGCGTCCGCGGGTCCGGCGACGAGCGACATCGCGGCGAGTGCCGTCAGGGAGGTGAGCGCCGCCGCCGCACTGCGGGCACGGACGCGCTCCCCTGGGCCGGGTGTCTGCTGTCGCGGCACATGGACCTCCGGTGAGGGATCGGAACATCCCATCCACCTTGTGCCGAAATCAGGCGTGTTGTCCTGTTCCAGTGCCCCACACGAGTGAGCACGACACCACGCTGCTGACCCTCGTTAACATCACGGAACGTCACATTCGATCGAGTGACAGCCAGGGCTGTTCAGTCATGCACACGGCCGCGCACAAACGCGCGCAGCTGCGCAGAAACGATCGGCCTGGCATCCGGGACGATCATCGACACCCCCTTCCACCGGCCCGGAATGACCGCCGTGCAGCTGGATAGGGCTCCGACGTGCCTCTATGATCGGCACACTTTCCTGCGCGGACACCGGGAGCGAGCCCGTGAGCGGAACATCGGAAGGACCCCGTGCAGTGGCCGAAAGCCTCCGGGGAACCACTACGGAACGTCACTTCACCGGTCGGTCGGCCGCCGAACTGCGCGACTACCGGGCCGCCTTCAACGCGGCCCACCTCGCCATGGCCGTCGTCGACCGCGAGGGGCTGGTGGTCGCGGCCAACCACGCCCTCGCCCAACTGCTCGGCGCCGAGCCGCATTCGCTCGTCGAGCAGTCCGCGGCCGAGCTGGTGGACCTCGGCGCGGAGGCCCGGACCTGGCAGGCGTACCTGGAGGTGCTGCGCGGCCGGCAGGCCCGGCTGCGCTGCACCCGGCGGCTCAAGCACGCCGACGGGCACTCGCTGTGGACGGAGGTCACCCTCGGGCCGGTGCCCGGCACCCGGGACGTGCTGCTGTCGGTGTCCGACATCAGCGACCGGCGCGACCTCCAGGCCCGGCTGCGGCACCTCCAGATGCACGACCCGGTGACCCGGCTGCCCAACCGCGCCCTGTTCTTCGAGCGGGTCTCCGCCGCCCTGGAGTCCTCGGCGTACGAGCACGGCGGCACCGGCCGGATCGGGCTGTGCTACCTGGACCTCGACGGGTTCAAGGCAGTCAACGACACCCTCGGGCACCGGGTCGGCGACCGGCTGCTGACCGCCGTGGCGGCCCGGCTGACGCACTGCGCGGACCAGGCCGGGTACGGACGCAGCGGCGGGCACCTGGTGGCCCGGCTGGGCGGCGACGAGTTCGCGCTACTCGTGGAGGACTCCACCGGCACCGAGCAGCTGGCGGAGCTGGCCCGGGCGGTGCTGGCGGCGGTGCAGGAGCCGTTCGACCTGGCCGGGCAGCGGCTGTCGGTGTCGGCCTCGATCGGGGTGGTGGAGCGGGCCACCGACGGCACCTCGGCGACCGCCCTGATGCAGATGGCCGACACCACGCTGTACTGGGCGAAGGCCGACGGCAAGGCCCGCTGGACGCTGTTCGACCCGGAGCGCAACGCCCACCGGATGACCCGGCAGGCGCTGTCCTCGACGCTGCGGCCGGCGGTGGAGCGCGGCGAGTTCGCGCTGGAGTACCAGCCGCTGGTGGACCTGGAGACCGGAGTGGTGCGCGGGGTGGAGGCGCTGGTGCGCTGGAACCACCCGCAGTTCGGCGTGCTGACGCCGAATCGGTTCATCGGAATTGCCGAAGAGGACGGCTCGATCGTCCAGCTCGGGCAGTGGGTGCTGCGGACCGCGTGCCGGCAGGCCCGCCGGTGGCAGCTGGACCACCCGTCCGAGAACCCGGTGTTCGTGAGCGTCAACGTGGCCGTCCGGCAGGTCTGGGACTCGGACCTGGTCGGCGACGTGGCGGCGATCCTCGCCGAGACCGGGCTGGCCCCGCAGCTGCTCCAGCTGGAGCTGACCGAGTCGGCGGTGATGGGCTCGGCGGGCCGGCCGCTCCAGGCCCTTCAGGAGCTGAGCGACATGGGCGTGCGGATCGCCATCGACGACTTCGGCACCGGCTACTCGAACCTCGCCTACCTGAGCCGGCTGCCGGTGTCCGTCCTCAAACTGGACGGCTCGTTCGTCCGCGGCTTCCGCTACGAGGAGGGGACGCACCCCAATCCGGCGGACGAGACCATCGTGGAGGCCCTGGTGCAGCTGGCGCACCGGCTCGGGCTGACGGTGACCGCCGAGTGCGTGGAGACGGCCGGGCAGGCGGCGCGGCTGCGCCGGGTGGGCTGCGACACCGGCCAGGGCTGGCTGTACTCGCGGGCGGTGGCCCCGGAGCGGATCGCCGAGATGATCGGCGCCCGGGCGGTGCCCTCGCAGCAGGACCGGTAGGCGCCCTGCGCACGGGACCGCCCCGCACCCCGGTCGGGGGTGCGGGGCGGTTCGCTGCTCGGCGCGCGGGTGGGGGGATCAGCAGGCGCCGAGGTCCTGCCAGACGCCCCAGTCACCGGTGGTGCCGGGCTCCTCGTTCTGGGTCCACCACTTGGCCTTCCAGGTGCGGCCCTTGTGGGAGACCTGGGTGCCTCCGGTGTAGACGCTGCCCGCGACGTAGGCCGGGGCGGTGCAGCTGCCGGCCGGCGGGGTCGTCGGCGGGGTGGTGGGCGGCGTCGTCGGCGGGGTGGTCGGCGGCGTCGTGGGCGGGGTGGTCGGCGGCTGGGTGGCTCCGCC
Organism: Streptomyces bambusae; assembly: GCF_020532645.1. Lineage (GTDB taxonomy): Bacteria > Actinomycetota > Actinomycetes > Streptomycetales > Streptomycetaceae > Streptomyces > Streptomyces bambusae. Next base: position 53,238 of record NZ_JAJAUZ010000037.1, read on the forward strand.
GAGGGCGTCCGAGATCTGGTTGAGCAGCGTGGTGTTGGCGTCGAGGCCGAGCAGCGAGTACATCATGGCGCCGCCCAGGCCGCGCTGCCTGCCGTAGTCGACCCGGGCCTGGATCGCCTTCCGGTCCAGGCCGGTGAACCACTCGCCGTCCTTGTAGAAGTACGAGGCCTTGGCCTGGTCGTCCCAGAAGGTGGTCGCCGGGTTGTCGACGATGCCGCCGAGCTCCTTGTACATCGCGATGCCGGCCTGCTGGCTGGTGGGCCGGGCGCCGGAGGCGCCGGTGGCCGGCTGGGCGAGGCCGTTCGCGGTGCCTGCGGGCACGCCCTTCCAGCCGCGGTAGTAGAACTCGTAGCCCAGCGTCAGCTTGTTCGCCGGGAAGCCGCCCGCGATGCCGTAGGCCGGGTTGCCGTCGATCCAGGAGTCGATGGCGTTGTCGATGCTGTACTTCTGGGTGCCCGGAGCGATCGGGTCGGTCGGGTCGTTGGCACCGGAGTACAGCGGGGACTGGTGGTACGTCGGCCCGTCGCCGTCCCAGGCGCCGTGCATGTCGTACGTCATGATGTTCGCGTAGTCGAGGTACGCGCCGATCTTGTCGGTCTCGATGTGCTTGATCTTGTCCTGGCCGGCCGGGAGGGCCGCGGTCAGCATGTACTTCTTGCCGCCGTTGGCCGCGCCGTGGGCGTCGAGCTGGGTGCGGAACTCCTTCAGCAGCAGCGTGAAGTTGGCCTTGTCCTCGGGTCCGTAGTGGTTGCCCAGGTGGCCGCCGGAGGAGCCGGGGTACTCCCAGTCGATGTCGATGCCGTCGAAGATGCCGGCCGCGGTGCCGGGGCCGCCGTAGCCGCCCTCGACGGGCAGGTTGCCCTTGATGTACTGGTCGATGCAGGAGGAGACGAACTTCTTCCGGCTGGCGTCGGTGAGCGCCGCGTCGTGGAAGTACTTCGAGTACGTCCAGCCGCCGAGGGAGATGTTGATCTTCAGGTGGGGGTACTTCGCCTTCAGTTCCTTGAACTGGTTGAAGACGCCCACGATCGGCTGGTCCCACTTGTCGGCCACGCCGTCCACGCTGTCGGCGGCGCTGAAGGATTTCTGGTAGTCGGCGTACGAGTCGCCCGCGCCGTCGCCGGCGTTCGGGTTGTTGTCGTCGCCGGCCGCCTTGTTGGCCTCGAAGCAGGTGAGGTTGGTCGGGTGGATGTTGCCGAACGAGTAGTTGATGACGTCCAGCTTGCCCGCGATGCCCCGGGTGTCGAGGTGCTTGGGGTAGAAGGCGTTGCCGTAGACGCTCCACTGGTCGTAGTAGGCGATCCTCACGCCGCCGGCCGTGGTGCCGGCCGTGGCGGTGGCGGCCGCCTCGGCGGTGGTGAGTCCTGCGAAACCGGCCAGCGCTCCGGCGGCAAGCGCGGCGGTGGTGGCGGCCGCGAGCAGCGGTTTACGGATGTGCATGAACTGCCTCCGGAGTTGGGAGGGGTGGGGGGTCCACGTGTTGAGGAGAGTGATAGTCGTCCCGCCATGACCGCGTCAATGGTTCAGGCCAAATAAGGACTAGACCAGTCCCGAGGCAAAATGGCCGGTCAGAGACGTGACCGGGCACGAGAAACCGCCCGCCACCCCCGGTGACGAGCGGTTTAAGGATCTCTTCAGGTGGCCCTGCGACAGGTTTTGGCAACAAACCAGCCAATCCCCGTTCGCACCCCGTTGACGGCTCAGCCGGCGGCCCCCGGCAGCCCGTACACATCTGCGACGAGCTCGTACGAACGCAACCGGGCGTCCCCTCCGTGGGCGTTGGAGGTCAGCATCAGCTCGTCCGCGCCGGTCCGCGCCACCAGGGCGTCGAGGCCCTTGCGGACGTCCTCGGGCGACCCGTGCACCACGTTGCGCAGCCAGCCGTCGACGAACTCCCGCTCCGCCGGGGAGTAGTCGTACGCCGCGGCCTCCTCGGGGGTCGGGATCAGGCCGGGGCGGCCGGTGCGCAGCCGCAGCATCGACAGGGCGCCGGTCATGGCCTGCCGGCGGGCCTGCTCGGCGTCGTCGGCGGCCAGCACGCCGACCCCGATGAGCGCGTACGGGGCGTCGAGCACGGCGGAGGGCCGGAAGGACTCCCGGTAGAGGTCGAGCGCGGGCACGGTGTTGGCGGCCGAGAAGTGGTGGGCGAAGGCGAACGGCAGCCCCAGCTCGCCGGCCAGCCGGGCGCTGAAGCCGGAGGACCCGAGCAGCCACAGCGGCGGCCGCCCGGTGGGCCCCTGCACCGGCCCGGGCACGGCGTGCACCCGGGCGTACGGGTGTCCGTCGGGGAAGTCGTCGTCGAGGAACCGGGTCAGCTCGGCCAGCTGCCGCGGGAAGTCGTCCCCGCCGCGGTCGGGGCGGGCGGCGCCGCGCAGGGCGGCCGCGGTGCCGCCGTCGGTGCCGGGGGCCCGGCCGAGGCCCAGGTCGACGCGGCCGGGGGCGAGCGCTTCGAGGGTGCCGAACTGCTCGGCGATGGCCAGCGGGGCGTGGTTGGGGAGCATCACGCCGCCGGAGCCGAGGCGTATCCGGTCGGTGTGGGCCGCGAGGTGGGCGAGGATCACGGCGGGCGAGGAGCTGGCGACGCCGGGCATGGAGTGGTGCTCGGCCACCCAGTGCCGGTGGTAGCCGCGCGACTCGGCGAGCCGGGACAGTGCCACGCTGGTCCGCAGGGCGGCCGCGGCGCTGCTGCCGCTGCCCACGGTCACGAGATCGAGTGCGGACAGCGGCACGGGTGCCTGCCCGTGCGCCGTGCCCCGGATGTCCTCACGCTCTGCCACCGTCATGACCGCTTCCGCCCGCTCTCTCCGCGCCGCCGAATCCGTACGAAGAGGTCGAACAGGCGTCACCGGGGTCTCATTCCCGCCCACCTGACGCCAGTGTCATGACCTTGGCATATGCCATTCCGATGAATCCCTGCCCAGGGGCCCCGGCCGCACCGGAAATCTCCTCAACAGACGCTCCACAACGGCTCTTTGCTGGTTATCGTGGGAAGGCAAGCGGTAACAACCTGCTAGGGGGAGACCGTGGCGCTGACGGAGCCGACCGCGCCGTTCCATTCGGTGCAGTACGCCCTTCGCGTACTGGAGACGATCTCTCGGCACACCGGGGGTGTGTCCGACGTCCAGATCTCCCGCGAGACCGGGCTGCCGACGGCGCACCTCGCACCGTTACTGATGATGCTGCGCCGCGAGGGGTACGTGCTCCAGGTTTCGGAGGGCGCGTACGCGATCGGCGATTCGCTGGTATTGCTCGGCTCGGGCGCCGACCGGCAGGAGGCGCTGCGGCAGAAGCTCCAGACGGCCCTCGACGGGCTGCGCGACACCGTCGGCGCGGCGGTCTACATCAGCCGGTACGTGGACGGCGAGGTGCAGATCACCGGGGTCGCGGAGAGTCCGCGCACACCGAAGGTGAACGAGTGGGTGGACTTCCGCTCGGCGGCGCACGCGAGCGCGGTGGGCAAGTGCCTGCTGACCCAACTGGACCTGAACGGCCGGCGCGACCACCTGTCCCGCCACAAGATCGCCCGGCTGACCTCGCGGACGATCACCAGCGAGCGGGTGCTGTTCTCGAAGCTGGACGCGCAGCCGGCGACGGTGCCGATGCTGGACCTCCAGGAGTACGCCCTGGGCACGGTGTGCGCGGCGGTCCCGATCACGGCGGGGTCGGCGGTGGGCTGCCTGGCGCTGTCGCTGCCGGTCGAGCACGCGCACCGGCTGCGGGCCGCGGCGGAGACCCTGAACCGGAAGGCGGCTCCGCTGCTGCTGTCGCTGAGCCTGTAGCCAGCGTTCGCCCGGTGTCCGGCGCTCGGCGCTCGGCCGGTGTCCGGAGCGGGCCGTGGAGCCCGGCCGGAAAACACTTCGGGCGGTTCCCGGTGAACCGGAAACCGCCCGAAGATCAGGTGCGCCGCCAGGGACTCGAACCCCGGACCCGCTGATTAAGAGTCAGCTGCTCTAACCAACTGAGCTAGCGGCGCCTGCTGACAGAGAAAATACTACCTGGTCCCGAGGGGTGCTCGTGACCACCCGGTCCGGAGGTGCCCGCGGGGCGGGTGCGGCGCGAGGTACGGGGGTGCCGGGCGGGGCTCACGACAGCCCCAGCAGGCCGCTGCGCCCGTGGTCCTCGTACGCCGCCAGCAGGCCGGCCAGGTCGGCGGCGGAGAGCGGGCGGTAGCCGGGGGCGCCCGGGGGCCGCCACCAGACGGGGCCGGTGACGGGGGCCGGGGCGGTCGCCTGGGCGGGCTCGGAGGCCGGGGCGGGCTCGGGCGGGTGCGGGAGGAAGGCGGCGCGGCGCAGGGCGACCCGGTGGACCTTGTTCGTGGCGGTGACCGGCATCGACGGGACGATGCGCAGGTAGCGCGGGGCCATCTTGGTGCCGAGGTCGGGCTGGGCGGCGAGGAAGGCGGCGAAGGCCCCCGGGTCGAAGGCGGTGCCCGGGTGCAGGGCGAGCGCGGCCATCACCTGGTCGCCGGCCACCTCGTCCGGGACGGCGTGGACGGCGACGGCGGCTGCGGCCGGCCAGCGGGCCAGGATGTTCTCGATCATCGCGGCGGCGAGGTTCTCGCTGTCGACGCGGAGCCGGTCGTCGGTGCGGCCGGCGAAGTAGAGGAAGCCGGACTCGTCGCGGTAGAAGAGGTCGCCGGTCCAGTACCAGCCGTCGCGGAGCCGGGCGGCTTCCGCCTCCGGGTTGCGCCAGTAGCCCTCGAAGGGGCTGCGGCCCCGGTTGACGAGTTCCCCGATGGCCTCGGCCACCCCGGTCAGGGTGCCGTCCGGGCCGGTGCGGGCGGGCGGGCGTTCCTGCCGGGTGCGGGGGTCGACCACGGCGAGGTCGTCGCCGGGGGCGGCCCGGCCGATGGCGCCGGGCGGGGTGTCGTCGGTGTGCTGGACGGCGGCGCCGCCCTCGGAGGAGCCGTAGCCCTCCACGAGCGGGACGCCGAAACGGTCGGCGAAGCGGGCCGCGTCGACGGCGCCGGCCTCGGTGCCGAAGCCGGTGCGCAGCGGGTGGTCGCGGTCGTCGGGGCGGGGCGGGGTGGCCAGCAGGTACTGGACGGCCCGGCCGACGTAGGTGAAGTACGTCGCGTCGAAGCGGCGGACGTCGTCGAGGAAAGCGGAGGCGGAGAACCGGCGGCGCAGGGCGATGCCGGCGCCCGCGTGCAGGGCGGGCGCCCAGTCGGCGATCACCGCGTTGCCGTGGAACATCGGCATGCAGATGTAGTGGACGTCCTCGGGGGTGACGCGGAACCGCCGGGCGAGGGCGGCGCCGGCGCGGGCGAGGCGGCGCTGGGTGCACAGGGCCGCCTTGGGGGCGCCGGTGGAACCGGAGGTGAAGTAGAGCAGCAGCCGGTCGGCGGGGCGGGGGCCGCCCGGGCGGAGCACGGCCTCGCCGGGGACGGCGTCCGCGTACGGGGCGAGCAGGGCGGCGTACTCCTCGGTGCCGGTGACGAGGATCCGGACGCCGGGGAGGTGGAGGCCGGCGAGGAGGGGCAGGTGGGCGGGTTCGGTGAGGAGGACGCGGCAGTCGGTGTGGAGGACGTCGCGGGCCAGCTCGGGGCCGCGGCGGGTGGGGTTGATGCCGGCGACGGCGGCCCCGGCGAGGGCCGCCGCGCCGAGCCACAGCGGGAACTCGGGGGTGTTGTCGAGCAGGATCCCGAGATGGGGTTCGGCCCCGCGGGGCAGCAGGTCGACGAGGAGTGCGGCACGGGCGGCGGACTCCCGGACGGCCCGGTGGTGGCTGAGGGTGGTCTCGTGGTCCCTCAGCCCGGTCCGGTGGTCGCCCCACCGGCGCAGGACGAGTTCCGCGACGGTGTCGGGTGTGCCCGTGCCGCTGGTCGCCATGGCGCCGCACCATAACTGACGCATCGTCAGAATTGAAGGCGGCGCGGGCCTCGGTGGTGCAGGCCCTGGCGGTGCGGCCCCGGCGGTGGGGCCTGCGGGCATGCGCCTAGAAGACGACGTCCGAGCAGGCATAGAAGGCCATCGGGGTGTCGTTGACGGTCCAGACGGAGAGGATCATGTGCCGGCCGGTCTTGCCCGAGGGCATCCGGCCCTGGTGGACGGTGGTCATGGCGGGGCGGGCGCCGTTGTAGGCGACGCTCAGGAACGGGGCCGGCTCCAGGGCGGCGCGGGTCAGGGGCTTGCCGGAGTCCCAGCCGTTCTTGGTGATGTAGTACCGGAAGTCCGTGGTCGAGTGGTTCGCGGTGAACTGCCAGCGGAAGTTGTAGCTCTGGCCGTTGGTCACCGGGGTGGCCGGCCAGGCGCCGCCGCGCGGGTCGTCGAGCTGGGCGAACTCGCTGTGGCCGCCGGCGCAGATCCTGCCGTCGGCGGGGCCGGCGGCGGGGAAACCCTTGAAGCCCTCGACGCTCTGCGGCTCCCACTGGATGGGACCGCAGTCGGAGACGGTCCGGTTCTGGCAGAGCTTCTGGCGGCTGATGGGCAGGTCGGTATAGCCGTGGCCCTCGGCGGCGGGGGCCACCAGGACGGTGGCGCCGAGGACGAGGCCGAGGGCGAGCGCGGTGGAGCCGGTGCGGCCGGTGCGCAGGCCGCCGGGGGTGCGGGGGCGGGATATGAGGGTGTGACGCATGGGTGCTCCTCGAACGTGGGGGGGGTGGGGATGCGGGGATGAGGTGGCGGTGAGGGCGCGCGTCCGGGATTTCAGGTCTAGACCAAGTCTCAGATTATTGACGGGAGTTGGCCATGTCCAGACCAATGCGGGAACGGCCGGGCCCCGTGGTGCGGGGTCCGGCCGTCGTGGGGCGGGTGGGAGGTATTGCTACTCCTGGCGGCCGGTGTAGAAGGCCACGGTGAGGTCCTTCACGAGCGCCTTGCGTTCGTAGTCGTCGAGTTCGACGATGCCGCGGCTGGTGAGCCGGCGGATGGTGTCGTCGACCGCGTCGACCACCGAACTCAGCACGCTGTCACGGTGCTTGGCGTCGATGGCGGCGACCCGGCGGCGCTGCATCGCGGCCGCGACCTCGGGGGCGTACTCGATGCGGGTGGGCTGGGCGGAGTACACGTCGATGCCGACGGCCGCGGTCTCCGCGGCGAGCATCCGGGTGAGGGCGTCTCCGACGGCCTCGGCGTCGCGCAAGGTGGGCGCGTCCTCGTGGAAGGCGTCCGCCGGAAGCTGCGACAGCACCCGGGCGAGGGCCGACTCGACCTGTTCGACGAGGTACGCCGTGTGGTCCTCGACGGCGAGCGTGGCACGGGCGGTGTCCCGGACCCGCCACACGACCTGGACCACGACCCGGAGGGCGAGGCCCCCGGCGTCCACGGCCGGCACGGGATCGCTGCGCCAGTGCCGCAGGCGTACGTCGACGCGGCGGCGCAGCAGCAGGGGGCTGACCCAGAGCAGGCCGGTACGGCGGACGGTGCCGCGGTAGCGGCCGAACAGGGTCAGCACCCAGGCGTGGCCGACCCGGCCGCGGCCGAGCCCGCCGAGGGCGAGCAGCGCGATCACGCCGAGGACGACGAACGCGGTCCAGTCGAGCACGCCGAGCGCGTCGTGTGGCCGGACCGTCAGACCGAGCGCCCGCTCGACCCGCCCGGGCCACGCCCCGGCCCACCCGAGCACCCCCAGCCCACCGGCCACGGCCACTCCCCCGGCCAGGACCGCCACCCACCCGGGCAGCACCGGCCCCGGCCGCTCCCGCACCTGGGGGTCGGCGGGGGCTGCGGGGCGGGGGGCGGCGCCGGGTCCGGTCCGGCGGGCGCCGTCGGGTGCGGAGCCGCGAACGGGCTGCGGGCCGCGGTCGGGTGCGGCATCCCGGCCGGACCGTGGGCGGCCGTCAGGCACGGCGCCCAGGCCGGGCTGCGGACCGCCTTCGGGTCCGGGCGCGCGGCCGGGGCGCGGGCCGGTCACCGGGAACGGGACCGCAGGCAGCGGCACGCTGCCCGCCGGGGCCCCGGACCCGTCCCGGAACATCAGGTGGACGGGGATCTCCCCGGCACCGGCCCTCCGCCGCACCCGCCGGTTCGGCCCGGGCACCCCGTACGCCCGCACGAGCGGCATGGGGACGACGGGCAGATCCTGCGTGTCGTCCTCGGCAACGGGCCACAGGGCCGTGACCCGCGTGTCATCTTCGGCGACAGGTCGCAGGGCCATGACCTGCGCGTCGTCCTCAGCGACTGCGCCCGGGGCGCCGACCTGCGCGTCATCGGTGGCCGGGGCCCCCTGCGCACTGTCGATCAGCGGGATGACCTGGGTGTCGTCCGGTGCAGGACGATGCCGCACCACCACCTCGCCTGAGAGGTCGTCGGGCACCGGGGCCCCACCCCGCCCGGCCTCCGCCGGCCCACCGGCAACGCCTTCGGCCCCCCCGTCGGGCCCGGCGCTCCACCCGGGCGCCACCTGGTCGGGCGCGGCCGGGTCCGCCGGTGCCGGGGCGTGGGGCCCGGGCGCGGCGGTGGGATCGGCGGACGCCGGGGCGGCCGCCCGCGCCACGGGGTGCGGCTCGGGGGTGGCTGCTGGACCGGCCGATGCCGCCGGCCGTGCCGGGGCGTGGGGCCCGGGCGTGACGGCACGGCTCACCGGAGCGTCCGGGCGTGCCGGGGTACGGGATCCGGGTGCGGCGGCGGGGCCGGCGGGCGGCGCTTCCCCGGCCGTCGCGGTGCCGTTCGGGCCACCGGCGTGCGGGCGCGGCGGGGCTTCCCCGGGTTCCGGCGTCGCGCCTGCCCGGGGCGCAGTTCCCGTGGGCGGGTGAACGGCGTTACGGGCTGTCGGCGGGGACGCGGTTTCCGCGGCGAGGGGTTCTCGCGGCTGGGCCACCAACGGCGGCGCGCCGGGCGCCCGTTCCGGGCCGACGGAGGGGCGCGGCGTGGCCGCCGCGGGCAGGCCGATCCGCAGGCGGCCGCCGTCGGACCGGACCGGCAGTGGGTCGGAGACCGGCGCCGTGAGGGCGAGGGCGCCGCCTTCCTGCTTACCGCCTGTTGCCGGCCGGGCCCGGCCGGGACCGGTGCCCGCCACGGCCTGACGCCGGGCCGGCGCCGCCCCCTGACTCGGGTGCCTGTGCCACAGCCCCGTTTCCCGGCCAGGAGCCGGAGCGGGGACCTCCCCCCGGGCCGGGGCCGGAGCCGGGTCGTACGCCGCACCTCGAACCGGGGTCCCGGCCGGAGCCGGGGCCGCAGCCGGGTCCACGGCCGGGGCCGGGGCCGCAGCCAGGTCCATGGCCGGGGCCGGGGCCGGGTCCAGGGCCGAGGCCAAGGCCGGAGCCGGGTCCAAGGCCGAGGCCAAGGCCGGAGCCGGGTCCAAGGCCGAGGCCAAGGCCGGAGCCGGGTCCACGGCCGGAGCCGAGTCCAGGGCCGAGGCCAAGGCCGGAGCCGGGTCCACGGCCGGAGCCGAGTCCAGGGCCGAGGCCAAGGCCGGAGCCGAGTCGTGGACCGCCCTCGGAACCGGCGTCGGAGCCGGGGCCGGGGCCGGGGCCGCGTCCAGGGCCAAGGCCGGGGCCAGAGCCGGAGCCAGGCCCGGGGCCGGGGCCGCCCCCCGGACCGAGGCCGAGGCCGGGGCAGGAGCCGGGGCCGAAGCCTGGGGCGTGTGCTGGACCAGGCGCTGGGAGGGGTCGGGGTCCAGGTGTTGGGCGAGGTCCGGGCCAGGAGCGAGGTCGAGGACCGAGGCCGGACCCAGGTACGGGGCCGGAGCCAGGTCCACGGCCGAAACCGGAGCCGGGTCGTGGGCAACCCCCGGGGCCGGGGCCGGAGCCGGGCCCAGGGGCAGTCCCGCCCCCGAAGCCGGGTCCGGATGCCGGGCCAGGTCCAGCCCCGGGGTCAGGGCCGAGGCCGGGGCCAGGGCAGGGGTCGGTCCCGAGGCCGGGGCCAGGTACTGGTCCTGGGCCGGCGCCGGGGTCTGGTCCTGGCTCGGGGCCAGGTCCCGGTCCTGCGTCAGGGGCAGGTCCTGGGCCGGGGGGTGGCTCATCTGCGGGGTGGGGGGCTCGGGGTTCGGGGGGAGGTAGAGGGTGCCGGTGGTGGTGTGGGTGGGGTGCACGGTTGCCTCCGTCAGGCGAAGAGACGTCGCCAGGTTTCGGGGCCGGGGTGGCCGTCTGCTGCGGAACCGCGCCAGCCCTGGGCGCGTTGGAAGGCCTCCACGTTCCGGCGGTCCGCCTCGGTCCAGGCGGGGCCGGGGCCCGTGGTGTAGTGCTTGCCGAAGCCCTTGGCCTGCAGGCGGCGTCCGAGGGCCGTGATCGCCGCGTGCGACTGCCCGGGCCGGAACACCGCCGCACCGGGGTACGCGGGGCCGGCACCGGGGAGCCTCCCGGGCAGGCCCGCCGGCCCCGGCCGCGCGGGCGCGCTCCCGGGCGCAGGCAGCGGCCGCCCCGGCACGGTCACCGGCGTGACCGGGGTGCCCGCCGCCGGCGGGATGTTGCGGCCCTGGTTGCGGACGAGGAGGCGCCAGGTGGCAGGGCCGGGCAGGCCGTCTGCGGCGGTGCCGCGCCAGCCCTGGGCGCGTTGGAAGGCCTGGGTGGCCAGCCGGTCCGCGTCCTTCCAGCGGGAGCTGGGCCCGGAGGGGTAGAAGCGGGCCCCGCCGCGCCCGATCAGCAGCCGCCCCAGCCGCGCGACCTGCGCGTTGTCCGCGCCCGGCCCGAACGCGTACCGCCCCGGGTAGGCGGCCGACGCCCCCGGCCCCGGCATCGGCTCGGCCGCCGGCGGCTCGTCGGTGATCCCGCCGGTGACGCCGTTGTAGCGGTACGGCAGGTACTTGTCGGCGTTCTTCCAGTAGCCGTACGGGGTCGCCAGCCGGCGCGTCTCCGGCGGGGTCTGCTCGTACGCCAGGTACTGGGTCCGGGTGTGGTCGGTCCAGCCCCCGAAGAGGGTGACGTGCGAGCCCTTGCTCGGGTTGTCGGGGTTGTGGAAAAGCAGCATGTCGCCCGGCAGCAGCTCGTCCTTGGTGATCGGCGTGGCGAACGTGTCGAGGCTGCCGGTCCACTCGTTCGACCCGAGGTCCCAGGCCATCGAGACGTAGCCGGAGCAGTCCTGCCGGTACCCGTCCGTCCAGTACTTCGCCATGCTGTACGGCACCTTCGCGTCCAGCCACAGCTGCGCCCGCTTGATGATCGTCGCCCGGTCGATGCGCCGGACCGGCGCCGGCTCGGTCGGGCCCGGCCCGGGCAGCGGCGCCCCCGGCCCGTGCAGCACCCCCGGCCGCCCCTGCGGAGTCTCCGGCTCCGGCGCGCCCGCGGCGGCGCCCGGTCCCGGGGACGGGCCGGCGGCCGGCCCGTCCACGGCCGCGGCAGTTCCGCCCCCGCCGCCGAGAACCACTCCGGCGGCCGTCACCAGGACGAGTGCCCGGCGCGGTCCGTGCGCGGCGGGATGCCCGCCGCGCCGCAGGGCCGCGCGCTGCTCCGCGCAGCCCGCGCAGGCACAGTCGCCGTCGGGTGTGTAGTCCTGGAACACCGGTGTAGGCATCGGCTCCTTGGTCATGCTGTCCGTCCACTCCCCTGCGTGCTCGTCTGAATGCTCGTCACATGCGGTGCGGGCCTCACACATACTGCACACATAACGGCACGAAGATGGGTTAATCGGACAACCCCGGCGTGGCCCGGTTCGGAGCACCCTCGCAGGTGGGGTAGAGTTTTCTCTGTCAGCAAGCGCCGCTAGCTCAGTTGGTTAGAGCAGCTGACTCTTAATCAGCGGGTCCGGGGTTCGAGTCCCTGGCGGCGCACAGACAGAAGAAGCCCCTCGCAGCAGCGAGGGGCTTCTTCATGTTCAGGACCATGTTCAGGACCATGTTCCGGACCGGGTCCGGGCGGCCTCACTTCTTCGCGCCGTCCACCCCCGTCAGGTACGCGGACACCACCACGTTCGCCGTGTACTCCTTCGCCGTCCGGTCGTAGGTCCCACCGCAGGTGATCAGCCGCAGCTCGGCCCGGCCCGGCACCCGCGGCCCGTACACCTTCGCCGCGTCGAAACGTTCCCGCTCGTAGACCTGGACGTCCTCGACCGTGAACCGGGCGACCACCCCGTCGGCCCGCACCACCCGCACCGCATCGCCCTTCGCGACCGAGCTGAGCCCGTAGAAGACGGCCGGCTTGGACGCCGTGTCCACGTGCCCCACCAGCAGCGCCGGCCCCGCCGCGCCAGGCCGGGCACCGCCGCCGTACCAGCCGACCGTGCCGGGCCGGTCGTACGGCGGCGGATCGACCGCCCCGTCCGCGTCCAGCCCGCGCGCCACCACCGGCGCCTCGACGCCCAGCGACGGCAGCACCACCCGGGCCGGCAGCGCCGCACCCGGCAGCGGCGGGTGCGCGGCCGGCAGGCCGGTGCCGAACAGCGCGCCCGCCGCCCCCGGGCTGCCCGCCGGCAGGTCGGTGATCTCCCGGCCCCACAGCCACAGGCCGAGCACCAGCACCGCCCAGGCCAGCCCCGTCAGCATCCGCCCGCTCAGCGCGGTGCGCGGCTCATCCCCCATGCCGGGTGCCGCTCACTCGCCACTGCGGCGACGGCGCAGCCGCAGCGCCCGGCCCGCGACCGCGAGCGTGGCGGCGCAGGCGAGGACGGCGCCGATCACGGTGTGCGGCAGCCCCGGCCCCTCGTCGCCGTCCTTGCGCGCCGCGGCCAGCTCCGCCGACATGCCGCCGCCGCCCGCGTGCACCGGCCAGACCGGCGAGGGGTGGTGGCTGGGCTGGCGGTGGCCGATCCGGATGCTGCCGGTCGCCTTGCGGCCGTGGTCGTGGCAGCTGACGTGGACCGTGTACCAGCCGGGTTCGGCCCGCGACCGGATCATCGCGTCGCCGTGTGCCGTACCGCGGTCGCCGCCCCCGCCGGACAGCTCGGCGTCGGCGACGAACACCTCGGACTTCGCCACGCCCGACGCGCAGCCTTCCACCTTCAGCCGGACCTGCTCCCCCGGTGCCGCGGGCGAGGGGCTGACCTGGACGGTGCCGCGCCGCTCCTCCTCCGCGGCGGCCGGCGGGGCGTACCCGAGGGTGGCGGCGGACGCGGCGACCAGGACGGCGGCCGCCCCGGTGGCACGGAGAGCGAGCAGAGCAGTGCGCATCGTGAAACCTCCTGGTACGGAGGTTCACGCGGGCGGGACCCGGCCGCATCCCGGCAGGCGTGTCGCTGACCCGTACGGGTGCGGCCTGCCCGCCGGGCGGGTGGGGAACCGGTCAGATCCGGTCGACGAGGTCCGCGATGGAGTCGACGGTCTTGGACGGCCGGTACGGGAAGCGGTCGACGTCCTCGCGGGACGTCAGCCCGGTCAGCACGAGGAAGGTCTGCATGCCCGCCTCCAGACCGGCGAGCACGTCGGTGTCCATCCGGTCGCCGATCATCGCGCTGGTCTCGGAGTGCGCGCCGATCGCGTTCAGGCCGGTCCGCATCATCAGCGGGTTCGGCTTGCCGGCGAAGTACGGCTTCTTGCCGGTGGCCTTCGTGATCAGGGCGGCGACGGCGCCGGTGGCGGGCAGCGGGCCCTCGGTGCTCGGGCCGGTCTCGTCCGGGTTGGTGCAGATGAACCGGGCGCCCGCGTTGATCAGCCGGACCGCCTTGGTCATGGCCTCGAAGCTGTACGTACGGGTCTCGCCGAGGACCACGTAGTCCGGGTCGTGGTCGGTCAGCACGTAGCCGATGTCGTGCAGCGCGGTGGTCAGGCCGGCCTCGCCGATGACGTACGCGGTGCCGCCGGGGCGCTGGTCGTCGAGGAACTTGGCGGTGGCCAGCGCGGAGGTCCAGATGTTCTCCACCGGCACGTCGAGGCCCATGCGCTGGAGGCGGGCCTGGAGGTCGCGGGGGGTGTAGATGGAGTTGTTGGTGAGGACCAGGAAGGGCTTGCCCGAGTCGCGCAGCCGCTTGATGAACTGATCCGCGCCGGGGATCGGGGTGCCCTCGTGGATGAGGACTCCGTCCATGTCGGTGAGCCAGGATTCGATCGGCTTGCGCTCTGCCACTGGACTGTTCTCCGCTCTGCGGTGGCCTCTGACCTTGATGATCTGTGGTCTGTACCACCCTAACGGGCGATGGCCGGGGATGCGTCCGGCGTCCACGGCGCGGACCTGGGGCGCCCTCAGCCCGCGCCCGGACCGCCCCTGCCCGGACCGGCCGGCAGCCGCTCGATGGCGACCATCGCGGCATCGTCGCCCAGGCTGCCGCCGGCGGCGTGCGCCAGCAGGTCGGCGCACAGGTGGTCCAGCAGGGCCTGCGGGCTGTGCCGGGGTGCGCCGGCCAGCCGGTCGGCGAGCGGGTAGAAGCGGCCGTGCGTGTCGCGGGCCTCGATGACCCCGTCGGTGTAGAGGAGCAGCAGGTCCCCGGGCCCGAAGGGGAAGGTTTGGGCGCGCAGGCGGGTGGTGACGAATTCCGTGAGCCCCAGCGGCGGGGCCGGCTCGTCGACCTCCAGCGGCCGGATCCGGCCCTCCCGCAGGACCAGCGGCGGCGGGTGGCCGCAGCTGAGCAGGTGCAGCGCGGGGCCGTCGTCGGGGATGTCGAGGACGGCGACGGTGGTGAACGCCTCGACGCGTCCGGCGGGGTCCTCGGCGCCGTGGCCTGCGGGCCGCCCGTCGGTGACGGCGTCCTCGCGGTCCTCGGACACCGTGCCCTCCAGGAACGCGATCAGTCCCGGCAGGTCCGCCTCCCGGTGGGCGGCGGCCCGGAACGCGCCGAGCACGAGGGCCGCGTCGCCGACCGCTTCCAGGCCCTTGCCGCGTACGTCGCCGATGATCAGCCGGGTGCCGCGGGCGGTGCGGGCTGCCGCGTACAGGTCGCCTCCGATCTCGGCCTCCGCTTCGGCCGCGAGGTACACGGAGGCCACGCGGAGCGGTCCGATCCGGTCGCGCAGCGGGCGCAGCACCACCCGCTGGGCGGCCTCGGCGACCGAGCGGAGCTGGGTCAGCTCCCTCTCGCGGACCTCCCGGAAGTGCGCGAAGAGGGTGACGAACACGCAGATGACGAGGAGGGCGCTGATCTGGACGGTGTGGTTGAGGTCGGTGATCTCGGTGCGCAGCCCGGCCACGAGGGTCTGGGCGAGCAGGGCCACGGCGCCGACGAGGGCGGTGGCACGCGGCCCGCGGAAGGACGCGGTGAGGGCCGGGGCGGCGGCCAGGAAGGGCCCCAGGTGCACCTCGGCCGGGGAGATGAGGTCCGCGACGGTGACGACCACGATGAGCGCGAACGGCACGGCCAGCCGGGCCCGCCGCTGCGTCCGCGGTCGGTGCCGGCTCGCCGTCGGGGAGCGGGGGTCCATCGTTCCTGCATACACGCTCGGCGCCCGCGCCGCCCCGGGGCCGGGCCGCGAGGCGGCTTCCGGGTGGCCCGGGGCGGGCGGGCGCCTGCGCTGGACGGAGCAACGGGCCGGCGGGCCGACCGCCGCACGGGCCGACCGGCTAGCCGACGCTGACGTTGTCGACGGTCCAGAACCAGTTGTTGCTGCCGGTGTACCGGAAGCGGACCTGGACGTCGGTGGCGCCGGCCGGGACCTGGAGGGGCAGGGCCTCGTTCCGGGCGAGGGCGTCGGCGGTGTAGCTCTTGACGACGGTGGCCGGGCCGCCGTCGTACGAGACGAGGACCTGGGCCGTCTGGGGGGCTTCGTGGCGGTAGTGGGTGGTGTAGCGGAGGGTGGCCGTGGTCCCGGCGGTGACCGGCAGGCGGGGGCCGATGAGGGTGGAGTCGAAGGTCCCGGTGTGGGTCTTGTCGTCCCACTCGTCGGAGTCGGCGACGGCGAACACGTTGCGGGAGCGGACGTTCAGCTCGCGCCACTGGTCGCGCTGGGCCTGGGTCCAGAACTCGTCGGTGGCGAAGGACCAGCCGGCCCATTCGGTGACGCCGCCGGTGCCCATGCGGGAGTTGTCCACGGACCAGCCGGTGGGCGGGGTACGGGTGAAGCCCTTGGTGGCGGCCGGGATGCCGGTCTCGTCGACCCGGGTCCGCAGGCTCGGGCGGAGGGTGTCGAAGGCGTCGCCGACGGGAGTGCCGAGCGGGACGCCGTCGATGGCGGCGCCGGCGGGCAGGCCGACGTGCTGGAGGGCGGTGGCGGCGACGTCGGCGAGGCGGACGTCGTCGCGGACGGAGCCCGCGGGGATCCCGGCGCCCTTGGCGATGACGAAGGTGCCGCGTTCGGCGATGGTCGAGCCGCCGTGGCCGCCGGTGGCGGTGTGCCCGTGGTCGGTGGTGACCAGGATCTTCCAGTTCTCCTGGCCGTACGTCGGGCGCTGCTGGACGGCGGTGAGGAGCTTGCCGACGAGGACGTCGACGCGGGCGATGGCGTTCAGGTAGTTCTGGCTGTTGGCGCCGGAGGCGTGGCCGGCGGTGTCGACCTCGCCGAGGTAGACGAAGGCGGCGTCGGGGTTCTGGTCGCGGAGTTCCGCGGCGGCGGCCGCGGCGACCTTCGGGTCCTCGCTGCCGTAGCCGTCGCGGTCGCCCTTGAGGGAGAGCCGCTTGTCGACCTTGGCGGAGAAGATCGGGCCGTTCTGGTCGGTGGAGGTGATGGGCTCCCAGTCGGCGGCCGCGTACGTGTTGAGGGCGGGGGCGGCGTTCTCGATGCGGGTGAGGAAGTCGGGGTACGCGGCGTAGTTCTTGCCGGTGAACGAGTTGTCCTTGACGCCGTGCTTGTCGGGCCAGACGCCGGTGGCGATCGTGGACCAGCCGGGGCCGGACGAGGTGGCGGCCATCGGGTTGGCGTAGAGGGTGCTGCGGGCGGTGAGGCCCTGGGCCATCAGCCCGTTCAGATGCGGGGCGTCGGCGGCCTTGAGGCGGTCGAGGACCACCCCGTCGAGGCCGATGACCAAGACCTTGTCCGGGTTCGCCGCGGCCTCGTCGGCGGTGGCGGCCGTGCTGCCGAGGGTGCCGGCGACGAGGGCCGCGGCCGTGGCGGCCACGGCGAGGGCCCGGCGGGAGGGCAGCGGGGCGGGGGCGGTGATCACGTACTCCTCCGGGAGTGGTCGTGGGGACTGCGCGGACCGTGCGGGGAGAGGCTGAGCGGGGACGGTGCGGAGCAGGAGCGGTGCGGAGCAGGGGCGGTGCGGAGCAGGGGCGGTGCGGAAGCGGTGGTCAGCTGCCGGTGGCGGACTTCCAGGCGGCGACGCGGTCGGACAGGTTGCGGTCGATGTCCGTCCAGTCCGGCTCGAAGACCTCGACGCCGGCCATCAGGGCGGTCAGGGCGACCGCGTTGGGGTCCGTGGGCTTGACGTCCGTACGGGCGGGGAAGCCGCCGCCGACTTCGCTGACCAGCTTCTGGGACTCCTCGGAGAGCAGGTGGTCGAGGAGCTTGCGGCCGTTCTCGGAGTGCGGGCCGCCGGCGACGAGGCCGGCCGCGTAGGGCAGCGCGAAGGTGGTCGGCCGGCCGCCTTCCCGGGCGGGGAACCAGATGCCGAGGTTGGGCATGGACTTGGACTGGGCGAAGTTCATCTGGACGTCACCGTTGGCGACGAGCAGTTCGCCCTTGTCGGTCTTGGGTGCGAGCTTGCTGGTGGAGGACGACGGGCCGACGTTGTTGGTCTGGAGCTTCTTCAGGTAGGCCAGCGCCGGGGCCTCGCCGCCGAAGTCGTGGGTGGCCTTGATGAGCACGGCGGTGCCGTCGCCGGCGACCCCGGGCGTCGAGTACTGCAGCTTGCCCTTGAACTTGCCGTCCAGGAGCTCCTCCCACGTCTTCGGCGGCTGCGGCAGGTCCTTCTTGTTGTAGATGAAGCCGAAGTAGTTGTTGACGACCGAGGTCCAGGTGCCGTCGGCCGCCTTGTCCCCGCCCTGCACGTGGTCCGAACCCTGCGGCCGGTACTTCTCGATGAGGCCCTTGCCGGCGGCCTGCTGGATGAAGGGCGGGAGCGTGATCAGCACGTCGGCCTGGGTGTTGGACTTCTCTCGGACGGCGCGCTGCACCATCTCGCCGGAGCCGCCCTCGACGTACTCGACCTTGATGCCGGTCTTCTTCGTGAAATCGGCGAAGACCTTGTCGTACCAGCCGTCGCCGTTCTCGCCCTTGAGTCCGTCGGCGCTGTAGACGGTCACGGTCTTCGCGTCGTCGGCGCCGGCGGCACCGGAGCAGGCGGTGAGGGCTGCGGCGAGGGCGAGGCTGCCGGCGGCGGCGAGCGCCGGGCGCAGGAGGGTGCGGGGGTTGCGGGACATGCGGGGGTTCTCCTTGGCAGGACAGGGGAGGGCGGAGGAGGAGGGTGTTCGGGAGGGACCTCGGCCGTCAGCGGTACGAGGCCCTGGTGCGGATCCGGGAGAAGGCCGCCAGGACGAGCAGCGTGGTGGCCATCAGCACCACCGCGAGGGCCGAGCCGGTGAACAGGGACCCCCGGTCGGTGGCCGCGAAGATCCGCACGGGCAGCGGCATCCAGTCCGGCGGGTACAGCATCATCGTGGCGCTCAACTCGCCCATGGACAGGGCGAAGCAGAGTCCGGCTGCGGCGTTCAGCGAGGGCAGCAGCAGCGGGATCTTCACCCGCCACAGCACGTGTCCGGGCCGGGCGCCGAGGCTGGCCGCGGCCTGCTCGTAGGCGGGGTCGAGGCGGACCAGGGCAGCGGAGACGGACTGGTAGGCGAAGGCCGTGACGAGGACGGTGTGGGCGAGGACGACGATGGTGGCGGTGCCGTTGAGCAGCAGCGGCGGGCGGCTGAAGGCGACCAGCACGGCGAGCCCGACCACCACGGAGGGCACCGCGACCGGCAGTACGAACAGGGCGTCCATCACCCGGCGGGCACCCTTGCGCAGGGCTTGGGCGGCGAGCGCCGCCCAGGTGCCGGCGGTGAGCGCGAGGAGGCTCGACACGAGGGCGGTGACCAGGCTGGTGGTGAGCGCCCGGAGGGACTCGCCGCGGACGGCCGCGCCGTAGTTGGCGCCGGTGGGGCCGGAAGGCAGGGCGCCGGACCAGTGGGTGGCGAAGGAGGCGGCGACGACCACCAGCAGCGGCAGTGCGAACAGCGGCAGGAAGAGGAAGAGGAACAGGCTCCAGGCCGCCCAGCGGCCCGCCTTGCTATGCACCAGCACGCTTGCCCACCACCCGGTAGAGGCCGAACAGGCCGACGGACACCGCGATGTTGACGACGGCGGCGACGCAGGCCGCCGGGTAGTCGGATTCGAGGATCGCCTTGCCGTAGACGAGCATCGGCAGGGTGGTGACCCCCTTGGCCCCGGTGAACAGGACGATGCCGAACTCGTTCAGGCACAGGACGAGGACGAGGCTGCCGCCCGCGGCGAGCGCCGGCAGCGCCTCGGGCAGGATCACCTGCCGCACGATCCGGCCCGGCCGCGCGCCGAGCACCGAGGCTGCCTCCAGCTGCGCGGTGTCGAGCTGGGAGAACGCGGCGAGCAGCGGGCGCATCACGAACGGCGTGAAGTACGTGATCTCCGCGAGCAGGACGCCCCACGGGGTGGCGAGGAAGCGGAACGGCCCCTCGGGCTCTCCGGTCAGGTCCGTCCACATCCCGTTGGCCATGCCCACGGTGCCGTAGACGAACAGCAGGGCCAGGGTGATGAGGAACGACGGGAAGGAGAGGAACACGTCGACGAACCGGGCGACGGCCCTGGCTCCGGGGAACGGTACGAAGGCGATGACGAGCGCGAGGACGAAGCCGAGCACGAGGCAGCCGGCGGTGGCGGCGACCGCCAGCCAGACGGTGGTCCACAGCGCTTCGCGGAAGGCGGTGGAGCCGAACACCTCGGCGTAGGCGGCGAAGGGACCACCGGTGTCGGGGGTCAGCGACTGCCGGACGACGAGGGCGAGGGGGTAGAGGAAGACCAGGCCGAGCCCGGCGAGCGGGGGCGCGGCCCAGAGCCATCGGGTGCGGCTGCCGGCGGGCCGGGCGGCGAGGGGCCGGGCCGGGGCCGGCCCGGCTGCGCGCTCGGCGGGTGCGGTCTCGGTGACCGTGCTGCTCATGCCCCCGCTCCCGCCGCCAGCAGGACCGCGTCGCGCGGGGCGAAGTGCAGGGTGACCTCGGTTCCGGGCGTCGGGGTCTCGCGGAGTTCGGGCAGGTCGGCGGCGACCCGGTGGCCGGCCACGTCGACGTACAGCCGGTGGGTGGCGCCGCGCCACTGGACCTCGCCGAGGCGGCCGTGCAGGGCGTTGGGCCCGTGCAGGGCGTCGGGGCCGGCGCCGAGGGCGAGCAGGTGCGGGCGGACGCACAGGGTGGCGGTGGTGCCGGGGGCCGCCGTGCCGGTGTCGACGGTGAGGGTGCGGCCGTCGAACAGCGCGGCGCCTGCGGTGTCCGCGACGGTGACGGGCAGCAGGTTGGCCTGGCCGACGAAGGAGGCGGTGAACTCGGTGCGCGGCGCCCGGTAGAGCTGCTGCGGGGTGCCGCAGTCCTGGAGCCGGGCCCGGTCCATGACCGCGATCCGGTCGGCGAGGGTGAGCGCCTCGACCTGGTCGTGGGTGACGTAGAGCATGGAGACGTCGGGGAGTTCGCGGTGCAGCCGGGCGAGTTCGGCGAGCATGCCGGAGCGCAGCTGGGCGTCGAGGGCGGACAGCGGCTCGTCGAGGAGCAGGACCTGGGGGCGGATGGCGAGGGCGCGGGCGATGGCGACGCGCTGCTGCTGGCCGCCGGAGAGCTCGCGCGGGTAGCGGCGGGCGTAGCCGGCCATGCCGGTCATCTCCAGCGCTTCCGCGGCGCGGGCCGGGATCTCCGCCTTGGGCTCCTTGCGGGCCCGCAGGCCGAACTCGACGTTGTCCTGGACCCGCAGGTGCGGGAAGAGGGCGTACTGCTGGACGACCATGCCGATGCCGCGCCGGTACGGCGGCAGGCCGGTGACGTCGCGGCCGCCGATCAGGATCCGGCCGGCGGCCGGGGTGACGAACCCGGCGACGGCCCGCAGTGCGGTGGTCTTGCCGGAGCCGGAGGGGCCGAGGAGGGCCATGACCTCGCCGGGTTCGACGGTGAGGTCGAGCGCGTCGAGGACGGTGGTGCCGTGGTACGCGACCGATACGGAGTCGAAGCGGATGCCGCTCACGCGGGATCTCCGGCTTCGGCCGCGTCGGCACCGGCTGCTCTTGCTTCGGCTGCCTCGGCTGCCTCGGCTGCGTCGGCTTCCGTGCGGGCCAGCAGCGCGGGCAGGCCGGCGACCGAGGCGAGGACGTGGGTGGCGCCGGAACGTTCCAGCACTTCCCGGCCGTGCGCACCGGTCAGCACGCCGGCGACGATGCCGGCGCCGGCCCGGACTCCGCTGAGCATGTCGGAGGCGGTGTCTCCGGCGACGGCGATCCCGCGTACGTCGTCCACGGCGCCGGTGCGCAGCAGCGCGGCGAGCACCATGTCGGGCAACGGCCGGCCGCGGCCGCCGGCGTCTGCCGGGCACAGGGCGAGGTCGGCGAGGTCCTGCCAGCCGAGGGCGCGCAGGATGGCGTCCTGGGTGGGCCGGGCGAAGCCGGTGGTGAAGACGACGGTGCGGCCGGCGGCGCGGAGTTCCTCGACGGCCTCGCGGGCGCCGGGCAGCGCCGTGACGAGCCCGCCGTCGACGAGCTCGGCGTAGGCCTCCTCGAAGGCGGAGTTGGCCCGCCGGGCCAGGTCCTCGGCGCCGAACAGGTGCCGGAAGACGGAGATCTTGGACTCGCCCATGGTGTCGCGGACGTACCGGAGCTTCCCGGCGTGGTCGGGGCTGCCGGGTTCGACTCCGAGGGCGGCGGCGGCCCTGCCGAAGGCCTGCTCGACCAGGCCGCCGTCGGCGACGGTGGTGCCGGCCATGTCGAGGACGACGAGGCCGTGGCGGGAGGGGGTCGGCAGGTGCTGCGGGTGCTGCGGGTTCGGGGACATGTCGTTCACCAGCCCAGTTCGTTCGCGGTCGTTTCGGCGATGGCGGGCGAGCAGGTCATGCCGCGGCCGCCGGGCCCGGTCACCAGCCAGACGCCCTCGCGGACCTGCTGGCGGTGCACCACCCGTGAGGTGTCGGTGCACTGGGCGTAGACCCCGGCCCAGCGGCGCCGGACCTTCGGCAGCGGGCGGCCGAGGAAGCCCTCGACGACCCCGGCGAGGTGGTCGTACGGGTCTTCGAGGGTGTCGAAGGCGAAGGGGTGCTCGTACTCGTGGGTGTCGCCGATGGTCAGGCCGCCGTCGCGGCGCTGCACCATCAGCAGCTGCATCCTGTGCTCGGCGGCCACGGCGGCCTGCGGGCGGGCGGCGGCGAGCGCGTCCAGCTGGGGGGAGGCGTAGGCCGGGTAGTAGCGGAAGCTGTCGGCGTCGGCGACGGAGGTGGTCAGCTCCTCGCCGAGCGGGTCGGTCTGCATCATCTGGAGCCGGACCCGGCGGACCGGCAGGTCGGGGGCGAGTTCGCGGACCAGGCCGCCGAGCCAGGCGCCGGTGGCCAGGATGACCGCGTCGCCGCGGTGGACGTCGCCGTGGTCGTCGCGGACGGCCGCGGTGGCGACGACCTCGCGGACCTCGCGGCCGGGCAGGAAGGTGTAGCGGCCCGAGTCGCGCAGGTGGGCGCGGAGGGCGAGTTGGGCGGTGCGCGGTTCCACGGCGGCGTCGCGTTCGCACCACAGGGCGGCCTCGAACGCGCCGCGCAGTGCCGGGTTGACGGCGCGGGCCTCGGCGGCGGTGACCACCTTGAAGCCGCGGGCGGGCGCGTCCGGGCGGGCTGCGGCGGCCGTGGCGACGGCGTACTCGTCGGCGTTGCGGACCGGGGTCAGCGAGCCGATGGCGCGGAAGCCGAGGCCGGGGACGGCGGCGCCGATGCCCTCCCACAGCTCGCGGGCCCGCAGTGCGGTGGCGAGTTCTTCACCCCCCGCGCGGCCGCTCACCCATATCTGGCCGAAGTTGCGCAGCGATGCACCGCGCGCCTCGGCTTCCCGCTCGATCTGTACGACCTCGTGGCCGCGCTGGACTGCCTGCCAGGCGTGCATGGTGCCGACCACGCCGCCTCCGACGACTATGACTCTCACGGCGACCACGGTGGTGCCGGGCCGTGTCCCGGCGGGGTCGGGTCGGCGACGGGTTGGTGAACAGCCCCCGACGTTTGGACCAGACCCGTTATCTTCTTGTGATATCTCGGGAGGGGATTGCTTGGGGTCCGTGGCGGTTTACTCCGGTCCGAGGCGGGTGGTGAAACTGAACCGGTCACCGCGGTAGAGCGACCGGACCCGCTCCAGCGGCCGGCCGTCCCGGTCCCGCGAGAACCGGTGGATCAGCAGCATCGGCAGCGCCGGCGGAGTGCCGATGAGCAGGGCCTCGCGCGGGGTGGCGAGCACCGTCTCCAGCTTCTCGTCGGCGTCCCCGAAGGAGATCCCGAGGCGCTCGCGTAGGTACCCGTAGAAGGAGGAGTCCGGCTGGAATTCGCTGTCGAGCCGGGGCACCCGCGCCACCCGTACGTACGTGCTCTCCAGCCCGACCCGTTCGTCGTCGGCGAGCAGCACCCGCTCCATGTGCCAGACGGGTTCGCCGGGTTCGGCGCCGATGCCGGGGGCGAGGCCGGGCGGGCAGGGGAACTGCTCCAGACCGATGAGGTGACGGCCGGGGCGGCGGCCCTGGCGACGCACGCCCTCGGTGTAGCTGGCGAGGGACAACGGCTGCTCCAGCTTGGGGCCGGCCACGACGGTGCCGCGGCCGGCGCGGCGCAGCCGTCCCTCCAGCAGGAGTTCGCGCAGCGCCTGCCGCACGGTCTCGCGGGACACCTCGTACCGCTCGGCGAGGTCGCGCTCGGTCGGCAGCAGCCCGCCTTCGCCCAACTCCCCGATGAGGGCGGAGATGCGGGCCTTGACGGCGTAGTACTTGGGGATGCGGCCGTGCTCGGGGATCCCCGAGCGGACGGGCGAGCCGGGGCTGTGTGTCGGTTCCACACCGGGACTTTACGGGCGGTCAGGTGCGGCGCAGCCGCCGGGCCCCCAGCAGCAGGGCCGCACCGGTGCCGGCGCCCGCGGCGGCCAGTGCGCCGAGCCCGTAGAGCCGGCCGGGGCGGCCGGTCTGGGCCAGGGAGCCGGCGGCCCCGGGCTCCACCGGCTCCTCCGCACCCTCGACGGCGAAGCGGTAACCACCGCTCTCCCCCACCCAGTCCCCGTCGTCGCCCTTGCGCTGGACGAGCGCGGCGTCGGCGACGACCTCGCCGGGCGGGGTGTCCTCGGCGAACGCCAGCCGGACGGGCACCGTCACCGAGCCGTTGGCCGCGACGGTGAAGCCGGGGAAGGACCCGGCCCCGTCGAACACGGCGATGATCTCGTCCTGGTCGGACTGCTCCAGCGTCACCGGGTACGCGGCCCCGCCGGCGGTGAACTCCATCCGGAACTGGGCCGGTTCGAGCGCGTGTGCCCGGTCGCTGAACACCACGACCGGGTGTACGGCGGCACAGGCCCGGTCCGTCGCGTTCGTCAGGTCGAGGTACCAGCTCTGCGGCCCCCCACCGGTCCGGTAGACCGCCGGCCCGCCGCGGATCCGCGCGCCCAACGGAAACTCCCCGCTCCGCCCGTCCCCGCAGTCCGGCTGCACCCGGGCCGGCAACGCCGGCGCCGGCCGCGCCCCACCGCCTTCCCCCACACCGTGCGGGGCGGCGGCGACCGGGGTGGGCAGGGGGCCGTCGGGCAGGGCGTCGGGCGTCAGCAGGGAGGCGGCGGGCGGGGCGGCGGCGGAGGCCGACCGGGGAACCACCGGCAGGGCGGCGGCGCGGGCCGGCAGCGGGACCGCCGACCGGGCGGCGGTCGAGGTGGCCTCCGGAGCGGCCACCGGCAGGGCGGCGGCCGCTCCGGAGACGGAGAGCGCGGCCGCGGCGACGGACACGGCCAGTGCAGTGCGGAATCGCATGAAGGGCCTTCGCTGCTCGCCGGACGATGGTCGGACCAGGTGACAATCACCCCGCCGTCCCCGCACCCTGCCACGCCCACAAACCGCCCCCACCCCCTCCACGCCGCGATTCACCCGCCTTTACACCCTTTCGGACCATGAAAGCGAAGGCGAACCGGGGCACCCGGCCCCGGGGTCACAGCCGGGACGGCTGCGGCAGACTCCGCAGCCCGGCCCAACGCTCCGAGCACCGCCGCCGGCCGCAGGCGCCGAGACCC
>NZ_JAJAUZ010000038.1 GCF_020532645.1 Streptomyces bambusae
GGGGCTGGATTTTGCCCGGCAGCAGCAGGCCGCCCGCAGGCAAGTCCGAGCAGGGGCAGACTCCGGCCCGTCGAGGGGCCCCAGCCCCCTGGGGCTGGGGGAGCCTGAGGACCGGGGGTCCGGGGCGGAGCCCCGGGGGGTCAGGACGGGGACGCGGGGAGGACGGCGGAGACGCGGAAGCCGCCCGCATCCGTGGGGCCGGAGACGAAGACCCCACCCAGCGCCACGACCCGCTCCCGCATGCCGACCAGCCCGTTCCCGCCACTGGGCAGGCTCGCCCCCGGCCCCTCCCCCACCCCGTTCTCCACCTGCATCGCCACCTCGTCCCCCCGGTGCGCCAACCGCACCACCACCCGCGCCCCCGGCGCATGCTTGTGGCAGTTCGTCAACGCCTCCTGCACCACCCGGTACGCCGTCTGCTCCACCTCCGCCGCGTACCCCCGCACCTCGCCCCGTACGTCCAGCTCGACCACCATCCCGGCCGCCCGCGACTCGCCCACCAGCGCCTCGATCTCCCCCAGCGCCGGCCCGCCCTCCTCGGCCACCGCCACCGCCACCGCCAACGGCACGGGCACCGGCACCGGCACCGCCCGCAGCACCCCGAGCATCTCCCGCAGCTCGGTCAGCGCCTGCCGGCCCATGTCCCCCACCAGCCGCGCGTTCTTCGCCGCCTTCGCGGGGTCCTTCGCGGCCACCGCCTCCAGCGCCGCCGCGTGCACCACCATCAGGCTCACCCGGTGCGCCACCACGTCGTGCATCTCCCGCGCGATCCGCGTGCGCTCCTCCGTACGGGCCCACTCAGCCCGCTCCTCGGCCCGGTCGGCCAGCAGCGACAGTTCCCGTTCCAGCGAGTCCGCCCGCTCCTGCAGGCTCTCCATGAGCCGCCGCCGCGCTCCTATGTACAGGCCCAGCAGGACCGGCGGTGCGGTCAGCGCGACGGCCATGAACAGCGAGAGGACGACGACCCACGTCCGGTCCCCGGTCAGATCGCCCCGGGTCTGCACGTACGTGACGACGAACGTGCCCACGAGCGACATCGACGTCAGCACCGCGGTGATCCGCCGCGGCACCTCGGAGGCGGCCAGCGTGTACAGCCCCACCACGGCCAGCAGGAACCCCATCACGGCCGGCGTGACGGCGATGCCCACCAGCACGACGAGCACCGGCCGGCGCCGCCGCAGCACCAGCGTCGAGCCCACCAGCAGCCCGAACACCACCCCCACCGGCACGGGCACGGACGCCTGCCGGGCGAACCCCACCCCTTCGAACGCGCACTCCGCCGCCGACACGGCGGCCAGCGCGACGTCGAGCACCGCCCCCCGCCGCCGCCCCCACCACAACGGCCCGTCCCGTCCCGCCCCGCCCTGCTGTTCCCCCGTACCGGTCATACCACCCACCCTACGATCGCCCCCTCCTCCGGCTCTCTCCGAATTCGCGGCGCAGGAAAGGCCCCGGGCAGACCGTCGCATCCAAGGCAGGTGGTGCGGCATAGTAGGGGCTGCGTCCGCATCTGATCTTCAGAAGCCGGGTCTTCGACCCCGGCTTTTCGGATCCGGACACGCACGACAATCCATCCCGGATCGTCTAAGGGCAGGACAAACGGTTTTGGTCCGTTGAATGAGGGTTCGAATCCTTCTCCGGGAGCCAAACAAATATTCGAGCACGGGTCCCGACCACCACGGTCGGGACCCGTGCTCGTTTCCGCCGCTTAACCCCCCGGTATCCTTCGGTGGTCCACCCCCGAAGCCGAAGGGCACACCCGTGAGCGCCAACCGCCCGGCAGCCGTCGTCGTACTCGCAGCGGGTGAGGGCACCCGCATGAAGTCGGCCACTCCCAAGGTCCTCCACGAGATCTGCGGGCGGTCGCTCGTCGGACACGTCGTCGCGGCCTCCCGCGAGCTGGAGCCGCAGCACCTGGTCGTCGTCGTGGGCCACGCCCGCGAGCAGGTCGCCGCGCACCTCGCGCAGATCGACGCCAAGGTCCGCACCGCCGTCCAGTACGAGCAGAACGGCACCGGCCACGCCGTCCGCATGGCCCTGGAGGAGCTCGGCGGCACGGTCGCCGGGACCGTGGTCGTGGTCTGCGGCGACACCCCGCTGCTGACCGGCGCGACCCTGCGGCAGCTGACCGGGACCCACGAGGCCGACGGCAACGCCGTGACCGTGCTGACCGCCGAGGTGCCGGACTCCACGGGCTACGGCCGGATCATCCGCGACGAGGCCACCGGCGCCGTCACGGCGATCGTCGAGCACAAGGACGCCACCGAGGCGCAGCGCGCGGTCCGCGAGATCAACTCCGGCGTGTTCGCGTTCGACGGGGCGCTGCTGGCGGACGCGCTGAAGAGGGTGCGTACGGACAACAGCCAGGGCGAGGAGTACCTCACGGACGTGCTGGGGATCCTGCGCGAGGCCGGGCACCGGGTGGGTGCCGCGGTCGGCGGGGACCACCGGGAGATCCTGGGGATCAACAACCGGGTGCAGCTCGCGGAGGCCCGGGGCCTGCTGAACGCGCGGCTGCTGGAGCAGGCGATGCTGGCGGGCGTGACGGTGGTGGACCCGGCGTCGACGTTCGTGGACGTGACGGTGACGTTCGGGCAGGACGCGGTCGTCCACCCGGGTACGCAGCTGCTCGGCGCCACCCGTGTCGCCGAAGGCGCCGAGGTGGGTCCGAACACGCGTCTGAAGGACACCTCGGTGGGTGCGCGGGCGCGCGTGGACAACACGGTGGCGGACAGCGCGGTGATCGGCGAGGCGGCGAACGTCGGCCCGTTCGCCTACCTGCGGCCGGGCACGAACCTCGGCGCGAAGTCGAAGGCCGGCGCGTACGTGGAGATGAAGAACGCGACGGTGGGCGAGGGCTCGAAGGTCCCGCACCTGTCGTACGTGGGCGACGCCACGATCGGCGAGTACTCCAACATCGGCGCTGCCAGCGTCTTCGTGAACTACGACGGTGAGCACAAGCACCACACGACGGTCGGCTCGCACTGCCGGACCGGTTCGGACAACATGTTTGTGGCACCCGTCACCATCGGGGACGGCGCCTACACGGCGGCCGGCTCGGTGATCACGAAGGACGTACCGGCGGGCGCCCTGGCCGTCGCCCGGGGCCAGCAGCGGAATATCGAGGGCTGGGTGGCCCGCAAGCGTCCGGGAAGCGCCGCCGCGCAGGCGGCTCAGTCGGCGGTTCAGCCTGCCGCCGACGAAGTCTGACCGGAAACAGGTACGCCGGCGACGGCGTACCGTGATAGGTGCACGCAATTCGGCTGGCTCACCGTGCGCGGGACGGACGCGTACGGGGGCGCAGCAGCAATCAACACGTCTGAGGAGACAGTGCTGTGACCGGGATCAAGACGACCGGCGAGAAGAAGCTGATGCTCTTCTCCGGCCGCGCCCACCCCGAGCTGGCCGAGGAGGTCGCGCACCAGCTGGGTGTCGGCCTCGTGCCGACCAAGGCTTTCGACTTCGCCAACGGTGAGATCTACGTCCGCTTCCAGGAGTCGGCGCGTGGCGCGGACTGCTTCCTGATCCAGAGCCACACGGCTCCGATCAACAAGTGGATCATGGAGCAGCTGATCATGATCGACGCGCTGAAGCGCGCGTCGGCCCGCTCGATCACCGTGATCATCCCGTCCTACGGGTACGCCCGCCAGGACAAGAAGCACAAGGGCCGCGAGCCGATCTCGGCCCGCCTGGTGGCCGACCTGCTGAAGACGGCCGGTGCGGACCGCATCCTGACGGTCGACCTGCACACGGACCAGATCCAGGGCTTCTTCGACGGCCCGGTGGACCACCTCTCGGCGCTGCCGGTCCTCGCGGACTACGTGGGCGCGAAGGTGGACCGCACGAAGCTGACCGTCGTCTCCCCGGACGCCGGCCGCGTGCGCGTCGCCGACCGCTGGTGCGACCGCCTGGACGCGCCGCTGGCGATCGTGCACAAGCGCCGCGACAAGGACGTCGCCAACCAGGTGACCGTCCACGAGGTCGTCGGTGAGGTCAAGGGCCGGGTCTGCGTCCTGGTCGACGACATGATCGACACCGGCGGCACGATCTGCGCCGCGGCCGAGGCGCTGTTCGCGCACGGCGCGGAGGACGTGATCGTGACGGCGACGCACGGCATCCTGTCGGGCCCCGCCGCGGACCGCCTGAAGAACTCGAAGGTGAGCGAGTTCGTGTTCACGAACACGCTGCCGGACCCGTCGGACCTGGAGCTGGACAAGATCACGGTGCTGTCGATCGCGCCGACGATCGCCCGCGCGGTCCGCGAGGTGTTCGAGGACGGCTCCGTGACCTCGCTGTTCGAGGAGCAGCAGTAGTCGCGGAAACGGTCCGCTAGATCGTTTTGAGGTGCGGCCTCCGCGCCGGGTAGACTCATCAAGTTGCTCGGCGAGGGAGGCCGCACTTTTGCGTGCGGGGCTCCGTTATCGACGCGCTCTTCGTAGCAGGCCGTTTGGTTGGCCGGGTGACCCTGTCCGTTCCGTCACCCCACGAGGAGTGAGCATGTCCGAGATCAAGCTTTCCGCCGAGCTCCGCACCACCTTCGGCAAGGGCTCCGCCCGCCAGGCCCGTCGCGACGCCCTGACCCCCGCGGTCATCTACGGCCACGGCCAGGACCCGAAGCACGTCAACGTCGAGGCCCACGGCCTGATGATGGCCCTGAAGACCGCGAACGCCCTCATCTCCCTGGACATCAAGGGCGACGGCGTCGAGCTGGTCCTCCCGAAGGCCATCCAGCGTCACCCGCTGAAGCGCACCATCTCGCACGTCGACTTCCTGGTCGTCAAGAAGGGCGAGAAGGTCACCGTCGAGGTCCCGGTCATCGCCGAGGGCGAGCTGGCCGCCGGCGGCAACCTGCTCGAGCACGTCCTGAGCACCCTGTCGGTCGAGGCCGAGGCCACCCACCTGCCCGAGAACATCACCGTCTCGGTCGAGGGCCTGGAGGCCGGCGCGTCCGTGCACGCCAAGGACATCGCCCTGCCCGCCGGTGTCTCCCTGGCGACCGACGCCGACGCCGTCGTCCTGCAGGTCCTGGCCGCGCAGGCCGAGGAGCCGGCCGCCGAGGCCGAGGCCGGCGCCGAGGCCTGAGCCTCTGCCCCCTGGCTTTTGCCGACCGACCGCCGTCCTGCTCCACTGGAGCGGGACGGCGGTCGTCCCATTGAAGGAGCTTTTTCTGATGGCGGACGACGCGACGACGCCGTGGCTGGTCGTGGGCCTGGGCAATCCGGGCGGTGAGTACGCGGGCAATCGCCACAACATCGGCTTCATGGTGGTGGACCTGCTGGCCGAGCGGATGGGCGGCAAGTTCAAGGCGCACAAGGCGCGGGCGCAGGTGCTGGAGGGCCGGATCGGCCCGCCGGGGCCGGCGAACCGGCGGGTGGTGCTGGCCAAGCCGATGTCGTTCATGAACCTGTCGGGCGGCCCGGTGACGGCGCTGCGGGACTTCTACAAGGTGCCGGTGGAGCGGATCATCGCCGTGCACGACGAGCTGGACATCGACTACGCGACCCTGCGGCTGAAGCTGGGCGGCGGGGACAACGGGCACAACGGCCTGAAGTCGATGACGAAGTCGATGGGCGCGGAGTACCACCGGGTGCGGTGCGGGATCGGGCGTCCGCCGGGCCGGATGCAGGTCGCGGACTTCGTGCTGAAGGACTTCTCGTCGACGGAGCGCAAGGAGCTGGACTGGTTCGTGGACCGTTCGGCGGACGCCGTCGAGTGCCTGGTCCTGGAGGGCCTGGAGCGGGCCCAGTCCACGTACAACTCGTGACGGCGCACGTCGCGTGACGGCGCACCTCGCGTGAACTGCGGGCGGCGGCGGCCTAACCGGTCGCCGCCGTTCCGGATCGTTACACCGGACAAAGGGTGCGGGAGACGGCATTCCCGTACGAATACTGACGCGTACCTCTTGACCGTGGACAGTCGGGCTCAGCATGCTGAGCCGCCACCTCCCACGGCACATCCCCCCGCTCTCTGCCAGAGGTACACCATGCCCATGTCCCGGAACCGTCGGGCCGTGGCCGCCCTTCCCCTCGCGGCCTCCCTGTTCCTCGCCGCCGGCGCCGCCCCCGCCGCCGCCGCCGACACGTACACCGTCCCCATGCACCAGGCGCTCCCCGTCACGGCCACCTCGGCCGGCGTCTCGCACGAGCCGAAGTGTGCCGACATCCCCGCGAACCAGGACGGCTGGCACTTCGTGCTGCCCGGCAACTCCACCGAGTTCGTGAAGCTGACGGTCACCTTCCAGCCCGGCGGCACCCAGGAGATCACCGTCTTCGGGCCGCCGACCGAGAAGCACGCGTACGCGGCCTCCGCGCCGGGTGCCACGCTGACGGCCGCCTCCGCCGAGGTGGAGGGCGGCAGCGTGAAGTGGTTCAACCTGTCCCACACCTGCCCGGCCACGGTGAAGCCGAGCCAGTCCCCGTCGGCCACGCCCAGCGGTACGCCGAGCAGCACGCCGTCCCGGACGGCGAGCCAGACCCCGTCGGGCACCCCGTCGACGACCGCGAGCGGTTCGGCGAGCGCGACGCCGTCGGGCACGGTGTCCGCGAGCACGTCGACCGAGCCGTCCTCGTCGGTCTCCGCCTCCGCCTCCGCCTCCCCCTCGGGTACAGCCGCCACGGCCGGCTCCACGGGCGGCACCGGCGGCGGCGACCTGGCCGAGACCGGTTCGAGCACCCCGGTGGGGCTGCTGGCCGCGATGGCCGGTGCGCTGATCACCGCCGGTGCGGTCCTGGTGATCCGCCGCCGCCGGACCGGCACCGAGGGCTGATCCCGCCCGGCACCGCAGCCGTACGGCACGACGAAGGCCCCCGCACCGGCACGGTGCGGGGGCCTCCGTCACGCTGCGGGCGCCGGGTCAGCCGGTGTTGCGCAGGCCGGCGGCCACGCCGTTCACGGTGAGCAGCAGGGCCCGGGAGAGCAGCGGGTCGGGGTCCTCGCCGCGGGCGGCGGCGGCCCGCTGCCGGGCCAGCAGGGAGACCTGGAGGTAGGAGATGGGGTCCAGGTAGGCGTCGCGGACCGCGAAGGTCTGCTGGAGCACCGGCTGGGAGTCGAGCAGCTGCTCGCCACCGGTGATCCGCAGGACCTCGCGGACGGTCAGCTCGTGCTCGGCCTCGATGGTGGCGAAGACGTGCTTGAGCTCGTCGGGGACGAGGGTGTCGACGTAGTGGCGGGCGATCCGCAGGTCCGTCTTGGCCAGCGTCATCTCGACGTTGGAGAGGAAGTTGCGGAAGAAGTGCCAGCGCTCGCCCATCTCGGTGAGCACGTCCTCCTGGCCGGCCTCGCGCAGGGCCTTGAGGCCGGAGCCGACGCCGAACCAGCCGGGGACGATCTGCCGGGACTGGGTCCAGCCGAACACCCACGGGATGGCGCGCAGGCCGTCGAGGCCGGCGCCGGAGTCGGGACGGCGGGAGGGCCGGGAGCCCAGGTGCAGGTCGGCGAGCTGGTCGACGGGGGTGGCCGCGAAGAAGTACGCGGGCAGGTCCGGGTCCTCGACCAGGCGTCGGTAGGTGGCGTGGGCGGCGTCGGAGACGATCTCCATGGCCCCGTCCCAGAGGGTGAGGGCCTCTTCGGACTGGCGCGGCGCGGTGTGCAGGGCGGAGGCCTGCAGGGTGGCGGCGACGGTCAGTTCGAGGTTCTCGCGGGCCAGGGACGGCACGAGGTACTTGTCGGAGATGACCTCGCCCTGCTCGGTGACCTTGATCTCGCCTTCGAGGGTGCCCCAGGGCTGGGCGAGGATCGCGTCGTGCGAGGGGCCGCCGCCGCGGCCGACGGTGCCGCCGCGGCCGTGGAAGAGGCGCAGCCGGACGCCGTAGCGGTGGGCGACGTCGCGGAGCCGGCGCTGGGCGCGGTGGATCTCCCACTGGCTGGTGGTGATGCCGCCGAACTTGCTGGAGTCGGAGTAGCCGAGCATGACCTCCTGGACGTCGCCGCGGAGCGAGACGAGGCGGCGGTAGGAGGGGTCCGCGAGCATCTCGTCGAGGATGACGTCGGCGGCGCGCAGCTCGTCGGTGGTCTCCAGGAGCGGGACGATGCCGATCTTGGCCCAGCCGGCGTGCAGGTCGAGGAGGCCGGCCTCGCGGGCGAGGAGGGCGGCGGCGAAGACGTCGTCGGCGCCCTGGCACATCGAGATGATGTAGGACTCGATGACTTCGGGGCCGAACTTCTCGAAGGCGTCCTTGATCGTGCTGAAGACGCCGAGGGTCTTGAGGCCGGCGGCGTCCAGCGGCGGCGGGACGGGAGCCAGCGGCCGGCGGGAGCGCAGCTCCTTGGCGAGGAGCTTCTGCCGGTACTCGCGCGGCATGTCGGCGTACCGCCAGGACTCCTCGCCCAGGCGGTCGAAGAGCTGGCCGAGGGCGTGGTGGTGGGCGTCGGCGTGCTCGCGTACGTCCATGGTGGCGAGCTGGAGGCCGAAGGCGGCGAGGGTGCGGATGGTGCGGTCCATCCGGCCGTCGGCGAAGAGGGCGCCGCGGTGCTCGCGCAGCGAGGTCTGGATGAGGGTGAGGTCGGCGAGCAGCTCGGCGGTGCCGAGGTAGTCGCGGCCGTCCTCGTGGGGGGTGCCCTTGGCGAGGCGCTCGCGGGTGTTGACGAGCTTCTGCCGGATGCAGGTGGCCTTGAGGCGGTACGGCTCCTCGGAGTTGAGGCGCTTGTAGCGGGGGCTGATCTCCGGGAGGCGCTCCAGGTCGGCCTGGAGGGAGGTAAGGAGTTCCTCGGTGGCGCCGGCGTAGCGGATGGAGTTGGAGAGCAGGCTGCGCAGGAAGTCGACCAGTTCGAGGGCGTCGGTGATGCCGTGCTCGTGCTGGAGGATCAGGACTTCGCGGGTGACCTCGGGGGTGACGTTCGGGTTGCCGTCGCGGTCGCCGCCGATCCAGGTGCCGAAGGTGAGGGGGCGGGTGCCGGGGGGCAGTTCGACGCCGACGCGCTGGAGTTCGGCGGAGAGGTCCTCCAGGACGTCTCCGACGGCTCCGGCGTGGAGTTCGTCGAGGTAGTAGATGGCGTTGCGGGCCTCGTCGGCGGGCTCGGGGCGGGTGACGCGCAGTTCGTCGGTCTGCCAGACGAGGTCGATGTTCTCGGCGAGCCGCAGGTCGTGGCGACGGCGGTCGGCACCGGAGACGGGCTCTTCGAGGAGGGCGGCGATGCGGCGCAGCTTGTTGAGGACGCTGCGGCGGGCGGCCTCGGTGGGGTGCGCGGTGAAGACCGGGCGGACGTTGAGGTTCCTGACCGTCTCGCGCAGGTGCTCGGGGTCGGCGTCCTTGAGCATGTCGGCGGTGCGGGCGAGCAGGCCGCCCTCGGCGGCGCGGTGGGCGCGCAGCTCGCGGCCGCGGTGCACCTGCTCGGTGACGTTCGCGAGGTGGAAGTACGTGGAGAAGGCGCGGACCAGCTTGGCCGCCGTCTCCAGGTCGGTGGCGCCGAGGAGCTCGGCGGCGGCCTCGCCGTCGGTGCGCGTGAGTGCGCGGACCTGTTCGACGAGGTCGAGGAGGTGCTGGCCCTCCTGGCGTACGAGGGTCTCGCCGAGGAGGTCGCCGAGGCGGCGGATGTCCGCGCGCAGCTCTGCGTTGGCGGCCTGGGCCGGGGCGTCGGTGCCCCGGGTGGCGGGAGTCTGGTCGGCACTGCTCACAGGTGCGGCTCCTTGCAGTGTTTCGAGCGCTACTGGGAGGTGGGCTTCCGGGTGCGGGCGTACGGCGGCGGCCTCCGGACGGCTGTCCGGGGGTTCCCCGTGCGCGCAGCCCCGGGCTGCCCGTGCGGACCGCGCTGTCCGACGGGTCCAAGGATAGGTGTCGTCGCTCGCGGACCGGTCGCATGTCTCGGGGTGCGGACGGGTCCCTTTGCCGGAGGGAGTGACGCTGGGATACTTACGATGCCGTAGGTTACGGATCCGTAGCCTCGGCGCCTGCCGATTCCCTCACCCTCAGGGGACACCTCATGACCATCAGCCCCGACGTGCTCGAAGAGACCCCGGAGGGAGCCGGCGATACGCCGGCGTCCGCCACGCTGGGTGGTGAGAGCAAGCGGTCGATCGAGCAGATCGCGCTGCTGATCTTCATCATCGTGCCGTTCCTGGCAGTGCTGGCGGCGGTGCCGCTGGCGTGGGGCTGGGGGGTGAGCTGGCTGGATCTGGGCCTGATGGTGTTCATGTACTTCCTGGCGTGCCACGGCATCACCATCGGGTTCCACCGGTACTTCACGCACGGTTCGTTCAAGGCGAAGCGGCCGCTGCGGATCGCGCTGGCGGTCGCGGGGTCGATGGCGGTGGAGGGGCCGCTGGTGCGGTGGGTGGCGGACCACCGCAAGCACCACAAGTTCTCGGACGCGGAGGGTGACCCGCACTCGCCGTGGCGGTTCGGCGAGACGGTGCCGGCGCTGCTGAAGGGCCTGTGGTGGGCCCACATCGGCTGGCTGTTCGACGAGGAGCAGACCGACCAGCAGAAGTACGCGCCAGACCTGATCAAGGACCCGGCGATCCGCCGGATCTCCCGGGACTTCATCTACTGGACGATGCTGTCGCTGGCGATCCCCCCGCTGGTGGGCGGTCTGGTGACCATGTCGTGGTGGGGCGCGTTCACGGCGTTCTTCTGGGGCTCGCTGGTCCGGGTGGCGCTGCTGCACCACGTGACCTGGTCGATCAACTCGATCTGCCACGCGGTGGGCAAGCGGCCGTTCAAGTCGCGGGACCGGTCGGGCAACGTGTGGTGGCTGGCGGTGCTGTCGTGCGGGGAGTCCTGGCACAACCTGCACCACGCGGACCCGACGTCGGCGCGGCACGGGGTGCTGCGCGGGCAGATCGACTCCAGCGCCCGGCTGATCCGCTGGTTCGAGCTGGCGGGCTGGGCCTCTGACGTGCGGTGGCCGTCGGACGCGCGGATCGATGCCCGGCGCAAGGAGAAAGCCGCGAACGCGGCATGATGGGTGACGTGGCGATCGACGGCAGCAGCAATCCAGGCAGTGACAAACCGCGGCGGGGCCGCCGGGTGCGGATGACGGGCGCCGAGCGGCGCCAGCAGCTTCTCGACATCGGTCGCACGCTGTTCGCGGAGAAGGGCTTCGAAGGCACGTCGGTGGAGGAGATCGCGGCCAAGGCCGGGGTGTCGAAGCCGGTGGTGTACGAGCACTTCGGCGGCAAGGAGGGCCTCTACGCGGTCGTCGTCGACCGGGAGATGCGCCAGCTGCTGGAGGGTGTGACCGGGGCGCTGACCGCGGGGCATCCGCGGGAGCTGCTGGAGCAGGCGGCGTTCGCTCTGCTGGACTACATCGAGAACTACACGGACGGCTTCCGGATCCTGGTCCGGGATTCGCCGGTGGCCCAGTCCACGGGCACGTTCGCCTCGCTGATCAGTGACATCGCCACGCAGGTCGAGGACATCCTGGGCCTGGAGTTCAAGGCCCGCGGCTTCGACCCGAAGCTGGCGCCGCTGTACGCGCAGGCGCTGGTGGGGATGGTGGCGCTGACCGGCCAGTGGTGGCTGGAGACCCGGCGCCCGAAGAAGGCCGAGGTGGCCGCTCACCTGGTGAACCTGGCGTGGCACGGGCTGGACGGCCTGGAGGCGAAGCCGCGGCTGGTGGGGCACCGCAAGAACTGAGCGGAGCGTGCACGACGGGGGCGGCCCCGGGTCCCGGCGGGCCCGGGGCCGCCCTCCGTTTTTCCGGCCGCGGCGGTGCGCCGCCGGGCCCCGGCCGGCTCCGGCGGCCGGATGCCCGAGTGGCCGAAAGGTTGTACGCGGCTGATCTTCTTTTTTCCGGTTCCGGCTGGCTAACCTCGGAATACGTTCCGGGGGACTCCTCACGCGCGCTGACGCCACGCGCGCGTTCCTGCCAGCACACGGCACTCCCCCGCCGAGACCGATTTCCCTGGGGGAATCTTGCACTCCACCCGTGCCACGCGCCGCGGCCTGGGCCGCGTCGCCGCCTGCACCGCCGTTGCGCTCGCCGCCGGCACCCTGCTGTCGGCCGTTCCCGCGTCCGCTGCCGGGAAGTCCCTGCCGCAGCCCGAGGTCACCCGGCCCAAGGCCGCGCAGCCGGCCTCGTACGCGCTGGTCAAGGCCAAGCCGCGGCTGGACTTCGACGCCGACGGCAAGAACGACATGCTGTACCGCTACGTCGACGGCTCGCTGGCGGTGCTGCCGGGCAACGACGGCGAGGAGTCCGAGTTCCTGATCGCCGGTTCGGCGACGCCCGGGTTCAAGGACGTCATCCCGGTCGGCCAGCTCGGCGGCGACGCCCGTCCCGAGCTGCTGACGCTGACCGCGTCGGGCCGTCTCTCGCTGGTCTCGGGCAACGGCCCGGCCGGCACCGGCGCGGCCACCTGGTCGGGCAACGGCTGGAGCATCTACAACAAGGTGGTCTCCCCGGGCGACCTCACCAAGGACGGCCGCCCCGACCTGCTGGCCCGTACCCCCTCAGGTGACCTGTACCTGTACAAGGGCACCGGGCAGCTGTCCGGCAAGCCGTTCGAGGCGCGGGTGAAGGTCGGCACCGGCTGGCACATCTACGACCAGATCGTCGGCACCGGCGACATGGACGGCGACGGCCTCGGCGACCTCGTGGCCAAGGACGTCAAGGGCTACCTGTACTCGTACAAGGGCTCCGGCGTCGCAGCCACCCCGTACAAGCCGCGGCTGAAGGTCGGCGCCGGCTGGAACATGTTCAACCAGGTCACCGCGCTCGACGACGTCACCGGTGACGGCCGCGCGGACATCGCGGGCCGCACCCACGCGGGGAAGCTCTACCTGTACCCGTCCAAGGGCGGCGGCCTGTTCGGCGCGCGCAGCGAGCTGGCGACCGGCATGGAGTTCGTGAACCTGATGGTGGGCCAGGGCGGTGTCCCGGACTACGGCAAGGGCGCGCTGGCGTACTCCGTCGAGACCAGCGAAGGCGGCGACGACGGGAAGACCACCCAGCTGTTCACGCACCTCGCGCTGACCAACGGCGAGTTCCTGCCCGCCGAGGAGTCGATCACCACCGGCCACGTGGACGGAGTGGGCTTCGTCGCGTACGCCTCCGGCCTCGACGACACGAACACCCCGCACGCACTCATCGACAACGACTCCCTGTTCAACGCCAGCGTCCCGGGCAGCGGCACGATCCTCATCCCCGGCGAGGACGGCGTGATGATGTCGGGCGAGCGGCAGCTCGGTCCGGGCGACCTGACCGGCGACGGCAAGGGCGACGTCCTCCAGGTCCACAGCGGGGTGCTCTACCTGTTCGCGGGCGACGGCACCGGCACCCGGATGACGCAGACCGTCAAGGTCGGCAGCGGCTGGAGCATCTACCGCGGCATCGCCGGCTCCGGTGACCTGACCGGTGACGGCCGTGCCGACGTGGTCGCCGTCGACAAGTCGAACAACCTGTTCCTGTACAAGGGCACCGGCACGGCCGCCACGCCGTTCGCGCCGCGCGTCCAGATCGCCACGAACTGGACCGGCAGCCTCGCGGCCCCCGGTGACATCAACGGCGACGGCCGCGCGGACCTGGTGACCGCCAAGGACGGCGTCATGTACCGCGTGACGTCCACCGGCCTGACCGGCACCGCGCTGCTCTCCGCCCCGGTCAAGCTGGCCGGCGACTGGCCGGTCAAGTACCTGCGCTGAGCCTCACCCGCACGGGTGTACGGGGGCGCGCCGCCGGCGTGCCCCCGTACCGCCCTGCTCTTTCCTCTCTCTTCCGCTCCGCACGCTGCTCCATCTCCGTACGCCGTCTCCAGGGGGAACCTTGAACACTTCGCGTCCCGCGCAGCTCCGTCGCATCGCGGCCTGCACTGCCGTCGCTCTCGCCGCCGGTGCCCTGCTCGCCGGGCCGGCCACCGCGGCCGGGTCCGCGGACCGGCCGCACGCCGCGGCCGACCGGTCGGTGCCCTCGCTCGACGCCCGGCCGAAGCTGGAGCTGCCGCAGGGGGCCGCGCGCGGCACCTTCGCCGCCGGCGCGGACGGGGCCGCCCCGCGGTACGACTTCGACGCCGACGGGCAGGCCGACATCCTGTACCGGGCCATCGACGGCCACTACTACATCGCGCGTCCCCACCTCGGGATCGACGACGTCGAGCTCACCCTCGGCGAGAACGAGAACGTGGACTACAAGGACGTCATCCCGGTCGGCCGGGTGGACGCCGACCGCTACGGCGACCTGCTGACCCTGACCACGGACGGCCGGCTGTCCCTGTACCGCGGCAAGTCCGCCGCGAACACGGACTTCACCCCGGTGTGGTCGGGCGGCGGCTGGCACGGCTTCAACAAGGTGCTCTCGCCCGGCGACCTGACCGGCGACGGCAAGGCCGACGTGCTGGCGCGCACCCACGACGGCGTGCTGTACCTGTACCAGGGCACCGGCAGCCTCACCACGCCGTTCAAGACCGCGCTGAAGATCGGCGGGGGCTGGCAGTACTACGACCACCTGGTCGGCACCAACGACGTCAACGGCGACAAGATCGCCGACATGGTGGCCCGCGACACCACCGGCAACCTCTTCACGTACCTGGGCACCGGCCAGGCCGCGGCGCCTTTCAAGCCCGCCCTGAAGACCGGTACCGGCTTCGGCATCTACAACCAGATCGTCGGCGTCGAGGACATCAGCGGCGACGGCCTGGGCGACCTGATGGCCCGGACCACCTCCGGCCAGATCTACTCGTACGCGGCCAACGGCTCGGGCGGCTTCAAGGCCCGTCTGGCGGGCGCCACCGGCTTCAACTACATCACCCAGTTCGCCGCCCAGGGCGGGGTCCCGGACTTCGGCCGCACCGAGCTGCTGGCGCGCGACACCGCGGGCACCCTGTTCTGGTACTACTCCAAGAACAACGGCACGCTGAGCAAGCGCGAGCAGATCAGCAAGACCGGCGGCTGGAAGGACGCGCGGATCACGTTCGCCTCCGCGCTCGCCCACAACAACAGCGGCGACCTGCTGCAGATCGCCAACGACAAGCTGTACGTGAACGGTGACGCGCTCACCTCCGGCTGGAACATCTACAACCACCTGGTCGGCCCGGGCGACGTCTCCGGTGACGGCAAGGGCGACCTGCTGGCCCGCGACAAGAACGGGGTCCTGTACCTGTACCAGGGCAACGGCGCGGGCACCGGCTTCAAGACCCGGGTGAAGGTGGGCGCGGGCTGGAACGGCTTCACCAAGATCACCGGCGCCGGGGACCTGACCGGTGACGGCCGCGGCGACCTGCTGGCCCGGGCCGCCAACGGCGACCTGTACGTCTACCCGGGCACCGGGCAGGCGGGCTACCCGTTCAAGAAGGGCATCAAGGCGGGCACCGGCTACGGCATCTACAAGCAGCTGGTCGTGGCCGGGGACCTGACCGGTGACGGCCGCGCCGACGTGCTCGCGACCGACGCCGCGGGCACCCTGTGGCGCTACGACTCGTACGGCAACGCCAAGCTGACCGCCCGCACGAAGATCGGAACGGGTTACCAGATCTACTCGAACCTGTACTAATTTCTCGGGGGTGCCCCGTTCGCGGTTCCGGACCTGATCCGGAACGGAACCGGAACGGGGCGCCTCTTCGTGTTCTCGGGGGAAACCACTGGGGGATTCACGTGTCACAGAAGACGCAGACGCACCATAAGACTCTGGGCCGCATCGCGGCCTGCACCGCCGTGGCACTGGCCGCGGGCACCCTGCTGGCGGGCCCGGCGTCCGCCGCGGGCGACCGGCCGGACCGCGGGTTCGACACCACGGAGCACCTCGGCCCGCAGCAGCAGGTCGTGCAGCCCGGCCCGCTTCCGGAGGCCGCCGCGCCGCGCGGCACCTTCGCCGCCGCGGCCGGCGCCCGTACCGCCCCGCGCTTCGACGCGGACGGCGACGGCAAGGCCGACGTGCTCTACCGGGCCATCGACGGCCGGTACTTCGTGAACCCGGGCAGCGGGTCCAGCCCGTTCACCTACAAGGTGGGCCGCCCGGCGACGAACTTCGAGTACAAGGACGTCATCCCGGTCGGCAACCTGACCGGCGACAAGTCCACCGAGCTCCTGACGCTCAGCCCGGACGGCGCCCTGACGCTCTACCCGGGCGCGGGCCGCACCGGCACGTCCACCACCGCCCGCTGGTCGGGCCGCGGCTGGACGATGTACAACAAGATCATCGCGCCCGGCGACCTGACCGGCGACGGCAAGGCCGACCTGCTGGCGCGCACCCACTCGGGCGTGCTGTACCTGTACCCGAGCACCGGGAACGCCTCGGACCCGTTCAAGGCTCCGGTGAAGGTCGGCGCCGGCTGGCAGGCGTTCGACCAGCTGGTGGGCGCGGGCGACACCGACGGGGACGGCAGGGCCGACCTCGTGGTCCGCACGCCCGGCGGCGACCTGTACCGCTACCCGGGCACGGGCAAGGCCTCCGAGCCCTTCGGGGCCCGCAAGAAGGTCGGCTTCGGCTACCAGACGTACAACCAGCTCGTCGGTGTGGACGACCGCAACGGCGACGGCCTGGGCGACCTGATGGCCCGTACCGTCGGCGGCTCGGCCTACCTGTACCACTCGGACGGCAAGGGCGGCTTCAAGGCCCGCTCCTACGCCGGCGACCGCTGGAACGTGTCCACCAACTTCGCCGCCCAGGGCGCCGTTCCCGGCTTCGGCCGCAACGACCTCGTGGGCCGCGACGGTGCGGGCACGCTGTGGTGGTACTTCTCCAAGAACAACGGCACGCTGGGCGCCCGGCAGAAGCTGAGCAAGGACGGCGGCTGGCTGGGCGCCAACGTCAACTACGTCTCCTCGCTGGACAACGACAGCGACGGCGATCTGGTGGAGATCTGGAACGGCCACCTGTTCAAGGAGGCCACGGACATGGGTGCCGGCTGGGGCGTGTACAACGCGCTCGCCGGTGTCGGCGACCTGTCCGGCGACGGCCGCGGCGACCTGCTCGCCCGCGACCGCAGCGGCAACCTCTACCTGTACAAGACGCAGGGCGGCAAGCTGGCCCCGCGCATCAAGGTGGGCGCGGGCTGGGGCGGTTACAACAAGCTGGCCGGCGCCGGCGACATGACCGGCGACGGGCGCGCGGACCTGGTGGCCCGCGACGGCCGCGGCAACCTGTACCTGTACCCGGGCACCGGCAACGCGAAGGCCCCCTTCGCCGGCCGCGTGAAGATCGGCACCGGCTACGGCGCCTACCGCCAGCTCGTCGTCACCGGCGACCTGAACGGCGACAGCCGCGCCGACCTGGTCGCCACCGACTCCTCGGGCAACCTCTGGCGCTACACCTCGTACGGCTCGGGCAAGCTCACCGCCCGCGCCAAGATCGGCACGGGCTACCAGATCTACGGCAACCTGTACTAGTCACCACCCGTACCGGTCACCACCTGACGATGCCCCCGGCCGCCTCGGCGTGCCGGGGGCATCGGCGCGTCCGGGCCGCCCGGCGGGGCCGTCGTCCGCCCCGTGCCGTCAGGCCGAGGTGGGCTTCGGCGAGGCCCCGCCCGGGGCCTCGCCCAGGGCGACGTACCAGCTGCCGCCCTCGCGGTCGAGGGTCAGCTTCGCCTTGTACTCCTTGCCGCCCTTACCGCGCGCCACCACATCGGCGCTGGCGAAGTCGGGCCCGAACTCGTGCCGGATGTCGGCCTTGGCCACCTTGAGCCCGAGGCCGCCGTGCCCCTTGATGAGGGTGGCGATCTCGTCACCGGCCTCGTTCCCGGGCGTCACCAGGTCCGCCATGGCGTCGGCGTCGCGGGAGTTGAGCGCCTCGACGTAGGCGTCCACCGCCGCCCGCTCGGACTCCGGCCCGTCCCCGCCGGACGAGCAACCGGTTCCCAGCACCAGTGCTCCGGCAACGAACAGGGCTCCGACGGTCCGCTTCTTCACGCCCCACCACCCCCGTATGCAACACAGTCCCCCTATGCCTATCCGAAACACGCAGCTCTCCGCACGCCCTTCCGGTCATGTGGCCCGATCCGGGCGGGAAGTGACGGAGAAGCACTTCTGGGGTTCGCGGCTCGGGGATACGCTGCTGGGACACGTCCCGGGGGGATGACGCCGCTGCGCGCCGTCGGTGTGGTCGGAGTGGGTGCGGGTGCGGCCGTGTCGCCCCCGTGCAGCTCTCTGTCCCAGGGGGGACCTTGAACAGTTCGCGTTCACGTGACCGGCGCCTCGGGCGTCTCGCCGCCTGCACCGCCGTCGCCGCCCTCGCCGCGGGGACCCTGATGTCCGTGCCCGCAGCGGCCGACGGGCGGCCGCGGGTGCAGCCGGAGCAGGCCGCGCCGCCGTCCGCCGGGCGGCCGGGGCCGGTGCTGCCGCAGGGCGCGCGCAGCGGGCAGGCCGCGGCGGCCGCCCTCGCGCCCCGCTTCGACGGCGACGCCGACGGCATCGCCGACACCCTGTACCAGGCCGTCAACGGCAAGTACTTCGTGAACCCGGGCGGCGCCGACGAGCACTTCGAGTACGGCGTCGGCCAGGCCACCGAGGACGGGTCCTTCGCCTACAAGGACGTGCTCCCGGTCGGCGACTTCGACCGGGACGGCCGCAGCAACCTGCTGGCCCTGACCGCCGACGGCACCCTCGCCCTGTTCAACGGGGCCGACGGCACGGGCACGTCGTACAACCCGAGCTGGTCCGGGCGCGGCTGGCAGGTCTACAACAAGCTCCTCGCGCCCGGCGACCTGACCGGCGACGGGCGGGTCGACGTGCTGGCGCGCACCTACGACGGGGTGCTGTACCTGTACCCGAGCGGGCCCTCGGCGGCGAGCCCGTACGGGGCCCGGGTGCGGATCGGGTCGGGCTGGCAGGCGTACGACCAGCTGGTGGGCCTGAACGACACCGACGGCGACGGCCG
Organism: Streptomyces bambusae; assembly: GCF_020532645.1. Taxonomy (GTDB): domain Bacteria; phylum Actinomycetota; class Actinomycetes; order Streptomycetales; family Streptomycetaceae; genus Streptomyces; species Streptomyces bambusae. The sequence goes on from NZ_JAJAUZ010000038.1 coordinate 18,748, forward strand.
GGCGGACCTGGCGGCCCGGGACGGCTCGGGACGGCTGTACGCGTACCTGGGGACCGGGCAGCCGGCGGCGCCGTTCAAGGAGCGCCGGCAGATCGGCTTCGGCTACCAGGTCTACAACCAGCTCGCCGGTGCCGACGACATCGACCGGGACGGCCGCGGCGACATGATCGCCCGCGACCCGGCGGGCCGGCTGTACCTGTACAAGGCGGACGGCACGGGCGGCTTCAAGCCGCGCGTGACCTCCTCGCCCGGCTGGAACTACGCCCTGCTGCTGGGCGCGCAGGGCGGCCTGCCGGCCTGGGACCGCAGCGACGTGGTCGGCCGGGACACGGCGGGCACGCTGTGGTGGTACTGGTCGAAGAACGACGGCACGCTCAGCGCCCGCACCCGGATCAGCCCGGTGGGCGACTGGAAGGGCTTCCGGTACATCCGCTCGTCCTCGCTGGACGCGAACAGCTACGCGGAGAGCCTGGAGGTCTTCCAGAACCACCTGTTCCTGCGCGGCCGGGACATCGGCGCGGGCTGGGGCGCGTACAACGCGCTGGTGGGCCCCGGCGACCTGTCCGGTGACGGCAAGGGCGACCTGCTGGCCCGCGACACCTCCGGCACGCTGTACCTCTACCGCGGCAACGGCGCCGCCACCGGCTTCGCCGCCCGCCAGAAGATCGGCACCGGCTGGGGCACGTACAACAAGCTGACCGGCGCCGGGGACTTCACCGGCGACGGCCGCGCGGACCTGATCGCCCGCGACGGCTCCGGCAACCTGTACCTCTACCCCGGTACGGGCAGCTCCGCCGCCCCCTTCAAGCCCCGCGTGAAGATCGGCACTGGTTACGGCATCTACCGCAACCTCGTCGCCACCGGCGACCTCACGGGCGACAGCCGGGCCGACCTGGTCGCCACCGACTCCGCAGGCAACCTCTGGCGCTACACGTCCTACGGCCCGGGCAAACTCACGGCCCGCGCAAAGATCGGCACGAGCTGGCAGATCTATCCGGACCTGTACTGACGGGCAGACGGCGCACGACGCCCCGGAACCCTCAGCGGAGGGTGCCGGGGCGCTTCCGTTTACTCCCTTACACCGTGCCAGATGGGCTCCAGATGTGCTGAAGCAACCCATCCTGGACATGACGGTTAACCACTTCCCTCACTCCGGTTTGCAGATGTACTCTGCACGGACAATTCCCGGGGGGGATGACGCCGCTCCGCGCCCCTGATGCGCGCCCGAGCCCGCGACCCCGTGTCCCCGCGCAGCACTTCTTCCGTCCCAGGGGGGACCTTGAACATCGTGCGCCACAAGCGCCTCGGCCGTATCGCGGCCTGCACCGCCATCGCCCTGACCGCCGGCATGGCCCTCGCGGGCCCGGCCTCGGCCGACGCTCCCGTCGCGCCGAAGGCGCCGAGCGAGAACGTCCAGCCCGCCGCGCCCCAGCCGACCGGTGTCATTCCCGGCGGTACCCGGACCGGTCTGGCCACCGCCGGCGTCAAGGACGTCGCCCCGCCGCTCTTCGACGTGAACCACGACGGCACGCACGACCTGCTGTACCGGTCGGGCACCAAGCACTACCTGAAGGACTTCCAGGACGACGACGCCGAGTTCTCCCTCCAGATCGGCGAGGACTCCGCGTACAAGGACGTCATCCCCGCCGGTGACATGGACGGCAACGCCAACCCGGAGCTGCTCACGCTGAGCGTCACCGGCGAGCTGTCGCTGCACGAGGTCTCCTCCACCGACGGCGTCTGGTCCTCGAACTGGCGCGGCCGCGGCTGGACGATCTACAACAAGGTCGTCGGCGCCGGCGACCTGACCGGTGACGGCCGCCCGGACCTGCTGGCCCGCAAGCACAACGGCGAGCTGTACCTGTACGCGGCCACCGGCAACCTGTACGCGCCGTACCGCGCGGCCGTGAAGATCGGCGCCGGCTGGGGTGCGTACGACCAGCTCGTCGGCGGTTCGGACGTCACGGGTGACGGCATCGGCGACCTGCTGGCCCGCACCCCGAGCGGCAACCTGTACCGCTACACGGGCACCGGCAACGCCTCCGCCCCGTTCCGCGCCGCGGCGAAGATCGGCTACGGCTACCAGGTCTACAACCAGATGCTGGCCGTGGGCGACGCCAACGGTGACGGCTTCGCGGACTACCTGGCCCGCGACCTGTCCGGCACCAACTGGTTCTACCCCGGCAAGTCCGGCGGCACCGTCGCCGGCCGCCTGAAGTCCGGCACGAACTGGCAGCACACCGACCTGTTCGCCGGCCAGGGCGGCATCGCCGACCACGGCAAGGCGGGCATCGCGGCCCGGAGCACCGGCAACACGCTGTTCCGGTACGTGAGCAAGGCGGACGGCAAGTTCTACTCCCGCTACAAGTGGAGCGACGACGGCGGCTGGCCGGACTTCGCCCCGATCACCTTCGCGTCCTCGCTGACGGACAACCCGTTCGGCTCCTTCATGTACGTCTACCAGGGCCGCCTGTACCACGGTGAGTCCGACCTGGGCGCGGGCTGGGGCGGCTTCAACGCCCTCGTCGGCGTGGGCGACCTGACCGGTGACGGCAAGGGCGACCTGCTGGCCCGCACCTCCGGCGGCACCCTGTACCTGTACCACGGCAACGGCGCCGGCACCGCGCTCGGCAGCAAGACCGGCATCGGCGCGGGCTGGGGCGCGTACAACAAGCTGCTGGGCGCCGGTGACTTCACCGGTGACGGCCGGGCGGACCTGATCGCCCGCACCTCCGGCGGCACCCTCTACCTGTACCCGGGCACCGGCGTTGCGAAGGCCCCCTTCAAGACCCGCGTGAAGATCGGCACCGGCTTCGGCATCTACAACAAGATGGCGGCCGCCGGCGACATGACCGGCGACGGCCGTGCCGACCTGGTGGGCACGGACTCCGCGGGCAACCTCTGGCGCTACTCCGCGACCGGTCTGGGCGGCTCCGCCACCCTGTCCAAGCGGGTCTCGCTGGGCAACGGCTGGGGCATCTACAAGAACCTGTACTAGGCCACGGCCTGACACGGATCGCACACAGCGGCGCCCCGTCACCGGAATCCGGTGGCGGGGCGCCGTCGTCGTCCTGCCCCCCGGTCAGGGCGACGGTTCCAGGAACTCCAGGCGGTTGCCGACCGGGTCCTGCGAGTAGAAGCGGCGGTGGCCGGGGAGGTTGTCGTCCCAGACGACCTTGGCGCCGTGGGACTCCAGGCGGGCCGCGTACGCCTCGATCCCGCGGACCCGCAGGCCCGGGTGGGCCTTGGCTGCGGGGCGGAAGTCCGCCTCGACGCCGAGGTGCAGCTGCACCGGCCCGGCCGCGAACCAGCAGCCGCCGCGGGCCGCGAGCACCGGCGGCTTGGGGATCTCGGTCATGCCGAGGACGGCCGTGTAGTAGCCGCGCAGCAGGTCCTCCGATCCGGGCGGGGCGGCGAGCTGGACGTGGTCGACGGATACGAGCATCGGGTCAGGCCTCCTTGGCGGCGACGGCGAAGATGCGGCGGAACGGGAAGACGGTGCCGTGCGGGCCCGCGGGATACGCCTCGCGCAGCAGCCCGCGGTACTCGGCGAGGAAGGCGTCGGCGGCCTCCGGGTCCCCCGCGAGCGCGGTGAGCACCGGCCGCAGGGCGGTGCCCTTCACCCAGTCGAGGACGGCGTCGGGGCCGGTCAGCAGCTGCTGGTAGGTGGTCTCCCACACGTCGGCGGTGAGGCCGAGCGCCCCGAGCCGCTCCAGGTAGCCGGCGGGCTCCAGGACGGCGGCGGCCCGCTCGCCGTACCCGGCGAGGCGGCCGCGCCAGCGCGGGCCGTTGCACAGGTCGGCGAGCAGCCGGTGGCTCGGGGCGGAGAAGTTCCCGGGCACCTGGAAGGCGAAGGCGCCGCCGGGCCGCAGGGTCCGGGTCCAGGCGGCGAAGGAGTCCGCGTGCCCGGGCAGCCATTGGAAGGCGGCGTTGGAGACGATCACGTCGTACGGCTCGTCCGGCCGCCAGTCGGCCAGGTCGGCGGGATGGAAATCGAGGCTGCCGCCGCCGGGGGTGGGGCCGGCGTGGTCCCGGCGGGCCCGGTCGAGCATCTCCTCGGACAGGTCGTAGCCGGTGATCCGGGCGTCCGGCCAGCGGTCGGCGAGCAGCGCGGTGACGTTCCCGGCGCCGCAGCCGAGGTCGGCGACGCGCGGGGCGGCGCCGGCGGCCCCGGCCGGGTCCGGGATCCGGGCGAGCAGCTCCAGGAACGGGCGGGTGCGGTGGCCTGCGTGCCGCAGGTACTGGCCGGGGTCCCAGCGCGGAGTGGTGTCGTGCATGGCCGAGCCTTTCTGCAAGCGTGCGCGGGCACGGCGGAGCACGCCGGCCCGGCAGTTCTTCCGTGCTCTGCTGCCATGATCCGCCCATAAGTATCTTGACGTCAAGAGACTTCATGTCGACAGACCCCTTACACTGATCGGCATGGAGGACGAGGTCGACCGACTGGTCGCGGCATGGCGGCGGGAGCGCCCTGACCTCGACGTGGAACCGCTCGAAGTGCTGAGCCGGGTCAGCAGGCTCGCGCGCCACCTCGACCGGGCCCGCCGACTCGCCTTCTCCGAGCACAGCCTGGAGCCCTGGGAGTTCGACGTCCTGACGTCGCTGCGCCGGGCCGGCGACCCGTACCAGCTCTCCCCCGGCCAGCTGCTGACGCAGACGCTCGTCACCTCCGGCACCATGACCAACCGCATCGACCGGCTCACCAAGAAGGGCCTGGTCGAGCGGCTCCCCGACCCGAACGACCGCCGCGGCGTGCTGGTGCGCCTCACCCCGGAGGGCCGCGACCGGGCCGACCAGGCGCTCGCGGGCCTGCTCGACCAGGAGCGGGCGATCCTGGGCCGGCTGCCGCGCGCCCAGCGCACGGAGCTGGCCCAGCTGCTACGCCAGCTGACCGCTCCGTTCGACAACATCCCCGGGTAGGGCGGGCCCCAGGTCCACCGGGCGGACCCCGGCCCGGCGGGCCAGTGCCACGGCGGCCAGGGTGGAGTGCACGCCCAGCTTGCCCAGCACGTTCTGCATGTGGGTCCGGACGGTGTGCGGGGAGAGGAACAGCCGGGCGGCCACGTCCTTGCGGTTGAGCCCGGCCACCATGCAGCGCAGCACCTCGTGCTCGCGCGGGGTCAGGGACTCCACGAGCCGTTCGCTGTCGGTGCGGTTCTTGCGGGCCGCCGTCAACTCCCTCAGCACGCCGGTGAGCAGGGCCGGCGGCAGGTGCGTCTCCTCGCGGAGCACGCCTCGGATCACGGCGAGCAGCCGGGACAGCGAACAGTCCTTGGCGACCCAGCCGGAGGCCCCCGCCTGGAGGGCCAGCGCGGCCCGGCGCGGATCGTCCCGCTCGGCCAGGACCACCGTACGGACCGGATGGCGGCCCGCCCGGACCCCGGCCACCAGGGCGATCCCGTCGGCGGGCACCCCGGCCGCCGGTGCCCCGGAGCCGAAGGGCTGCTCGGGGATCCGGCCGGCCCCGGACGCACCGCCGGAACCCGCCCCGCCCGCCACCCCGAGATCGGCGTCGACCAGCAGGACGTCGTACTTGCGGCCTTCCGCCGCGCCTCGTTCGAGACAGCGCAGCGCGGCCGGCCCGCTGCCCGCCGCGGACACTTCCACATCGGGCTCGGCGGCGAGCGCCGCGGCCAGCGACTCGGCGAAAATGCGGTGATCGTCGACCACGAGAACCCGGATACGAACCACAGACACCCCCAAGGGTCGGGGAACGGACGGCCGTGACACGACGCCCGGATCGGAGTGGGATCGGCAGCGGCCGCGGCCGCCGCCGCAACTGGACTGCTACCCCGGTCCGGACGTCGTATCCGACTGTCTCGACCCCTGAATCAACACCGGCCCCCACCGGTGTCGAGCATCAGCGTACGGGGGTTGGTGCACCGCGGTTGGCCGAATCTCAGAAGTTTTCCCCGCGGTTTTCTTCCGCGACCTCGGCAACTCCCGCGTACCGCACGGTATGGGGATGGAACGAGCGGTCCGGCGCCCGCGGCGCATGGCCGGAAAACGCCTGCCCGGAACCATCCCCTCCGGAGCCGTTCGGTCACCGCGCGCGGCTCACGCCCCGTCGTTCTTCTCCGCCTCCCGGCGCAGGGCGAACTGCCAGGCGTCGGTGACGATGCCCGCGAGGTCGGACCGGGTCGGGGTCCAGCCCAGCCGCTGCCGGGCGGTCTCCGCGGAGGCGACGAGCACGGCCGGGTCGCCGGGCCGGCGGGCGGCGGTCACCTCGGGGATCTCCCGGCCGGTGACCTTGCGGACCGTCTCGATGACCTCGCGGACCGAGAAGCCGTTGCCGTTGCCGAGGTTGCACACCAGGTGCTCGCCGGCCGCGGCGGCACCGAGGGCGGCCAGGTGGGCCTCGGCGAGGTCGGCCACGTGGATGTAGTCGCGCACGCAGGTGCCGTCCGGGGTCGGGTAGTCGTCTCCGAACACCGAGATGGACTCCCGCTGCCCCAAGGCGACTTGGAGCACGAGCGGGATGAGGTGCGTCTCGGGGTCGTGACGCTCGCCGAACTCCCCGTACGCGCCGGCCACGTTGAAGTAGCGCAGCGAGACCGCCGCCAGGCCGTGCGCCGAGCACTCTCCCGCGATCATGTGGTCGACGGCCAGCTTGGACGCCCCGTACGGGTTGGTGGGCGCGGTGACGGAGGTCTCGGTGAGGCGGCCGTCGACGGGCTCGCCGTAGGTGGCGGCGGTGGAGGAGAAGACCAGCTTGCGGACGCCCGCCGTGCGCATGGCGGTGAGCAGCTCCAGGGTGCCGCCGACGTTGTTCGCCCAGTACTTGCCGGGGTCGGCGACGGACTCGCCGACCTGCGAGGAGGCGGCGAAGTGCAGGACGGCGTCGTAGGACGGGTCCAGGTGGCGGGCCGCGTCCTGGATCCGGCCGTCGATGAGCGCGGCACCGGCCGGGACGCCCTTGCGGAAGCCGGTGGAGAGGTCGTCGAGGATGGTCACCTCGTGCCCGGCTTCCAGGAGGTGCGCCGCCACGACGCTGCCGACGTATCCGGCTCCGCCGGTCACCAGGTACTTGTTCACTTGCCGCCTCGCTCGCCTTGTCCAGGTCTGTGGATGACACGCTCTTACCGGATCCGGTGGGCCCGGCGAACAGCACCTTGCCGCAAACCCGCGGTCCGGTGAAGTCCGCACCCGGGGGAACGTGCGCTCGCGCGCCCTACTCCCGGGGCCCGGGCTGGGCGGGGATCACCGCACGGTCCAGCAGTCCGGTACGGGCGGCCAGCGCGGCCGCCTCCAGCCGGGAGCCGACGCCCAGCTTCATGAGTACCCGCTGGACATGTGTGCGCGCTGTGCTCGGCGCGATGCTCATGCCGGCCGCGATCAGCCGGGTGTCCTCGCCCTCGGCGACCCGCACCAGCACCTCGACCTCGCGCGGGGTGAGCAGCTGGAGCAGCCGGGTGCCCTCGTCGTCGGGCTGGGCGGCCGGGTTGAGCAGCTCGGCGAAGGCGCCCTGGAGCAGCTGCGGGGAGACCGCGGCCTCTCCGGCCCGCGCCTTGGCCAGGGCCCGCTCGACGCCCTCGATGCGCTCGTCGTGCCGCACGTACCCGGAGGCGCCGGCGGCGAAGGCGGCGGCGATCCCGCGCGGGCTGGGCACCGGGCCGAGCACCACGACGGCGATCTGCGGCCGCTCCTTCTTGATCCGGACGATGGGCTCGAAGACACCGGGCTCGGCCGGGGAGGCGGTGCCCATGAGGCACACCTCGGGGGCGCGGCTGATCACGAGTTCGGCCGCGCCCGCGGCCGGTGCGGCCGCGGCCAGCACCCGGTGCCCGCGCAGTTTCAGCGCGGACGCCAGTGCCTCGGCCAGCAGCCGGTGCTCGTCGACCACCATGACCCGTACGCCCATCAGGCCCCCAACGCCGCTCCCTCACTGCCCCGGCAAGCTACACGCTTGTTCGACACCGTGGGCGGGTTACCGGGGAGAAGCCATTCGTAAGGCCGAAGGGGGCACCTTCCGTTGCCGGATGGCGCCCCCTTCGGGCATATGCAGTGCCTGTTCGGTCAGTTGGCGGCAAAGCCCGCGAACAGGAAGTCCCGCTTCGCGTCCTCGGGACGGAACGGCTTGTCGATCAGGACCTCGGAGGCGAACAACCGGCCGTTGTGGTAGCGGATCTCGGAGAAGTTCGAGGAGAAGCTGGTCTCCACGTTCCGGCTGGCCTCGTCGCCGGGGTTGTCCATCAGCAGGGTCTGCTTGCCGGTCTTGGTGTCGATGCTGACGACCTGGCCGCCCTTGTCGTACGGCGGCCACTTGTACGCGATGATGTTCGGCCCGTCCATGCGCAGCGGGAACATCGTGAAGCGGCTGCCCGCGTCGAAGCGGTCGGTGGTCTGCTTGCCGGTGGCGAGGTCGAAGGAGACGATCTCGTTGGTCTCGTCGTACTTCTCGCCCGCGGTGTCCTCGTGCTCCTCGGACGGCAGGTAGACGCGGCCGTTGCCGACGACGACCTTGTCGCAGACCTCGACGCCGGTGCTGGTGGAGCAGTTCGGCGCGTAGGTGTCCTTGGGCAGGCCGATGCGGGCCTTGAGCGTGCCGGTCTTCTCGTCGACGGAGAAGATGTCGGTGATGCCGCCGCCGTTGTCCAGGTCGGTGGTGACCACGAGCGGCTTCGCCGAGATGATGCTGGCGTACTGGATGCCCTGGGGCAGCTTGTACGAGGACAGCGGGGCGCCGGTGACCGGGTCGAGGGCCTGGGCCATCAGGTAGCGGTCGTTGTACTCGCCGCACTTGCGGATGACGGCGAGGCCGGCCCCGCCCGCGTACCCGGCGTCGTAGCAGGATTCGGAGTCGACCTTCGGGATCCAGCGGGACTTGCCGGTGGCGAGGTCCCAGGCGGCGCCGCCCTGGAGACCGGCCGCGGCCACGGTCTGGCCGGCCAGCGTGATCTCCTTGAACTCGACCTTCTCGTCGCCGCCGGCGCTGCTCTTCGCGGAGCCCTGCCACAGCAGCCGGCCCGCGTTGAGGTCGATCACGGCGACCTCGGTGCAGGGCTGGTGGGCGTACTTGCCGGTGCGCTTGGCCGGCTCGTACACGATGGCGGCCTTGTCGCCGCTGCTGCGCTTGGTGGCGGCGCAGACCTGGCCCGGGAGCGGGATCGACCACTTGGACTTGCCGGTGGCCAGGTCGTAGCCGACGACCTTGAGGATGTCGCTCTTGACGTACACCGAGTCCGTCAGCCAGGAGCCGGCGACGTTGTGGAGCCGCTCGATCTTGGGCTGGGGGACGCTGACCAGCTTCGTGGACTTCGGGTTCGACGGGGCCTTCTCGGAGGCCACCGGGGCGGGCTCGGCAGTGCCGGAGCCGCCGGTGGAGCCGGTGGAGCCGCCGTTCTTGCCCTCGGCGACCGGCTTCTTCGGTGCGTCCGGGTCGGCGGGGCGGGAGGCGTACCAGAAGCCGCCCACGACGATCAGCGCGATCGCCAGGAACGCGCTCGCCAGGATCAGCAGCTGGTTGCGCTTGGCCTTGCCGCCGCCGGGCGGCTGCGGGGCGGGCGCACCGGGGCCGTACATGGGCGCGGTGGGCGGCTGGGGGTAGCCGTAGCCGGGCGGCTGGGCCTGCGGGTAGCCGTAGCCCTGCGGGGCGGCCGACGGCTGCGGGGCGCCGTAGGGGGCGGCCGGCGGCTGCTGGGGGGCACCGTACGGGGCGGCCGGCGGCGGCTGGGGCGCGCCGAAGCCGCCGGACCGGGGGTCCTGGGGGGCGCCGAAGCCGCCGGCCGGGGGCTCCTGCGGGGCACCGAAGCCGCCCGCGGGGGGCTGCTGGGGGGCGCCGAAGCCGGCGGACCGGGGGTCCTGGCCGGGCTGCTGGGGCTGCTGGGGCGGCTCGGGCTCCTGGGGTGCGCCGAAGCCGCCCTGCGGGGGCTGGTTGGGCGGCGGTGGCGGCGGGGTGGTCATGGGGTGGTCTCTGCCTCTCGGGGCGGGTGGGGGGAGGGGACGGGGGTGCCGGCGGGGGCTACTTGCCGAAGGCCATGATCAGCTTCTCCTTGGCCCCGTCCTTGCCGAAGAGCGAGGTGGAGCCCATGAAGAAGCGGCCGTCCTCGTAGGCGAACTGGGCGCTGTAGAAGGTCCGCTCCACCGCGGCGGCGGGGGTCGGGAAGCGGAGCTCGTGCTTCATGGCGCCGGGGCCGTTCGACGGCCAGGAGACGATGCCGCCGGGCAGGCCGTTGACGCTGGCGTCGAGGTAGCCGTACACCCGGCCGCCCTCGGCCTTCAGCGGAGTGACGAAGCGGTCCTTGGGGACCGGGGTGCGGCGGATGACCTTGCCGGTGGTGAGGCTGAAGTCGACGATCTCGTTGTTGCGCATCGCCGTCTTGCCCTCGGTCATGAAGTGGAAGGTGTTCCCGTCCACGAAGGCGCCGTCACAGCCCTCGATGCCGCGGCCCCACGCGTCCCAGGCGCAGCTCGCGGCGAACTTGCCCTGGCCGTGCAGGCGGAGCTTCTCGGTGCCGTTGGGGTTCAGCACGACCACGGCGCGCTTGCTCTGCTCCTCGCTGGAGGCGTCCACGATGATCGGGTCGACCGAGTAGACCCGGTTGATCTTCCAGGTCTTGCCGAACTTGTACGACCACTGGATCTTGCCGGTCTTCGGGTCGACGCCCTCCAGCTGCTCGGTCTCGGCCTTGAAGCAGGTGGTGACGGTGAGCAGCCGGCTGCCGCCCGCGTACTCGTACGGGGAGCACTGCGCATTGCCCTCCTGCTTCCACAGCTTCTTGCCGTCGCTGACCTTGACGGCGGTGGTGGGGCCGGTGCGGGCGATCACGAGGGTGTCCCCGCTGATCGTCATGCGGAGGTTGGTCATGATGTCGAAGAGGCCTTCCTTGGCCACTTCCTGGTCCCAGCCGACGGTGCCGGTCTTGAGGTCGACCTGCTTGAGCTGGTTGCACTCGGCGTTGCTGCCGGCGCCCTTCTCCCAGGCGACGACGATCTTGCCGGTGGTGCTGGCCTTGCGGGTCGCGCCGCACAGTTCGCCGCCGAGCGGGACGGTCCACTTCGGCTTGCCGTCCGCGACGCCGTAGCCGGTGATGCTCTTGTAGCCGACCTTGGCGACGGTGTCGCCGGCGACCCACATGCCGCTGATGGTGGCGCCGCTGCCGGGGACGTCGGTCTCGTTCATCTTGAGCCACAGGGCCCGGTCCTCGCCGGGCTTGCGGTTGTCGTTGAGGCCGGGCTCCTTGCGGCCGTCGCCGCTGCCGTCGCCGTCGTCGACGGTCGGGCTGCCGGCCGGCTTCGGGTCGGCGGTGGGCTGGGCCACGGGCTTCTTCGGGTCGTCCTCGGTGAGGGCGGCGTACGCGAACCAGCCGCCGCCCCCGAGGACGAGGACGCCGGCGAGGACGGCCGCGCCGAGCACGAGCGGCTTGCGGCCGCCGCCCTTGCCGCCCGGCTGCGGTCCGGGGGCGCCGGGGGGCGCGGGCGGGAAGCCGCCGGGGCCCTGCTGGGCATAGGGGTTGAAGCCCTGGGGCTGCTGGGCGTACGGGCCGGGGGCCTGCTGCGGGGCCTGGGCGTACGGGTTGGGGCCCTGCTGCTGGGGGTAGCCGTACCCGGGCTGCGGCGGGGGGCCGGGCAGGTGGCCGTAACCGGGAGGTACGGGAGGCTGGTTCGTCGGCTCGTTCGGCGGCTGAGTCACAGCTCGGTACCTTTGCTTCGTCGGCGATTCGGGCGGTCCGCCGCCCCTGTCGGACGGCAAGGACGTTCTTTCTATCACTCGGGGACGACGCAGAACGGGCCGGTCCAGCCCCTGTTCCCAAGGGTGGACCGGCCCGTGACACCGCTGTGATCCGGCCAGTTGGACGGCCGGCGGCGGGGACGGTTACACGTCCTCGGCCAGTTCCAGCCAGCGCATCTCCAACTCGTCGCGCTCGGAGATGAGTTCCCGGAGCTCTGCGTCGAGGGTGGCGACCTTCGCGAAGTCGGTGGCGTTGTCGGCGATCTGCGCGTGCAGGTTGGTCTCGCGGTCGGAGATCTTGTTGAGCTGCCGCTCGATCTTCTGGAGTTCCTTCTTCTGGGCGCGCGCGTCACCCGCGGACTTCTCCTTGGCGGGCGCGGCGGCGGCCGGGGCGGGGGCCGGGGCGGCCGTCTCGATCATCCGGCGGCGGCGCTCCAGGTACTCGTCCAGGCCGCGCGGCAGCATCCGCAGCGTCTGGTCGCCGAGCAGGGCCATCACGGTGTCGGTGGTGCGCTCGATGAAGAAGCGGTCGTGGCTGATGACGATCATCGAGCCGGGCCAGCCGTCGAGGAGGTCCTCCAGCTGGGTGAGGGTCTCGATGTCGAGGTCGTTGGTGGGCTCGTCGAGGAAGAGCACGTTGGGCTCGTCCATCAGCAGGCGCAGGATCTGCAGCCGGCGCCGCTCGCCGCCGGAGAGGTCGCCGACGGGCGTCCACTGCTTCTCCTTGGTGAAGCCGAACTGCTCGCACAGCTGGCCCGCGGTCATCTCGCGGCCCTTGCCGAGGTCGACCCGGTCGCGGACCCGCTGGACGGCTTCCAGGACGCGCAGCGACGGGTCGAGTTCGCCGACCTCCTGGGAGAGGTAGGCGAGCTTGACGGTCTTGCCGACGGTGATGGTGCCGGCCGCGGGCTGTACGTCGCCCTGCGTGCGGGCGGCCTCGGCGAGGGCGCGCAGCAGGGAGGTCTTGCCGGCGCCGTTGACGCCGACCAGGCCGATCCGGTCGCCGGGGCCGAGCTGCCAGGTGAGGTGCTTGAGCAGGCTCTTGGGGCCGGCCTGGACGCTGACGTCCTCCAGCTCGAACACGGTCTTGCCGAGCCGGGAGTTGGCGAAGCGCATCAGCTCGGAGGTGTCGCGCGGCGGCGGGACGTCCGCGATGAGGGCGTTGGCGGCCTCGATGCGGAAGCGGGGCTTGGAGGTGCGGGCGGGGGCGCCGCGGCGCAGCCAGGCCAGCTCCTTGCGGACGAGGTTCTGCCGCTTGGTCTCCTCGGTGGCGGCGATCCGCTCGCGCTCGGCGCGGGCGAACACGTAGTCGCTGTAGCCGCCCTCGTACTCGTGCACGTCGCCGCGCTGGACGTCCCACATGCGGGTGCAGACCTGGTCGAGGAACCAGCGGTCGTGGGTGACGCAGACGAGGGCGGAGCGGCGTTCCTGGAGGTGGGCGGCGAGCCAGGAGATGCCCTCGACGTCGAGGTGGTTGGTGGGCTCGTCGAGGACGAGGAGGTCCTGGTCGGCGATGAGCAGCCGGGCGAGGGCGATGCGGCGGCGCTCGCCGCCGGAGAGCGGGCCGATGACGGTGTCGAGGCCCTGGTCGAAGCCGGGCAGGTCGAGGCCGCCGAAGAGGCCGGTCAGCACGTCGCGGATCTTGGCGCTGCCCGCCCACTCGTGGTCGGCCATGTCGCCGATGATCTCGTGGCGGATGGTGGCGGCGGGGTCGAGGGAGTCGTGCTGGGTGAGGATGCCGATGCGGGCGCCGCCGGTGTGGGTGACGCGGCCGGTGTCGGGCTCCTCCAGCCTGGCGAGCATCCGGATGAGGGTGGTCTTGCCGTCGCCGTTGCGGCCGACGACGCCGATCCGGTCTCCTTCGGACACGCCGAGGGAGATGCCGTCGAGCAGGGTGCGGGTGCCGTACACCTTGCTGACTGCCTCTACGTTGACCAGATTGACGGCCATCAGACGCGCTCCAGGTTGCGGGTGTGGATCAGCCCCTCAGCCTATCCTTCCGGCCCCCGGGGCTCCGCCCCGCGTACCCCGCGCCTCAATCTCCCCCAGCCCCAGAGGGCTGGGAGGTGCCCCCTGGCGGGGCCCGAAGATCGGGGCTCCGCCCCGGGCCCCGATCCTCAAACGCCGGACGGGCTGGATTTTCCCCTGCCCGGACCTTGCCTGCGGGCTGGATACGGCGGGCGGACCAAGCCCCGCCGGCGTTTGAGGCGGGCCCGGTCAGAGGACGGTGGCGCCCGGGGCGGGGGAGGTGGCGGTGCGGGCGGTGCGGCACGTGCCGGAAGCGAGGAGGGACGCGGCGATCTTCTCGGCGGATTCGGGGTCGGCCGCCAGGAAGGCCGTCGTGGGACCGGAGCCGGAGACGAGTGCCGCCAGGGCACCGGCACCGAGCCCCGCGTCCAGCGTGGCCGCCAGCTGCGGCCGCAGGGAGAGCGCCGCGGGCTGGAGGTCGTTGACGAGGGCCCCGGCCAGCGCGGCCCCGTCCCCGGCCGCAAGCGCCGCGAGCAGCGCCTCCGACGCCTCCGGCACCGGCACGTCCGTCCCCGCCGCCAGCCGGTCGAACTCGCGGAAGACGGCCGGCGTGGACAGGCCCCCGTCGGCCATGGCGAACACCCAGTGGAACGTCCCCCCGGTCGGCAGCGGGGTCAGGACCTCGCCCCGCCCGGTCCCCAGCGCCGCTCCCCCGACCAGCGAGAACGGCACGTCGCTGCCCAGCTCCGCGCAGATCTCCAGCAGCTCCGCGCGACTGGCACCCGTACCCCACAGCGCGTCGCAGGCCAGCAGCGCCGCCGCCCCGTCCGCGCTGCCGCCGGCCATGCCGCCGGCCACCGGGATGTCCTTGGCGATGTGCAGGTGGACCCGCGGTTCGAGCCCGTACCGCGCGGCGAGCAGTTCGGCGGCCCGGGCCGCCAGGTTGGTCCGGTCGAGCGGCACCTGCGCCGCGTCCGGCCCGCTGCACGTGATCCGCAGCTCGTCGGCCGGCGTGGCGGTCACCTCGTCGTGGAGGGACACGGCGAGGAAGACGTTGGCGAGGTCGTGGAACCCGTCCGGCCGGGCCGCCCCGACCGCGAGCTGGACGTTGACCTTGGCGGGGACGCGGACGGTGACGCTCACAGGGCGGCCTTCTCGGGTGCGGGCTTGTGCTCGGCGATCCGGGCGAACTCCTCGACGGTCAGTGCCTCGCCCCGCGCCTGCGGGGAGATCCCGGCGGCGACCAGCGCGGCCTCGGCGCCCGCGGCGGACCCGGCCCAGCCGGCGAGCGCGGCCCGCAGCGTCTTGCGGCGCTGCGCGAACGCGGCGTCGACGACGGCGAACACCTCGGCCTTGGTGGCGGTGGTCGCGACCGGCTCGGTCCGGCGGACCAGGGAGACCAGGCCGGAGTCCACGTTGGGCGCGGGCCAGAACACGTTGCGCCCGATGGCACCGGCCCGCTTGACGTCGGCGTACCAGTTCGCCTTGACGGAGGGGACCCCGTACACCTTGTTGCCGGGGCGGGCGGCGAGCCGGTCGGCGACCTCGGCCTGGACCATGACGAGGGTCCGCTCGATGGTCGGGAACCGGTCGAGCATGTGCAGGAGCACCGGCACGGCCACGTTGTACGGCAGGTTGGCGACGAGCGCGGTCGGGGCCGGCCCGGGCAGCTCCCGGACGAGCATGGCGTCGGAGTGCACCAGCGCGAAGCGGTCCTTCTTCGCGGGCAGCCGGGCCTCGATGGTGGCGGGCAGCGCGGCGGCGAGGATGTCGTCGATCTCGACGGCCGTGACGTGGTCGGCCGCCTCCAGCAGCGCCAGGGTCAGGGAGCCGAGGCCGGGGCCGACCTCGACGACCACGTCCTCGGGCCGCACCTCGGCGGTGCGCACGATGCGGCGCACCGTGTTGGCATCGATGACGAAGTTCTGGCCCTTCTGCTTCGTCGGGCGTACGCCGAGGGCGGCGGCCAGCTCTCGGATGTCGGCGGGGCCGAGAAGGGCGTCGGGGGCGTCGTGCTGCTCTGCGGTGCTCACCGGTAAAGCCTACGGCCGCAGTGCGGCCACGGACTCGCCCCCCGCTGCACGTAGAGCTTCTTGGCCCGGTACGTCTGCTCGCTCGCACTGGCGTCCTGGGCGCGGCCGCTGCCGCCGAGGCTGCGCCAGGTGCCGACGTCGAACTGGTAGAGGCCGCCGTACGTGCCGGACGGGTCGACCGCGCCGGGACGGCCGCCGGACTCGCACTGGGCGAGGGCGCCCCAGTCGAGGCCGTCGGCGCCGGCCACGGAGGTCGGCAGCGGGCGGGTGCCGACCTTGACGACCTGGGTGACGGGGTCGCGGACGACCTCCTCGGTGATGCGGCGGGGCTTCTGCCGTACGCCGTTGACGGTCCGCAGGGCGTACGTGACGCGGCGGGCGCCGGGGCGGCCGGCGCGCTCGACGACTTCGGTGCCGGCGAACAGCTCGGGGTCCCGGATGCGTTCGATGTCGTAGGGGATCTGCTCCTCGCGGACCTCGCGGCTGCCGGTGATGCGGAGCACGGTGACGGTCTGACCGTCGCGGGGGAAGGTCTCGGGCGGTACGGAGGTGGTGTCCTGGCCGTGCAGGCTGATGCCGGCCTGTTCGAGGGCTTCGCGGACGGTCGCGGAGTTGGTGCGGATGGTCCGTTCGCGGCCGTCGGCCATGAAGGTGACGGTGCGTTCGGTGCGGACGCTGAGGGTCAGGCCCCGGCGGGAGATGGGGGCGGACCGGGAGGTGGAGAGGTAGGCGCCCTCGGCGCGGACGCCGAGCTGGCGCAGGGCGCCGTCCACGGTGCGGGCTGTGGTCCACACCCGGCGGCTGCGGCCGTCGAGGGTGAGGAGGACGGGGCGGCCGTAGCGGACGACGATCTCGTCGCCGTCCGCGAGTCCGGCGCCGGGGGCGGGGGCGACGAGGTCGTGGGCGCCGGCGGCGATGTGCTCGGCGGCGAGGAGTTCGCCGACGTCGTCGGCGAAGGTGTGCAGGGTGCGGGGCACGCCGTCCACGGTCAGGCGGACGGCCTTGTCGGTGGCCACGAACGCGGACGTCCCGCCGGCGAGGAACGCCACCACGAGTGCCTGCGGCACGATCCGCCGCCACTCGCCCCGGCCGCTCCCCCGCTTCCGCCGCCCCCGCCGGCCGGCGGCCCGCCCGGGCGCCGGCCCCGCCTCGGCGGAACCGGCCGCTCCGTAGTCGGCCTCGGGGTCCTCGCCGCCGCCGTGACCGGCCTCCGGGTACTCGGTCCCGCCGTACCCGGGGCCGGGGGGCCAGGTCCCGGCCCGCCCAAGCCCGGCGTACCCGGTGGGCTCGTACTCCGTTCCTGCGTACCCGGGTGCGGGGGTGCCGGTCCCGCCGTACCCGGGGTCGGCGTGGGCGGGGTCGGCGTACCCGGTCCCGGCGTATCCGGGGTCGGCGTACCCGGGGTCCGCGTGGGCGGGGTCCGCGTGGGCGGGCTCGGGGTGCCCGGTTGCCGCGTACGCCTCGGGGGCCCAGGCCCCGCCGTAACCGGGCTCCGCGTACGCAGTGTCGTCCGGGTACGGGGGCCCGGGCGGGCCCGGGATGCCGTCGAGGAGGGCGGTGGGCGGGGCGGGCGGCGGGAGCGGGTCGGCGCGGCGCCGGCCGGTGCCGGGGGGTGCCGGTTCGGCGGGGCCGGACTGGCCGGGGACGGCGCGTCGTCGGCCGGAAGCCCGGTGACTGCGCTGCTTTTCGCTCACGACGGTTGCTCCCTGCTCCGGCCGGCCGCCTTTCGGGCAGGGGACACTAGCGGAGCAACCGTCACCGACCAAAGTCGCCCGGCTACCGAGCGTGTCGTCCGTCGGGCGCGCCGTCGCCCGGCGGGGCCCCCGCAGCAGGGGGGCGCGGTCGGGGTCAGTACGCGAAGGCGCGGGCCGTGTTGGCGGCCAGGGCCGTGCAGAGGGTGTCTTCGGGGAGGCCGAGGGTCGCCGCCATCGCGCGCACCGTGACGGGAATGAGATATGGCGCGTTGGGCCGTCCGCGGTACGGCGCGGGCGTCAGGTAGGGCGCGTCGGTCTCCACCAGGACCCGTTCGAGCGGGGTCACCGCCAGCGCCTCCCGCAGCGCCTGCGCGTTCTTGAAGGTGACGGTCCCGGCGAAGGACAGGTAGTACCCCGCCGCCGCACACTCCCGCGCCATCTCCGCGTCCCCGGAGTAGCAGTGGAACACCGTCCGCTCCGGCGCCCCCTCCTCCCGCAGGATGCGCAGCACGTCCGCGTGCGCGTCCCGGTCGTGGATGACGAGCGCCTTCCCCTGCCGCTTGGCGATCTCGATGTGTGCCCGGAAGGACATCTCCTGCGCGGCCATGCCCTCCGGCCCGGTGCGGAAGTAGTCGAGCCCGGTCTCGCCGACGGCCTTGACGTGCGGCAGTGCGGCGAGCCGTTCGATCTCCGCGAGCGCCTCGTCGAGCGCGGCCTGCCCGCCGGCGACCCGCGCCCCCTGCCGCGACCATCCTCCCCCAGCCCCAAGGGGCTGGGAGGTGCCCCCTGGGTCGCCGTGCACGATCCGCGGCGCCTCGTTCGGGTGCAGCGCGACCGCCGCGTGGACGTTCTCGTACTGCGCCGCGGTCTCGGCGGCCCACAGCGAGCCCTTCACGTCGCAGCCCACCTGGACGACGGTGGTCACGCCCACCGAGGCGGCCTTCCGCAGGCCCTCTTCGACCGTGCCGGCCTGCATGTCGAGGTGGGTGTGGGAGTCGGCCACCGCCACCCGCAGGGGTTCGGGCAGCGGCGGCGGGGCGTCCTTCGAAGAGCTCATGGATCCGATCTTATGAGGATCGGGAACGGCTCAGCCGCCGCGCAGGACCCGTCGCAGCCGGGCGAGCAGACCCTCGCGCGGCGCCTGCGCCACGGCCACCGGTCCGGGCGAGTCGTGCGCGGGCACGGCGTGCTTCGGCGCCCTGCGCCGGCCCTCGTGGTCGTCGCCGGTGGACGGCACCGGGCCGGCGATGCCGGGCGCGATCCGGTGGTGGAAGAGCTGGTCGACCACGCCGAGCACCGAGGAGACCTGACCCTCCCGCATGATCCGCACCACGTGCCCGCCGCAGTTCATGCAGGTGGGGCTGGACAGCGGGGACGGCACCCGTTCGCCCTTGACGGTGTACATGATGAACGGCCGGCCCTTGCCGTCCACGTGGTGCTCGATCTCGTACGACTGCTCCCAGCCGTATCCGCACTTCATGCACGCGAAGGCATAGGCCTCGCGCACGGTGTGTACCGCTGCGTCGAGGGGGGCGGCCGGCGCCGGGACGGGGGGTTCTGCGATCTCACTCATGCCAGCTCCTTCGGTCCGCTGGAGTCTGCTGCCAGTGGACGCCTGTTCCGGCGGGAGCGCATCAGGCCCTGTCGAGTATTGAGCCGCCTTTGGACAGTTCATGCCCAAAGCGCCCGGTGCGCGGCCTAATCTTTGCTCTTCAGATTAGCTCTTTACCGGCCTATGGCACCTTTTGCTCCGCGTTCTTTGCCGCCACGACGGCGTCGAACACCTCGCGCTTGGGTAGGCCTGCATCCGCAGCCACGGCCGCGATCGCCTCCTTGCGGCGCTCCCCTGCCTCCTCCCGCACCCGCACCCGGCGCACCAGCTCCGCCGCGTCCAGTTCCGCCGGGCCGGCCTCCGGGGCGCCCTCGACGACGACCGTGATCTCGCCGCGCACGCCCTCGGCGGCCCAGGCGGCCAGCTCGCCGAGTCCGCCGCGCTTGACCTCCTCGTACGTCTTGGTCAGTTCGCGGCAGACGGCGGCCCGGCGGTCGGCGCCGAACACCTCGGCCATGGCGGCGAGGGTGTCGTCGAGCCGGTGCGGAGCCTCGAAGTAGACGAGGGTGCGGCGCTCGGCGGCGACCTCGCGGAGCCGGCCGAGCCGCTCGCCGGCCTTGCGGGGCAGGAAGCCCTCGAAGCAGAACCGGTCGACGGGCAGGCCGGACAGCGCCAGCGCGGTCAGCACGGCGGACGGGCCGGGCACGGCGGTGACCTTGATGTCCTTCTCGACGGCGGCGGCGACCAGCCGGTAGCCGGGGTCGGAGACGGACGGCATGCCGGCGTCGGTGACCAGCAGGACCCGCTGCCCGTTCTCCAGCGCCTCGACGAGTTCGGGCGTACGGGCCGACTCGTTGCCCTCGAAGTAGGAGACGACCCGGCCCGAGGTGTGGATGCCCAGCGCCCGGGTCAGGCCGCGCAGCCGCCGGGTGTCCTCGGCGGCGACGACGTCGGCGGTCTCCAGCTCGGCGGCCAGCCGCGGCGGCGCGTCGGAGATCTCGCCGATGGGCGTCCCGGCCAGGACGAGCACGCCGGCGGAGCCTGCGGCGGGTACGGGGGAAGGCTGCTGATCTGTCACCCGTCCATCCTCGCAGCCCCGATCACCTGTCCCGCACAGACGCGTTCCCTACGATGACCCGGTGACCAGAACCGCGACTCCCCCGACCGGCCCCACCGGGGCTCCGCCCGGCCCCCCGGGCGCCGACGGGCCGTCCTCGTGGCCGGACCGGCTCCGCCGCTTCGGCTACACCCCGTCCGCGGCGGGGCGCGCGGACGTGCGCACGCGCCTGGTGCCGCCGTATGCGAAGCCGTCGCCGCAGCTGTGGGCGGCGTTCGGGGTCTCTCCGACGGCCGCGGCCCCGCTGCTGCGGGTGCTGGCGTGGGCGGGTCCGCTGCTGGTCGCGCTGGTCGCGGGGGTGCTCCGGTTCGTGAACCTGGGCAGCCCGAAGGCGGTGATATTCGACGAGACGTACTACGCCAAGGACGCCTGGGCCACGATCAGGCAGGGCTACGAAGCGAGCTGGCCCAAGGACATCGACAAGGCGATCATCGCCAACCCGGACGGGGTGGCGCTGCCGACCGACCCCGGGTACGTGGTGCACCCGCCGGTCGGCAAGTGGGTGATCGGCCTCGGCGAGTGGATGTTCGGCTTCGATCCCTTCGGCTGGCGGTTCATGACCGCGCTGCTGGGCACGCTGTCGGTGCTGATGCTGTGCCGGATCGGCCGCCGGCTGTTCCGTTCGACGTTCCTGGGCTGCCTGGCCGGCGCGCTGCTGGCGGTGGACGGCCTGCACCTGGTCATGAGCCGGACCGCACTGCTCGACCTGGTCCTGATGTTCTTCGTGCTGGCGGCCTTCGGGGCGCTGCTGGTCGACCGGGACAAGGCGCGGGCGAGGCTGGCGGCGGCGCTGCCGCTCGACGAGGACGGGCGGGCCCGGCCGGACGCGCACGTGGCGGAGACGCTGCGGCTGGGGTGGCGGCCGTGGCGGCTGGTGGCAGGGGTGTGCCTGGGGCTGGCGTTCGGCACGAAGTGGAACGGCCTGGTGGTGCTGGCGTTCTTCGGCATCCTGACCGTGCTGTGGGACGCGTCGGCGCGGCGGGTGGCGGGGGCGGGCCAGCCGTACCTGTTCACGTTCCTGCGGGACGTGCTGCCGGCCTTCCTCTCGACGGTCCCGGTCGCGATCGGCGTGTACCTGGCCTCGTGGACGGGCTGGATCCTCAGCCCGGACAACGGCAAGGGCGGCTACTTCCGGGACTGGTCGGCGCAGCAGGGCGGGGTGTCGTGGCTGCCGGACTGGCTGACCAGCCTGTGGCACTACGAGTACGAGGTCTACCAGTTCCACGTGGGCCTGACCTCGGGCCACACGTACGAGTCGAACCCGTGGAGCTGGCTGGTCCTGGGCCGCCCGGTCTCGTACTTCTACGAGTCCCCGGCGCCCGGCACGGACGGCTGCCCGGCCACGGAGACGGCCAAGTGCGCCCGCGAGGTGCTGGCGCTGGGCACGCCGCTGCTGTGGTGGACGGCCTGTTTCGCGGTCCTGTACGTGCTGTGGCGGTGGCTGTTCCGGCGCGACTGGCGGGCGGGCGCGGTGCTGTGCGCCCTGGCCGCCGGGTACCTGCCCTGGTTCAACTACCAGGAGCGGACGATCTTCTACTTCTACGCGGTGGTGTTCGTCCCGTACCTGTGCCTGGCGGTGGCGATGATGATCGGCGCCCTGCTCGGGCCGGCAGGCTCCTCGGAACGCCGGCGCGCGGTCGGCGCCATCGCCTCGGGCGTCCTGGTCCTGCTGATCGTGTGGAACTTCATCTACTTCTATCCGATCTACACCGGCCAGACCCTCCCCATGGAGTCCTGGCGGAACCGGATGTGGTTCGACACCTGGATCTGACCGGGCGGGCGTGCGTTTCCGGCCATTGCGGGGCTTCTGAGTAGTTCTACTCACGACAGGAGCGGCCGGGCCCCGTATTTTGGGCATGCTTTTTGAGCGCGTTCAAAATACGGGGAGGCAGTGCGGTGCGGGGTGGGGCGAAGGCCGCGATCGTGGGCGGGGTGTTCCTCGCGATGGCCGGCGGGGCCGGGTACGGGGTGTACAGCCTGTGGGACGAGCCGCTGGGGTCGGCCGGGGCGCAGGCGGAGCTCGCGTCGGGACCGCCGGACGCGGCCGAGACGCGGCGCACGGCGACGGAGTTCCTGGCGGCCTGGGCGGCGGGTGACGCGGACCGGGCGGCGCGGCTGACGAACAACCAGGAGGCGGCGCGGGTGGCGGTCGCCGGTTTCCGCGACGAGGCGCACGTCACCGGGGCCGTGATCACCGCGGGGCGGCCGGTGGGGACCAGGGTGCCGTTCACGGTCCGCGCGCAGGTGTCGTTCGGGGGGAAGACGAAGCCGCTGTCGTACGCGTCGGAGCTGACGGTGGCGCGGGGCGTGACCACGCGGGCGCCGCTGGTCGACTGGCAGCCGTCCGTGATCCACCCGCAGCTGCGCCGCGGTGAGTCGCTGCGCGCGGGCTCTCCTGCCAGTCCGCCGGTGCAGATCACGGACCGGCACGGGAAGGTGCTCACGGCCGAGCGGTACCCGTCGCTGCGGCGGGTGCTGGACGAGCTGCGCAGCCGGTACGCGGCACAGGCGGGCGGGTCGGGCGGCAGCGAGCTGTGGATCGAGCCGGCCGCCGCGGACGCGCCCCGGCGGAACCTGCTGACGCTGGACCCGGGCCGGCCGGGCCGGATCCCGACCCGGCTGGACGCGGGGGTGCAGGCGGCGGCCGAGCGGGCGGTCGCCGGGCGGGCGAACGCCTCGGTGGTGGCGCTCCGGCCGAGCACGGGGGACGTGCTGGCGGTGGCGAACCACCGTGCGGACGGGTTCGACGCGGCGCTGCTCGGCACCACGCCGTCCGGCTCCACCCTGAAGATCGTGACGGCGGCGATGCTGCTGGACCGGGGGCTGGTGGCGGCCGGGCGGCCGGCGCCGTGCCCGGAGACGGTGTCCTGGTACGGGAAGTCGTTCCGCAACCAGGGCGGTTTCTCGCTGCCGGCGTCGGCGACGTTCGGGACGGCCTTCGCCCGGTCCTGCAACACGGCCTTCATCAAGCAGATCAAGCAGGTCGACGACGACGCGGCGCTGCCGCGGGAGGCCCGCGAGGTGTTCGGGCTGGGCCTGGAGTGGCAGACCGGGGTGTCCACCTTCGACGGCGACGTGCCGGAGTCGACGGGCGCCGAGTCGGCCGCCGCGTACATCGGGCAGGGCCGGGTGCGGATGAACCCGCTGACCGTCGCCTCGGTGCTCGCGACCGCGCAGACGGGCGTGTTCCGGCAGCCGCTGCTGGTGCCGGCGGAGCTGGGCGGTCGGCAGGTCGCGGTGGCGGAGCGCCGGATGAAGCCGGCGGTCGCGGCGCAGCTGCGGCAGATGCTCCGGCAGACCGCCGTCTCCGGGACGGCGGCCGCGGCGATGGCCGGGGTGCCGGGGCCGAAGGGGGCGAAGACCGGTTCGGCCGAGGTCGACGGCGCGGTGAACCCGGACAGCTGGTTCACCGGCTACAGCGGCGACCTGGCCGCCGCGGCGTTCGTCGCGGGCGGCGGGCACGGCGCGGAGGCGGCGGGCCCGCTGGTCGCCGCGGTCCTCAGGGCGGGCTGAGCCCGGGCCTCCACGCCGGGGCCCTCATGCCCGGCCTCCGGACGGACGGGCCGCCCCGGACCGCTCTACGCCGGTACGGACTTCAGCGCGCGGATCAGGGCCTGGGCGCGGGGGTCGGCCGTGACCGACTTGGCGAGCGTGTTGGTGACGTAGCCGAAGGCCAGGCCGGAGTCGGGGTCGGCGAAGCCGAGGGAGCCGCCGCGGCCGGGGTGTCCGTACGAGGCTGGGGAGAGCAGCGGGGAGGCCGGGCCGTGCAGCATGAAGCCGGGGCCGAAGCGGGTGCTGACGACGAGGACCCGGTCCGGGCCGGCGGACTGCTCGGTGCCGGCGAGGGCGGTGGTCTGCGGGGCGAAGAGCCGGCGGCCGCCGTCTACGGGGCCGAAGGTGGCGGCGTAGAAGCGGGCCAGGGCGCGGGCGGTGGCGATGCCGTTGGAGGCGGGCAGTTCGGCGGCCCGGTAGGCCGGGTCGTTCTCGTCGGGCAGCGGGTCGATCGCGGCGAAGGCCTGCCGGGTGAGGGAGGCGGGGTCGTCCCAGGCGGCGGTGACGTTGCGCCGGGGGCGGGTCTTGAGGGCGCCCGCAGCTGCCGGCGGGGCGGCGACGGCGGCGACCCGGCCGACCCGGTGGGCGCGGTCGGCGGGCAGTCCGACCCACAGGTCGAGGCCGAGCGGGCCGGTGATCTCGTCGGCGAGCCAGCTGCCGAGGGAGCGGCCGGTGACCCGCAGGACCAGTTCGCCGAGCAGCCAGCCGTAGGTCTGGGCGTGGTAGCCGTGGTCGGTGCCGGGCTCCCAGGCGGGCTGCTGGGCGGCGACGGCGCGCGGTCCGGTGGTGCCGTCGGCGGCTTCGGCGGGGGTCAGTCCGGTGTCGAGGGCGGGCACGCCGGCGCGGTGCGCGAGCAGGTGGCGGACCAGGGTCCGGTCCTTGCCGCCGGCCTTGAACTCGGGCCAGTACGAGCCGACCGGCGCGTCGAGGTCGAGCAGGCCGCGTTCGTGCAGGAGCAGCGGGACGGCGGCGGCGACGCCCTTGGTGGCGGAGCGGACGATCTGGGCGGTGTCCTCGGCCCAGGGCGCGGTGCCGGGGCCGCCGTCGGCGTCGCGTATGCCGCCCCACAGGTCGACGACCTTGTGTCCGTCGCGGTAGACGGCGACGGCTGCGCCGCGGTCGCCGCGCTCGGCGAAGTTGCGGACGAAGGCGTCCCTGACCGGCTCGTATCCGGCCGCCACGCTGCCCTGGACGTCCACGTCGTGCTCCTCGGAATACCGCTCCGGCGCCCCTGCGGCGCCGACCCACATGGTGCAACGTGGAACGGATCCGTGTGCTTCCGGGGTCGGGAGCGGCCTCCCCGGAGTCGGTCCTAGATGGCCGGCACCGTCCGCGGGTCGAAGCCGAACGGCAGCTCCAGGCGGTGGGCGCGCATCAGCTCCTCGTCGCACAGGAGGTCGCGGGTCGGACCGTCGGCGGCGATGACGCCTTCGCTGAGGACGACTGAACGCGGGCACAGCTCCAGGGCGTACGGCAGGTCGTGCGTGACCATGAGGACGGTGACGTCCAGGGAGCGCAGGATGTCGGCGAGTTCGCGCCGGGACGCGGGGTCGAGGTTCGAGGACGGCTCGTCGAGGACCAGGATCTCCGGCTCCATCGCGAGGACGGTCGCGACCGCCACCCGGCGGCGCTGCCCGAACGACAGGTGGTGCGGCGGCCGGTCGGCGAAGCCGGCCATGCCGACCCGGTCGAGGGCGGTGCGCACCCGCTCGTCCAGCTCGGCGCCGCGCAGTCCGGCGGCGGCCGGACCGAAGGCGACGTCCTCGCGGACGGTCGGCATGAACAGCTGGTCGTCGGGGTCCTGGAAGACGATGCCGACCTTGCGGCGGATCTCGGCGACGTTCCGCTTGTCTACGGGCAGGCCGGCGACGCGGACGGTGCCGACGCCGCCGCCGAGGATGCCGTTGAGGTGCAGCACGAGGGTGGTCTTGCCGGCGCCGTTCGGTCCGAGCAGGGCGACCCGCTCGCCGCGGCCGACGGTCAGGTCGACGCCGAACAGGGCCTGGTGGCCGTCCGGGTAGGCGAAGGCGAGGCCGGTCACGTCGAGCGAGGGCGGGGGCGTGCTGGTCACAGGGTCCGTCCGATCAGGCAGACGGCCAGGGCCGCCGCGGGCAGGGCGGCCGCGTGCGCCCACTGCGCACGGGAGGCCGTCACGTCGTCGATCACCGGCATGGTGCCGGTGTAGCCGCGGCTGACCATGGCCAGGTGGACCCGCTCGCCGCGTTCGTACGAGCGGATGAAGAGGGCGCCGGCGGTCTTGGCCAGGACGCCCCAGTGCCGGACGCCGCGTGCTTCGAAGCCGCGGGAGCGGCGGGCGATCGACATCCGGCGCATCTCGTCGGTGATCACGTCGCCGTAGCGGATCATGAACGAGGCGATCTGCACCAGCTGGGCGGGCAGCCGCAGCCGCTGGAGGCCGAGCAGCAGTTCGCGCAGTTCGGTGGTGCCGGCGAGCAGCACCGAGGCGGCGACGCCGAGGGTGCCCTTGGCGAGGACGTTCCAGGCGCCCCAGAGCCCGGAGACGCTGAGGGAGAGGCCGAGGACCTCGGTCCGCTCGCCTTCGGCGACGAACGGCATGAGCACGGCGAAGGCCACGAACGGGATCTCGATGAGCAGCCGGCGCAGCACGAAGCCGGCCGGGATCCGGGCGGTGGCGGCGACGCCCGCGAGCAGCACGGCGTAGCCGCCGAAGGCCCATACGGCCTCGCGCGGGGTGGAGACGACGACCACGACGAAGGCGAAGACCGCGGCGAGCTTGCAGTGCGGCGGCAGCCGGTGGACGGGCGAGTTGCCGGACCGGTAGAGCCGGTGGGCGTGGCCGGCGCCCATGTCAGGCGGCTCCGCCGGAGGTGGCGGCGGGGGCGGGCGCCGGGGCGTCGGCGGAGCGGCGGCGGACCGCCCAGAAGATCCCGGAGCCGACGACGACGGTGGCGCCGACGCCGATCACGCCGGCCAGGCCGCCGGAGAGGCGGGCGTCGTCGACGTCCTTGACGCCGTAGTCGGCGAGCGGGGAGTCCTTGGCGGCGTGCTCCTCGACGGTGGCGTCGATGCCCTGGTCGGCGGCGACCTTCTCCAGGCCGTCGGGGCTGGCGGAGGCGTAGAAGGAGACGATGCCGGCGAGCACGAGCGCGGTGCCGAGGCCGGCGGCCAGGAAGGTGCGGGTGGACCGGGCGGCGGCGGGCGCGGGCGCCGCGGCGGGCGCTTCGACCAGCTCGCCGCCGACGCGGAGCCGGAGCGGGGCGGTCAGGCCGCGGGCTCCGTGGACGAGGTCGGGGCGGACGGCGAGGACGGCGCCGACGGTGGCGGCGGTGATGGCGGCCTCGCCGATGCCGATGAGGGTGTGGACGCCGACCATCGCGGTGAGGACCTTGCCCAGCGAGACGTCGGCGGTGCCGCCGACGGCGTAGAGGGCGGTGAAGGCGGCGGCCGCGGCCGGTACGGAGACCAGGGCGCCGGCGAAGGAGGCCACGGTCACCGAGCGGCGGGTGCGGGGCAGCACCGCGAGCAGGCCGCGGAAGACGGCGTATGCGACGAGGACGGTGACCACGCCCATGACGGAGATGTTGACGCCGAGGGCGGTCAGGCCGCCGTCGGCGAAGAGGAGGCCCTGCATCAGGAGGACCACGGAGATGCAGAGCACGCCGGTGTAGGGGCCGACGAGTATCGCGGCGAGGGCTCCGCCGAGCAGGTGTCCGCTGGTGCCGGCGGCGACCGGGAAGTTGAGCATCTGGACGGCGAAGACGAATGCGGCGACCAGGCCGGCGAGCGGTGCGGTGCGGTCGGCGCCGGCCAGGGCTCCGCTGCCCGCTCCGGCGAGTTCGCGGCGCGCGCCGCGCAGGCTGACGGCGACGGCGCCGGCGGCCACGACGCCGGCGGCGACGGAGACGGGTGTGTTGATGAATCCGTCGGGCACATGCATGGGGAGGGCTCCGCTTCCTGCGGTGTCGGAGGTCTGCGCTGCTTACAGGACCTTTAACCGCTCAAGAATAGTGCTCACCTGCAAACCACATGCAAGAGCGTCCACATCACGAAAAGCAGGAGGGGTGGCACAGGAGGCGCACAAAAGCGGAGGTAAAAATCACCTCAATATGCAACATTTATATGCAAAGAGGATCGAGTGGGGGGCCGAGGACCAGAGGAGCGGGCCGTGACTTCTGCGCCGATCGAAGAACGGGTGCGCGCACGCGTGATCACCGACGACCCGCTCTACCGCGCGATACCGGTCGCCCTCCGCTTCGCCCCGGCCGAGCCGCTGGCCGTACGCATCGTCTTCCCGCCCGGGCTCTCCCCCGAGGGCACGGAGAACGAGTGGGTCTTCTCCCTGACCCTGCTGGAGACCGGCCTGCAGTCGCCGACCGGCAGCGGGGACGTCCGGGTCTGGCCGGCCGGGCGGGTGCAGACCGTGGTCGAACTCCACTCGCCGGAGGGGGTCGCCGTGGTCCAGTTCGACAGCGCGGCGCTGCGCCGCTTCCTGCGCCGTACGTACGCGGCGGCCCGCCCGCACCACCCGGATGGGGGTACGGACGGGCCGCCGGTTTCCGCGCAGGGGATGCCGCGGGCGAGGCGCTGAGCGCCGTCAGGCGTTGACCAGCCGGCGGTCGGTGTCCGGGTCGTCCTGGCCGCGGCCGGCCTCGCCGGACTCCAGGTGCTTGCGCAGGCCCTCGCCCTCGACGTCCACGTTGGGCAGGAGCTTGTCCAGCCAGCCCGGCAGCCACCAGGCCTTGTGGCCGAGCAGCGCCAGCACCGCGGGCACGATCGCCATGCGGACGACGAACGCGTCGAAGAAGACGGCGATCGCCAGGCCGAAGCCGATCATCTTGACCATCTGCTCGCTGGAGCCGATGAAGCCCGCGAACACCGCGATCATGATCACCGCGGCGGCCGTGACCACCCGGGCGCCGTGGTGGAACCCGGTCACGATGGCCTGGCCGGGGCGCTCGCCGTGGACGTACGCCTCGCGCATCCGGGTCACGAGGAAGACCTCGTAGTCCATCGCGAGGCCGAAGACCACGCCTACCATGAAGATCGGCATCATGCTCATGATCGGACCGGTCTGCTCCACCCCGAAGAGCGAGCCGAGCCAGCCCCACTGGAAGACCGCGACGACCGCGCCGAGGGCGGCGACCACGGAGAGCAGGAAGCCGAGGGCCGCCTTGAGCGGGACCAGGACCGAGCGGAAGACGAGCATCAGCAGCAGGAAGGCGAGGCCGACGACGAGCGCCAGGTAGGGCAGCAGCGCGTCGTTCATCTTCTGCGAGAAGTCGATGTTCATCGCGGTCTGGCCGGTGACCAGCACCTGGGCGCCGGTGTCCTTCTTGATGCCGGGACCCGCGTCGCGGATCTCGTGGACCAGCGCCTCGGTCTTCTCCGAGGACGGGCGGTCCTTGGGGATCACGGTGACGGTCGAGGTGTTGCCGGCCTTGTTCGGCATGCCGGGCACCACGGCCGCGACCCCGTCCATGCCCTTGACCGTGTCGGTGACCTTCCGTACGGCCTGGTCCAGGTCCTTTGCGTCCTTGCCGTCGACGATCATCAGCAGCGGGCCGTTGAAGCCCGGGCCGAAGCCGTCGGAGAGCAGGTCGTACGCCCGGCGCTGGGTGGTGGAGGTGGGCTGGGAGCCCTCGTCCGGCAGGCCCATCTCCAGCTTGGAGACCGGGACGGCCATCGCGCCGAGGCCGATCACGCCGACGAGCAGCACGACGAGCGGGCGGCGCAGGACGAAGCGGGCCCAGCGGGTGCCGCCGTTGGGCTTGTCGGCCGCACCGGCCGGCTTGCCCTTGCCGAACAGGCGGGACTTGGTGCCGGCCGGCAGCACCCGCTTGCGGGCGAAGCCGATCATGGCCGGGACCAGCGTCAGGGCGACGAGGACCGCGATGACCACGGTGCCCGCGGCCGCGAAGCCCATCTTGCTGAGCATCGGGATGTTGACGACGGCCAGGCCCACCAGGGCGATGACCACGGTCAGACCGGCGAACACCACGGCGGAGCCGGCGGTGCCGACGGCCCGGCCGGCCGCCTCTTCCTGGTCCCGGCCGTCGGCCAGCTCGGCCCGGTAGCGGGACACGATGAAGAGCGCGTAGTCGATGCCGACCGCGAGGCCGATCATCATCGCGAGCGTCGAGGTGGTGGAGCCCAGGTCCAGGACGTTGGCCAGCGCGGTGATCGAGGAGATGCCGATGCCGACGCCGATCAGCGCGGTCAGCAGCGGCAGGCCGGCGGCCACCAGCGAGCCGAAGGTGATGACGAGGACGATCGCCGCGACCGCGACGCCGATGATCTCGCCGGAGCCCTGCTCCGGCATGGTCATCAGCGCGTCACCGCCGATCTCGACGGTCAGGCCGGCCTCCTGGGCCGCCTCCCCGGAGTCCTTCAGGGCCTCCCGGGTCTCCTCGGTCAGCTCCATCGAGCTGACCTTGTACG
This sequence comes from Streptomyces bambusae, assembly GCF_020532645.1. Classification (GTDB taxonomy): domain Bacteria; phylum Actinomycetota; class Actinomycetes; order Streptomycetales; family Streptomycetaceae; genus Streptomyces; species Streptomyces bambusae. The sequence goes on from NZ_JAJAUZ010000038.1 coordinate 48,752, forward strand.
AGACGGACGCGTAGGCGGTGTCGCCGCTCTGGCTGATCGCCTTGCTCTGGTACGGGTCGGCGACGTTGGCCACCTGGTCGGAGCCGCCGCGCAGGCCGTTGACGGTCTTCTCGACCTCGGCCTTCACGGCGGGGTCGGTGACCTTCTTGCCCTCGGGCGCCTTGAAGACGACGCGGGCGGTGGCTCCGTCGGCGCGCTGGCCGGGGAACCGCTCTTCCATCAGGTCGAAGGCGCGCTGGGCCTCCGTGCCGGGTATCGAGAACGAACCGGCCTTCGGGGTGCCTGCGGAGGACGCGCCGACACCGGCGAGCACCAGCAGTGCCACCCATATGAGGGCGACGAGGCCGCGGCGCCGGAAGGCGCCCCTGCCGAGTCGGTACAGGAAGGTTGCCACGGGGTGGTACTCCCGTTCAGGTCGTGGTTGGGAAGGGCATGCGGAAGCCGGCCCGACGACGAGAGCGGCGTGTCAGGTGGTCCTGCTGGGGTGGAGCATTCGGATCTTTCAGATCCCGAGGGCGGGGAAGACCACGGAATCGATGAAGTCGGAGAGGAAGGCCCGGTCGACGGACCGGTCCTCGATCAGCGGGAGCGCGATGAACGTCCCGATGAGCATGTGCGGCACGAACCGGAGGGCCGGGCAGTCCGGGGCCACCTCGCCCCGGTCCACGGCCCGCTGGAGCATCGCCTGGAGGCCGGTGATCTCGGGGTCGACGAGGAGTTCCCGGAGCGCGCGGTGGAGTTCCGGGCTCTCGTGCACCGCATGGGTCAGGCCCCGCATGAGCGCGGTGTCCTTCGCCATCTGCGCGTCGTCGGACAGGTCGACCATGCGGCCGAGGTCCCCGCGGAGGCTGCCCGTGTCGATCTCCCGGAGGGAGACCGGCTGGGTGCAGCGCAGCGCCCTGGCGACCAGCTCGGGCTTGCTCCCCCACTGGCGGTAGAGGGTGGCCTTGCTGGACTTGGTGCGGGCGGCGACGGCATCCATGGTCAGCGCCTCGTAGCCGACCTCCCGCAGGAGGTCGAGGACCGCCTCGTGCAGCTCGGCCTCCCGCTCCGGGGTGATCCGGCTGCGCCGGGACGTGACCGTGTCGGCCATCTCCGGACTCCCATCCGAACGAAACTGTTTCGTACCGATGAAGACGATACCTCGGAGCCCATGCGAAACGAAACCGTTTCGTTTCGACTTTGGCAGCTGCTGCGGGTGATCTGGCTCACCAGTACGAGTTGCCGGGCCCCCCTGGCGCGGAAAGCATTGGGGGGTGAGCCACGACGTCGCGTACCTCCGGTTCCCGCACCTGCACGACGACCTGCTGTGCTTCGCCGCCGAAGACGATCTGTGGGTGGCGCCCCTGGCACCCGAGGGGGTGACGCCCGGCCGGGCGTGGCGGATCACCGTCGACCGCACCCGGGTCGGCCACCCCCGCTTCTCGCCCGACGGCCGGCACATCGCCTTCACGACCTGGCGCAGCCTCGACCCCGAGATCCACCTCGCCCCCGTGGACGGCGGGCCGGCCCGCCGGCTCAGCTACTGGGGCTCGACCGACACCCGGGTCTGCGGCTGGACCCCGCCCGGCGAGGACGGCCGCAGCGACATCCTGGCCGTGTCCTCGCACGGCCAGCCGTTCTCGTACTACTCCTGGGCCTACAGCCAGCCCACCGACGGCAGCCCGGGCGGCCGGCTGCCGTGGGGTCCGGTCAGCGACATCGCCGTGCACGAGCAGGACGGCGAGCGCCGCACCCTGCTGCTGACCGGCAAGCCGCCGCACGAGCCGGCCGCCTGGAAGCGCTACCGCGGCGGTGCCACCGGCCGGCTGTGGCTGCACGGGAAGCGGCTGCTGGAGGGCCTCGGCGGGCACCTCGACTCGCCGATGTTCGTCGGCGGCCGGATCGCCTTCCTCTCCGACCACGAGGGCGTCGGCAACCTGTACTCCTGCCGGCCCGACGGCACCGACCTGCGCCGGCACACCGACCACGAGGAGTTCTACGCCCGACACGCCGCCAGCGACGGCACCCGCGTCGTCTACCAGTGCGCCGGCGAGGCCTGGCTGGTGGAATCGCTCGACACGGACGCCGGGCCGCGCCGGCTGGACGTCCGGCTCGGCGGCCCGCGCGCCGGCCGCCGCACCTACTCGGTGCCTGCCGCCGCCCACGTGGACGGCCTGTCCGTGGACGCGACCGGCCGGGCCAGCGCGGTCGCCGTCCGCGGCAGCCTCTACTGGCTCACCCACCGCGACGGCCCGGCCCGCGCCCTCGCGGACGACCCCGGCGTGCGGGTGCGGATGCCCGAGATGCTCGGCCGCGGCGGCCAGGTCGCGTACGTGACCGACGCGGAGGGCGAGGACGCGATCGAGATCGCCTACCTGCCCCGGGCCAGCGGCGCCCGGTCCCCGCGCCGGCTGGCCGCCGGACGGCTGGGCCGGGTGCTGGAGATGGTCGCCGACCCGGACGGCGAGCGGATCGCCGTCGCCTCCCACGACGGCCGGCTGCTGCTGGTGGACGCCACGGAGGCGGCGGAGCCGGAAGAGACGGAAGATCAGGGAGAGGCGGGAGAAGCGGGAGAAGCGGGAGAAGCGACGGAGGCCGGCGAGGTCACCGAGCTGATCCGGTCCACCAACGGGCCGGTGACCGACCTCGCGTTCTCCCCCGACGGCGACTGGCTGACCTGGTCGCACCCGGGCGTCGGCCGCTCGCTGCGGCAGATCAAGATGGCCCGGATCTCCGGCCCCGGCGCCCGCACCATCGTGGACGTCACCAACGGCCGCTTCGAGGACGAGAACCCCGTCTTCACCCGGGACGGCCGCTACCTGGCCTTCCTGTCCTGGCGCGGCTTCGACCCGGTGTACGACGTGCACACCGGGGACCTGTCCTTCCCGCTGGGCTGCCGCCCGTACCTGGTGCCGCTGTCCTCGGCCACCCCCTCCCCGTTCGCGCTCTCCCCCGACGGGCGGCCCGCGGCGGGCGGTCTGGACCCGGTGGAGTCGGACTCCGACGGCGGTGCGGTGACCGTGGAGGCCGAGGGGCTGGAGAGCCGGGTGACCCCGTTCCCGGTGACCGCCTCGAAGTACTCGGCGCTGCACCCGGTCAGCGGCGGCGGTCTGGTGTGGCTGCGCTGGCCCATCTCGGGCGCGCTCGGCGAGACCTTCGCCAACCCGGCCGACACCTCCGGCAAGCCGACCCTGGAGCACTTCGACATCACCAAGGCCCGGCGCACCGAACTCGCCTCCGGGCTCGACTGGTTCGCGGTCAGCGGCGACGGCAGCAGGCTGGTGCTCAACGACGACGGCGACCTGCGGGCGGTGCCCGCCACCGAGTCCGGCGACGGGGACTCCACCGTCTACCTGGACATGCGCCGGATCCTGCACGAGGTGGACCCGGCCGCCGAGTGGCGGCAGGCCTTCGACGAGGCCGGCCGGCTGATCCGGGCGTACTTCTGGGAGCCGCAGATGTGCGGCATCGACTGGGACGGGGTCCTCGCCCAGTACCGGCCGCTGGTCGAACGGGTCGCCTCCCCCGACGAGTTCGCGGACCTGCTGCGCGAGGTCCTCGGCGAACTCGGCACCTCCCACGCGTACGTCGCCCCGGCCCGCCGCAACGAGGGACCACCGCACTACCAGCGGGCCATGGGCCTGCTCGGCGCCAACTTCGTGCCGAGGGACGGGCAGTGGATGGTCCGCCGGATCCTGCCCGGCGACTCCTCCGACTCCAAGGCCCGCTCCCCGCTGGCCGGCACCGGCATCCGCGAGGGCGCCGTGCTCACCCACGTCGACGGCCGGCCGGTGGACCCGGTCGCCGGGCCGTACCCGCTGCTGGCCGCGGCCGGCGGCACCACGGTGGAGCTGACGTTCACGCCCGCCGAGGGCGAGGGCCCGCCCCGCCGGGTCGCGCTCGTCCCGCTCGTCGACGAGCGGCCGCTGCGCTACCAGGACTGGGTGGCCAAGCGGCGCACCGTGGTCCGCGAGCTCAGCGGCGGCAAGTGCGGCTACCTGCACATCCCCGACATGGGCGGCTCGGGCTGGGCGCAGTTCAACCGCGATCTGCGGCTGGAGGTGTCCCGCCCGGCCCTGATCGTGGACGTGCGCGGCAACGCGGGCGGACACATCAGCGAGCTGGTCGTGGAGAAGCTGAGCCGCCGGATCCTCGGCTGGGACCTGACCCGCAACGCACAGGCGGTGTCGTACGCGTCGAACGCGCCGCGCGGCCCGGTCGTGGCCCTCGCCGACGAGGCGACCTCCTCGGACGGCGACATGATCACGGCCGCGTTCAAGCTGCTCGGACTGGGTCCGGTGGTCGGCCAGCGCACCTGGGGCGGGGTGGTCGGCATGACGGGCCGGCACACCCTGGGCGACGGCACGGTGATCACCGTGCCGATGAACGCGGCCTGGTTCCCCGAGTACGGCTGGTCGGTGGAGAACCACGGCGTGGAGCCGGACCTCGCGGTGCTGCGCACCCCGCTCGACTGGGCGGAGGGCCGGCACGCCCAGCTGGACGACGCGGTCGTGCTGGCGCTGGAGCTGCTGGAGCGCAACGCGGCAGCGGTGCCGCCCGGCTACAGCGACGTACCGGACCGCCGGCGGCCGAAGCTGCCGCCCCGGCAGTAGGTCCGGGCGGCACGACAGGTGCGGCACAACAGCAGGGGCGCATCCACCGTTCCCGGCGGATGCGCCCCTCGGCGCTGTGTGCGTACCCGGTAGCAGTCGGGTGTGGCGCCTTTCCTGAGTACTGCTGGTACTGCTGGTACTGCTGGTACTTCCTGTTTCCTGCGGTTTCCTGCGGTCCGGTCGTCCTGCCGGTCCGGCGGCCGGGGCTACCGGTCGTCGAACTGGTCGCGGATGTCGTCCAGCGGCTGCTGCCGTGGGGACCGCGGTGCCGTGTCCCCGGCCCGGGACGACTTCTCCCGTTCCTGGCCGGCAGCCTTGTGCGCCTGCTCTTCGAGCCGCCGCGCCTTGTCCTGGAACTGATCCTTGAGACCCATGCCGGTCACTCCTGGCGGGGTAGGGGACGGGACCCCGACCAGCCTTGCACGCGGCCTCCTGAGCCGCATGTCGATCAGCGCCGGGCGCGCCTCAGGAGCGGGCCGGCCGGGTGCGTTCGGCCTCGTCGGCGGCCCCGCCGGCGCCGACCAGCCCGGTGGGCGCCCCGTCCAGCCGGCCCGCGAACCGCCGCATCTCGCGGCGGCCGCCGACGGCGATGACCGCGGGCAGGTAGCCGCGGACGCCCTGCATGCCGCGCAGCCACCACTGCGCGTACACGTGGGCGGAGCGGCGCTCGATGCCGGCGACGATGCGGTCGACGGCCGGGCCCAGCGGGTAGGTGCGGTTCGCGGGCCACGGCAGCCGCTGCCGCAGCTCGCGCATGACGTCGTTCGCGTCGGCGCCGCGCACCATGTCGGTGTCGGTCCAGGACAGGTAGCCGACGCCGACCTTGACGCCCTGGTGGCCGACCTCGGCGCGCAGGCAGTGCGCGAAGGCCTCCACGCCGGACTTGGAAGCGCAGTACGCGGTCATCATCGGGGCCGGGGTGATCGCGGCGAGCGAGGCGATCTGGAGGAAGTAGCCGCGGCTCTCGGCGAGTACGGGAAGGAAGGCGCGGGCGGTGACGGCGCCGCCGATCAGGTTGACCTCGATGACCCGGCGCCAGGTGTCGGGGTCGGAGTCGGCGAACGGGCCGCCGCCGGCCACGCCCGCGTTGGCGACGACCACGTCCACCTTGCCGAAGCGCTGCTTGACCTCCTCGGCCACCCGCGCCATCGCCTCGTGGTCGGTGACGTCGGCGTGCCAGTGGTGGCTGTCGGTGTGCAGGCGCTCGGAGACCTCTTTGAGGGCCTCGGGCTCCAGGCCGACGAGGGCGATCTTCGCGCCGCGGGCGGACAGCTTGCGGGCCAGCAGCTCGCCGACCCCGCGGGCGGCGCCGGTGACGACGGCGACCTGGCCTTCCAGACTGTGGCGTGCGTTCACGGCGTCTCCTCCTGGGCGGGCACCTGCGCGGACGGCGTCCCGGAGCGCTCGGACGGGCCGGTCAGGTGGATGCGTACGAGTGCGGTGAGCTGGGCGGTGACGGCCTCCGGCGCCTCGACGGGGGTCATGTGCCCCATGCCGGTCAGCTCGGTCAGGCCGACGCAGTGCGGCAGGGCGGCGGCCAGCCGCCGGGCGTGCACGACGGGCGTGAGCCGGTCCTCGGTGCCGCCGATCACGGCGGTGGGCACCCGCAGGGCGCGGACGCCCGCGTCCAGGTCCAGCGCGGCCAGCACCTGCGACCAGGCGTGCCGCACCCCGGTCGGGCAGGCGTGCACGATCCGGGCGCAGGCCTCCACCTTGGCGGGGGCCGAGCCGGGGCCCATGGTGGCGTACTTGAGGACGGCCCGGGCCACCGGCGTGACCGGCCCGAGCGGGGCGCGGGCGCCGAGGACGGCCCGGGTGAGCCGGGTGCGCAGGCCGCCGGGGCGCAGCGGCAGCACCCGCGCCTCCTCGGTCAGCCGGGAGCTGCCGGTGCTGCACAGCAGTGCGGCGGCGGCGTGCTCGGCGAACTCGGGGCGGCCGGCGGCGGCCATCAGGGTCATGCCGCCCATGGAGTGCCCGGCGAGCACGGCGCGTTCGCCGGGGGCGAGGACGGTGGTGAGCACGGCCACCAGGTCGTCGGCGAGGGCGGTGGTGCTGTGGGCGGCGGCCGCCGGGCTGCGGCCGTGGCCGCGCTGGTCGTAGGCGATGACCCGGTGGTCGGCTGAGAGGGCGCGGACCTGGGCCGCCCAGAAGGCGGTGGAGCAGGTCCAGCCGTGGGCGAGGACCACGGCCGGGGCGTCCGCGGGCCCGTGCTCCTCGACGTGCAGCCGGGCGCCGTCGGCGGAGACCGCCACATGGGTGCGGCGGGGCTCGGGCGGCGCGTAGGGGCCGGTGGTCACGGCCGCGGCGCGGCTCACGCGGCGCCCTCCGCGGCGGGCTCCGGTACGGCTCCGGGCTCCGGTACGGCTCCGGGTTCCGTTGCGGTTCCGGTCCCGGCGGCGGCCACGGGCTGCGGCGCTGCGGCGGGTACTGCGGCCACGGCGGTGCGGACCCGGTCGCGGTGCCGGATGACCTCGTACTCGGTGAGGTCGACGGTGCGGGTCTCGCGCCGGAACTCGCCGGTGGTGCCGGGCCACAGCGTGGTGTTGCGGCCGTTCGCGTCGAGGTACCAGCTGGCGCAGCCGCCGCTGCTCCACACGGTGCGGCTCATCCGGTCCTGGACCCGCCGGTTCCAGGTGTTCACGGCGGACGGGCGGGCCGCGAGCGCCGCCCGGCCCCCCAGGCTGCTGCTCTGGAGGAGGGCCAGCTGGCGGAGGTAGTCGGCCATGTAGTTCAGCTGGGACTCGATCATCAGGATCATCGAGCTGTTCCCGAGGCCGGTGTTGGGGCCGATGATCGTCATCCAGTTGGGGAAGCCGGCGGCGGTGGCGCCGCGCAGCGCCTGCATGCCGTCCTTCCAGGTCCCGGCGAGGCTCTGGCCGTCGGCGCCGATCACCCGGTCGGCGATCGGCAGGTCGGTGACGTGGAAGCCGGTGCCGAAGATGATCGCGTCGACCTCGGTCTCGGTGCCGTCGGCCGCGACCAGGGTGTTCCCGCGGACCTCGGTGAGGCCGGAGGCGACGAGGTCGACGTCGGGGCGGGCCAGCGCCGGGTAGTACTCGTTGGACAGCAGGATCCGCTTGCAGCCGATCCGGTAGTCGGGGGTCAGCTTGGCGCGGAGCGCGGGGTCCTTGATGGCGCGGGCCATGTGGGACTTGGCCAGCGACTCGATCAGCCCGAGCTGTCCGGGCCGCTTGGTGAAGGCGCTGACCTGGAGTTCCCGCAGACCCCACAGGAGGCCGCGGCGGGCGGCCTGGGTGGCGGGGAGCTGCCGGTGCAGCCAGCGCTCGATGCCGGAGATGGCCCGGTCGGTGCGGGGCAGCACCCACGGCGGGGTCCGCTGGAAGAGCGTCAGGCGGGCGGTCTCGCCGGCGATGGCGGGCACGATCTGGATGGCGGAGGCGCCGGTGCCGACCATCGCGACCCGCTTGCCGCGCAGGTCGTAGTCGTGGTCCCAGCGGGCCGAGTGGAAGACCTTGCCGGGGAAGTCGGCGAGGCCCGGGATGTCGGGCATCTTGGGGTCGGAGAGCGGCCCGGTGGCGGAGACGACCACGTCGGCGCGGAGGGTGCCGGTGCTGGTCTCGATCTCCCAGTACAGCTCCTCGGCGTTCCAGCGCATCAGCCGGACCTCGGTGTTCAGCCGGAGGTGGCGGCGCAGCCCGAAGGTGTCGGCGACCTGCTCCAGGTACGCGCGGATGTGCCGCTGCCCGGAGAAGGTGCGCGGCCAGTCGGGGTTGGGTGCGAAGGAGAACGAGTACAGGTGCGAGGGCACGTCGCAGGCGCAGCCCGGGTAGCTGTTGTCCCGCCACGTCCCGCCGACGGAGTCGGCCCGCTCCAGCACCACGAAGTCGGTGATCCCCTCCCTCCGCAGCCGCACCGCAGCCCCGAGCCCTCCGAACCCGGACCCGACCACCGCCACCCGCACGTGCTCGTCCATTGCCGCCACCCTCCCACGACCCTGCCAGCAATCACTGGCACGATCGGGAGCGTAGAACAGCTCGGCACCCGTGACCAGATCCCCCGCCCAGAAAGTTACCGCCGGTACAACATCCGCCCCGGCAGGCACCACCCAGCCCGGGCCCACGCCTCCAGCCCCACCACCGCTTGATGCCCGCGGTCCAGGACGGAGCCCCGAATTCCATCCCCACCGCACCCCCAGCCCGTCCGGCGCTTGAGGACCACGGTCCAGGACGGAGCCCAACATCCAGCCCGTCCGGCGCTTGAGGACCGCGGTCCGGGGCGGAGCCCAACATCCAGCCTGTCCGGCGCTTGAGGACCGGGGTCCGGGGCGGAGCCCCGAATTCCAGCCCCGCCGGCGTTTGAGGCGCGGGGTCCGGGGCGGAGCCCCGATCTCTGAGCCCCGCCGGCGATTGAGGCGCGGGGCCCGAGGGGGGCGGAGCCCCGGACCTACGCCGAACCCCGGCCCACAACATAGGCTGACCGCCGTGGAGGACACGCACCCGACAACCCGCCCGGTACACGAGTACCGCCTGGAGGACCTGGCCAAAGCCGCCGGCCTCCCCACCCGCACCGTCCGCTTCTACCGCGAGCGCAAACTCCTCCCCCCGCCCCGCCGAGAGGGCCGCATCGCCTGGTACGACGACCACCACCTGGCCCGCCTCCGCACCATCGCCGCCCTCCTGGACCGCGGTCACACCCTCGGCGGCATCGCCGAACTGACCGCCGCGTTCGAGAACGGCCGCGACGTGGGCCAGCTCAGCGAACTCCTCGGCCTCGGCGAAGGCACCGGCACCGCCCTGGCCTGGACCGAGGAGACCCCCGTCCGCCTCACCCCCGAGGCCCTCGCCGACTACTTCGAGGGCGAGGTCACCCCGGAGAACCTGGCCGCCTCACTGGACCTCGGCTACCTCGCGGTCGACGGCGACGAGATCGTCCACGTCAGCCGCCGCCTCCTGGACGTCTCCTCCGCCCTGGTCCGCGAGGGCGTGCCGCTGGCCGCGGTCCTGGAGGCCGGCCGCCGCGTCCGCGAGCACGCGGACGCGATGGCGGACCTGTTCACGGAGCTGATCGCCGGCAGCCTCCCCGACGGCGCCGAGGACCTCCCGAAGGCCATGGACCGGCTCCGCCCGCTCGCCAAGAGCGTCGTCGAGGCCGAGCTGTCCATGGCGATGGACCGCCGGCTGCGCGCTCAGGGCCCGTAGACGACCGTCACCGGCGCGTGGTCGGACCACCGCTCCGGGTGCGTCTCGGCCCGCTCCACCACGGCCTTCACGGCCCGCGCGGCCAGCCCCGGCGTGGCCACGTGCAGGTCGATGCGCCAGCCGGCGTCGTTGTCGAAGGCCCGGCCCCGGTACGACCACCAGGAGTACGGCCCCTCGGCCTCCGGGTTGAGCGAGCGCACCACGTCCACGTAGCCCGCGCCGGCCTCGTCGTAGACCTGGCCGAGCCACTCCCGCTCCTCGGGCAGGAAGCCGGCGTTCTTCCGGTTGGTCTTCCAGTTCTTGAGGTCCGCCTCGCGGTGGCAGATGTTCCAGTCGCCGACGACCAGCACCTCGCGCCCGTCGGCGGCGGCCCGCGCCCGCAGCGCGGTCAGGTACTCCAGGAACTCCGCCATGAAGCGGTACTTCTCGTCCTGCTTCTCGGTGCCCGCCTCACCGGACGGCAGGTACAGGCTGGCCACCGTCACGCCCGGCAGGTCCACCTCCAGGTACCGCCCGGACGTGTCGAACTCCTCACTGCCGAATCCCACCTGTACCCGCTCCGGGGCCCGCCGCGTGTACACCGCCACACCGGCCCGGCCCTTCGCCGCCGCCGGGGCGAACACCGTGTGCCAGCCCTCCGGCGCCCGGACCTCCTCGGGGATCTGCGCCTCCTCGGCCCGGACTTCCTGCAGGCAGACCACGTCCGACTCGGTCCCGGCCAGCCAGGGCACGAAGCCCTTCTTGGCGGCGGCACGGATCCCATTCACGTTCACGGAGGTCACACTGAGCATCCCGGCACCATACCTCCGCGAAATCCCCGTTCCGTACGATGACCACATGCCGAACGGGATCCAGCTCCGCGCCACCACGTACGACCACCCTGACGCGGTCAAGCTCAACGACCAGGTGCAGCTCGAATACCGGGAGCGCTACCAGGGCGAGGGTGACGCCACCCCCCTCGACCCCGCGATGTTCGTCCCGCCGCAGGGCCTCTACCTGCTCGCGTACGAGCCCGACGGCACCCCCGTGGCCAGCGGCGCCTGGCGGTCCCAGGACGAGAACGACGAGGGCTACTCGGACGGCGACGCCGAGATCAAGCGCATGTACGTGGTCCCCGAGGCCCGCGGCAAGGGCCTGGCCCGCCGCATCCTCGCCGAGCTGGAGGCCGACGCCCGGGCGGCGGGCCGCACCCGGATGGCCCTGGAGACGGGCGACCAGCAGCCCGAGGCGATAGCCCTGTACCTGTCGAGCGGCTACGACTACTGCCCCAAGTTCGGCCTGTACCGCGGCTACGACAGCAGCCGCTGCATGGCCAAGCCCCTGGCCTGACCCGCCTCCCCGGCCTGCCCCGTGCCGCGGGGCAGGCCGGAGTCCGACGGCCGGCCCTACAGCCAGACCGGCTCGTCCGTCCCCCACCGGGACGGCCCCCGGGACCAGTCGGCGGGCCCGCCGGCCACCGGCGTCCGGGCGTACTGCAGCCGGCCGTATGCGGAGTCCCGCTCGGCGAGCCAGTCCTGCGGGTCGTACGCCGCGTCCGCGGGCCCGGCCGGGACGATCTCCCGGGTCAGCCAGGACGCCGTACCGGCCAGCGAGTACTGCAGCGCCCGCCCGCCGCCCGCCGCGAGGGCGCGCAGCACCCCGGCCGCGACCAGATAGCCGGTGCCGTGGTCGAGGGCCTGCGCGGGCAGCACGCCCGGCGCCCCGTCCGGCCCGGCCTCCAGGGCGGCGATCCCGTACCCGGCCTGCACCAGCGAGTCGAAGCCCCGGCGGTCCGCCCACGGCCCCTCCCAGCCCCAGGCGCACAGCTGCGCCACGACCAGGCCGGGCCGGCGGGCCAGCAGCTGCTGCGCGCCGAGCCCGTACCGGTCCAGGGTGCCGGGCCGGTAGCCGGAGACCACCACGTCCGCCTCGGCCAGCAGCGACTCGAACACCGCCCGGTCTTCCGACCGGGCCAGGTCCAGGCGGGTGGTGCGCTTCCCGAAGCCGGTGTCCGCGTGCGCGTCGTCATCCTCCGGCAGCCCCGGCGGGTCCACCCGCAGGACGTCCGCGCCGAGCAGTCCCAGCGTGCGGGTGGCCACCGGACCGGCGATCACCCGGGTGAGGTCGAGGACCCGTACGCCGGAGGCGGGCAGCTCCCCCGGCCCCAGCGGACGGCCCCGGCTGCCGTCGGCCCGCGCCCGGACCAGCGGCTGCGGCGCCCCCAGTCCGGCGGCCATCGCCACGGCCAGCCCGCCGGCCGCGTACACCTGCTCCTGCACCTCGGCCGCCTTCCGGCCGGCGAGCAGCGTGCGCAGTGCCTCGGGGGTCTCCTCCGGCAGGCCGAGCGCGGCCGTCAGGGCGGCCCGGTGGTGCGGGTAGTTGGCGTGGGTGCGCAGCCATCCGTCGGCGGTCCGCCAGAAGCCGGACAGCGGGGCGAAGCTCACCGGGGCCCGGCCGTCGACCCTCAGGTGCCGCTCGCTGACGAACGCGGTGGCCACCGCCCCCTCGTCCACGGTCAGCCGCTCCGCCGGCCGCCCGCCCCGGGCCTCGGCCAGTTCGGCCGCGGCCAGCGAGCACACCCCCACCGTCGCCCGCGCCAGCTCCCGTACGGGCAGCCGCCCGCCGCCGAGCGCGCTGCCGCCCCGGTACGTCACCCGACCGGCCCGCGCGAGATCCCCGCCGAGCGCCGCCCAGGCATGCGCGGTAGCGCCGTCCACCTGCTCGTTCTCCATGGTCATGGTTCATTCTGCGCAGCCGACCGGGTCCGGACGCAGTGCGGTTCGTCACGCCCGGCCGGGCCGGCGGCCTCCCCTCAGCCCTCCCTCCGGTACGCGTCCACCGGCAGCCCGCCGATCCCCCAGTCCTCCAGGGCCACTTCGTCGATGACCACGAACGTGGTCGCCGGGCTCTTGCCGAGGACCTTCCCCAGCAGGTCCGTGATCCCGGCGATGACCTGCGCCTTCTGCTCGGCCGTGGCGCCCTCCCGGGTGATCCTCACGTTGACGTACGGCACGGCTCAGCCCTCCGTCTCGAAGTGGAAGACCTTGGCGATGACCTGCCAGCGGCCGTCCACCAGCAGCAGGGTCAGGAAGTCGGTGTAGTGGCGGGGCCCCATCGCGCACTCCACCCGGGCCAGCGCGGTCACGGGGCCCGCGAACTCGACCGAGACGATCCGGTCCCGGCGGACCTCCTGCCGGGCGGCCGGGGGCTCCCGGCGGGCGACCACCGGGAAGTACTCCGGCATGGACAGCCTCAGCAGCTCCCCCTCGGTCGCGGTGGCGTAGACGGCCTCCGGGTGGAACACCCGCCCCAGCACCCCGGTGTCCCCGTGGTACAGCCCGTCGAAGTACCGCCCGAGCACCTCCCGCACCGCGGCGTCGGCGGCCGGCGGCCCGCTCACAGGGCGCGGCCCGCGACGTGGCCGCCGTCCACGCGGAGGGCGTGGCCGGTGACGAAGCCGGCGCCCGCCAGGTAGACGACGGCCTCGGAGACCTCGGAGACCTCGCCGACCCGGTCGAGGAGGTGGACCCCGCCGAGGGCGTCCACGTCGGAGCCGTCGTGCAGCGGGCTGCGGACGATGCCGGGGGCGACCAGGTTGACCCGGATGCCGTCGGCGGCGAGTTCGGCGGCGAGGGTGGTGGTCAGGGCGTGCACGCCGCCCTTGCTGATCACGGGCGCGGAGGCGGGGAGTCCGGCGAGGGCGTGGTCGACCAGGACGGTGCCGATGTTGATCACGGACCCGCCGCGGCCCTGGGCGCGCAGCTGCCGGACCACGGCCTGGGTGGTGAGGTAGGTGCCGCGCAGGTTCCCGTTCAGGAAGCCGTCCAGCTCCTCCTCGGTGACCTCCGTGAACGGCTTGGAGGCGAACGTGCCGGCGTTGTTGACGAGTACGTCGACCCCGCCGAACCGCTCGACGGCGGCGTCCACCAGGGCCCGGCCGGTGGCCGCGTCCCCGATGCCGCCGGCCACGGCGGCGACCCGCCCCGGCTGCCCGAGCCCGGCCGCGGCCTTGGCGAGCCGCTCCCCGTCCCGGCCGTTCAGGACCACGTTGGCCCCGTCCGCGAGGAAGGCCCGGGCGATGTCGAGGCCGATCCCGCTGGACGAGCCGGTGACGATGACGGTGGTGGTGCGTGACATGGCGTACTCCCCTGCTGCATACGGATGTTCGACTGCCTGCGGGGCCCTCGGGGGCCGTCGTCCGCCGGCAATGTCGAACCTAGGAGCGCTCCGCTCATAACACCACGACGAAGTTCGGAGCCTGTCATAATCCCCGGTTATGGGACTGGATGTGGACCTGCGCGACCTGGAACTCCTGTCGGCCACTGCGGACGCCGGCACGCTCACGGGCGCCGCCGAGCGGCTCTTCGTCAGCCAGCCGGCCCTGAGCCAGCGGCTCACCCGGCTGGAGGACCGGCTCGGCCAGCGGCTGTTCGACCGCCGCGGCCGCCGGCTGGTCCCCAACGCCGCGGGCCGGCGCATGCTGGTGGCGGCCCGTCAGGTGCTCGGCGAGCTGGAGTCCGCCGGCCGCGACCTGCGGGAGATGCGCGAGGGCCCGGCGCGCCGGGTCCGCTTCACGGCCCAGTGCAGCACCACGTTCCAGTGGCTGCCGCCGGTGATCCGGGCGTTCCGCGCCCGGCATCCCGAGGCGGAGGTCCACATCACCCCCGTCCCCGACGACGCCCCGGTGCCGGCGCTGCTGGCCGACCGGGTGGACGTGGCGCTGGTGACGAAGCCGGACGTGGAGATGGACCGGGTCAGCACGACCCGGCTGTTCGAGGACGAGATGCTGGCGGTCGTCCCCGCAGGCCACCCGTGGGCCGGGCGCAGCCATGTCACGGCGGACGACTTCACCGGGACCCACCTGGTGCTCTACGACGGCTACGACCAGAACCGGATCCCGTCGTTCCCGCTGCCGCTGCCGCCCGGCTCCCGCCCGGAGCGCATCACGACCATGCCGGTGATCACCGATCTGCTGATCGAGATGGTGGCGGCGGGCCAGGGCATCACGGTGCTGCCCAACTGGGTGGCAGCCCCGTACGTTTCCTCGCACGGCCTGAGCCTGGTCCGGCTGGGCCCGGAGGGGATCTCGCGGACCTGGTGCCTCGCCACCCGCCACGGTGCCCGCCCGGCCCACCTGGCCGCCTTCGTGGACGAGCTGACCGCCCGCCTCGGAAACATCTGACCGTCCGGCCGGCTCCGGCACCCGCGGCCGCCCGTAAACGCCGAGATCCCGCCCCGCCTTGCGGCGGAACGGGATCTCGTGACGATTCCCGGTAGCTATCCGAGAACTGTCGTCTGTGGACCTGTGGGGATTTGAACCCCAGACCCCCTCGATGCGAACGAGGTGCGCTACCAGACTGCGCCACAGGCCCTTGCGACGTGTGAAACATTAGCATCCCGATCGCGGGATCCAAAAATCCGATCCCCGCAGGTCATGCTCACTCGTTCGCAGCCCGTGGCCGGTCCTCCGGTTCGTACTGGTCGAACAGCGGCGTGCGGCCCCGCTCGCGGGGGCGGCGGCCCGCGCCGGGGCCTTGCTGACGGCCGGTCGGAGCCTGTTCCGCGGCGCCCGCGGACTCCGTCCCGGCGGCCTGGCGCTGGGCCTTGAGCCGCGGGTCGGTGGGCTCGGCCGCGCTGGAACGGGCCGCGCTCCAGGACTCGGCGGGCCCGGTGGCGCGGGGTGCCACGGGTGCGGTCACGTACGTCGGCAGCGGCACCGGGACCGGCTCCCAGCTCTCGCCGCGGGCGGGTCCCCGCTCGCGCTCGCGCTGCTGGTCCACCCACTCGGCGTGGTCGGTCTGTTCGACCAGGGCGCGGCGGCCGGCCTCCTGCGGGGAGACCACCGGCGCCGGTTCGGGCTCCGCCCCGGCCTCGGCACTGCCGGCGGGTTCGGCCTCGCGGCGCCGGGGCCGGTTCTCGCGCAGCTGCCTGGCCGCGGCCTCGGCGCGCCGCCGGTCCATGGTGAACGCGAACCGCCGCTTCTCCTGGACCCGCAGGTGCACGATGTACGCGCTGAGCAGGACGGCCGGCAGGCCGGGCGCCCACAGCAGGTGCAGCCCGCCGACCGCGGCGGCGACCGCACCGAAGGTGAAGGCGAGGAAGAGGACGGCGGTGGTGCGCCGGCGCCGGGCGAGGACCTGGGAGCGCCGGACCCGGGCGCGTTCCGCCGCGGCCGCCCCGGCGGCGACCGCCGCCTGCGACGGTCTGGGCTCCGTCCGGGTCGGGGGCACGGCAAAGGCCCGGACGTCGACGGGGCTGATCGCTTCCGTCACGGCGTCCGGGTCGACGGGGGTCTCCGCCTCACCGCGCTCACGCAGTTCCTTGGCATAACGGCGCTCCATGCCCGCCCGGCCGGAAAGCAGCCGGATGGCGGTGGAGAAGCGTTCCGTCGGACGGGCCTCGTTCAGCTCGTCCTGCCTCCGGAGCCACATGGGCACCAAGTAGGCGGCCCAGGCCCCCACGATGACTGCGTAGATGAGGCCGCTGCTGCTCACATCTCACACCGTAGAGGGATCCGGGCGACGGCATCCGCCAATTGAGCCGGTGTGTCGCACGATCTGGCTGATATCACGGACTTCTTTTGTGATTCTTCGGATCAGTTTATGGGCGAATGGGAACTTAATTCGAACAAACTTTTTATTTCTGCGCGCTGCCCGGCCGCACCCGGTGCCACCGGCGCAGCAGCCCTTCCGGCACCTCTTCGGCGGTGAGTGCGAACACGAGATGGTCGCGCCAGGCGCCGTCGATGTGGAGATAGCGCGGCCGCAGCCCCTCCTCACGGAATCCGAGTTTCTCCACGACCCGCCGGCTCGGCCCGTTCTCGGGGCGAATGCAGACCTCGATGCGGTGCAGCCCGACCGACGTGAAGCAGTGGTCGACGGCCAGCGCGACCGCCGTCGGCATGACACCGCGGCCGGCCACCTCGCGGTCGACCCAGTAGCCCACGTGCCCCGCGCACATCGATCCCCAGGTGATCCCGGCGACCGTCAGCTGGCCGACCAGCCGGCCCTCGTACTGGATGACGAAGGGCAGCATCCGGCCGGCGTTCGCCTCGGCGCGCAGGTGCCGGACCATCTGCCGGTAGGTGGGCCGCTGCACCACCGGGCCCCAGGGGGCGGGCGGCGGGATGGTGGCCTCCCAGGGGCGCAGCCACTCGCGGTTGCGCCGGTTCACCTCGCGCCAGGCGGACTGGTCGCGCAGCTTTATCGGGCGCAGTACGACCGGTCCGTCCGCCAGCACCGCCGGCCAGGACGGCCCGTTCAGCTCGGGCTCCCGGCCGGACGCGGGTGGTCGCCGCCGCGGACCTGGTCGACGGCGTGCACCAGGATGCGGTCGAGTACGGCCAGGCCGTCGCGGACGCCGCCGGTGGAGCCGGGCAGGTTCACGATCAGGGTGCGGCCGGCCACTCCGGCCAGGCCCCGCGAGAGGGCGGCCGTGGGCACCTTGGCGAGGCCTTCGGCGCGGATGGCCTGCGGGATGCCGGGGACCTCGTAGTCGAGAACGCGGGCGGTGGCCTCGGGGGTCCGGTCGGTGGGCGAGATACCGGTGCCGCCGGTGGTCAGGACGACGTCGTAGCCGGCGGCCACGCCGTCGCGCAGCGCCTGCTCGACGGGGTCGCCGTCCGGCACCACCCGCGGACCGTCCACGGCGAAGCCCAGCTTCGCCAGGCCCTCCGCCAGCAGCGGCCCGCCGCGGTCGGCGTAGACGCCGGCGGAGGCACGGTTGGAGGCGGTGACTACCAGGGCGCGCAGCGCGGGGCGGTCGGCGACGGCCGACGGCTCCCCGGCCCAGGCGGCGCCGGGCGCGGGGGCCTGCGACTGGACCGGCGGGCCGCCCCCGGCGTCGGCGGCCGGGCCGTGGGCCTCGCCGCCGCGGGGGGCGTTCACGCGCGGCTCCAGTCCCCGGACTTGCCGCCCGTCTTCTCCTCGACGCGCACGTCGGTGATGACGGCACCCTTGTCCACGGCCTTGACCATGTCGATCACGGTGAGGCCGGCCACGGCGACCGCGGTCAGGGCCTCCATCTCGACGCCCGTCCGGTCGGTGGTCCTGACGGTCGCGAGGATCTCGACGGCGTCGTCGGCGACCGACAGGTCGACCGTGACCCCGGAGACCGCCAGCGGGTGGCACAGCGGGATGAGGTCGGGGGTCTTCTTCGCGCCCATGATCCCGGCGATCCGCGCGGTGGCGAGGGCGTCGCCCTTCGGCACGCCCTCGCCGCGCAGCAGCTCGACGACCCGGGGCGAGACGAGGACCCGCCCGCTGGCGCGGGCCGTCCGGGTGGTGACGTCCTTCTCGGAGACGTCGACCATCCGGGCCGCCCCGGCCTCGTCGATGTGCGTCAGCCTGCTCTGCGTACTCATTGCGTGCCGCTCCCGGTCCGGGCCCGCAGACGTTCCTGCGAGGCCTGTGTGGGCCAACACGCTACCCGCACCCGCCGGGTGTCAGCCGAGCAGGACCACGTCCAGCTCGGTGCCCGGTTCCACCGAGGTGACGTCCTCCGGGACCACGATCAGGGAGTCCGCGTGCGCGAGGGCGGCGATCAGGTGGGAGCCGGACCCGCCGACCGTGCTCACGGTGCCCGCCTCCGGGTCGTGGGCGCCGCGCAGGAACTGCCGGCGGGCCGCCGGGGAGGTCAGCGCCTTGTCGGCGGCCAGCGTCGCGCGGACCACCGGCCGGTGCAGCTCCGGCAGGCCCATCAGGGCGCGGATCGCGGGCCGGACGAACAGCTCGAACGAGACGTACGAGGAGACCGGGTTGCCGGGCAGCGCCAGCAGCGGGGTGTGGTCGGGGCCGACGGCGCCGAAACCCTGGGGCTTGCCGGGCTGCATGGCGAGCTTGCGGAAGTCGACACCGCTGCCCGGCTCGTCCTCGTCGCCGGAGGCGGCCAGCGCCTCCTTGACCACGTCGTACGCGCCGACGCTGACCCCGCCGGTGGTGACGAGGAGGTCGGCGCGGATCAGCTGGTCCTCGATGGTGGCGCGCAGCGTCTCGGCGTCGTCGGCGACGGCGCCGACCCGGTAGGCGATGGCGCCGGCGTCCCGGGCGGCGGCGGCCAGGGCGAAGCTGTTCGAGTCGTAGATGGTGCCGTCGGCGAGCGGCTCGCCGGGCTGGACCAGCTCGCTGCCGGTGGACAGGACGACCACGCGGGGGCGCGGCCGGACCCGGACGGTGCCGCGGCCGATGGCGGCGAGCAGCGCGATCTGCGGGGGCCCGAGCACGGTGCCGGCGGCCAGTGCCAGGTCACCGGCCTGGACGTCGCTGCCGCGGGCGCGCACGTGGGCGCGGGCCGCGGCGGCGCGGTGCACCCGGACCTCGCCCTCGGCGCCCTCGGGGGCGGCGCTGGCCGGGGTCATGCCGGCGGCGGCGCCGGAGCCGGTGCCGCCGTCCGTCCACTCGACGGGGACGACGGCCTCGGCGCCCGGCGGCAGCGGGGCGCCGGTCATGATCCGGGCGGCCTGGCCGGGGCCGACGGTGGGCAGCTCGCCGCTGCCCGCCGCGACGTCGCCGACGACCGTCAGCACCGCGGGGAACTCCTCGCTCGCCCCCTGGACGTCGGCCACCCGTACGGCGTACCCGTCCATCGAGCTGTTGTCGAAGGGCGGCAGGGCGACGGGCACGGTGACGTCCTCGACGAGGACGCAGCCCTGGGCGTCGAGCAGTTGCAGCTCGATCGGCTCCAGCGGCCGCACCGCGGCGAGGATGTCGGCCAGGTGCTCGTCCACCGACCAGAGGCGCTGGTGGCCGGTGTCCTGCGGTGCGGTGCTGCTCACGGTGCTACATCTCCTCGGTGACGTAACTGCGAAGCCAGGTCCGGAACTCGGGCCCCAGGTCCTCACGCTCACACGCGAGTCTGACGATGGCCCGCAGGTAGTCGCCGCGGTCGCCGGTGTCGTAGCGGCGGCCCGTGAAGACCACGCCGTGCACCGGGCCGCCGACGGTCTCGTCCTCGGCAAGCTTCTGCAGGGCGTCGGTGAGCTGGATCTCCCCACCGCGGCCCGGCTCGGTCTCACGCAGTATGTCGAACACCGCGGGGTTCAGGACATACCGTCCGATGACCGCGTAATTGCTGGGAGCTTCCGACGGCTCCGGCTTCTCGACGAGTCCGGTGACTCGTACGACGCCGTCCTCGTCGGCCGGTGCGACGGCCGCACAGCCGTAGAGGTGGACCTGGGACGGATCGACCTCCATGAGGGCGATGACGCTGCCGCCGGTCTCGGCCTGGATCCGCACCATCTTGGAGAGCAGCGGGTCGCGCGGGTCGATCAGGTCGTCGCCGAGCAGTACGGCGAACGGCTCGCGGCCCACGTGCGGCGCGGCGCAGAGCACGGCATGCCCGAGGCCCCGCGGGTCGCCCTGGCGGACGTAGTGCATGGTGGCCAGGTCGCTGGATTCCTGGACCTTCTTCAGGCGGTCGTCGTCGCCCTTGGCGGCGAGTGCGGACTCCAGCTCGTAATTGCGGTCGAAGTGGTCTTCGAGCGGCCGCTTGTTACGTCCTGTGATCATCAGGACATCGGTCAGGCCCGCCGATACGGCTTCCTCCACGACGTACTGGATCGCCGGCTTGTCGACGACAGGCAGCATTTCCTTGGGGGTGGCCTTGGTCGCCGGCAGGAACCGGGTACCGAGTCCGGCTGCCGGGATGACAGCCTTGGTGATCACTGGGTGCGACATCGTCATGCGCGCACGATAGCTGCTGTGTATGGGAACAAGGTTAGATTCCGGTGAATAGCAACTGGTTTGGAAGGGTTTGCGAGGCGACCGTGGCAGAGAAACGATCCACCAAAGCGGACCTAAGGCGCGAACTGCTCGCCGCGCGCCGCGCCTTGACCGCCGGCGCCGTCGCGGACGCCGCCGGCGCACTGGCCCGGCGGGCCCTGGAGCTGCCCGAACTGGCCGCCGCGGACACCGTGGCCGCGTACGTCTCGGTGGGCACCGAGCCGGGCACCCTCGCCCTGCTGGACGCCCTGCACAGCCGCGGCACCCGGGTCCTGCTGCCCGTCCTGCTGCCCGACAACGACCTGGACTGGGCCGCGTACGACGGGCCCGCGAGCCTCGCCCCGGTCGCGCACGCCGGGAAGATGCGGCTGCTGGAGCCGACCGGTCCGCGGCTCGGCCCGGAGGCCGTGACGGCCGCGGCCGCCGTGCTGCTGCCGGGCCTGGCGGTGGACGGCCGCGGCATGCGGCTGGGCCGCGGCGGCGGCTCGTACGACCGGGTGCTCGCGCGTCTGGAGCGGGCCGGCGCCCGTCCGGCTCTGGTGGTGCTCCTCTACGGGAACGAGGTGGTCGCGCGGGTCCCGGAGGAACCGCACGACCACCCCGTGCAGGCCGTCGTGACCCCCGCGGGGGCCGTGCGCTTCCCTACGGCTTGAGGGTCAGCGTGTCCACGGTCGCCTTGTCCACGGCGTCCTTCCCGAACGGCCACTCCAGCAGTTCGCCCTTGGCCCAGAGCTCGGTCTGGTCCGTGTAGTTGCCGTGGTAGGCGTGGCCGGAGGCGCCGGTCAGGTTGATCCAGCGGGACTTGTCCAGGTCGTTCATGTTCACGACCATCCGCATGGACGGGACCCAGGTGACGCCGTAACCGGAGGCCGCGTTCCAGCCGGTGGCGTTGACGGTGGCCTCACCGCCGCCCAGGTTCCACGGGCCGCGGTTGAGGAGCCGCTGCATGAAGCCGGGGCCCTCCGTGCCGATCGTCTGGTTCTTCAGGGTCAGCTGGTGCGAGCGGCCCCAGCTCCAGGTGTTGACGTCCTTGCCGAGCTTGGCCGTCAGCTCCCAGCGGGCGTCCTTCATGGCCCGGGCGAACAGCTCGTCGCGGGTGGCGGTCGCCTTGTCGAGACGGGTGCCCGGGGTCTGCCACCAGGCCGACTTCTCGTCCTTCATCAGCTTGCGGACCACCTCGAACCAGCGGTCGCCGCCGTCCGGCTGCGCCGAGTCCGCGTCCCGCTCGCCACACTCCAGGACCCGCTCGGCCAGGTCGTCGGCCGGGCCGCTGCTGCCCGCCGGGCGGACGCTCACGCAGTTGCCCTCGACCCGCAGCTCCTTCGGCAGCTTGTTGCCGAAGGCCAGCTTGAGGATGTTGCGCCAGACGGCGTTGAAGTACGCGGCGGCCGCCGAGTCGGGCTCCTGAGTGAAGTTCCAGCCCTCCAGCAGCTTCTGCGCCTCGCGCACGTCCGGGTCCTTGATCGGCAGCTTCGCGAGTTCCGGCGCCAGCAGCGCGGCGATCTCGCTGCTGTTGTCCATCTGCATGGTGCGCATGTCGTCGGTGGAGATCTTGCCGCTGTCCTTGATCTTCGCCTCGATGAGGTCGTTGATCCGCTGGCTGCGGGCGCCGTAGCCCCAGTCCGAGGTCAGCGGGTACGGGTACTTGTCCGCGCCGGTCTGCACGGCCGCCTGGTTGGCGGTCACGATGAAGCCGCGCTTGGGGTTGTGGTCCCAGGGCAGGGCGTCCTGCGGGATCCAGCCGCCGTCGTCCTTGGCGTCGTCCGCGTCCGCGCCGGTTCCGGTGTTCGCGTCGGCGTCCTTGTCGGCGCCCTTCGCGCTCTTCCACGCGTACTTCGAGTCCCAGCCGGGGGCCGGCATGCGGCCGTCGCCGGCGCCGCGGACCGGGATCCGGCCGGGCATCTGGTAGCCGATGTTGCCCTGCGCACCCTTGCCGTCGGCGTAGATCAGGTTCTGCGAGGGGACCTCGAAGTCGCGGGCGGCGGCCCGGAAGGAGTCGAAGTCCTTGGCGCGGTTCAGCTTGAAGACGGCGTCCATGGACTTGCCCGGGTCCAGCGCGGTCCAGCGCAGGGCCACGCCGTAGCCGGTCCCGCGGTCGGGGGCGGAGCCGGAGACGGGAGCCCGGGCGCCGACGGACGCGAGGGAGTCGCTGCGGTCGGAGACCAGCGGACCGTTGTTCGTCATCCGGACGGTGATCTTCTTGTCGTCCCCGCCGGCGACCTTGATGACCTCTTCGCGCGAGGTGAAGGGGAGGGTCTTGCCGTCGTACCGGTAGCCCTCGGGGGTCACCTGCTCCAGGTAGAGGTCGGTGACGTCGGCGCCGTTGTTGGTCATGCCCCAGGCGATGTCCTTGTTGTGGCCGATGACCACGCCCGGCATGCCGGAGAAGGTGAAGCCGGAGACGTCGTACTGGCACTGCGCGGAGACGGTGCGGCAGTGCAGGCCCATCTGGTACCAGACCGAGGGCAGCTGCGGGGACAGGTGCGGGTCGTTCGCCAGCAGCGGCTTGCCGGTGGTCGTGTACTTGCCGGAGACGACCCAGGAGTTCGATCCGATGCCGCTGCCGTTCGGGCCGAGCAGCGCCGGGACCTTGTCGAGGTTCGCCGCCAGGGCGGTGAGCTGCGTCTTCAGGCCTTCGGCAGCGCCGCCGGGGGCGGTCAGCGCGGACCGGGTCGAGGCGGCCGAGGCCGAGGAGAAGCCGGAGGCGCTGCGGCCGAAGCCGCCCGAGGAGCTCTGCGATGAGCCGGAGGCCGAGCTGCGGCCCTGCGGGGTGTACGTGCCGTTCGCGGAGTCGACGGAGCCGCCCTCCACGATCGGCCGGTTCCGGTCGAACGGGTACGGCGGGTACAGCTCGTCGATCTGCTCCTGGCCGAGCCGGCTCGTCATCAGCGAACGGTCGATCTCGTCCTGCATGTTGCCGCGCAGGTCCCAGGCCATGGCCTTGAGCCAGGCCACGGAGTCCACCGGGGTCCACGGCTCGACCTTGTAGTCGCCGGTCAGCTGGAGCGCCGCGTGCTCGACGGACAGGTCCTTGCCCGACTTGTCCTTGAGGTACGCATTGACCCCGTCGGCGTAAGCCTGGAGGTACTTCTTCGTCTCAGGGGAGAGCTTGGAGTCGTACTCCTGCTGCGCCACCCGGCGCCAGCCGAGGGTGCGCAGGAAGGCGTCGGTCTCCACCTGGCCGCTGCCGAACATCTCCGACAGGCGACCGGAGGTCATGTGCCGGCGTACGTCCATCTCCCAGAAGCGGTCCTGCGCCTGGACGAAGCCCTGGGCCCGGAAGAGGTCGAGGTCGTTGTCGGCGTAGATCTGCGGGATGCCGTTCCTGTCCCGCTTGACCTCGACGGAGCCGCTGAGGTTCTTCAGCTGGAGGGTGCCCGTGGTCTGCGGGAAGGACGCGCGGACCGTGTCGACGCTCCAGTAGCCCCCGTAGCCGACGCCGGCGACGACCGCCAGCACCAGGAGGACGACGATCAGACGGGCACGTCGTCCCTTCTTCTTGACGGAAGGGGCGGTTTCGTTCGCGGGCATCGCTGTCCTTCGAGGGGGCAGGGTGGTCCTGGAGTGCTGGGAGCAACCATAGGCGCAGCGTCCACCCCGTTCGGACGCGGTGTCAGCGACTTCATCGAACTGGCGTTTCACAATGTGGCAAAGGAGTCAAGAAATCGTCAAACCTTAGGTAAGGTAACGAAGTACTGACCGCCGGGTCCCCCACTCCCCGCGGGTCTTTGCCGACCCTCGCCGCGGAATCGTTCCGGCCCCGCCAGACCACTTCGAGGGAAAGAGCGTCCCGCTGACTGTCCACCAGCTCAACGAGCTCCTGCTGATCTGCTCGCTCGTCCTGCTCATCGCCGTGGCCGCGGTCCGGATCTCCTCCCGCAGCGGCCTCCCCAGCCTGCTCGTCTACCTGGGCATCGGCGTCGCGATAGGCCAGGACGGCATAGGCAACGTCGTCTTCGACAACGCCGAGCTCACGCAGGTCATCGGCTATGCGGCGCTGGTCGTGATCCTCGCCGAGGGCGGTCTGGGGACGAAGTGGAAGGAGATCCGGCCGGCCCTGCCCGCCGCGATCGTGCTCTCGCTGGTCGGTGTCGCCGTCAGCGTGGGTGTGACCGCGGCGGGAGCGCACTACCTGGTCGGGCTGGAATGGCGGCAGGCCCTGCTGATCGGCGCGGTCGTCTCCTCGACGGACGCCGCCGCGGTGTTCTCCGTCCTGCGCAAGGTGCCGCTGCCCACCCGGGTCACCGGCGTCCTGGAAGCCGAGTCCGGCTTCAACGACGCCCCCGTCGTGATCCTCGTCGTGGCGTTCAGCACCGTCGGCCCGGTGGACTCCTGGTACGTGCTCGTCGGCAAGATCGCTCTGGAGCTGGCCATCGGCGCCGGCATCGGCCTCGCCGTGGGCTGGCTGGGCGCGTACGGACTGCGGCACGTGGCGCTGCCCGCGTCCGGCCTCTACCCGATCGCCGTCATGGCCATCGCCGTGGTCGCGTACGCGGCCGGCGCGATGGCGCACGGCTCCGGCTTCCTCGCCGTCTACCTGGCCGCGATGGTGCTCGGGAACGCGAAGCTGCCGCACTGGCCGGCCACCCGCGGGTTCGCCGACGGACTCGGCTGGATCGCCCAGATCGGCATGTT
Organism: Streptomyces bambusae; assembly: GCF_020532645.1. Lineage (GTDB taxonomy): Bacteria > Actinomycetota > Actinomycetes > Streptomycetales > Streptomycetaceae > Streptomyces > Streptomyces bambusae. Next base: position 73,838 of record NZ_JAJAUZ010000038.1, read on the forward strand.
CGTCCTGCTCGGCCTGCTGGTCACCCCGCACGAGCTGGTCAACGACTTCTGGCCGGCGGTGCTGGTCGGCCTGGTGCTGACGATGGTCGCCCGGCCACTGGAGGTCTTCGTCAGCCTGCTGCCGTTCCGGATCCCCTGGCGCGAGCAGGCCCTGATGTCCTGGGCCGGGCTGCGCGGTGCGGTGCCCATCATCCTGGCCACGATCCCGATGGTGTCCGGGATCGAGGGCAGCGACCGGGTCTTCAACATCGTCTTCGTGCTGGTCGTCGTCTACACCCTGGTGCAGGGCCCGACCCTGCCGTGGCTCGCGCGCACCCTGGAGCTCGGCGAGGGCGACCGGGCCGCCACCGACCTCGGCATCGAGTCCGCGCCGCTGGAGAAGCTGCGCGGGCACCTGCTCTCCTTCTCCATCCCGGCGGCCTCCCGCATGCACGGCGTGGAGGTCAGCGAGCTGCGGCTGCCGCCGGGCGCGTCCGTCACCCTCGTCGTCCGGGACGAGAAGAGCTTCGTGCCGATGCCCTCGACCGTGCTGCGGCGCGGGGACGACCTGCTGGTGGTGGCCACGGACCCGGTCCGGGACGCCGCCGAGGCCCGGCTGCGGGCAGTCGCGCGGGGCGGAAAGCTCGCCGGATGGTTGGGCTCTTGAGAGGGCGGGCATAACGGCGGAAATGCGAGCAAATCCCTCCGCCGGAGTTCCTGTGGAGCCCTGGTCGAGAACGGCTCGTTAAACGCAGGTGAAGACCTCGTCTGTCGCTGTAATCACAGGCACGTCTTCGGTATCTGCCTGTACCATGAAGGCACACCAATCGACCAACTCTGCCTGACGCAGAGCTGGCGCTACCGCTCGGCGGCCCGGACCCCCTCGCAGTGGGGGCCGAGGTATCACTCGGTTCTTGCGCATGAGGACAGCTCTCGGGGCTCCCGTACGGGTGTTCCGGCCCACAAGGCCGGCCACCGTCCGCAGACGGGGAGCACTACCAGGCAGCGGAAAGGCTAGGCCGTGGCATCCGCGGTCACGACCACCGAAAAGTCCCGTGCCGGATACGGGCAGCTGCTGCGCACGCCGGGCGCCCTCAGCTTCCTCCTCCCGGGCTTCGCCGCCCGCCAGCCGTTCGCGATGCTGACGATCGGCATCGTCCTGCTCGTCCAGCACACCACCGGCTCCTTCGGCAGCGCGGGTCTGGTCGCCGCCGTCACCGGCGTCTCGATGGCGCTGTTCGCCCCGCAGATGGGCAAGCTCGCCGACCGCTTCGGCCAGAGCGCCGTCCTCGTACCGGTCGTGCTCGCGCACTCCGCCGCCGTCGGCGCCCTGACCGCGCTCGCCCTGCTCGGGGCCCCGCTGTGGGCGCTGGCGCTGGCCGCCGTCCCGGCCGGTGCCTCCGTTCCGCAGGTCGGGCCGATGGTGCGGGCCCGCTGGGCGGCCCGCCTGGAGGGCGACCGCGCCCACCTGCTGCCGACGGCCGCGGCCTTCGAGTCGGTCACGGACGAGTTCACCTTCGTGGTCGGCCCGGTCCTCGCGACCTTCCTGTGCACCCAGGTCCACCCCGCCGCCGGTCTGATCACCGAGGCCACCCTGACCCTGCTGGGCGGCCTGCTGTTCGCCGCGCAGCGCGGTACCCAGCCCAAGCCCGTCGGCCGCACCGCGCTGGCCGGCGAGCAGCACACGTCCGCGCTGTCCGTTCCCGGCGTCCGCGTCCTGATCGTGGCCTTCCTCGGCATCGGCGCCGTCTTCGGCGGCATGCAGGTCTCGCTGGCCGCCTTCTCCGAGGAGATCGGCAACCCGGGCGCCAACGGCCTGCTGTACGGCGTCTTCGCCGCGGGCAACATGATCGCGGGCATCGCCTGCGGCGCGATCGCCTGGAAGATCGGCCCGCGCCGCCGCCTGATCCTCGGCTACGCCGGCCTGACCGCCGCCGCGTCCGTGCTGTGGGCCGTGAACTCCGCGGTCCTGCTCGGCGCCCTCGGTCTGGTCGTCGGCCTGTGCATCGCCCCGGCGCTGATCACCGGCTACACGATGGTCGAGCGCCTGGTCCCGGCCGCTTCCCGCACCGAGGCCTTCACCTGGCTGACCGGCGCCGTCGCGTTCGGCCAGGCCGCCGCCGTGACCGTCGCGGGCCGGCTGACCGACGCCCACGGCGCGCACGCGGGCTTCCTCGTGCCGCTGGCGGCCACCGCGCTGGCCCTGGTCACCGTGGTCGCGCTGCGGGCCCGGCTGGCCCCGAAGGCGCCGAGCCGGGTCGTCGGGGGTTCGGGGGCCGAGGAGGCCGCCGAGGCTCCGGAGGCTTCGGGTCCGTCGGGCGCGGCTGCGTCCGCGGCTCCGTCGGGCACTTCTCCGTCGGCCGCGGCACCGTCGGCCGCGGTGCGGAAGCCGCAGGCCGGGCGGGTCACGCGGGTCGACCGGGATCCGGTCGAGCGCGGGTCGAGCCGGTCGTCCTCGGGGGCTGCGGGCCAGGGTCCGCAGGCCGCCGGCGAGCGTGGCATCGGTCACCGCGTGCCGGTGACGGTGGACTGATCCGGCGGAATACGTCACCATGGAGCGTCGTTAGCACTCACTGAGTCAGAGTGCCAGGAGGAAATTCGTGCCGACCTACCAGTACCAGTGCACCGAGTGCGGCGAGGGCCTCGAGGCCGTGCAGAAGTTCACCGATGACGCCCTGACCGAGTGCCCGAGCTGCAAGGGACGCCTGAAGAAGGTGTTCTCCGCGGTCGGCATCGTCTTCAAGGGCTCGGGCTTCTACCGCAACGACAGCCGTGGCGCGTCGTCCAGCAGCACCCCCGCCTCGAAGCCGGCCTCGACCACGTCGACGGCCGCCTCGACCCCGGCCCCGGCCGCCCCGGCGCCGAGCAGCACCCCGGCTGCCTGAGCGCCCGTCGCCGGAGCCGCCCGCGCTTGCCGCCTGAGCGGCCCGAGGGCCGCCGGAGCCGCCCGCGCTGCCGCCTGAGCGGCCCGAGGGCCGCCCGTAGCGTTCGAAGGCCCCGCCCGCCCTCACCGGCAGGCGGGGCCTTCGGCATGTCCGGGAGCGGGCCATAGGGTGGACTGCATGGTCAACGCAGAGATCGGTGTCATCGGCGGGTCCGGCTTCTACTCCTTTCTGGAGGACGTCTCCGAGCTGAAGGTGGACACCCCGTACGGGGCTCCCAGCGACTCCCTGTTCCTCGGTGAGCTGGCCGGCCGCCAGATCGCCTTCCTGCCCCGGCACGGGCGCAGCCACAAGGTCCCGCCCCACAAGATCAACTACCGCGCCAACCTGTGGGCGCTCCGCTCGGTCGGCGTCCGGCAGGTACTGGGGCCGTGCGCGGTCGGCGGCCTGCGGGCCGAGTACGGGCCGGGCACCCTGCTCGTACCGGACCAGCTGGTCGACCGTACGAAGAACCGCACGCAGACCTTCTTCGACGGTGAGCCGCTCCCCGACGGCACGGTGCCGAACGTCGTCCACACCACGTTCGCCGACCCGTACTGCCCGGTCGGCCGGTCGGCGGCCATGGCGGCGGCCCGCGGGCGCGGCTGGGAGCCCGTGGACGGCGGCACGATGGTGGTCGTCGAGGGGCCGCGGTTCTCGACGCGCGCCGAGTCGCGGTTCCACGCGGCCATGGGGTGGTCGGTGGTCGGCATGACCGGCCACCCGGAGGCCGTCCTCGCCCGCGAGCTGGGGCTCTGCTACACGTCCATGGCGCTGGTCACGGACCTGGACGCGGGCGCGGAGACCGGTGAGGGGGTCTCGCACACCGAGGTGCTGAAGGTGTTCGGCGAGAACGTCGGACGGCTGCGCGAGGTGCTCTTCGACGCGGTGGCGGGGCTGCCGCGGACCGAGGAGCGGTCCTGCCTGTGCACGCATGCGCACGACGGGTGGGACCTGGGGATCGAACTGCCGTAGGGGTCCAGCGTAGGGCCGACGGGGCCGGTGCGGTGGGTGCGCCGGGCGGGTTCACTCGAACGTGCGACCGAGTTCTCCACAGGCCCGGGAGCCGTCCACAGGTGTGGGCGGGCGGGGGGTGCGGGGGTGGATCGTGAGGGGTGTCCGGGCGACGGGTCCGGGCTCCGAAGGCCTCACGACGGGTGGTGTCCGCCATGTTCTCCTGCACTCCGTTTCCCGCTGCCCCTTCCACTCCCGCGCCCCCTGCCGCATCTCGCGTCGCGGGGCCGCCCGCCGCTTGCCCGCCGCCCCGGCCGGTGCCGGCGTTCGCCCCGCTGC
>NZ_JAJAUZ010000039.1 GCF_020532645.1 Streptomyces bambusae
CCCTGTGCGCCGCCGCGCTGGCCCTCGCCGCACTGCCGCCGGCCGCCGCCACCGCGCATCCGGGCGGGAGCGGCTCCGCGCCCCGGACCCTGGTCTTCCCCGTGCACGAGCCCTTCGACAGCGCCACGAACTCCGGCACCGCCACCGGCAACGCCTCGTACCCGGACGCCGGCTGGCTCCGGCTCACCTCGACCGCCGGCAGCCAGGCCGGCACCTGGAAGATGAAGGACTCGTTCCCCTCCGCGCTCGGCATCGTCGCCGAGTTCACGTACGCCACTTACGGCGGCACCGCCTTCGAAGGCAAGCGGGGCGACGGACTGTCCTTCTACCTCACCGACGGCTCGGCCGCCGACGGGGTCGGCGCGACCGGCGGCGCCCTCGGCTACGCCTGCTCCATGTCGGGCTCCACGTGCACGGCCCGGTCCGGCGTGCCCGGCGCGTACCTGGGCATCGGGCTGGACGAGTTCGGCAACTTCTCCTCGGCGGGCGTGGGCAACGGCGGACCCGGCGCCCAGCCCAACAGGATCGTCGTCCGGGGCGGCGGCAACGGCTCCACCGGCTACCGGTACGCCACCGCCGTCAGCCCGCCGGGCGGCACCGTGGAGACCGGCAGCCGCGCCAAGAACCGGACCATCCGGGTCTCGCTCCTGCCCAGCGACAAGAAGATGCTGCTGTCCCTGTGGTCGGACAGCGGTCCCGGCACCGACCTGACCAGGCTGCTCACCGACTACGACGTCACCGGGATCACGAGCCAGCCGGCCCTGCCCGCCACGCTGAAGGTGGGGTTCTCCGCCGGCACCGGGGGCGCGACCAACAACCACGAGATCAACGATCTCAAGATCAACATCCCGGTCGACCTGACGATCGGGAAGTCCGTGGACACCGGCACCGTTCCCGCCGGCGGCGGGCCGGTGACGTACACGGTGACGGTCACCAACAGCACCACCAACGACGTGACGGGGGCCGTCGTCCGCGACTCCGTCCCCGGTCTGACCGGTGTGACCTGGACCTGCACGGCGGAGACCGGCAGTGCCTGCGGGAGCGCATCCGGCAGCGGCAGCGTCCTCGACACCACCGCCGACCTCAGACGCGGCGGCAAGGTCACCTACACGCTCACCGGCACCGCACCGGCCCAGCCCGTCACCCTGACGAACACCGCCACGGTGACGGCACCGGCGGACCGCACCGACACCAACACGGCCGACAACACCGCCTCGTCCGGTACCACGACCGTCACGGCCCGCGCCGACGTGGCGGCGCTGAAGCAGAGCCTGGGCGCGGGCCCGATCGCCCCCGGCGAGGAGTTCGACTACCGGATCACCGCCCGCAACCTGGGGCCGTCGGACACCACCGCGGTCACCGTCGCCGACACCCTGCCCGCCGCGCTGACGTTCGTCTCCTCCCCCGACCGCTGCACGGCGGCCGGGCAGGTGCTGTCCTGCCCCGCCCGGGCCGCCCTCGCCGCGGGCCGGGACGTCTCGTGGACGTTCCGGGTCCGGCTGGCCGCCGGCTACCGGGGCGACGGCACCGACCTCGGGAACACCGCCACGGTCCGGCACGCGGTCACCGACCCGCAGGCCGCGAACGACACCAGCGCGGCGGCCGGACCGCCGGGTGGCACCCCCGTCGCACGGGCCGACCTGTCCACGGTGAAGGCGACGACCACCACGGCCGCCGTGGCTCCCGGCGAGACCTTCGCCTACCGGGTCACGGTGAGCAATGCGGGCCCGTCCACGGCCCGCCAGGTCAAGATCACCGATCCGCTGCCGCCCGCACTCTCGTTCGTCGCCCCGGCCGCCGGGTGCGCGGCCGACGGCGCGACGCTGACCTGCGGTCCGCAGGACGAACTCGCCCCCGGGCAGAGCGTGTCGTGGACGTTCACCGTGCGACTGGACCCCGGCTACCGGGGCGACGGCACGACGCTGGCGAACACCGCGACCGCCGCCTCGGCCACCGGCGACCCGGTGCCGGCCAACAACAGCGGCACGGCCGGCCCGCCCGGCGGGACCGTCCGCCCGGCGACGGCCGACGTGGAACTCGCCAAGACGGCGACGGCGGGCTGACGGCTCCCCACCCGCCCGTCCCCCGTCCCCCCGTCCTCCGGCTCCGGCTGCCGCTGCCGCTGCCGCTGCCGCTCCTGCTCCTGCTCCCGACTTCCGTACAGCCCCTGTACGGCCGACTCCCCACGAACGGAAAGATGCGATGACGAGGACACCCGGCCGGCGGCCCGCAGCGTGGGCCCTGGCCGCGCTGCTCTGCGCGGCACCCCTGGGGACCGCCCCGCCCACGGCCGCCGCCACGGCCCCGGCCGGCCCGTCCGCCGCCGGGCACGCGGGCGGCGGCATCGAGGTGACGGCCCGCACCACCCGGGCGCCCGGCGAGATCATCACGTACACCCTCACCGCGAAGAACAACGGCCCGTCCGTGGCGCGCAACGTGCGGGCGCGCGACCGGCTCCCCACCGGCATCACCTTCGTGGGCTCCTCCGACGGCTGCACCGCCACCGCGCAGACCGTCACCTGCGGGCCCGAGCCCGAGCTGGTCGTCGGCCAGAGCAAGACCTGGACCTTCCAGGCCCGCCTCAGCGCCTCGTACGAGGGCGACGGCTCGGACCTCGGCAACAGCGCCACCGGCAGCTCGGACGCGGTCGACCCGCGGCCCGACAACAACAAGCCGGACCCGGTCCTCCCGCCGGGACCGTTCGACCCCGTCTCGGACCTGGCGACGGTCAAGACCGCGCTGGGCACCGGGCCGACGGTGCCGGGCCAGGAGTTCGAGTACGAGGTCCGCACGTCCAACAAGGGTCCGTCGGACGCCCGGAACGTCACCGTGACGGACACCCTGCCGGACGGGCTGACGTTCGTCTCCTCGGCGGACCCCTGCACCGCCTCCGGCCGGAGGGTCACCTGCGGGCCGCTGGCCCGGCTGGTGCCGGGCGGCGAGGTGGTGTGGACGTTCAAGGCCAAGCTGGACCCGGCCTACCGCGGCGACGGCAGCGACCTGCGCAACACCGCGACCTCGGCCTCTGCCTCGAAGGACCCCGAGCCGGCGGACAACACCTCCCGTCCGGTACTGCCGCCCGGCGGTGTCACCGCGCCGCAGGCCGACCTCTGGACCTCGAAGCGCCCGGTGACCGACACGCCCATCGCTCCCGGCCAGACCTTCGAGTACCAGGTCACCGCGACCAACGACGGCCCGTCGCGGGCCCTCAACACCACGGTCACCGACCGGCTGCCCGCGCAGCTGGCCTTCGTGTCCTCCGCCGACGGCTGCACGGCGAGCGGCGCCACGGTGACCTGCGGACCGCTGGCCGTCCTGGACCCGGCGGCGTCGCGGAGCTGGCGGTTCACCGTGCGTCTGGACAGCACGTACACCGGCGACGGCCAGGACGTCCGCAACACGGCGACCACGACCTCCGACACCGCGGACCCGCGGCCGGAGAACAACACGAGCACGGCGGCCGGTCTGCCGGGCAGCAAGGTGAACAAGCCGACCGCCGACCTGGCCGTGACCAAGGAGGCGCTGGGCAGCCGGGCGCCGGTGCCGGGCGAGGTGTTCGACTACCGCATCCGCGTGACCAACAACGGTCCCTCCGCCGACGCGTTCAACGTGAAGCTGACCGACGACCTGCCCGTGGGCCTGATGTACGTCGCGTCCTCGCCGTCCGGCTGCGAGGTCTCCGGACGCCTGGTGTCGTGCCGGCGCGGTACGCCGCTGAAGGTCGGCGAGACGGTCGAGTACCTGCTGACCGTCAAGGTGGACCCGGCGTACAGCGGTGACGGCAGCGACCTCAAGAACACCGCACGCGTGACGGCGGACAACATCGACCCTGCGAGCGAGAACGACTCCAACACCGCGAACGTGCCGGGCGGCGGCGTCGCCGCCCCGGCCGCCGACCTGGCGGTCGCGAAGAAGCCGGTGCAGACGGACCCGGTGGCCCCGGGTGAGACCTTCGACTACGCGATCACCGTGACCAACCACGGCCCGTCGCAGGCGGAGCAGGTCACCGTCACCGACACCCTGCCGACTGCGCTGAGCCACGTCTCCGGCGACGCCGGCTGCACGACGGGCCGCGCCGTCACCTGCGGGTCGCTGCCGCGCCTGGCTCCCGGGGCCTCCTTCACCTGGGTGATCAAGGTGAAGCTGGACCCGGAGTACACGGGCGACGGCTCGGACATCCGCAACACGGCCACCGTGTCCGCGCTGACCCGCGACCCGAAGCCGGAGAACAACACGAGCAGCGCGGCGGGCCCGCCGGGCGGCTCGGTGAAGGACCCGACGGCGGACCTGGAGGTGGGCAAGACCACGCCGTAGCGTTCCGCGCCCCCCCGCCCGGCCGGGTCAGGCGGCGCGGGGCGCCGGACGCCCCCGCGTCCTGCGCCCCGCGCCGGGGGACCCCGCCGCCGGTCTTCTCGGGTACCGGCGGCGGGGAGTCGTCAGCCCACCCGGACGGTGACCGTGCCGCCGGGGGCCACGGACGGGGTGGCGTACGTGTACGCCGTCCCGTCGACCACCTTGGTGCGGACGGGAACCGGGAGGCCGTTCACGCGGATCGAGGACCAGCGTCCGGGGAAGCGGGCCTCCCAGGTCCAGCGGCCGGTGCCGGAGGTGTGGGTGAGGGTCGAGCTGCGGGCTCCGTCGTGGCGCAGGGCGAACGCGGAGCTGCCGATCCGCAGGTCGTCGATCTTCAGCCAGTCCATTCCGGCGGGCAGCCGGGACTGACTGGACAGACGGCGGGCGGGTGCGTCGGGGGTGACGCCGAGGAGACCCTCGACGGTCTGCCCGAGGAGGGTGAAGGAGACCTCCGGGTAGTCGCCGTTGGTGCCCTGGGCGGTGTTGACGTGGCGGACGTCCTTCTGGTCCGACAAAGTTTGAAACCACACATCTAAACGTCGAGGTCATCCAGAAGGAGGACGGACTCGTCGAGGCTTGCACGCAGGGTCTCGATCAGGGTGATCAGCTCCGCCTCGTCGAGCGCGGCAAGGTTTATCACTCGGGATGCCGCGAGGGTGCGGCGGACCACGGCGAGGCGGCTGCGTTGGGCGTCGGACAGGGCAGCGTGCTGGCGGGGCAGGCCTGCGGGGTCCGGCTTTTCGTGCACTGTGCATCACCCTGAGTCGTCGGTCGGAGCGCGCTGTAGCCGCTGTCAGCACCCTGACAAGTTCAAGCCACTGACGCAATACGTTTCGGTCACTTGATTGGCCGGTGCACTGAAATTGCTTTGATGTACCTGGGCAGGTACAGACAAAACGGCATGATCACCCGAGCGTGGTCGGGTGCACACCGACCCCCCGCCCACGCCCGCGTGGGTCCACGCCCGCAGGGTGGCCGTGGGGGACAACCTGCGCGACGCGCGAACCACAGCGAACATGTCGCAGGAACACCTGGCCGAGCTGGCCGGCATCGACCGGAAAACGGTCTCACGCATCGAGGGCGCCACCAGCGACGCCCGCCTCTCCGTCTGGCTCCGCCTCGCCGACGCCCTCGGCGTGCCCCTCGCGTACCTCGTCAGAGACGAGTGAGCCCCGACCGGTGAAGCCAGCTCCGGCCGGGGCGGTCGCTCGTGCAGCGTCAGCCGCTGCACTCCTCGCAGTGCAAGTTCCGGTGCGCGCGGGTGGCCACGTCGACCAAGACGAGCACGCCCCGACCATGAGGGCATGTCCGGCGCGGCCGACGACCGGGACGCCGCTCCACCAGGTACTCGTTCCAGTTGGCTACGAGGCCGCTGTACCGAGGGTCAGTCCACCGGCCGGGCTCAGAGTTGTTCAAGGCGGCTCCTTCCCGAGGGTGCGACTGTAGTGGAACGGGCATGGTCATTTCGCCCAGACGTCAGCCCTACTGCGGCGCGGTGCAGGCCCCGCCGCCGTTGTCGTCGTTGCATTCGCTGTGCATGCAGTCGGCGGACACGAGCACGGCCTGCTGGGCGTCGCGGGTCCACAGGTACGTGTCGGGCTCGAATCCGGCGGCGCGGATCGCGGCGAGGACACGGTCCACGGTGTCCTCGTTGTGCACCTTGGTGGCCGGGGGCTCGGGCACGTGGTGCACGAACTGCCCGAGGTTCGCGCACAGCCGCTCGTACACGACGGTGTGAAGGATCAGCGCGTGCCAGCCCTCGTCGACAACCCGGGACGGCCGCAGGGGGCCATCCCAGCCGCGGGCAGCGGCGGCCACGAACTTGAGGGCCTCCTCGACGATCCGCTCGGCCATGACCAGGCCGACATCGGGGTTGGCGATGGACACGGTGGCGGTCACGCCCTGGAACGCGGCGGGCGTGAGCAGGCTGCGGGCGTCCCTGGTGGCGGGCGCGAGGGTGGTGGTAGTCATGGGGTGGTGCCTCTCCTTCGTTGTGGTGGAGGTGCAGGGCTCCGCCCGGCCGCGGTCCTGGCAGGGATGCGTGCGGCCGGGTGGGGTCTATCGGGCGACGCCGGCAACGAGCGCGGCGAGGATCGCGGCGATGCAGAGCCAGTACAGGACTTCCTTCTGCGGCCCGCTCACTGCCGGACCTCCCGGCCGCCGTACCTGCGGGCGGGCGGCTCCGAGAGGCCGAACTGGCTGAACAGGCCGTCCTGCCGGTAGGGCTCGGACCAGTGGCACGAGCAGTCACAGCGGCGCGCGGGGAGCGCCACGTCGCCGTAGCAGGTGCGGACCTCGTCGGGCTTGCACAGCTCGTGCTCGGCCAGCGTGCAGGGCGGGAGGAGTACCTCGTCGGTGGTCGACTTCACCGGCCCTCGCCGTCCCGGCAGGCACGCCGGTCGGCGTGCGCCCAGCTGCTCGGGCGGGCGCCGCTCATAGACTCCTGCGTCGTCTCGCGGGCCGGGCCGAGGATCGGACGGTCACAGCGACAGCAGATCCGGCCGCGGCTCACCGGGAGTCCGAGGTGACAAGCAGGCTCTCGGCGTGAGCCGACCAGTCCGGGCCGCCGCCCTCCGGCCGCAAGTGGAAGACCTGGGTGCCGCTGTCCTCGGGGAGAGACACGATCACACCGGTTCGCCCGGTGCTGGTGTCGGTTGCGAGGTCGCCGCGCTGCGGCCTTCGGGTGCCCGACGGGTCGGAGGGAGGGGCGGACGGACCGCTCTTGGGGAGATCAGCCATGCCGTGACCGTAGGATCGCGGCATCTGCTCAACATGATTCTGCGGAATACCTACAGGTCATTGAGGGAAAATCGGCTGCTCATGCCGCGAAGCTTCTGACGAGTCAACTCGCGTTCCGAGTAGATGATCTGACGAAGCGTCGAACGCGCGATCGGGTGATTCCGGACCAGCTGCGGAGCGAGGGCTTCGGCCGTCTCCAGCTCGGTCAACGCCTTACTCCGGTTCCCGTCCCACAACCACGCTCGGGCAAGATCCATGTGCAGATGCCCCTGCCGCGACTTCGGCAGAGCCGTGATGCGGTTCGGATCGGCACCGCGGGCAAGTCGCAGCGCTTCACGCTGGTTGTTCATCTCCAGGTTCACGCTGATCTGGTGGATCTGCACGTTGCCAGTGGAGAACGTCACCGAGTGCCGATCGAACGGCTCGGGGCCCTCGCCCGCATCCATGCGCTGCGCAGCCTCGGCCGCGTACCCGATGCGGGTGTGCGCCTCGTCGCGGCGGCCGGCGCGGGCCGCCGACACCGCCGAGCGCAGTTGAATGGCCCCCCAGACACGCAGCGCGAGCGGGTCACCGCTGTCGTACAGCTCCTGAATGCCGGCGAGCGCCTTGTCCGCGAGGGCGAGGGCGTCCTCGTAGTCCGCCGTGGCCCACATGTCCCACACGCGCATCCAGTCCGCTACGGCCGGCAGGAGCGGGTCCCCGGAACGCTGAGCGGCCCACACGGCCCGCTCGCAGGAGAGCGCGACCAGCTCGGCCTGGCCGAGGGCGTGCGCTGCGGTGTGGGTGAACTTGCAGGCGACGGCGTACACCCCGAAGGCCTCCTCCTGCTCCTGGCCGGCGGAGTTCTCGGCAAGGGCGCGGGACTCGCGCAGCACATCGGGGATCTCGCGGAGGATCGCAGTGTTGGCGGCGGCGTCACGCAGGCGGTGCAGGCGCTGCATGTCCCGCCACAGGTCGGCGGAGGGACGGGGAGCGCCGTCGAACACCGGCGTGAGGTCGTAGCGCCGCAGTTCCCGCATGATCGAGGCCGCGGCGGCGTGCCAACCACGGTCGGCCTCCGGTGGAACGCCAGTGTACGGACGTGGGACCAGGTCGTTTGGATGGCAGTGGAGGGCAGACGCCAGCGCACTGATCAGCGTGGCTCGGTCCAGCTCGATGCGGCCCTTTTCCACCCGCGAGACCCACGCCTGCGTCTTGCCGACCGCGGCGGCCAGATCGGCCTGCGTCAGGCCAACGTCGAGGCGGCGCCGACGTACGCGCCGGCCGATGGCCTCCTGCTCTTCAACCTCGGGCATCACGAACTCCGTCTCCTGTGCTCTGCTCTGGACGGTACTCGTAAGCTGCTGTGGCGGTAGACCCTTCTCACTGGTCGGTCCCGGACGCGACGAAGCGCCCCCTCCCGGCCCGAAGGCACGGAAGGGGGCGGGTGGGGCGGCGGCTCAGTGGGGCATCAGCTCACGGATCGCGGCCGTGATCCTGCGCGCAAGGTACACGTGCCCCGCGTCGGTCGGATGGACGGCGTCACCTCCCACGTACGCGGCCACGGCCGCGGTGATGAACGGGCCGTGCGTCGCCACCAGGGCGCCGGTCCCGTCGTAGCACGAGCCGGTCAGCGGGCTGATGAACGGAATCCCCGCGGCGGCCGCCGCCGTCCTCAAGGTGGCGTCCGTGTTCGTCTGCCCCGCAGCCGGCGTCCCGGTCGGCGACCAGCAGCCGATCACGAACATCTCGCAGGACGGGAGCCCCGCCTTCAGCGCCGCGTACAGGCTCGCCGCGGCCGTCGCGATCTGCCCCTGGTCGCCCGCGCTGTCGTTGTAGCCGCCCCAGATGATTAGCCGGGTCGGCGCCCACGGGATCACGTCGATCGGCGCCCGCGTACCGAACGTGGCGGTGCTGCCCGCGGTGATGTACCCGGTGCTGCCCAGGGCCTGGTTCCACGCGTCCGTGCAGCCCAGGTACCGGGCCGTCCGGGCGAACCAGGTACCGGCGCCGCCTGCCGTGTTCATGCTGGAGCCGCCGGGGAGGCTGTCGCCGAGGACCATCAGCCGGCCGCCCTGCGGCGGAACCCGCCACAGGGTCGCGGTCGGCGGCAGGTAGATCCCGCCGAAGGGGACGACGGCGAAATCCATCCTGATGAGGCGCGGCGCCGCCGAGCCGAGGTTCACCGTCATGAAGTGGGTGTTGCCCGGCGTGCTGCCGCCGACGGGCTGCATCAGGTCGGTGACGCGCCGGCCGTCGATGCTCAGCCGGTAGTGCCCTGCGCTCTGGAAGTTGAAGCGGAGCTGGAACTCGGGCGCGTCGGTGCCGAATTCGAGCGACCAGATCGACTGCGAGCTGCTGAACGATCCGCGCGTGTTCGGGTAGCGGCTGGTCGGCAGGATGTACGTGTTGTCGGGGCTGCCGGAGCCGATTTGGAAGCCGCCGGCGCCGAGGAGCGAGAAGTTCCCGGTGACGTCGCTGCCGCTCAGTGCCACCCCGGGCGGGGCGAACTTGAGGTAGGTCGGTGTCGGCGTGCTGGTCTGCGCGACCCCGATGGTCGGCGCCGCGCCGGCGTACAGGGTGTCCACGGGCACCGGATCCGGCAGGTGCCGGCGGAGCCATGCACCGGTGGCCCCGGGCGCGGTGCCGTCCGAGATGATGCCGGTCAGATTCAGTGCGGTCAGCAGCGACGTCAGCGCCGTTCCGTCCGCCCGCGATCCGCTGACCGTCTGCCGGGTGACCGGTGTGGCCCCATACAGGCCGACGGTGTTGGCCGTGCCGTTCAGGACGTGCCGGACCGTGCTGGCCGCGCCCTCGACCCGCAGCTCGTCGTCGATGATCCGTGCGAGACCGTTGGAGTTGAGGCCGGAGAGGAACGCGGTCCCACCCTCGATGGCGGACACGCGGGTCAGGAGGTCGCCGAGGTAGTTGTCGAGGGCCTGCCCGGACGCCACCGGGTACGAAGCTGCCTGCGCCGCATCGGCCTTGGCCTGCGCGCCCGCCGGGGTCTCCGCGCCGATCGACGCAGGCGAGACCGGGTCCGAGCCGCCCGAGGCGTGCGTGTCCGCGTGCGGGGTCGGTGTCCGGGCGTTCGTGGTCGTCGGGTCCGTCGAGCGGAGCGCAATGGTCGCGCCCGCGCCGGCCGCGCCGAGGGGCGGCTGCGGGCCCTGCGGCCCTGTCTCGCCCTGCGGTCCTGTCGGGCCGGTTGCGCCTGTTGCTCCGGTGGGTCCCTGGGGGCCGGTTGCCCCGGTGGGCCCGGCCGCGCCGCGCACGTAGCCGGGCAGGCCCGGGTCGGCGACGACCAGGTCGAGGATGTCGAGGTCCCCCGCCCCGGACGGCACCTCGAACGTGCGGCGCCGAACCGGCACCCCGCCGACCGACTCGACCAGCCGGTAGTACCGGCCCGTGGCAGGCTCGATGCCCGGCTCGTCGGTCGGGATCAGAGCGATCGACCACACCCCGCCGGTGACGGTCACCGGGTGGTCCGGGGCGGCCAGCAGCCGGTTGCCGGCCTCGTCCGTCCACCGGCGGGGCATCGCGGACAGGGTGACGGTCACGTCGGCCGCGGCCGCGTCGGTGAACAGGTCGTGGACGGTCCCGGTGACCGTACGTCGGGCCACGATGGGCTCCCTTCAGTCGATCGAGTACGGCCGCAGCTCGGCCGGGACGGTCTCAGGCTCCAGCCCCGCCTGCCGGAGCCGCTGATTCGCGCGCTTGACGATGCCGAGGGCCTGCCGGAGCATCCGCAGGAGGGACGACTCGCGGGCCGCGGCCTGCTGGACTTCCGACTTGAGCAGGCCGACCTCGTCCTCCAGCGCGAGGACCCGGCGGTTGAACTCCGTCCAGATCTCCGGGGACACCGCCAGCTGCCCGGGCTGCTCCGGAGCATCCGCCTCTGCGGCGGCCGAACCCCGGCCCGGCACGGTGATTCGGGCCACCAGCACCGAGCCGATCACACCCACCACGGCGATGATCACGCCGAGCACAGAGTCCTCACCGCCCATGGGGCACCCCTCTTTCGCACGTGCAGCGGCGCGCACCACCCCCTGTGAGCCTGCCAATGATCCAGACCAGGACCACGACCACGCCCAGCACGGGCACAGACGCCCAGGCGGGCTCGTAGGCACCCGTGACGGCGGCCGCGACGTACGCCAGCCCCCAGATCAACGGCGGGCCCACCGCCGCGGCGAACCCGGGCGCGTCCCGGCCGGGCCGGAGCAGCGCGGTGACGAGGCAGATCGCCCCGCAGGCGATCCACACGGCGCCCCACGCCTCCAGGCACATGACCCGCAGGATCGGGGACGCCGCCGCGGTGAGGCCGGGCCGGTCGGTCACGAGCAGGCCGATGCCGTACGTCACCCACCCGGCGCCGGCCACCGCCAGAGCCAGCCCCCGCCACTGGAGGTGCCGCCACAGGGCGGCCAGCATCACACCCCTCGGACGGTCGAGGCGCTATTCGGGTCGCCGACGAGCCGCGCGAACAGCCCCTTGAGGAGGGTGCCGCCAGCGACGATCGCGGCCACGCCAGCGGACTCCCAGAAGCTTGTCTTCAGCATGTCGGCCGGTCCGGACGCGATGAGGACGCCGCCGAGGGCGGTTGCGCCGGTCCACAGGACTCGCTCGGTGAGGTCCTTCGCGTACGTTGCGCCGGTCTTCAGGATGACGTCGGTGGAGGGGAATCGGTCGGTCATAGGGTTTCTCCTTCGGTGAGTTACTGCACCATGCGCGCAGCGATGAGGTCGGCCGCCGCGGTAGCGAGGGGGCCGGACAGCTTCCGGGCGAGCTGCTCGATCTGCTCGTCCGTAAGGCCGTGAGTCTGGAGCTGCTCCACCCGCGCCGAGAGCGCGCCAAGCTTCGTGTTCAGGGCCGCGACGGATCCGGCGGTGTCCCGTAGGTACGCGTACGCGTCGCGCGGGTCGGTCTTGCCGTCGGGCAGCTTGCCCTTGTAGCTGTGCACGGACAGCGCGATCTTCGCCAGCTCGGCCTGAGTCAGAGCCATGTCGGGGTCCTCCGTTGCGGTGCCGGTCGCGTGGGCGAGGACCCGCGCGAAATCAAGGTCACCCGGGTCGCCATGCGCGTTCTCCGGGACATGTTGGTGGCCCAGCCACCCGTAGTAGGCGCTCCATTCGGCGCCCGTGAGGCGGACGCCGTTCGCGCCGTATGAACCGCCTGTCTGGCCCTTCTTGTAGGCCTTCCACGTCACGGTGGACTGCATCTTGATGCCGTGCTGGTCGTGCGCCCACCGGACGATCCGGCCCAGCTCGGCGAGCGCCCAGTCCGGGGCGTCCGGCCAGAACAGGTAGTCCACGCCCGCACGGGCGCCGTCCCACGTCTCCGCGTTCCGCTCATCGCAGGTGCCGACCAGCTCGAACTGCACGGCGTTCGCCGTGTTGGTCTCGACACCGCCAGCGAGGTTCACCAGAGCGCGGCTGGAGACGTCGAAGTCGAAGTGCTGGAACACCCGCAGCTTCAGGGCCTGGATGTCCGGCAGCAGCGTGAAGGTGGGGGCGTCCCGGCCGCCCCGGTAGCCCGGCACGGTGCGGCCTTCGGTGGTGTGGACGACGCCGACGTTCGACTCCATCGCAGTGCCCGGCCAGTCGTCCTGGAACCAGAGGCTGAGGTCGGCGCCGGGGTACTTCTGCGGTCCGGTCTTGGCCATCAGTGACCCGCCCAGTGCCAGGTGCCGCCCCGGAGCTCGACAGCCTTCGTGACGATCGCGGTTCGGCACGCGTACGCCTGCCTGCCGTTCTCGCGGGCTGGGGTCCCGTGGCTGACGTAGGGGACGATGTCGCCGACGCGCGGCGGTGGATGCTGCATGAGGGCCTCCAGGCACAGAAAAACCCCGGGCCAGAGCGGCCGCGGGGACGAAGGGCAGAACGATCAGACGTACTCGTACACGCAGTACAGGTTCATCGAGTCGCCGGTTCCCCAGGCGAAAGGCCGCGTGGCGTTCCACTCGGTGGGCGTCGCGCCCGTCGATGTCGTCGGTGAGATCGGCATGATCACCGTGCCCGCCTGGAAAATCCTGCTGACGCCCGGGTAGTAGTTGGCGCCGGAGTCCAAGCCGATCGCGCTCCCCGCGTACATCGCCGTATCGATGGCCCGCGACGCGGCGTTGACGGGCAGCGAGAACGCATGCTGACCGCCACCCCACGTCGTGGTCGAGCCCCCTTTCAGGGACACCCAGACGTGGCACAGGCCGCCCTGCATCGCGTACCGGCCCTCCAGCGACCCGTTGCCGAGGCTCGGGGCCGCACCAGACGTCGACGTCCACACCACGTTGTACGACGTCGGGATGCTGGAGATCAGATCGAGACGCTGCGTCGTCAGCCGCTGCCCGGCCAGCCAGCCAGTGAAGGCCATGAGCTACCTCCTACTCCTACAGAGCGGTGATGGTCGGCGTAGCGAGCCGCACGTCGGTCCCGGCCGACTGGGTCTTGACGATCCCGTTCACGGCCCGCGTCACCGTGATGCGCTGCGGTGTCGGCACGATCACGTCGTCGAACCTGAACTCGACGCCCGTGTTGGTGTTGCCGGACAGGGCCACCGCGCCCACCCCGACCGCCCCCGATTCGATCGTCGAGCTGGTGATCGTGCGGTCGATCTGCCAGGCCGCCGGCTCCGCGCCAGTGATCGGCCAGGCCTTCGCGAGGACCCGGTGCCCGATCAGCCGGGCCCGGATACGGAACTGGTCGCCGGCCGAGTACGTGAAGCCCAGCGACACGTTCGCGTCGATCTGCGTTGAGCCTCGGCAGACGGCCAGGTTCGTATTCCCGCCCGTCGTGAAATGGAGACGAACGCGGTAGTGATCAGTCGTGTTCAGGTAGCGGAGCAGCACACACGGCGTCTGCGAGCCGCCGGTCGAGGTCTGCGACACGGCCACCGTCGCCAGGATCTCCGCGTCTCGGCACTCCTCGGCCACGGTCTGCGCCCGCAGCGTGGTCTGCGACGAGGAGATCGTCACCACGCCCCGCCCAGACGCCACCGACCGCTCCGAGTTCGAACCGCCGGCCAGCACCCACGAGTGCCCGTCCGTCGCCGTCCCCCACGAGCCGGCCGCCACCGTCCGCGTGTAGGTGTCGAGGAGCAGCTCGGCGGCCGCCGACGCGGTCACCACCTCACCACCCACTCGCAGGTCGAGCGGGTAGTCCGCCGGGTCCTGCGCCCCTTCCCCGTGCCGTGCCGTCTCCTCCTGCACCGTCGCCACGATCAGCGTCGTGTCCGACGAGGTCGCGTCCCGGCCGAGCACGGACCCGTCGGTGTCCACCCGGCCCAGCTCGGCATCGTCCACCACCCCGACCGTCCACAGCGACCCGGGCGTGCAGTTCAGGGTGATCACCCACGTGTGGGGCGTCGGCCACGACTCCTCGTAGCCCTCGACGATCAGGTCCACGTCGTCCGGCGACAGCCACGGCGGCAGGTTCGTGAGCCGGATCAGATCGCCGATCTCCAGCGCGAGCACGTCATCGATCAGGTCGACTGCTTTGTGCAGCAGGATCCTGACCTTGGGGAAGTGCGGCTGCTCCGGAGTGCCCAGGTGCACCAGCCACCCGGCGATCGGGCCCGTCGTGGAGTCGTCGTACAGCGACAGCTCCGTCTCCTGCGGCCGCGGGCCGGCACCGGCCGGCGGCGGCGCCGTCGACAGCGGCCCGTCGCCCCGTGTTGCCCGCGCGCTGGAGCCGTTCCTACGCTTCACGGTCATGTCGTTGACGACGTCCGCCAGCCGCTCCGCCAGCTCCAGCGGCGGCGCGATGTGCCCACCCGACGCGTAGTCCAGCACCAGCCGCGGCGTCTGGTTGTAGAGCGTCGCGCGGTCCCGGTAGAAGAGGCCGAGACGGTCTGCCCGCTCGTACAGGATCCCGCCGTCGGCCTCCGCGCACTCCTCCAGCAGGGACACGATCGTCGCGATCGGCTGCGGCCCCAGCCGCATGGATCCCGTCGTGTAGTCCCCGTCGTCGGTGGTGATGTCGAGGGTCGCGGCCTCCTCCAGGCTGAGGCGCCCGATCCTGGTGATGGCGGTCTCGCCGTTGTACGCGTCGTCCGCCCCATCGAAGATCAGATTTCCGGGTGCGGCGCCCGGGTGTGGCGTGCCGGTCGCGGCGAAAGCGGCGAGGTGCCCGATACGGATCCCCTCCAGCGCGGTGCCCCACGTGCCGGTGATGCCGTTCGCGTTGCCGGGCAGGCCGGTGTAGGCGGTGACGACGTACGAGTAGCCGCCGGTCCCGTTGATGTCGCGCCACATGCCGACGACCTGGGTGTCGCCGCCGGACGGCGCGGTGAAGATCGCCAATCGGTTCCATCGGTTGAAGAACTGGCTGGTGGCCGCAGCATTGTTGAAGGTGGCGTCGACGATGACCGCGTCGGAGGCGTCGCGCAGCTCCATCTTCAGGCCGCCGGTACTGACGTACAGGATCGCCGCGGCCATCCCGCCCGGGCCGGTCCCGCTCACGTTGACCCGCAGCACCTGGGTGAACCCGGCGGGCGGGGACTGGTCGATGCGGTAGACGCACTCGACCTGCCAGCCGGTGGCGGTCGTCGCCGGCACCGAGGCCGTCAGCGTCGCCGACGCACCGGCAGCGGGCAGTGCCGCCGAGCCCGGCATCGAATCGTCGGCCCCGAACGTAAAGCCGGTGACCCTCGCGGACGCGACGCCGGGCAGAGGTGAGGCCACCCGGTTCGCCGCCGGGGCGTCCTCCATCGGCCAGTACGCCAGCGGAGACCCAGACGGGATCCGCCTGCGCAGCGCCGATTTCAGGGGCACGGAGCCCTGGGTGAGCCGGTCGAGGATGCCCGCGCCGTGCACGGGCGTTCGGATGAACTGTCCGGCCGTGTCCCACCGCGGCGGCCCCAGGTTGGTCGCCTCCACGTGTGCCCGGTACTGACGGTTGGTGATCTCCGCGTCCGACGTCGTCGTCCACGGCCGGCCCGCAGAATCGGTCCACATCGTCGTGCCCGGCGTCAGGCCGCGGAGGTCCGGCGCGGCAACGATCGTCCCGCCGATGCCGGAGCGGACCTCGGCCCGGTGGATCCGGCCCCGCGTCGGGTTGAAACCGGACGGCAGCGGCGGCACTTTGAGGTCTGAGGTGCTGGAGAACAGGGTGATCACGCCGAGAGACGTGTCGCTGGCCGACCCGATCAGGGTCCACGGGCCGTCGAGGGATTCCGCCCAGTACAGGGCGGCGGTGAACCCGCCGGCGCCGTTGTTGACGTCCAGGGTGCCGCGCAGCGCCGCCCGGCGCGGCAGCGTGGCGGGCAGCGACAGCGTGTAGAAGAGGCTGTTGCCGCCCGTCGTGCTGAACCGGAGGCTCACGGTGCCCTGACTCACCGACAGCGCGTACGACCGCTGCGCCGTGGCCGACTCCCACTTGCCGATCAGGGCCTGGTTGACGACGGCCGACCACACGATCGACGCCTCGCACCGGATGTCGATATCGCCGGTGATGTCCAGCGACGCGTGATCCGGCGTCGACGCGTACGCCGTCGCCGTGCCCGGCAGGCTGAGGTACGACTCGGCGCCCGGCCGGGACACCCGCAACGGAGTGCCCCGACCGAACCGCCCGTACAGGTCCGACAACGGATTCCTGGTGGCGTACCGGTCGCCCTTCAGCGACAGCCGCACGGACGTCGGATCCGACCGGGTGCCGCGCGCAGACCGGCCCCGCTCGATCGTGATCGGCTCCTCCGTGATGAGGTCCGCGGACAGCGACGTCCACACCCCGTCGATCTGCGCCTCGACCTCCGGCCGGTAGCTCACCGCACCCCTCCTCCCTGGTCAGGCGCGGCCGAGCGCGCGCACGACGTCGCCGCCGCCGTAGTCGATGACGATGTCCCGGATCAGCTCTCGAACCGCCGCCGGGCCGCGCACCTCGACGATCACCCGCGGCGACGGCACCGCCGCACCGCCACCGACGGCACCCGAGCCCCGGCCCGGCCCGCCGACCGTGGTGGACACGCGGGACGGATCGACGAGACCCGCCATCGTGGCGTCCAGCCGTCCGGCGCCCGCCCGGATACCGGCCGCGATGCCAGCCGGGATGTGCCGGCCGACCTCGCTGGCCATCACCCGCGACGGCGACCTGATCCCGAGCGCCTTCCGGATGGCGGCCGACATGCCCTTGGCGATGGCGAGCATCTGCCGCTCGATCGCCGACTTCTCCTTCTGGAGACCGGCGATCAGACCCCGGGCCGCCTGAATGCCCGCGCCGTACATGGCCTCGCCAGCCACCGAGCCAGCCTGCCCGGCCGCGGTCACCAGCTGCGCCTGCGTGGCGTTGATCTCCCGGATCTGCCCCGCGTTCGCGCTGGACAGCGCTGCCAGGGCGGAGGCGCCCTGCTCGACACCGGCCTGCGCAATCTGGGCGATCAGGTCGGACCTGACCCCCTTCTTCCGCAGCTGCGCAAGCTGGGCGGCGAACTGCTTGGCCTGCTCCATCTTGGCGCGCAGGTTGCCGAGCAGCTGCTCGGCGGCCATCGGCTCGCCGGCCGTGCCCTTGGTGATGTTGGCGCTGTCGAGCACGCCAGCCTTCACGTCCGCGGTGAGCTTGTCGCGCGCCTTGATCTGGTCCGCGAGCGCTGCGGTCGCCGCCCGCATGCGGACGGCGAGCCGCTCCTCGCGGGCCGCCAGGGTCAGCAGCGTGCCGGTGCCCCGGCTGATCGTGGCCAGCGCCTGATTCCGGGCCCGGCCGGGCCGCATGCTGTCCCGGACGATGTCCGCCAACCTGGTCGCAGCCGCCCGCACCTGCTTCGAGGTGCCCGTCATGCCGACGATCAGACCGCGGGCAATCCAGCGCCCCTGCGCCGTGGTGACCTTAGAGGGTGACGCAATTCCCAAGGCTTTTGCGATAGGCCCGGGGATGATGCGCCGCGCCCACGCCATGAGCTGTCCGCGAATCCAACCGCCCATGGCCTGAATTCCGCGCCACAGGCCCTGAACCACTGCGGTGCCCTTGGAATAGAGCAGCGAGCCCAAGTTGCCGAGCGCGTTGGCCATCATGCCCGGCAGGCCGCGCAGCCAGGCCACGGCGGCCAGGGCTTTCTGGACGATGACCGTGCGGATCGTCGTCCAGTGCTTGATCATGAGGCCGATTGGCGTGAAATTCAGAAATGCCTGGTAGATCATGCTGGGCACGCGTCGGAGCCATCCGACAATCGCGCTCCAGGCTGCGGATGCACCGGACTTGATGGAGTTCCAGTGCTTCATGATCAGGCCGGGGAGCGTGAAGTTCATGAAAATCTGAACCATGAAATTCACTGCGGATTTAACCTTCTGCCAAATCCAATCCCACGCCGCGACCGTAAACGCCTTGATGCGGTCCCAGTTCATGACGATCAGCGCAACCAGGCCCACCACCGCCGCGATGATCCAGCCCACCGGGCCCATCGCCACGATCCACGACGCCGCCATCTGCGCCGCCCACACCACCGCGCGCGCCGCCATCATCACGAACGACGCCGCCGACGCAGCCGCCGCCCGGGCAACCGCCGCCACCCACGTGCCGATCGAGGCGAGCGCCGACCCCGTCCACGCCGCCGCAGACCGCAGCGCCGCGGCCGTCGACGCGGCAGCGATTCTGGCCATCGACGCCAGCCCGACCGCGTTCATCCGGACCCAGGCCGCGACCATCATGGCCGACGACCGCACCCACGCCACCGCCGCACGGGCAGCCGAAGCGACCGCCGCCGCGGCCATCCGGGCCCACGCCATGATGGCCCGGCCCGCCGCCGACTCAACGAACCGCGTCCGCGCGGCCACGATGGACAGCCACGCCGCGTGCGCCATCAGCCCGCCCTTGACCACCACCAGCACCGCAGCCAGGGCCTGAAGGACAGGCAGAGGGGTGGCGCTGACGAGCTGCGCCAGGATGGTGACGAGCTGCGTCGTTACGCCGAGCACCGGCCCGAGCGCCACCAGCAGAGACACGGCTGCCTCGGCCAGCGTGCCGAGGGTCTGGCCGCCGGCGGACGCCAGCTGAAGGAACTGTGCGAAGCCTTCGCTGCCCTTGAGGCTGGTGCCCCAGTTGGCGAAAGCGGCGGTCATGGCAACCAGCCCGCCTGTCACGCCGGCACTGGTCGGGAGGAAGGCCTGCATCAGGCCCATGAACCCCTTGGCGATGTTGCCGAGGGCGGTCACGAAGTTGGTGATGGCCGGGCCGGTGGCGGCGGCCATGTCGGCGGCCCACTGCTTGAAGCCGGCGGACTTGACCCCGGCGGACACCTTCGTGAGGAGTCCGCTGAAGGCGGTGGCCGCCGCCTTCACGAACGGGGTCAGCTGAGGCAGGAGTTGGCGCAGCAGCTGCATGCCCTGTGTGAAGACGGGCATCGTCGTGCCTGCCAGGCTGTCGCTCCAGTCCTGGTGGGCCTTCTTCAGCTTGGCCTGCTCCATGGCCGCCGCGCGGGTAGCCGGCGGCAGGTCCGCCAGCTGCGCCTGGTACGCCGCGTCCGCGTCCTTCGCCGCCTTCGAGGCGGCCTGGGACTCGGCAAGCGCGGCCTTGTACTCCTCGCCGCCCGTCGCCGCGAGCTTGGCCGCGGCGGCGGCTTTCAGCTGCGCCTTCGCGTGAGCGTCCTCCGCCGCCTGCGCAGCCTCTGACGCCTCCGTCATGGCCTCCAGCTGCGGCTGCGCAGCCAGCTTGAACGCCTGCACCCCGAGCTGGGCGGCGACTGCACCGGCCGCCACCGACCCGAGAGCCGTGGCCAGCGCCGCGGCCGCCGGCACGCCCGCGCTGATTCCGGCCGCCGCCGGGCCGATCTTCTTGATGGCGCCGACCGCGCGCTCGGCGTGTGCGCTGATGCCGTCAGCGAAGCTGCGGCCGGCGGCCTCGCCCTCGGTGACGAACCTCCCGCGAAGGTCGCGGAGGCGTCCGTCGGCGTCGGTGGTCAGGCCGCGGAGCCGGAGCTGCGCGGCGGCCAGGCCGGCCCGCCACCCGCTGTCGTCCGCGCGGATTGTGGCCACCAGCTCGCCCACGTTGAGGGCCATGGAGCACCCCCTCGGCTACGTCGTCTTGGGCTCCGGCGGCGCGAAATGCCTGCTCAGGCGCGTCTCAGAGGAGAGGAGGCCGAGGATCCGCAGCCGCAGCCACCGCCACGACCGGGCCCGCAGCAGGCCCGGGGTGTCGAGGTCGATGCCGTACGTCTCGTGCATGTCGGCCTCGATCAGCGGCCATTCGGCGAGCAGCGCGCCCCACGTCAGGTCTGAGCGGCCTTGCGGGCGCGGGCGATAGCCGGCCGGGTACTCGTACCACTCCGCGAGCCCTGTGACGGGGTCGATTTCGCCGCACGGGATGAGGCCCGGCGCTGCTCCCTGTTGGCCGGGCCCTGCTGAGAAGGGCGGCCGTCCGCCAGCCAGTACGCCTCGGCGGCCTCCAGGCCCTGCGTGATCCACACGACCGCGGTCATCGCGACGTGCCGGAACCGCGGCCAGTCCAGCTGGGCGAGGGCATCCTCGTACGCGGGCCCGAGCGCCGTCCGGTAGAGGTCCAGCTCCTGGGCGTCGTCGAGGACGTCCGTGCGGATGTCCTCCGCGCCGGCCGCCAGCTGGAGGCCCACCTCCATGAGGCGCTGCACCCGGAGGCCGTCCTCGGCCGAGACGCCCGGGATGACGAACTCGCGAACCTGCCCGTCCGTGCACCGGACGGGCAGTGTGAGCGAGTCGTCGAGGAACTCGTCGAGAACCTTCAGCGTGCTCACGGGGTCACCGGGTTCGTGATCAGGTTCAGCTGGCCGGTGCCCTTGAGGGTCACCTTCACCTGCCCCAGGGCCTTGTAGTCGCCGCCCTGGTCCTCCCATTCGACCAGCACGGTCCCGCTGTACGCCTCCGGGCTGCCGTCGCGTTTGTAGAAGCGGACGCCGACCTTCGAGGCAGCGTCGAAGCCGAACGAGACCGTCCGCAGCTTCTCGTGCACCGTGCTGAAGGTCGTGGAGTCCTCAGACACCTTGCGGTTGAAGGTGGCCTCGATCTGCCAGGACTGGCTCGTCTTGGTCGACTCCTCCCACCCCTCGGAGTCGTAGGTCGTGGAGTCCTCGAAGTTCGGCGGCCACGTCGGCTGAAACTCCGTGATCGCCGGGCACAGCTGCCAGTCCGGCGTCAGGTCCGGGCCCATATTGACGTCCATGCGCCAGTGACGGGCGAGTGCGACTTCGGTGGGCGTCGACATGACGGCCCCTCCTTCTATTCGTGCGCGTAGGGGGAGGGCCGTGTGGCCCGGATGTAGTAGGTGGCGGAGATCTCCTCGCGCCCATGCGGGTCCTGGCCCATCGGGCCCTCGGACTCCCGCCAGATCAGGCCGACGCGCGTGGTCCCGAACAGCAATGCCTCCCGGCCGTGGAGTTCGTCGCGGACGAGGTCGGCCAGGTCGAGCACCGCGGTGGGATCGAGCCCTTCACGCATGCGGACCTGCATGCCGGTGATGACGTCCGTGAGGCCGGTGTCCTCCACCGGGTACGGAGTCAGGCAGATGACCCGGGTCGGCTCTTCCGGCATCACGCCGTAGGTGATCGCGTGCGTGCCCTCGGCGTACACGCCGTCCGGTTCGTACACGCCGAGCCCGGCATCGGACAGCAGCGCAGCGACACCGGTGACGAGGTCGCGGGTGTAGCCCACAGGCGCACCTCCCCACGCGGGTCAGGCGCCCGCGTGCGGGCGTACGGGTCAGCCGCGGAGCCAGTCCCGCAGGGACACAGCCATCAGCCGCGCGACGGTCTCTCTGGAGTCGTTGACCGCGGACTCCAAGTACTTCGCGCGGCGGCCGGGGAGATGCCGCCAGGTCAGCTCTTCGTGCTGGCGGACGGCGTACACGGTGTCGTACGAGATCGTCCCGTTCAGACCCTCGCGCGACGCCTTGCCGGAGCGTTCGAGGGTGCCCTCCTCCAGCGGCACCCGCGAGTTCGAGACGCCGAGCACGTGCTCCAGCGCCCGATCGAGCCCCCGCTCCGCTACCCGCCGGCCTCGCTGAGTCCACAGCCGGTCCCCGGTCCACTCCATGCGGGCGTACTGCGGGCTCATAGCAGCCTGAGTTCGAGGTGATTGGGGGTGGGCAGGGTGCCGCCGTCGTGCCGCCGGGACTCGATGACGGTGGTCCGCCGTCCGGCTGGCAACGTGACGCGGCTCTTCACCGGGACGGTGGGCCCGAGCCGGGTGTAGACGGTCGCGGTTGAGGTGATCTCGTCGCCCTCTGGGGAGCGGACCAGCCTGGTCTTGTCCTGCGCCAGGCACTTGATGGTGAAGGCTGGGCCGTACTTCGGTCCGGATGGGCCGGTGCCGAGGTACGGCTCGACCGTTGCTTGGTGGACGAGGAGAGCGCTGGGGATCAGCACGACGCGACCACCCCCATCACGAACTTGTCCGGGGTGAGGTCGGGGCTGCGGAGCGCGTCCCCGACCGCCGGAGCCACCTGCCGGCCGGGCGAGTCCGCCCCGCTGACGGAGGTGACCGACCGGCCCAGTTGCACATCGCCGATGCGCACGCTGCCCCAGCCGGCCAGCCCGGCACCGGTTACATCCCCGGTCTCGACGCCCCACTCCGCCTGCGCACACACCGCGCGCGTGAACGCGGCCGCGACCACCGCGTCCGTGGGGAGGCCGGTCGCGTCGTCGGCCCGGTACCAGCAGTACCGGAACACGTTGGCGTCGAGGAACTTCGAGGCCCTGGCGAGGCGCCCGTCGATATCGGCGGGCGCCGTCCCGTACGTGTACGCCTCGTACTGCTCGGCGGTCGCGTAGACCCGCACGACGACCACCTCCTACGCGGAGCAGCCGATGATGCCGATGTCGTACGTCACCGACGTGCCGGCCGCGGAGTTGAGGATCTTGAGCTGGTCCCCGGTGCCGGCGGTCACTGCGTAGCACGTTGCGTCGGCCACGCC
This sequence comes from Streptomyces bambusae, assembly GCF_020532645.1. Lineage (GTDB taxonomy): Bacteria > Actinomycetota > Actinomycetes > Streptomycetales > Streptomycetaceae > Streptomyces > Streptomyces bambusae. The sequence goes on from NZ_JAJAUZ010000039.1 coordinate 22,929, forward strand.
GGTCACGAGGCAGATGCTTGTGCCGGGACGCAGGGTCAGCGTGTGCGTCGCGCCGAGCAGCGCCGCCCAGGCGTTCGACGTCGCGTTGCCGACGACGACGTTGTTCGTGTTCGCCGCGGACGCTGCGATGTACAGGCCCTTGATCCGGGCGAACGTGATCGTGGCGCCGAACGCGTCCACAAGCACGCCCGCCAGGTCGAGATCCTCGCTGGCAGACGCTGCGAGCGTCCGTCGGTCGGACCAGATTCGGTCCGCCTTGCCCGCTCCGGTGCCGGTGGACCAGGTCGTCGCGTCCCGGATCTTCAGGTCCATGGCCGGGGTGGCGAGGTCCAGCGGGTTGGTCTGGACGCCGTTGAGCGCGACGGACGCTGAGGAGGTGAGTGCCATGCCCGCCTCCTCAGGTGATCACGACGTACGGCGCGAAAGTCTTCGCCGTCGGGGTCGCGATCGTGGCGGGCGCCGTCGTGGTCAGCGACGAGCCGGACGACTGGGACAGGTTCCGCTCGCCGGTCACGATCGCCGGAGCGGCCGCGCAGCCGAGCAGGGTGGGGGTCGCGGTGGCCTTGACCATGATGCCGACCCAGTAGATGCCGGACTCGGTGATCGTCTTCGGCGTGGCCAGCGCGAGGTTCTTCGTGGTGTTCGCCGCCCACGCGGTGGTCGTCTGGTCCGCGGTCTGTCCGAGCAGGGCCGGGGTGGCCGCGTTGCTGTACAGGGCGAACCAGTAGTTCGTGGGGGTGTCCGCCGCGGTCGCGCCGGAGCGGACCGCGATGTTGGTGACCACGTCCCCGGCGTGCAGGTAGATCGGCACGGACGTCATGACCTGGGTGGTCAGTGCTGTCTGGCCGGTGTCGCCCGCCGAGTCGTACAGGCCGACCCGCGGCATGCTGCGCCGGAAGTAGGTGTCCGGGCTGGCCGGGTCGGAGGCGCCGGCGTATGCGAGGAGGTCGCGGACGTTGCGGTTGTAGCCGCCGAGCTGCGTCACGACGCTGCTCCCTTCTTGAGGATGGTCGCGCGGGCCTCGCCCGCCTCTTCAGCGGCGAGCACGCGGGCCCGCTCGTCGTCGTCCGCGTCGTTGAGGTACGCGATCACCTCGGCCACGGTGTGGGCGGCCGGGTCGAACGCGTCGTCGGCGTGCGGGTCCGGCTCGGCCGGGTCCTCGCGGACTGTGCCGCTGTCCGTGATCCGGTAGCCGCGCCGGTGGAAGTACGCCAGGGCCGCGGTCGCGCCGCCCGCCCCCGGGTCGAGGGTGGCTTCGCCGCGGGAGAACTGAACGCCAGCGACCTCGCCGGAGAAGCCGCTCTCGGGACTGTTGATGGTGATCACGGTTAGGCCACCTTGATGTTCCGGAGCGCGCCGCACGCCTTTACGTTGCGCAGCACCATGGCCGCCGGGCCCATCTCGATCTCGCCGGTCTTGACCGCGCCGGACTGCGAGAAATCGGGCATCCACGTCTGGACCAGCGGGTTCCCGGCCACCGACGCACCGTGCAGCGCGTCCAGACCGAAGCTGGCCGCGTACAGGTCGGTGAGGTTCGTCGACGTGCCGGAGTCCGCGGAACCGCCGTGCGTCCGGGTCTCGTTCGGGATGATCGGCGCGGCCCCGAGGGCGTTGTCGCCGAGGTCGACCAGCACCCACGGGCCGTACCGCTCGATCTGCCGGCCAAGGTCGTCCCGCTCCTGCGTGTAGATGCCAGCCCACCGAGCGAGCGCCCGCATGCGGGTGATGCTCCGGGTGTTGCCCAGGATCGCCTTCACGCCCGGGGGCAGGGCGCCGGGCATGCCCTGGTCACCGCCGCCGGTGTGAGACGGCACGATCCGCGACAGCCAGTCGTCGACCACGTCGAGCTGCGACATGGCCTCGGCCTGGGTGTCGATGGTGCCGCGGGTCCAGTCGAGGATGCCCGTCGTGATGCCCTCGGTGAGGGGCACGTACTCGGTTGCCTGCCCCGTGAGGCTCTTGTCGAGGCCGTCGTAGCCCGCCGCGTCCACGGCCACATCGCCGTTGATCAGCTCGTCCTGGAAGCGGGTCCGGGTCGCGGTCAGCAGCTGCTGCATCTGGAAGCTGACCTCGTTCGACGCGGCCTGGCCGAGGTTCGCAAGGACCCGGTCCACGGAGAATGCTCCACCGAGGGGCTTGAGTGCCACGGTGAACTGCTGGCGCGCGGCCTGCCCGGGGGTGTACTCGGCGTTGAGCTGCCGGAACTGCGCGGAGCGGGCTGCGGTGAGGCGGACGTAGCCGTACGTCAGGCTGGCGCCGCCGGTGCCCGGGGTGACGGTGTCGTCGAACACCATCTGGTCGAGAAGCCAGCTGTACCGGCGGAGGTTGTCGATGACGGCGTAGTCGATGTCGGCCTGGCTGTTGACCTGGGCCTGGGCAAGAGTGATGGGCACGGGGTCCTCCTGTGGTTACGTGCCGAAGGTGGAGCGCACTGCGGCGCTCAGAGATGTAGGGCGCTGGCGCGTGCTGCCTTCGCCGGTTCCGCCGGAGAGGTCGCTGCCAGACGCTGAGGCGACCGTGGCGGAAGCGAACTGCGGGTTCGCCTTGACGGCCGCCTTGATGGCGTCGTCGAGGGCAGTGGTGAAGCCCTTCGCAGAGGGGTCGAGCGCGGCGAGCGCTGTGACGAAGCTGCGGGAATCGAGGAGCGCCGCAGCCCGTGCGCCGGCCTTGTCAGCGCGGGCCCACACGGCGAGTTCGACGTCCTTTGCCTGAAGTTCCTTGCCCTGGTCGGCGATCGTGACGTCCTTCTGCGCGATCGCCGCGGCGAGGGCCTTGGGGTCCGGCGGCGTGTCCTCGGCGACCAGACCGAGGGCCTTGGCGAGCTTCTCCGTGAGCGCCTTAACCGCGTCGTCGGCGGCCTGAGCCTTGGCGGCGGTCCGGTCCTTCGCGGCTTCCTTTCGGGCGTCCGAGGCTTCCTTCTCCAGGCGCTTGATGGTGGCCGCAGGGTCCTCGCCCGCAGGAGCGCCCTGCGTGCTGGCCTGTGCGGATGCCTGTCCGGACTGCTGTCCGGATCCGTCCGAACTCTGTCCGGACTGTCCGCCGTCACCGCCTGCTGCTCCGTCGCCGCTGCCGGATCCGGAGCCGTCGCCGTCCCCTCCGTCCGCGTACAGGTACGGGTCGAAAGGGCCCGTGCGGTAGGGGTGCGACCAGGCGGCGGCGCGCAGGGTGTGCGCGCGGGCGAGGGTGCGTCGAGGCATGGGGTGCCCTCCAAGGGCGTCGGCGGTCCGCGCCTGGCGGTCCGCAGGGGGTTGGGCGCCGCGCCTGGCGGTCGCCGGGGTGTGGCCGCGGGGCGGCCGGGTGGTGCTGGAGGTGACCCGCGCCCGGCGGGTCGGTGGTCCCGGCCCGCTCCAGGCGCGCCGAAGTCTGCGAAGCCCCACATGGGGCGCCGTCGGCGCGTAACGTGCCGACACATGGTTGAGATCCAGTTCACGGGACAGTCGCCGGTCACAGGCCAGGCGACGTATACGTACAAGGACGACGGCAGCAGCGAGTACAGGTACGCCATCAACGACAACGGGACGCTGGCCATCTTCGAGAAGGAGAAGGGAGGCAACCTCGGCCGCACGGATGTTCCCGTCGCCGTGTACGGGGCTGCCGCGTGGTTCAGCGTGTCTGGCGACCCACGTACCTCGGCGGACGGTTCGAACAAGACGATGGGCTTCTAGCGGGCCTTGCCGATCTGCTCGCGCGCGGGCTTGCGCGTGAGGTGCTCGTGCGCGGCGACGTGCTCGCGCGCGGCCGCCTGCCAGCGCCGTACGTACGCGCCCGCGCGGGCCCGTGCGTCGTCGTCGAGGGCCGCGGCCTGGCGGCGCTTCCACTCGCGGATGTGACGCTCGATCGCCCGCTGCCGCTGCGTGTCCTCGTACGTCGTGCCGGGGGTCGCGTGCCGCGGGGGCCGCGTTGTCACGCCGGGCAGGTACGCCGCCAGGCTGTGACGGCAGTTCGGGTGGAACAGGCCGGCGCCGCGGGCCTCGGCAAGCGTCCCGGCAACCTGCACCTGCACGGTCTCCGGCGGCTGGAACAGCGCCCGCAGCCCGCCCGGCTGCATGGTGTGCTCGACGGTCAGGGTCTGCTCGCCGGCCGCGCCGGTGAGCGACAGCACCTTGCCCTCCCACGGCCGGCACAGTGGGCATTCGAGGGGCGCGTCCGACACGATGACCAGCCCGACGCCCACGTTGGCGAGGGCGTCGATGTGCCCCTCGATCGCGGCTCGGGCGGCCACGGACCGCACGGCCATCTCGGCGTACGCGGCGAGTTCCCAGGACCGGCCGGACCGGTCCACGAACCCGGTGACCCCGCGCTGCGCGAAGGCGTTGAGCGCCCGCTGTGAGGCGGCGCGTCGGGTCTGCCCGGTGAGCAGCTGCGTGCCGGCGGCCTGGGTGGTCACGGTGCGGAAGACGTCGAGGATGCTGCGGGTGATCCGCTGGTAGAGCGGCCGGGTGTCCTGCGCGTACGAGGCCGCGAGCCGGTCCACGGCAGGCGCGTTCGGCGTCACCCGGCGGGCCTGCGCCTCCCGGCCGGTGTCCAGCGCGCCCAGCTCGGCCACGGCGGCCTGCTGCCCACGGTCGTAGGCCACAGCCAGGGCGGCCGCGACGGCCCCGGTCGCATCTTGCTCCAGAGACGCGGCGACCTCCTCAACCGCCTCCCGAAGGTCGCCGACCGTGCGCGCCTTCAGCTCGGCCCACCGCGGCGAGTCGATGCCCTCCGCGACGGCGCGCCGCAAAATGTCGATCAGGGCCAGCTCGGCGTCCTCGTACAGCATGCTGATCGCCGCGGCGAGATCCTCGGCGAGCGCGGGAGACACGGGCATGCCGCACCCCCTACTCGCCGAACGGGCCTCCGCCCGCGGCCGGGAAGCCGGGCCCGCCGTTGCCCTCGCTGCCGGTGAGCGCCGGGTCAGCGACGCTGCGGCCGGACTCGCGGAGGATCCGCTCGACCTCGGCGGCCTGCCAGTCTGCATCGCGGTCGGGGTTGACGAGCGCCACCAGCGCTTCCGTGCTGGCGGCCTCGCCCTGGCGGAGCAGAGCCGCAGACTCGGCAAGGTACTTCACGTCGTCCTGCACCGAGTCGGCGAACAACATCTCCGGCCGCTCAACCTCGACGCCGGCCCCCGGGAACAGGTCGGACGACTCCAGCATGAGGAGCGTCTCCACCAGCTCCGGGACGTAGACGCCCTCGACCTCGGACTTCCGAGCCCGGGTGGCCATCGACCGGGCGGTGCTGGCCTTGATCTCGGTCGCGGTGACGGCCGGCCCGCCGGAGTCGTCGCCGAACGTGCCGCTGCTGTAGCCCGCGTTGCGGACGACGCGACCGAACAGGTCGGCGATCGTGGCCTGGTGCTCGGCGTGCCGGATCGCGAACTGGTTGATCGTGATGCTCTTGTCGCCGGTCGGGGGGATGTTCATCTCCGCGTAGACCTCGCGGTCCTCCCACGCGACACCGCGGCCGGCGCCCTGCGACTGGAGGTAGCCGGACGGCACGATGATCCGCGACCGGGCGAGCCGGACGTCCCGCATCCACGACGTGTACGTCTCGTCGATGGCGCTGAGGAGGGTCTCGCTGCCCTGGTAGTCGGAGACGCCGAGGCCGGCCGAGCCTGGGAGGTCGTGCCAGTCCGGGGCGGTGGTGGTGTTCGGGATGTAGGCGCAGGCGAGGCGCTGCTCCATGCTGCGGGGAAGGGGCTGCACGGGCAGGAACCCGCGGGTCTGCTCGAACGCGGTGAGGTCGACGGGTCGGCCGAGGTTGTCCTCGGTGCCCTCGTACACACCGTGCAGGATCACGCCGGGCTCGTGCCGCTCCAGATGCCGAATGACCGTCTGGCCGTCGACGCCGAGCACCGTCCAGAAGGTGGCTCCGCGCAGCCGTTCGTGGACGAACGTGGGTGCCGCACCGTCGGCCCGGATCGTGGAGATCCACGGCTCTGGGCTGATCGCCTTGTCCCACACGATCCGCAGGTAGCCGCCGCCGAGCGCTGCGGATGCCTCCGCGCGGGCGAGGAGCGTGCGGCGCAGGCCCTCGGCCATGAGGCGTTCCAGGCGCTCCTGCGTCTGCGGGTTCTCGGCGATCAGGCGGGGCGGCTCGGAGTACAGCAGGTCGGCGGAGGTACGGGCGATATCCCGGGCGAGCGGCATGTGCAGGTTGGTGCGCTTCTCGCCGAAGGGGGTCGGCTCGCCCCAGAACCACCTGGCGACGGTGCCGACGATCCCGCCGCGGTACTGGCTGGGCCGGTTCTCCGGGGTCCCGTGCCGGTTCCGGCCGGACCCCTCCCGGGTGTACCGGTAGGCGAGCCGGTCCGGGGACGCGGACCACCAGGCGGCCCAGTCGGCGATGTCGGAGCGGATCGCCGGGTCGATCGGCGGCCACGGCGCGCCCTTCTCAGGCAGGGGCATCGGGCACCTCCTCGGCCGGCGGGTTCTCGTAGGCGTCCGCGGCAGCACGGAGGAAGGCGGCGATGTACCCGATCTCTGCCTCGGGTCCGTCGCCGGCGCGGAGGTAGATCGGCATACGGGGGAACGTGGCCATCAGACGCGCTCCCGTTCCGTCAGCAGCTCCGCCATGCGGACCCACGTGGAGGCCAGTTCCTCGTACCGTTCCATCAGGGGCTGGTTGGTCAGTTCCATCTCGGCGGCTTCCAGGAGGCGGGCGGCGTTGGCGAGGGCCTGCTCGGCGGTCGGCTTGCTCACGCGGCCACCTCCTCACGGGACGGGCGCAGCAGGTGGCGCCACTCGTGGGCGGTGGAGTGGAGGGCGTACCGGAGGGCATCCACCGAGTGGTCCGCCGTCTTCAGCGGTCTGTCCTCGCCCCGCTCGGCGGCCCGTTCGTCCCAGGCGTAGCCCGGGAGTTCCGCGAGGAGCCCCTCGCAGGACCGGTGGATCCGGAGGACGCCGCCACCGAGGGCGGTACCGACCGACCGGATCCCGTCGAGGACGGCGTTCGCGGCCGGCGCGATGCCGGGCACGTTGTCCGTCCACATCTGCGTCATGAAGGACGCCGCCGACGGGTCCACGAAAATCCACTCCGGGACGGCGCCCCGCGTCCCGGGCTGGCCCGGGGGCCGGACGTTCGCCAGCCAGTCCTGCACCGCGCGGGAGTACTGCGCGTCGGTGAGCTGCCGCAGCGCGCGGGCGCTGTCGTGCCGGTACTCGGAGGCGGCGTACAGCCGGTTGTCGGCGCCGAGCCCGATGAGGACTGCGGCGAACGGGTTCGTGGTGCCGTAGTCGATGCCGACCGCGGTCCAGCGGTGCATGACCGGCATGTCGTCGACGACGTGCTGCTGCGCGTCGAACATGTCGTACACCGAGCCGGAGGCGAGGCACCACTCGCCGAGGATGAACCTTCTGTACCAGAGCCCCGTGTACTGCGCTTTCAGGCGGGCCACCATGGCCGGGGCCAGCGACGGGTTGTCGTCGATGGTGAAGTGCCAGTGCCGCAGGCCGATGTCGGCCCGGCTCAGGATGAAGTCCCGCCTCAACCAGTGGAACGGACCGTCGGGGTTCGTCGTGGCCATGAGCCGGGAGGCGTCGCCGACCCGGAGCCGGGACAGCAGCATCATCCAGAACGGATGCGGAATCAGCGTGGCCTCGTCCACGTAGGCGAGGACGATGGTGGAGCCGCGGATCCGGCCCTCGGCGCGAGCATCCGACGCGCCGACGAGGTGCACGGTGCGGCCGAGGATCGTGGCCGTGGTCGATCCGGCGGTGTGCTGCACGTGCGCGGCGAGCGGCCCGAACAGGTGGCTGGACTGGAGGGGGTCGAGGAGGTTGCGCTCGATGGTGTTCAGGCTGCGGCCGACGATGACCACGAGCCCCTGGTCGGGGGCTGCCGCCAGCCGGATCAGGAACGCCAGCAGCGAGGCGATCGTCTTGCCGGACGACACGGCCCCGGACCACAGGGCGATCGGGGCGTCCTGGGCCTCAACGATCGAGCGGATCTGCGCGGCGGACAGGGGCAGGGGGACGTCACGGAGCATCACCGGCCCCCTCGGTGTCCATGGCCTGGTAGGCGGCGGTGAGGCCGGCGGCGAGCTGGCCGAGCATGCTCTTCGCGTCGGCGACGCCGTTGTCCGTGTTCAGCGCCTCCAGCTTCGCGGCCTGGGCGGCGGCGGCCCCGGAGGCTTGGACGAGGTTCCGCACGTCCTGGGTCGGCAGGTCGGGGGCCGTGTACTTGACGACCTTGCCGATGGAGACCTCGGTGATGTGGTGCTCGTCGCGTTCGAGGCGGGCGAGGATCTTCTCGGCCTGGGCGTAGTACCGCTCGATGAGGGCTGCGCGGCGGGCCCGAGTGTCGATCATGCGGGCCTCCGTAGCGACGGCGGTGGCCGTCCGGTCGAAGGGGAGGCCGAGGTCGGCGCAGATGAGGCTGATGGTGCGGGTGCCCCGGCCGATCTCGCGGGCGATGGCGTTGCGGCCGAGGCCCTGCGCGTGGAGGTCGCGGATCCGCTGGCGTTCGGCGTCGGTGACGCGGCCGGTGGCCATGGCGTCACCTCCCGAACGGGGCCGCCGCCCGGGGCGTCTACCGCGCGCCCTCGTGCGCGGGAGCCAGCCGGGCGGCGGGTCCTAGGGTGTGCCGGCGGTGGCTACTTGATGTTCCACTGGCCGGTCTGGGGGCCGAAGCCCGAGTTGAGGGCGAAGTGCAGCTTCGCGATCTTCGAGGCCTTGGGGACCTCGAACACGATGTAGCCGAGGGCCTTGTCGCCGGGTGCGATTGTCGTGCTGGCCGGAAGTTCGGGGCCGGCGGTGATGCCCATGGTGAGGGCGGCGGTGAACTGCTGGCCGGCTTGGTCGGCGACCTTCGCGCCGTTCGACGGCGAGTCGTTGTACGCGGCCTTGCCGGTGTTCGACAGCTCGATCTGGGCGGCGACGTACTTGTTGCCGTCCTTGGGCTGCATGAACTCTTCCTTGGACTTGGCCGGGTCCACCCACTGCTTGATGGTGACGGCGATCTCCTCGCCGTCTGACTGGCCCTTGAGGGTGAGGGTGTCGCCGATCGCCGCGGTCTGCTTCTTCGGCGTGTCCTTCGGTGCGTTGTCGGCCGGCTTGGCGGCGGCTTCCTTGCTGGCGGCCGGCTTGTCCGGGGTGGTCTTGACCTCGGTGCCGGTGCAGGAGGTGAGGGCGAGTGCGGCGGCCGCGGTGAGGGCGGCTGCGATGTGGTGTGTGCGCATCCGGTCATGCTGGCCGGTCGGCACTGGCTGTGTGGGCGCTGTGACCGGTCTGTGACGCAGGTTCAGGCGGCCCGGCCGAGGATCCGCTGCGCCCGCTCCCGCACCTGCCGCTCAGCGGCTGCGAGTTGGCGCTGGCTGTAGATCGCTCGTCCGCGCTCGTCGTGCGCGGCCTCGCCGAGGATGCCGCGGTCGCGCCAGCTGTACAGCGTCTTGGGGCTGCGGCCGAGGAACAGAGCGGCCTCGCGGATGGTGAACCAGAGTTCGCCGCCTGCCTCGCGCATGCCCACCCCCGGAAACACGAAAGCCCTCACCGTGTGGTGAGGGCTGGTTTTGGGCGCACGTGTGGCGCTGCATTTGATTCTGCATAGAAAGATCAGCGGTGTCCAGCGAGTGCGAGTCTGGCTGGCTCAGTTGCCGGACAGAGACAGGTTGTCGAGTGTCCAGGTCTCGCCGTCGGGGGTGGAAGCCGTGCAGTCGTAGGTGTTGCGGATGCTGGCTCCGAAGCTGTTGTCGCTGTCAACGTGACCCATGACCTGGTACTTCCAGGGGGCGCTGCTGCTGATAGCGGTGACGGAGGTGTCGGACGCGCCGGAGAAGTTCGCGGACCCGGGCGACTTGAGGCGCTGCTTCACGAACTTCTCGCACATGATCGTGGCTTCGACGCCGTCGGCCGGTTCGCCTGATCCGCAGGCCGTGAGGGTGAGCAGGGTTGCTGCCGCGAGGGCGGTGGTGGTCGCGTGTGTGCGCATCACGACATGGTGGCGTGGTGGGCGCCGGAGTGTGACCGGAATGGCGGAGCTGAGGCAGGAGTGAGCCCCGTCGCGGGGTGGTGCGACGGGGCTCGTGGGGCGGCGTGAACCGAAGGGAGCTGCCGCCCGGCCTCCGAGGGCTGGTGCTGACGCTACGCCGGGCATGGCCGGGACAACACCCCTCGGGTGTGGCCGAATTCACTCGACCCAGGGTGGGGGGCCGGATCCGTAGATCTCCAGCCCGCCACCCTCCATCAGGAGCGCGGACACCGGCGGCCGGTTGGGGAGGTGTAGCTCGACAGGCTCGTACGTGAGCCCGACGGGGCCGGTCGGGTAGACGGTGCCGTGCCACTCGTCCTTGTGCGGGCCGATGCGGAGGGCGACGCGGACGGTGTGGGTGTCGACGCCGTCGTCGTGGGGCATGTGCAGCACGGCCGGGCCGTCGTACTCGCTCATCACGCCGTCATCCTCCCGCGGCCGGGCCGGCGCCGACCCGGTAATGCCGCATCTCGGCCGGGTCTTTGACGATGCGGAGCGCTCCGCCGCCGTGCTCCTCGACCTGTGGCTCCGCGGGCGTAGCTGTAGCTGTAGTTCCCCCTGTAGTCGTGTCCTGACCTGCGACAACTACAGCTTCGGCCGGGTCGGGGGAGGGGTTCGGGAGGGGCTGGGGGAGGTCGGTGACGGCCACCCCGGTGGACACCCGCCGGCCGGGCTGCCGGACGGACGGCGTGACGGGGATCCCGGCGGCCTTGCAGGAGGCCCGGACGGCGGCCGGGGTGACCGGCTGGCCGGTGGTCTTGGTGAGGTGTGCTGCGAGGGCGGCGATGTGCGCGCCCTGCCCGCCGGCGGCGAGGGTCCGTACGGCGGCCGCGAGGGTGGCAGCGTCGACGGGTGCGGCCGGGGTCTCGGCGGGGTCCTCCGTGGGGGTGTCGGCGGGGGCTCGGTGGGGGTCTCCGGCGCGCCACGCGGCGGCCGCGGCGGCGGCGACCGTCGGCCACATCAGCCACGTCCAGCGGTCGACCGCCTGCCACAGCAACCCCGCGGCGCCTGCGAGGAGGGCGGTGCGGAGCCAGCATCCGAGGGCGGCGGTCCAGCCGTCGAGGTCGTGCCGGCGGCCGGCGGCGACCCATGCGGTCAGGGCCTGCGAGGTGTGCCGCGCCGCGGCTTCCGCGCCCGCCCAGAGCCGGGCCGCGGCCGCCTGCCCCCGGGTCACAGGGACACCTCGCCGCGGACCAGGCCGTACGCCCAGGTGCCGAGCCCGTTGGCGGTGCCGGGCAGCCAGCCGAGCATGGCGGCGATGCCGGGGAGGAGTCCGAGGATGGCGCCGGTGGCGACGCCGCCGAGGATGCGGCGGCTGTCCTGCTGGCCGGAGGACCGGTACAGGAGTACGACGTAGGCGAGGTAGACGACAACGGCGACGCCGCCGGGGCCGGTGAGGGTGCCGGCGCGGGCCGTTTCGACGGGTGCAGCACTGGTGCCTGCGACGGCTTCGGTGGCGGTGTTCCCGGCGCGGGAGATGAGGCCGGCGATGCCGTGGGCGCCCCAGCCGAGGGCGCCGCCGGTGCACACGGTGGCGAGCGCGCCCAGGGTCCACCCGGAGACGAAGGGCAGCAATGCCTTCGGGTCGCGGCCGCCGTTCCACCAGGGGCGGAGGTTGGCGATGAGGATGATGATGCCGACGGCGACGCCGGCGAGGGACAGGCCGATGGTCACCGGTGTACTCCTGTGATGATCGTGACGATGTCGAACGGGTCGGCCGCTCCGGCGAGGCCGCCGATGGCGACGGCCAGGACGAACAGCCGGCGAACGCTGCCGCCGTGGCGGGAGATCCGGATCAGGACCAGGGCGAAGGGCACACCGGCGAGGGCGTATGCCTGCTGCGGCCCCCACTCGGCGCGGGCCTCGGCGACCATCCACGCCCAGGTGCTGGCTGCGGAGTGTCCGGTCCAGGGGATCGGGACGACGGCGAGCGCGAGGGCGGCGGCGGCCTGCCACGGGCTCCCCCATTGCCCGAGCCAGGCCCGGAGCCGTTCCCACCGGGTGGGGTCGGGCGGGGTGGGGAGCGGCAGCAGGGTGACGTGGACCTCGATCGGTCCGGGTGGGGGGCCGGGCACCTGGTGCCAGGCCGGCGGCCCGGGCGGGGCGGGAGGAACCGGCGGCGGGGGCGCCTGCCGCCATGGGGGCAGCTCGTCGGGCTCGGGCGGCCTCTCCGGGAGCGGGGCGCCGGGCGGGATCAGGCGGGTGATGGGAACCTCGGCCATCAGTTGTAGCCCTCCCCGCCCTGGCCGACGCCGGGCGCGTTCTTCTTCCGGGACAGGACGGTGCGGACGTAGGGCGCATCGACGGTGAGGCCGGTGTCGCGCTTCACGCGCTCCACGACGGCGGCCGCTTTCGCATCCGGGCCGAGGGCTGATGCGGCGTCGAGGATCGCGTCGCTCTTCGTGAGGCGCGCGGGCGTGCTGACCTGCGGCGCATCAGGCGCATCATCGCGTTCCAGGGTGATGCGGGACGGTGTGGCGCCCAGCACCAGGGCGACCTGCACCGGGGAGACGTGCACGCCGTACGAGACCAGCTCGGCCGCGAGGTCGGCGGGCGGCGCGGTGGGCTTGGCCGAGTGCGCGACACGGATGACGTCGGCCGGATCCATGGTGGCGAACTGCTCGCGCAGCACCTGTGATGCGGTGCGCGCCGGGCGATGCGGCTGCGGCGTCTCAGGTGATGCGTTGCCGGTGACGTGCTCGATGGCGCGGCGCTTCGTGGCGTTCCAGGCGTCGTCTCCGGCGAGGAGCCAGCCCCACACGCCGTACCGGGGCAGGGTCACGGGGACGTTGCCGGTGGCGGCGCGGTGGCGGGCCCGGTGCCCGGACCAGGCGAGGCCGGTGATGAGGAGCAGTGCGACGGTGGGGGTGGCGAACAGGAGGGTGGCGCCGAGGCCGCCGTCGATGTGGGTGGCGTGGAGCCGGTTGAGGTAGATGGAGACGCCGGCCATGCCGAGGGTGGCGAGGTGGGGGCCGAGGGCGGAGCGGTTCTCGGCGACGGCCTGTCCGGCGAGGTAGAGGGCGGCGATGGCGGTGCCGTCGAAGACGAGGGCGACGCCGAGGGCGAGCAGGTTGGGGACGTTGTAGATGTCGTGGGCGACGACGTAGAGGGACCAGCCGGTGATGCTGGCGGCGGCGATGCCGATGAGGCCGAGGGCGGCGCGCCAGATGAGGCGGTTGGGCACGGGTGCTCCGGGGTGGTGGGGGCCGGGCCTGCGCGGGTGGTCAGCGCGGGCCCGGCCCGGTCGAGGGGTGGGTCAGTGCGATACGTCGGTGCAGGGACGGCCGTCGGCGCAGGCCGGGCATGACGCCTTTGCCTCGCACCCGGAGCAGCTGCCCTTGGGCTCGTCGTCGTGCTCGACGCAGAGCACGTCCACGTAGGTCCCAGCGGTGCGCCGGTACGTCGTGGCGAGGGCCTGCTCGGCGAGTTCGAGGCTGCCGCACACGGTGGTGTCGTCGTCAAATTGGATGAGCGCGCGGCCAGCGGCGTTGAAGACGGCGTGGGTCATCGGACGGCCTCGGCGGTCTTGCGGAGCCGGAGGGCGTATTCGCCCCGTGTCTCGTCGGCGTACGGGCGGGGCATCGCGTCCAGCAGGGCGGCCGTGGTGGTTTCGGCGAGGGCGCTGTCGATGCCGCCGTGTTCGGTGCCGAGGCGCTGCGCGTAGTAGCGGCGGACGATGTCGACCATGCGGTCCTGGGGGCGGCTGGCGGTGAGGATGCCGGCGGCGACGAGGAGGAGCGTGCTCGTGGTGTCGGCGGTCTGCTCGTGGTGGGTGGCGCGGCGGAGGTGTTCGTCCGGCTGGCTGGCGTAGGTACGCTCGTGCATGGCTGTCCCCTGTTCTGGCAGGTGGATGGCTGGCCCCGGCCGGGCTTCCACACACCGACCGGGGCCGTTCTGTGTTGCTGAACTCAACGTAGCGACTTCGTTGCCATATGGCAATGAGGTCAGGGAAGATGGTGCCCATGACCGAGCCCGGAGGAGGGCCAGACATGGTGTCGTTCAGGGAGTTGGCGCGGCGCCTGGTGGCGGACGGCGTCGTGCCGAGCATCAGCCACCAGCGGATCTCGAAGCTGTCCCAGGACGACCCGGACTTCCCGCCCACGGTGCCTGTCGGCAGGTCCCGGGCGGTGGACTACAGGCTGGCCCGGCCGTACTTCGCTACCCGGAAGAGCCGACAAGGGCAGCGCACAGATCTCCAGCCGCCGGCCGACGAGTAGCCGTACACGCCGATGCCCCCGACCGTCCGCGGTCCGGGGGCATCGCGCTACGCTCGGGCACTCGATCGAACCTCTGGGGGTGGGACATGCGGTTGGCTCTGCGCGCGCTTGGCGTCGTCCTGGCGATATCCGGCGCGGGAGGCTGCTTCGGCTCCTCCGCGGAGCCTGGGCTCGCGGATGCCCGCGCTGCGTGCAAGGGGTGGGGTCGTGATTGGCAGGCGTCGAAGTCCGGGTCCTCCAGCTCGAAGGACATCACCGAGACTGACTGGGCCAGCCTCGCAAAGGCGATCGACCCGCAGGTCGAGGCGGCGGCCCTCGCGGCGCGGAAGGCTCCCCGATGGGATCGGCTGTCGAACGCCTGGACCGATCTTCAGATCGTGACCGACGAGCTGGCAGCGCTGGTGTCCGACGGAAGCGGTAGGACGAGCAGCACCGGGTCCGGGAACTGGTGGAACACGGACACGAGGGTGACGACGATGCCGCCATCGATCGCCGTGCGCCTGTCGGATCTGACCCGGATCATGAATCAGGAGTGCCGCAAAGCCCAGGCTGGGTGACGTCCGGATGCGTCCGAGCCCTTCCCGGCGGACGCTGGGATCGTGGACCGCGCCCGGATCGTCGTGCACCCGCCCGCTCCGACCGGCGGCCGGCGGGTTGTCGCGCACGTGCACGGCGAGGACACCATCCTCGGCACCGCGTACCGGCTGGCCGACGTGGCCGAGTTCCTGCGCCGCATCGGGATCGAGGACGCCGAGGAGCTACTCGCCAGCGAGGACCCACTGGTCGAATGGCGTCGCGGCGGCCGGGACGTGTGGGGGTCTCCACCGTCGTAGAGCTGGCCGCCGTACGCAGGGAGATGACGGATCCAGGGTGTCGCCCCCCAAGACGCCACCCTGGACCCGTGGCGTGGCGCCGCTGACCAAGGGCGTCGCCACGCGCCAGCCCGACCCTGCTCGGGTCCCAGCGGGAAGCGGGGCTGGCGATCGGCGACCCTCTCAGGGGGAGTGTGGGAGGGCCGCCTCCAGGTCGGCCGCCTGACCAGCCGACGTGTTGAACACTAGGCGGCGTGCGCGCTCTGTCTGATCATCCATCTGGCCGGAACTGGGTCTAGGCCAAGGAGCCGGAAGGCCCCACCCGAGTGGCGGGTGGGGCCGAGTCGCCAGCACCCGCAGCCAGCGATCGTCTGATGATGTGCTGCCACCGTACGGGCCCGGTCTGACACTCGCCTCAGGCCGCTGCCGCTGCTCGGCGGCCGGCGTCGGCGGCCAGCTCGGCCTCGGTCCAGCTGGTCTCGCACTCGCTGCAGCGGACGTACAGGTCACCGTCCGTGCGGGTCAGGGTCAGGCCGTCGCACCGCGGGCACGGCCGGGTGACCGCGCGGGTGATCGGCCGGGTGGAGGTGATGTGCCAGACACGGCCCATCATCTCGCGCAGCTCGGCGTGCATCTCCCCAGCCCAGGGCTGGCGTGCGGCGCGTTCGAGGTGCCGGTCGAGCCACGCGGCGAGGGCCGTCTCGGACACGGTGGCCGGCGGGTTCAGGTAGCGCTGCTCCTCGGACAGCAGCTGCACCCAGCCGTAGAGGGTGGCGGCGATGGGCGGGTGGCCGGTCTGGTCGCCGTGGGGGTCGTGGACGGTGCCGGCGGCCCAGGGGCCGAGGATGTTGAGGGTGTCGCCGCGGCCGGGGCCGTCGGGGGTTCGGGTGCCGGAGCGCACCGGGCTGCCGGTGGTCTCGCGGTGGGTGGAGGCGGCGAGGACGACCAGGGTGTTGGGGATGCTGGCGAGCCACCGGCGGATCGTGTGCACGCAGGGGGTGCACAGCTGCTGCCCGGTGTCGGTCTCGGTGTCGCGGAGGGTGTGGGTGCAGGTGGAGGCGGCGCAGGGCTGGGACACGGTGGGGCTCCTCGTGCGGGTCGTACGGGCGGGTCAGGCGGTGGCGGTCAGCCCTCCGAAGCCCACGTGGCGCTGTAGGCCTGGTCGGGCGCGGTCCGGATGAACGCCTCGTGGTAGCCGGTGTGGCCTTCGCGACGGCGGCAGGGCTGTCCGGACACGGGCCCGCCGCCAGCGGAGAGGAGGCCACACCGGCTACCGGACTCCTCCATCAGCACGGCTTCGGCACGCCCGCGCTTCTCTGGCGCCCGCGTCGCCGCTTCGGGGCCGGGCAGGGGAGGCGGTTCCGGCAGGGCGCGGACCGCTGCCCGGTAGCGGCGGGCCTTGGCAATCGCGGCGTCGTCCCAGCCGAACGCGTCGGCCATCTGCTGAAGGGTGTCGTGGGCGCACTCGATGTCGGTGCAGCCAGGCTCGCAGTCCCAGCCGCAGATGACGGCCCACAGCCAGGCGTCCTCGCGGGTGGCGCCCCAATCGCGGGAGCTGGTGGCGAGGAGCCGATCGAGGCCGTCGAAAAGCTGGGAGAGGGCCGCGAGCGCGGCCTCGGCCTGCTCGGCGCGCTGTTCGGCGGCGAGGTAGTCGGTCAGGGCCTTCGCGGTGTCCCGGGCGGCTGACTGGGCGAGGCGCTCCGCTCTCTCTGCCCGGTTGAGGGCGTCGGTGCAGGTCTGCCTGATGTTGGCGTCCAGGTGCCGGGTGAGGCGGAGTTCGCCGTACAGGGCGTCGAGTTCGTCATCGGTGATCGTGTCTGCCGTGCGCCGGCGGGACGATGCCGGGGCGGTGAGGATGTCGGGGGTGATCGTCCGGCCGTCGGCGGCCTTGATGCTCTGCCCGTGCTGGAGGTTCCACAGGTCCGCGTACCCGAAGGGGCCGCCTTGGCAGGACATCAGCGGCGGGCAGGGCCGTTCGGCGCCCGGCCGGGCGAGGCACAGGCAGCGGTGCAGTCGGCTCGTGCCGTGCGTGACAACGTGCTCGCACTCGTCGCCGGGGGCATGCTGCGGATGTTCGCAGGTGGGGCAGTTGGTCATGTCAGACCTCCGGTGGGAACGGTCGCGGGGGTGGCGGGGTCGGCGCACCAGGGGCAGCCGGCGGCGGTCTCGGTGTGGTGCTCGTCGTGCACCGCGCGTGAGTGGGTGCAGTGCTCCAGCTCGGGTGCGATGGCGGCGAGGACGGCGTCGGCGATGGCGTGGCGTACCAGGTACGGGAGGCGCCAGCGGCTGGTTTTGAGGCCGGTGAGGACGCCATCGCGGGCGAGCGCGCGTCGGCGGTCGGCGGCGCTCATCAGCGGTCCGTCCATGCGCGGTAGAGGGCGTATCCGCCGGCGGTGATGCTGAGGGCGAGCCAGGCTGCGGCGAGCCAGAGCAAGACGGTGAGGGCGGTGGTCATCGGGTGTCTCCGTTGGTCGGGCCGGCGCCGAGGACCGCGCGAGCAGCGGCGGCAACGCGGCACATGAGGTCGCAGGTGTAGTCGTCGCAGGCGGGCCGGTAGTGGTCGTGGGCCAGGACGGGGTACGCGGTGGCAAGGTCGGCTGCGGCATCGAAGAGTTCGGCGAGCGCGGTTCCAACGCCGGGGTGCATGGCGGCGGCGTACTGCGCGTCGCACAGCCGGACGAACCCGCCGCCCTCGTAGCCGTGTCCGGCGATGTCGGGCTCGTCGGGCGTGGTGCCGAGCCCGGCCTCGAAGTCGTCCGGGGCGTCGTACTGGACGGCGTGCCAGGGTCCGTCGGTGGCTGCGCTGGCGAGGTGGTCGCGGAGGAGGGTGGCGGCGGCGCGGAGTTTGTCGGCGGGCGTCATCGTCGGTTCCTGTCGTGTCGGGCCCAGGTCGGGCGGTGGGCGGCGTGTCGGGCGCGGCGGTGCTGCTGCTCGCCGTGCCGGATGCCGCGGCCGACGAGGAGCGCGAAGGGGACCGAGATGAGGCACCAGGCGCCGGCCGCGGCGAGCACGATCGCGAGGACGGACACGGCTACCCCTCGCCCCCGGCGGCCATCCGGCGCGTCCACTCGCGGACCTCGGCCAGGGCCTTCCCCCGCAGCTCGGTCATGTACGCGAGGAGGTCGGCCGGGGTGATGGTGCCGCCGTCGTCTACGGCCTCCTGCACGTAGCCGGTGAGTTCGGTCCAGGCGGAGGCGTAGTCCGCGGTAGGCAGGTCGAGGTCGGTCCACACGATCTGGGTGGCGCCGCCGTGGCCGTGGACGTGGTCGACGCTGGCCTGCCCGCGGTCCCAGAACACGATGCTCGGGTGCTCGCCGAGCCAGCGGACGGAGGCGGTGCCGTCGGGCCAGAGGATGCCGTCGGCGACGCGGCCGGTGCCGGAGACGCCGGTGATGTCGGTGGTGCGGTGGAGGTAGAAGCGGCGGGGCGTGGTCACGGTGTGGGCTCCTCGGGTTCGTGTGGCCAGGGGGCGAGTCGTACGGGCGGGGACAGCGGGGGCGGCGGGTCGTGGCGGGCCCGCCAGGCCTGCCGGGCGCGCCCAGGGTGTGTAGCGAGCCAGACGAGGTCCTCGGCGGAGAAGATCGTCCACACGGCCGCGTACCGGAGGCCGGTCGGCCGGGTCTGCCAGCGCGCCCAGTCGGAGGCTCGGCGGGCGGGGCGGGCGCGGCCGGCGAGGTAGCCAGCCACGACCGCCACGGCCAGGAGGAGGCCGGTCACCGCGGGTCCGCCCCATCGTCGTCGGGCAGCGGATAGCCGGCGTCGGCCAGGTCGCGGACGAGATCGTCTGCGTCCCAGCCGGCGCCGTCGTTCACGTCGACGTACCAGCGGCGGACGATGTCGAGGGCCTCGGCGACGGTCCGCGTCTTCGGGGTGTCCCACCGGCAGGTCTCGTCGCCCTTCTGCTTGACGTCGCGGTGGACGTCAAGGTGGCGGGGGCTGCGCTGGCAGGTGTGGTGGTGGCCGGGCTCGGGGCAGGGGGTCCCGCAGGTCGGCACGGTGACGGGGGTGGGCGTGTGGCCGGCCTGGCGGACGGTGTCGCGGAGTCCGGCGACGAGTTCCTCAACGCGGTCGGCGGGGATGTGCGGCGGGTCCTTCGGGGTGACGATCTCGACGGCGGGCCCGCCCTCGGCCGCGGGGACGGCGTGGAGGCGGATGGGGTCGCCGTGGGGGTCGGTGTACTCGTACGTCGGGTGGTTGTTCATCGGTTCCTCCTGCGTGCTGCTCGGGCGAGGGCTCGGCGGGTGGCGCGGTTCGGGGGTGGCGGGTCGGGCTGGTCGTCGTCGACGAGGTGCTCGGCGCGGGCGAGGACGGCCTCCCAGGTGATGCCGGGCCGGCCGGGGCACTCCCCAGCCGGGACCGACGAGGGGCCGCTCACGAGGCGGGCCCTTCCCAGACTCCGCTGCGCCCGTCCGTGCCTTCGCCGTGGTGCGCGCCTTCGTGGCCGTGTGCCAGGGAGCAGATGCGTCCCAGGGACGGGTGCTTGGCCGGGCAGCCGTGGAGCGGCTGCACATGCGCGCTGGCCGGCGGCCGGCGGTCGATGTCGCTGACCCACGCGGCGCACACGGCGGCGACCTGCACCAGCTCGGCGCGCAGACGGGCGGGGTCAGACTCGGCGAGGGCCTCGTAGACCTCCTCCTGAAGCACCATCCTCCACGTGAAGGTCGGGGCGCCCGCGTGTTCTTCGGCGAGCTCGCGGTGGCGGTTGGCCAGGTGGCGGAGGATCCCCGTGCCGGTGCCGTCGGGGTGTCGCTGGTCGCCGAACTTCGCGAGCTGCTGCTGTCGTTCGGCGTCGATCTCCTCGGCGAAGCGGGCGACGCCGGGGGTGGTGAAGAGGCTGGGGTACATCGGTGGCTCCTTCGGGGTGGATGCTGGTGGTGCCGGTCGCCGCGCACTGCCCGCGCGGCGACCGAGCGGGCGGGTTCAGGTGGTCGGGTCGGGCACGGGCAGCCACTGCATGACCGTCACGGGCCGCTGCTCGACCTCTACGGCCTCGACCGTGTCGCCGTACCAGCCGTGGTTCGGGGGTCCGCCGTCGCCGACCTCGTAGTCCCCGGTGTCGATCGGGGCCTCGTACTCGACGGCGTAGGCGGTGGTGCCGCTGAGGAAGATGCAGCGGCGCTGGGCGGTGTACTTCAGCGTGGCGACGTACTCGTCGGCGAGGAGGTCGGGGTCGTACTGGATGTCGTCGGGGCTGTCGGGCGGCACGCCGAGGGCGGCGAGCTCGTCGAGGGTGAAGCGGCGGGTGGGCATGTTCGGCTCCTTGCGGGTGTGGCAGATCAGTTGGCGGTCGGGGCGCAGCTGTCGTGCCGGTCGCAGCGGCAGGACCCGCACACGCCGCACCGCTCAATCGCGGCCGTGTCGCAGGCGGGGCACATGCCGGGCTCGTCGCCCTTGCAGGCGGGGCAGAGGTCGCCGGCGGCGCCGCAGTCCCACTGGCCTTCGGTGTTGAGGTGCGCGCGGGCGACGCCGAGGCGCTCGGCGGAGGTCATGCCCGGGGTGACGATGTAGTCGGCGGTGACGGCCTGGCCGCAGAGGTCGCAGTACACGGTGATCAGCGACGGGTACGGGCTGGTGTCGTTGTTGAGGTCGGCGAGGCTGAACGGCAGGGACACGGCGGTCTCCTTCAGGTGGTGGTGTGCGGCCGGCGGGGCGGGTCGGGCTGGATGTCGGCGGGGGTGATGACCTCTGCTTTCAGGCACAGGGCGATGAGCCGGGGCCGCGAGGCAGCGCCGTTCACGCCGAATTTGGTGGCGATGTTCCGCAGGTGGGAACGGAGCGTGTCCGGCTCGATGTCCAGGCGGGCTGCGATGGCGTGGCTGTCGTGCCCGGAGGCGACCTCCCGCATCAGTTCGACCTCGCGCAGGGTCAGCGGGGTGTCGGGGGCGTAGGCGGTGGCGGGCAGCGTGGGCGTCGGGGTGTGGCGGTGGACGAGGTCGCGGCGTGCGCGGCCGCAGCGGCACCAGGGGCTGTCGGGGCGGCTCATGAAGGGGTGGGGGTGGCGGGTGTCCTCGGCGGGGTGGCCGCAGCGGCAGCGGCCGCCGGCGGCGGGGACGAAGTAGTGGGGCATGGGGGCTCCGGGCGGGTTAGGTAGTGGGGCGGGGCTGGATGGCTCGTCCGCCGAGTCCGGCCGGTCGGTAGGCGTCGGGTTCGTCGACGTCCCGCGGCCGGTGTTCCTCGATGAGGGCGTCCAGCCAGGCCGGCATCTCGGCGGTGGGTGGCCACGCTTCGGCCGTGTCCTCCCACTCGACTGCGATGTCGACGCGGGCGATGTCTGCTCGGATGGCGTAGGTGAGGCGGATGCCGCAGGGGCGTCGGCGGCTGCCGGTGAGGCTGGTGAGCGGCGGGGTGTCGGTGAGGTCGATGCGGACCTCGTGGCGGATCTCGCGGACGGTGGCGTTCACCGGGCGGCCGGGCGGGCGATGCCGACGGGCCGGTACGCGGCGAACACGCTGCGGGAGATCGGAATGGCCACGCCGCCGCCCCACGTTGCGGCGACGCGCAGGTCCGACAGGCCGCCCACGGAGACGCTCGGCGTGGAGAAGAACGGCGGCTCCACGGGGATCGCAGCGACGTGCGACGGGGTGGTGCCGGCGACGAGGACGTGCTCGCCGTGCGGGGTGAGGTAGACGGTGCCGGGCGTGGGCTGCATGCGGGGTCTCCTGACGGTGCGCGCGAGGATCGGGGAACCGGGTAGCGGGCCGGCGGTCATCGCATGGGGTTGTGGAAGGTCCACCAGCCGTCGTGGTCTTCGGGGATGGCCGGGTAGTTCGCGAGCATCGGTTCGAGGAACGTGAGGTGTAGGGCCTGCTCGAAGGGCTTCTGGGAGCCCCAGTAGTGCTCGCCGTCCCAGCGGCCGTGTGGGTCGCCGCCGTATCGGCTGTCGAGGTTGTTGCTGAGGATGGCCTCGGGGCTGGAGATGTCGGGCTCTTCCCCAAGTCGGTGGGCCCAGAGCTGGAGGGTTCCGAGGCAGGCGTAGGTGGTGCCGTTTTTGCGTCGGAACCAGGCGGCTTGGCAGGTGCCGGAGAGCCAGTAGGCGCCGTGTCGGTGGGTTCGTTCTGCGGTGACGGTGGTGAGGTCGATGGCGAAGGGTTTGCGGGAGATCAGGAATCGGGTGTCGCGGTGCATGGGTGCTCCTATGCGGCGGTGTTGGGGTGGCTGCCGGTGTCGGGGTCACAGGGGAGGCAGGTGGTGTATCCGCGGTCGAGTCGGTAGCCGTGGAGGGGGGTGTTGCAGACGGTGCAGAGGGGGGTGTTGGGGGTGCTTGTTCCGGGCGTTCCCTCCCCGTTCCCACTCTTCGAGTGGGAAGCGGGGGGAACGGGGGGTGTTCCAGACGTTTCCGCGACCGTTCCGGGAAACGTTTGAGCTGGGGCTTTACCGTTACTTGACCCGTTCCGGGAAACGTTTCCGGGAACGGGGTCTGGAACGGGGTCGGGGAACGCTTCTGAGGAACGGGCGATTGACGCTTTTCGGGCGCGGACGATTTCGGCGATCCGGCCGCTCCCAGCCGGGATCTTCAGCTCGGCGAGGGCGTCCCGGACGACGCGGTTTCCGGCGTCCATCGGCACCCCGTGGGCCTTGAGACGGGCCATGATGTCCGCGTCGGTTCCGGGCGCCGCGGGGGCATCTTCGGTGTCCCAGGTCATGAGGACGTGGCGGGTGCCGCCGGGGGCGTAGTCGTCGCCGTTGCGGCGGGCGTGCCGCACGATCGCGAAGGAATCCGGGCCGATGCCGGTGCGGGTGTGGGTGCGCTTGAGGGTGAGGGAGCCGCCGCCCTGGGACCGGAGTTCCCACACGTGGTCGACGTCCTGGGTCTTGGCGGAGGAGCCGCGGGCGCCGCGCTCGCCGTCCTTGCCCATGTGGTCGATGCGCACGGACGCGATGTCGGCGCTCTTCAGCGGGAGCAGGGTGTGGCGGTAGAGGGCGAGCCAGGTGTCGGCGTCGTTCTCGGGGCCGCTGATGAACCGGGAGACGGTGTCGAGGCAGACGACTTGGGCCTCGCATTCGCGGACGAGCGCGAGGAGGTCCTGGCCGCCGGCGGCGGTGTCGAGGGGCCGGATCGGCGGGAACGAGGCGTAGGAGAACAGGCCCATCCGGCCGGGCCCGGCGCCGTACGAGACGAGGCGCTGCTGGATTTCCTTCTGCCCGTTCTCGGCGTCGACGTACAGCACCGAGACGGGGTCGTGGGCGCGGTCGCCGAGGAACGGGAGGCCGCTGGCCATCCGCCACAGCCACTCCTGCACGAACAGGGACTTGCCGGCCTTGCCTTCGCCGACGACGGCGATCTGCTGGCCGGGGGCGAGGAGTCCGCCGAGGAGGAGCTCGACGCTGCCGTAGTCGGTGGCGAAGAACTCGGCCCAGTTCAGCAGGCTGTCCGTGAGCCGGGCGGAGGCGCCTTCGGGCGCGGCCTGCGCCTCGGCGTGCCGGGTGGCGAGCTTGTCGAGTTCGTCGGGGTCGGCGGCGCCGGTGAGGATGGCGGCCTCGATGGCGGTGGCGTGTTCGAGGTGGCGGCGCAGCCGAGCCTTGTTGTGGATCTCCTCGGCGAACGAGGGGGCCATGAGGCCGGAGATGACGTCGCAGCCGAGGCGGTCGATGAGGAGCCCGCCATTGACCTCGCCCAGCCGGTCGAGCCGCTGGATCTCGTTCTTGACGAGGACAGGGTGGAGCTGCTTTCCCTCGGCGACCATGCCGGCGACGACGTCCCAGATGAGTTGGGTGTGCCGCAGGTACAGGTCGTCCCGCTTCATGATCTGGGCGCAGGCGTTGAAGGCGTCGGCGTTGTGCATGATGACGCCGGCCACGAGGTTCTCGGCGTCCGGGTCGTAGGGGACGCGCCGGTTGAGGCCGTCGTGGTCCGCCTGCTGGTGCGGGATTCGGCGGACGTTGTCCACGTGCGGTCTCCTCAGAAGAGCGTGGTGGGTTCGGCGGGCGGGCAGCGGTGTTCGGTGACGTGCGGGTGCGGGCAGCCGGCGGGGTGGTCGCGTCCGGCCCAGGTGAGGCGCCGGGTTGTGTGCGGGGTGGAGCGGAGGCACCAGATCAGCCGGTTCGGCTCCCGGACCGCGGTCTGTTCGGCCGGGGTGAGTGGGGTGAGGTCGGCGACCACGTAGAGGGCGGCAACGATGCCGACCCACTGGCGGTGCACCGGGGTCCGACAACGAGGGCAGCGGGAGTCGGCGCCGCCCTCGCTGCCGGACCGGCTCATCAGGCCGCGTGCTCGTCGAGCGTGCCTTCGGCGGTGCGCCGCTGGTGCAGGTCGCGCATGATCTGCCGGAGTTCGTTCTCGAAGATGGCGTCCGGGGCGATCTCCAGGTCCGCAACCCGGATCTTCACGGACGGGTTCTTGTCCTCCTCCGGGCCGGGCTGGGTGCGCTCGGCGTGGACGAACTCCACGACGCCGAGCCAGCGGCCGGTGCGCAGCTTGAACATGTCGGCGGCGTAGGGCTCCAGGGCCTCGCCGACGTCCGTGAGGACCTTGCTGTCGAGCTTGACGTCGGCGTCGGTGTGGATGCGGATCGGGGTGCTCATGCGGCGTGTGCTCCTTCGGTGGTGGTGAATCCGGGGCATGTGGCCCGGTGGGTGGTGCGGATGTGGCTGATGAGGGCCGTGACGGCCAGGGCGCCGACGACGGTGTCGGACTCGTGGCCGCAGGCCAGGCACTCGTAGCGGGCGCGCGGCTTGCTGGCCCAGGTGCCGTTGGAGAGCTGGCGGCCCATGTCGATGAACAGGGCGGCGGTCACGCGGCGCGGCGGCTCGGGCGTCCGGCGGGCCGGGCGGTGCTGCACGGGCGTGCGGACGGCCGGAGCGACCTCGGCGTGCACGGTGCGGGGCTGCGGGGCGTGGGTGGTGCACCGCCAGCCGCCCAGGTACAGGCGGACCGGCCCGTCGTGCGCCGCCGGAACCTCGCACGGCCGGACGCCCGTCACGCCGCCACCCGCGCTTCGCGCAGGGACCGGTCCGTGAGGTGCCCGCCGGCAATGCACCCGGCCCGGCCGCACACGGCCTGCACCTTGCCCTCCGGGGCCCGCCCGTGCTCGGCGACGAACGCCAGCTGCGGGCCCGAGTACTGGCGGCCGTCGATCTCCGGCCGGAACCCGGGACGGTTCCACAGCACGTGGCCGTCCTCGGCGGGCACGGCGTACTCGCTCAGGAGTCGGCGGACCGTCCGGGCGGCCGCGACGCGCTCGGCGAGCGGCGGGATGCCCAACGTGATGCGCCTGTCGCGGATGGTCTGCTTGCGGACGCCGAGCTGCCGTCCGATGGCGGCGTCCGACAGTTCGCCGGCGTGCAGCAGTTCGTCGGCGGCCCGCAGTGTGTCCGGGTTTTCGAGGGTGTCCGTGGCCGGGGTGACTCCGGCGAGCTGGGCCCGCTGGACGGGGTCGAGGCCGCCGCGGACACCGAATCGGGCCCACTGGCTGTCGTTGCGTTCCTCGGCGAGTGCGGAGCGCAGGCAGATGTCCTGTACGGGGCAGCGGCGGCAGTGTGCCTTGGCCGCAGCGACGTCCTTCGGTTCCTCGGAGTCGAACAGGGTCGGCTGCCGGCTGCACGTGGCGTGCTGCTGCCACTCGCCGGCGGCAGGCAGTACGGGCATGGCGCGGCCGATGACGGCGCTCATTCGGCACCTCCGAAGATCTGGGCGTACAGGGCCTTGGCGGCGGTGCGGGCGGGCTGGTCGTCGATGTGCGCGGGGGCGACGCAGAGGGGCCGACCGCAGCCGGGTCCCGTCCGGCCGATCGGCTCCCGACCGTTGTGGATCCGGAACGCGACGCGGTAGGCGGTGAACAGGCGGCCGCCGTGGCGGAAAGCGGGCAGGCCGCAGCCGTTGAGTCCGCCGAGCCACTTCATGTGGCCGCCCTTCACCCGGCGGGTGCGGCTCAGGAACAGCTCCTCGGGGCTGTCGCTCGGGCGGATTCCGGACCGGACTCGGGGGATGCCGAGCGTCCGGCGGGCGACCGCGACGCCCTTCGAGTCGGTGTGCAGCTGCTTGGCGATGGCCCGGTCGGACAGGCCGGCGCGGAGCAGTTCGGCAATGTCGGCGCGAACGTTCATCGGGCCACCGCCGGCATCTGCGGGGGCCACTGCACCTTGGCCAGCGCGGCCGCGCACCGGTCCGGGACCGGAGCCAGCTGGTAGCCGAGCCAGTCCATGCCCGCGGCCATCGCGACGTAGGCGTCGGCCTCGTCGTAGCGGGCGGCGCCCTCGGTGTGCACGC
Organism: Streptomyces bambusae; assembly: GCF_020532645.1. GTDB lineage: Bacteria > Actinomycetota > Actinomycetes > Streptomycetales > Streptomycetaceae > Streptomyces > Streptomyces bambusae. The sequence continues at coordinate 49,112 of NZ_JAJAUZ010000039.1, forward strand.
CGTACCGGTCGGCGACCGCCGACCGCACCTCGCCCTTGGCCGCACGGCCGTAGCCGGTGGCGTACAGCTTGAGCGACGTCGGGGCGATCACGCCGTAGGGGATGCCGCGGCGGTGGCAGAACAGCCTGACCAGGCAACGGAGTCCGGCCATGTCCTCGTGGCCGGCGAGGGCCGCGTGCCCGTACGAGGGGCCCTCCATGACGACGAGGTCGGCCTGCTTGATGTGGTCGCCGATCTGTCCGGCGAGGTAGTTGAGGCGGTGGTCGCCGCGGGCCTTGGTGCGGATGCGGGTGGTCCAGCCGGGCCCGGCGAGCCCGGTGGACGTGAGCGAAAGATCCAGCCCGACGACCAGCGGGGTGTTGGTGCCCGCGGCCGGGAGGGTGGTCATCCCGGCCGCGGGGGTCATGGCGGTCACTTCGTGACCCCCTTGCGGGCGGCTGCCCGGTCGCGCTGGCCGGCGGCCTCGGCGATCCGGCACGGGTAGCACAGCGGTTCCTTGCGCCACCGGTGCTGCTTCGCACCGTTCACGGTCCCGTGTGCGATGGGCTTGCGCTGGCCGCCGGACGGCTTCTTGAGACCGATGGCCTTGATGAGGTCGTCGAGCTGGGGGTCGGTGAGCGTCACGCCGCCACCGCCTCGGCGCCCGGCGCGGCGGAGATGCCGTCGTTCTCGGCCTGAAACTCGGCGAGCCGCCGCTCCAGCCCGCGAGCCGCCGCAACAGCCTGGTCCCGCTCGTACCGCAGCTGCCGGGTCTGCGCGTCGTCCACGACCCCGGCACGCAGCTGGTCGATCAGGCGGGCCCGTCGCTCCAGCTCCGCCGTCAGGAACCGGATCTGGTCGTCCGTCCCGCTGGACCGGGTCTGCATGTTCTTGGTGAGCGCGGCGTGGGCCGACTCCAGCCGGGTCTCCAGATCGCGAATCTTCACCGCCTGCCCAGCAATCACCCCGGCCGACCGGGCCTGGTCGCCGCGGAATCGGCGGATGAGGTCTCGTACACGCATCACAGGTCTCCGTCCTGCTGGTGGGGAATCAGCGGCCAGTGGGGATCGATCACCGCGGCCGGGTCGTGCTTGTCGCCGGCCTTCGCCGGGTCTCGCAGGTACGCCTGGAAGCGGATCGCGTCCTCCCGGGCCCACGCGGCCTGCCGGGTGTGCAGCTCGTCGAGGCCGACCGCCAGGGAGCTGAACCGCTGTGTGCGCAGCCTCCGGACCCACTCCGGGCGGTCCTGGTGGCGCAGGTGGGCGATCTGGCCCATGCGCCAGGCCGCCCGGGCGGACATCAGCGCGTCGTACTCCGCGCCGTGCGCAGCCGCCTCGTCCCACGCCAGCCCGTACGTCTCCGCGGTCGTCCGCATCTGGTACGGGCCCTGCGTCTCCGACACCCGTCGCCGGTACGGGGCGGCCTGCTTGTCGAGGACCATCGTGTCGATGACCCGCATCCGGTCGCCGGCGTCGGGGATCGTCTCGGTCAGCGGGCCGCCGAGGTGCCGGCGGGACTCGGCGCACAGCAGGTTCAGGTCGTAGCGGCCGATGTTGTGGCCGACGATCGGGACCCCGGCCGCAACGACCTCGGACAGGGCCGTCACGATCTCCATGACGCCCTGGTTGGCCGGCTGGCCGTGCTCGGCGGCGTACTCGTCGGTGATGCCGTGCACCGCGATCGCTTCCGGTTCCATCGGGATGCCGGGTGCGAGGAGCCAGGTGCGGGTGTCGGTGGGCAGGCCGCCGCTGATGAGGATCAGGGCGCAGGTGACGATGCGGGCGGTCGCGTGGTCCTTATCGGAGGACTCGAAGTCGAGGGCGGCCATCCGGCCGAGGTGCCAGCTCACTGGACACCCCCGGCGCGCTCCTTGCCGATGCGGACGACCATGTCGCCGATCCGCTCCTCCTCGCCCACCTCGTTCGTCACCAGAGCGCCGAGCTGCCGGGTGCTGCTCAGTTCGTGGTGGATCTGCCGCAGCCGTCCCGCGCTCGTGTGGGGATTGCAGATCTCATCCAGGTACTCCGAGGCCGGCCGCACGGGGCTCGGTGCACGCTCGAACTCGACGGCGTCGGCGTCACGGTCCTCGGTGGGCACCAGGCCGGCCGACAGCAGCAGCGTGCGCAGCGCCACGCTCTGAGCCTTGGGTGTAGACCGGCCGCCGGTGTCGGACGCTTCCCCCGCCGCCTGGGTGTCGAAGTGATCACCCGCCGGGCCGAAGATGCGGTAGGTCACGAGCACGGTGCATTCCCGCTTGACCCCGCCGCCCTTGGTGCTGATGTCGCGGTACTGCGGCTCGACCGCGACCGGCGCGACCACCACCCCGTGCTTACGGCATGCCGGCCCGAATGCGTTCAGGGCCAGGTCGACGCCGCGGAAGTTGAAGCGGCCAGCCGCCCCTCCGTCGAACCGCTGGTTCTTGCCGATCGCGCGGACCTCGCCCATCACCCGCGACCAGGCGACAACCGCGGAAACCACTTCAGCGTCCTTCGTCAGGTCCCCGAGGTCCGGCTCCTCGAAAGTCGACGCTGCGATGCCTTCCGCCAGCTGTCCCTCGGCCGGTGCAGTGCGGCCAGCGGCCGCGGCAGCGTTCTCACGCAGGCCCATGTCAGATCTCCCCCTTGTACTGCGGAGCGATCGAGATCCGCTCCGTCGGATTCGGCGTGACACACGCCGCGTAGGCGTCCGGGTAGCGCTCGGCCAGCAGCTCGAAGTCGACCTTCGGCGCGGCCTGGCTGGGCTCCAGCGAGTAGGCACGCTCTCCGCCGAGCAGGGCCTCCTGGGCGTCGCCCAGAGCGGCCACGAGCCGGGCCTTCGCCGCAGCCTTCGCCTTCTTCGCGGTGGACTCGGCGCTGCGGTGGCGGTTGTAGTCGAGGAGCGCGTCGTAGGCGTCCGGGTGCATGTCGACATCGACGGACCCGGTCCGGGACGGGTGCAGGCGCCGCAGCACGTTCACGACGGCCTCGCCGTCGCCGACCGGCTCAGGCGGGACCGCGGCCACGACGTGCTCGTTCCAGAACCGGTCGACGGCCACGGTGATGTCGGCCATCACGTCGCGGTACTCGTCAGAGCGGATGACGCCCTGGTGGTACTCGTTGCCGCCGATCAGCACGGCGTAGTGCATGTGCTCGTAGCCGTTGACGATGATCTGCCACAGCACCTGGGCGGTGACGTCGTCGGGGGCCCCGGCGTGCCACTGCGCGGACTTGAACGCGCTGCGGGTCTTGACCTCCAGTGCGCACGGGGCCTGCTCGTCCTCGGACAGCGGGCACTGGGTGACGCGGCGGTCGAGGGTGGTCATCCAGTGCGGGTGGTCCTGGTGGGCGACCAGACCGACCCGGCGGATGACACTGCGGCTCTGCATGGCCCAGCGGCGGGCGACGGCTTCCTCGTTGACGGTGCCCCAGTACGCGGCCTCTCCGGCGTCGTCGACGTCGTGGCCGAGCTTGTCGTAGTAGACCTTGAGCGGCGGGTTCTGCTTGACGAGGCCGAGGATGGCGGGCACGTCGGAGGAGCCGATGCCGGAGCGGCGCGCGAGGAGCCAGTCGGCGCGGTCGGCGTCCGCGGAGAGGATGAGGCGGCCGGTGGGGGTGACCCGGCGGCCGGCGGCCGGGGCCTGAGCCCCGACCAGCACGGTGTCGTTCATCGGGTCCCCCCGGTGTGCAGGTTCATGCGGTAGCTCCGGTCGTTGTCCGGACCGAGCTGGGTCAGCAGCCCCTCGCGGGTCAGCTGCTCCAGGTCCCGCCGGGCCGTAGTCCGGCACGTCGCCAGACCGTGAGCCCGGTAGTACGTCCACACCTGGCCGGTGGTCAGCGGGCCGGGCTGCTGCGCGAACAGCTGGCGGAGGGCGGCGAGACGGAGCTCGTCGCGACGAGTGCGCATCAGGCCGCGCTCCTCTCGATGTCGGTGGGGGTCGGCACGTACCCGGGGCGGCCATCGACATCAGCCGGCAGCAGCTCCCCGCGGCGTCCCAGGGCCCGCAGGTCCTTCCGGGCCGTGTTCCGGCCCGACGTCGGCCACGGCGAGGTGGCGAGCAGCAGCTCCGCGCGGTGCGTCGTCACCGGCTTGCCCTCGCGCCGTATTTCCGCGAGCAGCCACTCCCGGCGCGTCACCGGGCACCGCCCAGGTCCGCGGTCAGCAGCGCGGCCAGGTACCCGGCCAGCGCCTCCGACTCGGTCCCCAGCTCGATCACGAGGTTCGGACAGCAGTCGTACAAGGACGGGTCATCCGGGTCGTGGTCGTCGTCCGCGCACACCGGGCCGACCGCGTTCGGCTGGTCCTCAATGCCGGTGTGCACTGCGCGCCACGCAGAGGTGGCGACGCCGAGGACGGCCAGCTCGACCCGAGTCGCGGCGCGCAGCCGCGTCAGGGCGCTCACGACGCCCGCCGATCCTGCTGCTCCGGCAGCAGCCGCGGCCGCACCGTCCGCAGCAACGCCGCGGCGAACAGCTCGACCTGCGCCCCATACACCGGGATCCGGCCGTCGTCCGTCAGCCCAGCCAGGACCCGCTCGACCGCCGCGTCCCGCTCGTGCACCGCCGGCGAGTCCGGGCCGCCCGGCGACATCGCCATGGCGTGGATCTCGGCCAGCTCCTCAATGAGGGCGGGCCCGTCCTCGTCCGCGGCCTGCGCGAGCCCGAGGATCAGGTGGTGCAGGAAGTGGGAGACGTCGATCGCGGCGCCGCCGGGCAGGGCGGTCACGCCGATCCGGAACGGTCCGTCCACGGGGTAGTTGCTCACGGCTGGTCCTCCCGGAGACGCGCGGTGGTGTAGGTGTGGAGCTCGGGGCCGTCGTGGACCTGCTCGGCGGCCGCGGCCGCCCGCTGCCCGGCGACGAGCGCGGCGACGCGCTCCGCGGACTCGGCCCGGCGGGGGTCCGGCGGCGGCGCGGCCTCGCGCCGCGGCAGCACGTCCCGGCCGCGGGCAACCTCGGCGAACACCCGGACGTGCGGGGCGGCGGGGTGGCCGGCGGGGAACCCCTGGCCGCGGCGCTCGATGTCGGCCGCGATGGTCTCCCGCACGCCGACCGACTCCGCCTGCAACTCGGCCACCTGGGCCCGCAGCCGCACGACCTCGGCCATCGCCGCATCCGAACGCAGCGCCTCCCACACACCGACCAGCGCAGCCGCGCCGATCGCGAACGCGTCGCTGCTCCAAGCGCCGTTGGCGTAGTGCGGGTTCGTGAGGCAGGACGTCGGCCACGCCGAGCAGGCACACGCCCGCTCGTGGTAGAAGTCGTTCACCGCCCGGTTCCCCGCGTCGATCAGCGCACCGAGCTGGTCCTCGGACAGGTCGGCCGGCTGAGCCTCGGTCATCATCCGCAGCCGCTCCAGCTCGACGGATCCGCCCTCCGGCACGAGCATCCCCAGCCCGTACAGCGTGGCCGCCGCCTGCGACGCCATCTCCTCCGCCGACCCCGCCCACGCCTGCCACAGCAGCGACGCGGTGTGCGCAATCAGCTCCTCCCGGGCGCTCACGCCGCACGCTCCGGGGCCGTCGCCGCCAGCTCCAGGAACGCCACCGCGGCCGGCGCGTCCACGCTGTCCGCCCAGTCCTCGACGTGGGCCTCCATGGACAGCAGGTCCTGCCGGTACGGGCCGCCGTCGATCGACAGGGCCAGGTAGCACATCGCCTGGTCCGCGAGCTGGCACGTCCGCTGCGGCGACCCCGTCGTCACGAACCGGAGGGCGCCGACCACCGACATCGGGCGGACGAACAGCGGCGTCTCCAGGTCGCCGAGGGACAACGCCCCCTGCACGTAGTCGTCGTGGTACAGGCCGAGCCGGGCGATGACCCGGGCCGCGCCGAGGAGAACGTCCTCGACGGTGGCCGGGACGGGGTCCGCCGGCCGGGCGGGCAGGATCACGCGGACCGTACGGCGGTCTCCGCGCGGGGTGTCGGTCGGGCTAGTCTGGTGGTTCATGGTGTTCCTCGATCTCTTGTGTGGTGAGGAATGCCGGGGTCGCTCGGGCCGGGAAGTCGGAGCGGCCCCTCAGTACGTGGTCAGGCCGCGGTGCGCGGCGCTGCCGGCGCGGGCGTCGACTTGACGAGGCGACGGGCCGGGGCGGAGAGCAGCGGCTGGAGCGCCGCGACAGCGGTGGCGTCCGGGGCGGGGGCCTCGGCAACGCGCTGGTGGATCCAGGCGACGGCATCAGGCCCGAGAACCGCGAGACGCTCAGCGCGCGTCATGCAGCCGCTCGTTCCACGAGGTCCGTTTCGGACATTCGGTATGCCTCCTGAAGGAGGAGCAGTGTCCGGTAGCCGGGCTGGCTGACCCCGCGGAGGAGTCGGGATACCTGGGGCTGGGACAGGCCGATACGTTCGGCGATCGCGGTCCCAGTGGTGTCGCCTGCCGCCGCGGCGGCGGCGCGGAGCTGGTCGATTCGCAGGCGGTAGGTCATGTGGGCACCTCCCTTCCGTGCACTCCCGCAAGCTGTTCTTGCAGGCATGCATGAAACATAAGGCGTTCCGTGCATGCATGCAAGCATGGAATTCGTGAAGGGGAGGTAATTTTTGAGCGGGAACGCCTGTTCGACTTTCGGAGCATGGTGCATCGATGGCCGGAAGTGCCCTGACCTGCAAACATGCACGCATGCATGGATGCTGCACCGTGCGTGCACGCCAGCTACGGTGCAGACATGCGGAGTGGAGAAGAGACGGTGCGACAGCGCTTCGGCGCCCTCATCGCAGATGCCGTCCAGCGGGCAGGTAGGTACGAGGGCCGCGGAGGGCAGGCCCTCCTGGCTCAGGAGATCGGGCTGTCGCCGAGCGCGGTCGGCCGGATGCTGAGGGGCGAGACCCTGCCGGACCCCCGGCACTTCGAGGCAATTGCCCGCGTGCTCAATCTGGACGTTCAGGAACTTCTGGTCGAGGCAGGAATCCTGTCCCCCGAGTCCCTGTCAACCCCCTCCCAAAATCGGGCAACAGGGGTAGGGTCAGATTCAATCACCCTCGGTCAAGCTGCGGCCGCCCTCGGCATTACGTCGGCTGTCGGGCGTGAGATGTTCATCGCCGCCGTCGAGCGGCTCCAGCGCACAGAGCGCGACATGGAGGCCGAGGGCGACGGCGGCGGAGGCACAGCAGCACACGCATGACGGGGGTACGGATGGAACAGGAAGTCAGCACCACCCGAGCACGAGCCGCGGCAGCTGCCGCCGGCGCCGTGATGACGTTCTCCGCCGGAATCGTCACCTACGGCATCATCGACAGCAACCTGCCCGCAGCAACCGGCGGCGGCCTCATCGCCCTCGCCGCCGCCGGCATGATGGGCCTCTCGAAGGCCCGCACCTGGGCTGTCGACACCAGCACCGAGCGCCGCGCCCTCGCCGAAGCCAAGCAGCGCGCCGAAGACGAGCACACCAAATACATCGCGCTCGGAGCCGCCCAAGCCGAGGAACACCGGCGGCGGCTGCGCGACCTCGAAGGCGACCGGGCCGCCGGCCGCGCCGAAGTCGCTGCACTCAAGCGCGCGCTGGACGACCGCTACGAGGCTGGTCGAGAGCAACTCATCGTTGAGAGCATGGAGACCGGCGTCCGGCTCTACCTCGCCGGCCTCCTCAAGGCGCCGACTGCCACTACTGCTCCGGCACAGGTTCTTCCCCTCTTCCCGCCTCAGCCGACTCGCGCAGGAGCCGCAGAGCAGGTCCAGGAAGAACGCCAGCCCGCGCGGCGGCGATAGCCGCTGGCGAGACCCACCCGGGTTCGCCGCGGAACGCCAGGCTGATCCGGCCCGGCTCAAGCTTCCGTACGCCCTTGGCGCGAGCGGGGAACACCTTCACGGTCACGACCTCCCGGACCACCGCCCGCTTCGAAGTCATCGTCAGGTCGTCCCACACGGCCGCAGCGTCGGGGTTCCCCGCGAGATCCGCGACGTCCGCCGGGAGCCGCCGCGCCGCCGCGTCCTCCCGGGCCTGCTTGATCTGCGGCAGCAGCCGGGCTTCCATGCCCACCAAGGCGTCCACGCTCAGCCGCGGCTCGCCAGTCGGCCCGAACTCCGCTGCCATCTCCCGCGCCCTGGCCAGCTGACGCACCAGCCCCTCCAGGCGGGCCTGGGCGGCGTCGACCCGCGTACGGTCCTCCTCGTTCTCGAAGGCGGCGGCAGCCTCCGGCCGCGAGAGCCAGGTGACGACTGCCTCCTCGACCGCGGCGTCGAGCAACTTTTCGTTGATCCGGACGTGCGCCGTTTCCTCGCACTTGTACGAGCTGGCTTTGCTGCGGCCCACCAGATTGACGAGCACGGGGAGCTCGGCGGTGGGGCGATCCTCATGGAACCCGCACAGCGCGAGCCGCACCATCAGGCGACGCGGCTGGCCGTCATGCTGGTACACGTACGCACCATCGGATTCCGCGTTGATCTGCTGCACGGTCTCGTACACATCCATCGGCACCAGCGCCGGCCACGTGGCCTCACGGATGACTTTGCCCTGATGGACGCGTAGTCCGGCGTAGGCCGGGTTTCGGAGAATCGTCGCCACGCGGTGCTCGGTGAAGGGCAGGCCGTTCTTGGTGCGGATCCCGCTCGCGGCGAGCCCGAGCACGATGCTCCGGCGCGACTGCCGGGCGGCAGCCCGCAGCCAGATGTCGAGGATGATAGGCCCGCGCTCAGGGTCCACGTACTGCTCGACCAGTTGGCCCGTGTCGGGATCGTAGCGGCGCTTGTAACCGTCCAGGAGCCGCCCTGCCGGCTTGCCCGCGGCCGCCAGTTCCCGCACGGTGCGCAGGGTGCGGTCGCGGATCGAGTCGCCCTCGGCCTCGGCCTCGATCGCGTCCTGGGCCGTCGCTTTGCGGTCGGCTGGTTTGGAGAGGTCGTAGACCTGGCCCTGGTAGCAGAGCAGCACGCCGGCGTCCATGCAGGCGTTGCGGAGGGCGACGTACGCCTCCAGGTCGCGGTACAGGCGGCTGGCCTCGAAGGCCACGACGATTCGGACGTAGCCGGCGCGGATGCCCGCGATCATCTTGGCGAAATCGTCCCGGGTCTTGCGGGCGTAGCGGGTCGCGGAGATGCCCGGGTCTTTGAACTCGTCCACCACGGGCCAGCCGTGCTTGGTGGCCAGTGCGCGGCCGTCGTTGAGCTGGGCGGCGACGCTGCCGCTCTTGGGGTCGCGGGAGTTGCGGCCGTAGAGGTAGCAGGGGAAGGGGCCGCGCTGGACGAGGTGGAGGTACTCCGGGGCGATCGGCATGCCGACAGCCTAGCTAAATGTGCGCTTTTAATTCTTGTGGTCGTAGACGTGCTGCATCCACTTCCAGGCGGTGTCGTTGCGGTTGTTGGTGAAGAAGGTGTCCGGGAGGTAGCTGAGGGCCTCGATGTTGTCGGGGCGGCCGTCGCCGGAGGCCTGCTCGTCGATGTAGTCGAGGTAGGCCTCGCGGCGCGGGCCGGGCTCGATGATCTGCTTCATCGGCATGAACCAGCTGTTCTCCTTGCCCCAGCCGGTCAGCGGGCGGCCGTCGGTGGTCCAGCCGCGGACCATGCCGGCGCCGGAACCGGTGCCGCTCCAGACGGTGTTGAAGTACTCCTTCAGTTCCCGGGCCCTGCGGGCGGCGGAAGCGGCCAGCGCGGTGTCGCCCTTGGCGCGGGCGAGGGCGGCCACGGCGGTGTAGGCGCGGTACTGGGAGCCGATGGCGTCGCCGGCCTCGGCGAGGGGCTCGCTGCTCTGTTCGTTGTAGCTGGCGGTGCCCTGGAAGATGCCCTTCCCGGTGCCCTCGGCGACCTTGACGGCGCCGTTGTCCTTGAGCCCGTCGTGCAGGTCGACGAACTCCTCGGTGGCGTGCCGGTAGAAGTCCCACAGCACGGGGTCGGTGAGGTAGGAGCGGTCGCCGCTCCAGCGGAACGCCTCCTCGGCCTTCTGGACCAGCTCGAACGTGGCGGGGACCTCGCGGACGAACAGGGACGGGTTGCGGTAGTCGATGGACAGCGGGGTGCGGTTGTCGAAGTTGAGCGCCCACACCGGGTAGTACTTGTGCTCGGGGGTGGCGGTGCCGGCGAAGGTCCGCAGCATGGACTTGTTCTCGGCGTGCAGGCCCAGGACGCCGGCGCCGGCCAGCTGGTGCGCCATGTCGCGGGAGTAGTAGCCGCTGCGGTTGGCGTAGCCCGCCCAGTACGAGGGGCCGTAGGCGGCGGTGCCGCTGCCCGTCCGGTTGTTCTCGTCCACGTTGAGCGGGCCGTCGGTGCCGGCGAGGTGCACCCAGCTGTTGGCCTTGCGCCGGGACCAGTCGAACATCTCGACGATCTTCGGGTCGGAGGAGCTGACCCGGGGGTGGGCGGGGGCGGCGGGTGACAGCATCAGGTCGTCCGCGTTGAGCCAGCCGTCGCCGGACTCGAAGGCGATCTCCAGGCGGTCGCCGGCGGCGAGACCGATCCCGCTGAGGGTCCAGCGCCGGTACGCGGCTCCCGCGGGCAGGGTCAGGGCGGCCCGCTCGGTGCCGTTGACGCGGGCGGTGAAGCGGCCGTTCGGGCCGCCCGTGGCGATCCACGCGGAGATGTCGTAGCCGCCGGGTGCGGTGGCGGTGAGGGTCTGGGAGACCTTCTTCCCGGCGCCCGAGTCCAGGTAGACGAGCCGGCTGCCGCCGTGCGGGTGGTTGCCGGCCACGCCGGTTCCGGCGGTGAACTCCCATCCGCTGCCGCCCTCTTCGAAGCCGGGGTCGATGAGGGCGAGCGGGGCCGGGGCGGTCCGGCCGGGCGCGGTCCGGCCGGCGGCGTCCGCCGCCCGGGCGGGGGCGGCGCCGTCGGCCAGGGTGACCGCCGTGAGCGGGGCGAGCAGGGCGAGTGCGGTGATGAGGGCGGTGCGGGAACGCGTCATCGGGTTCTCCCGGGAGGGGCACTCCCGGCGGTGGCCGGGGGTCGGGGCCTCGTCTGCCACGAGGTGGGCGCGCGGCACGCTAGCAAGGAGGATGACGTGTCTGCAATGGATCAGTCAGATTCCTCTGCCGGATCCAACTGAAAGTTTTCATCAGGGACTTGTAAGTCGATCACCCTCGTGATTGAGTTCCGGCCAGTCAGCTTCCGGTGTGCAGCGAACAACAGGGGTGATCGGCATGGGACAGGGCACGGGATTCGACCGCCGAAGAATGCTGAAGGCGGGCGGCGCGCTCGCCGCGGGCGCGGGGCTGGCGGGCGCGGCCGGCTGTTCCGGCTCCGGCGCGTCCGCGGGCGGGGGCGGCTCCGCCGGCGCCAAGGACAAGGGCCGGATCACGGTCTGGTCCTGGCAGGGTCCGGCCGCCGAACTCAAGGCGCTGACACCGGAGTTCAACAAGAGGTACCCGGACATCCAGGTCACCGTGGAGGACATCGGCAACCCGGCCATCTGGGACAAGATCACCACCGGTCTGGCGGCCGGCGGCCAGGGGCTCGCGGACGTCCTGCACATCGGCGTGGACTACCTGCCCGGCTACGTCGAGAAGTTCCCCGGCGGCCTGGCCGACCTCGGCCCGCTGGGCGCAACCGCCCACAAGGACGCCTTCGCCCCGGGCCTCTGGGAGACCGTCGCGCCCACCGGCAAGAAGGTCAACGCCCTTCCCTGGGAGGCGAATTCGGGCGGCTTCTGGTACCGGGCCGACCTGTTCGAGAAGGCCGGGGTCGACGCGGAGGCGATCCAGACCTGGGACGACGCCGTGGTGGCCGGAAAGCAGCTGAAGGCGAAGACCGGCGCCTTCCTCATCGGCCTCGACAAGCCGGCCTCGCAGGCCGACGCAGCGAACTTCTTCCAGATGCTGCTCCAGCTCCAGGGCACCTTCTACTTCGACCCGGAGGGGCGGATCACCCTCGGCTCGCCCGAGGCGGTCAGGGCGATGACCCTGATCAAGACCCTCAACGACGCGGGACTGGTCTGCGACCTCGCCGGCGGCTGGAACGCCCTGATGAGCGCCCTGAAGAAGGGCACCGCGGCGGTCCACCCGATGCCCACCTGGTTCGGCGGGATCATCGAGGAGCAGGTGCCGGACGAGGCCGGCAAGTGGAAGGTCCGGCTGCCTCCGGCGGTGCGGCGCGGCGGCTCCACGGCCGCGACGGTCAACTCCACCCACCTCGCCGTGGCCGGCAGCAGCAAGCACCAGGCCGCCGCCTGGTCGTTCGTCGAGTTCGTGCTGACCCGCCCGGCCTCCCAGGTGCGGATCTACCGCGAGAAGGGCATCGCGCCCGCGCTGATGTCCGCGTACGGGGACGCCGTCTTCCACGAGCCGTCGGCCTTCTTCAGCGGGCAGAAGCGGGGCGAGATCTTCCTCGCCGCCCTGAAGGCCCCGCAGCCGGCCTTCCACTACACCGCCGACTACGCCCGGGCGCTGAAGCTGGTCACCGACGCCCAGTCCAAGGTCCTCCTCAAGGGCGCCGACCCGGCCGCCGTCCTGAAGGAGGCGGCCGACCAGCTCGCCCGGCAGACGGGCCGCAAGGCCGTCCGGTGACCGCGGCCACTCCGGCGGGCCCGGCCGCCCCGGCCGCGCCGCGCGCCGCCCGCCCGCCGGCCGCCCCGGTGCGGCCGGCCGCGGCCCGGCGCCGGGCACGCCGACGGCCCGCCCCGTACCTGTTCGTGCTGCCGGCGCTGCTGCTCTTCGGCGCGTTCAAGCTGTACCCGATCGGGTCCTCCTTCGTGCTGAGCCTGCACCGGACGGAGGGCGGTACGCAGACGTTCATCGGTGCGGGCAATTACGAGCGGCTGCTGGACGACCCGCTGTTCTGGACCGCGCTGAAGAACACGGCCGTGATCCTCGCCGTCCAGGTACCGGTCATGCTGGCGCTGGCCACCGGCCTGGCCGTGGCCCTCAACTCGCGTCTCCTGTACGGTCGGTCGGTGTTCCGATTGGGCTTCTTCCTGCCCATGGTCACCGGCCTGGTCGCGTACGGCATCGTCTTCTCGGTCCTGCTCAACAAGGACTACGGCCTGGCCAACTGGCTGCTGGCGCGCGTCGGAGCCGGTCCGGTGCCGTGGCTGACCCACCCGCTGTGGGCGCAGATCTCCCTCGGCCTCGCCCTGACCTGGCACTACACCGGCTACAACGCGGTGATCCTGCTGGCCCGGCTGCAGAGCGTGCCCGCCGAACTGTACGACGCGGCGGCCGTCGACGGCGCCGGCGGCTGGAGGACGTTCCTGCACGTCACCCTGCCCGGGCTGCGGCCCGTGCTGCTGCTGACCGCGGTGCTGTCGACCATCGGCACGCTCCAGCTGTTCGACGAGCCGTACGTCCTGACCGGCGGCGGACCGGACAACGCCACCCTGACCATCGGGGTGTACCTGTACCAGAACGCCTTCAAGTACTTCGACTTCGGCTACGCGTCGGCCATCGCGTACGCCCTCGCCGTGCTCATCGGAATCCTCGGGCTGATCCAGTTCCGCGTCCTGGGAGAGAAGGAATGACCCCCGCCGTGCCGCCCGGCGCCCGCCGCCGCGCCCGGAGCCTGCTGCTGACCTCGGGGCTCGCCATCACGCTGGCCGTCGTGGCGATCCCGTTCTACTGGCTGGCGGTGGGCGCCACCCACAGCTCCGAGGAGATCTTCAGCAGCCCGCCGCCCCTGCTGCCCGGCGGCCACCTCGCGGACAATCTGAAGTCCCTGGAGGAGTCTGCGCAGTTCAGCCGGGTGCTGCTCAACTCCCTGCTGATCTCCACGGTGTACACCGTGTGCGCGGGGGCCGTCTGCACGCTGGCCGGCTACGGGTTCGCCGTCTACCGGTTCCGCGGCCGCGAGGCCTTGTTCGGCCTGCTGATGCTCGGCCTGGTGGTGCCCGCGCAGGTCACCCTGGTGCCGCTGTTCCAGATGATGGCCGACCTCAGCTGGCTCGGCACCTACCAGGCGGTGGTGCTGCCCAACCTGGCGCTGCCGTTCGGGATCTTCCTGATGCGCCAGTCGATGGCCTCGCTGCCCCCGTCGCTGCTCGACTCGGGCCGGATGGACGGCTGCGGGGAGCTGCGGCTGTTCCTGCGGGTGGCGCTGCCGCCGATGCGGCCCTCGCTGGCCGCACTGGCCATCTTCCTGTTCCTGTACCAGTGGAACGACTTCATCTGGCCGCTGATCGTGCTCCGGGACGGAGCCTCGTTCACCCTGCCGGTGGCCCTCGCCTCCCTCCAGGGCCTCGACGAGACGGACTACGGCGCGATCCTCGCCGGAACCTCGATCGCCGCCCTGCCGATGGCCGCCGTATTCCTCGCGCTCCAGCGCCATTTCGTCTCCGGCCTGCTCGCCGGTGCCGTGAAGGAGTGACCATGCCGACCGACACCGCCGCCGCATCCGGCGGCACGCAGCCCGCCCCGGCCCCGCCGTCCGCGGCCGACCCGGTGACCACCGCGGGCCTGCCGTCCGTACCGTACGCCCCCCTGCTCGACGGGGTCCGGCTCGCCGTGCTGGCCCTCGGCCCGGACGGCACGGCCGCGCCCGCCGGCTGGCGGCTGGCCCCGCTCCCCGACGGGCTGCGGATGCTGGAGGCGGACACCGGCGGGGCGCCCGCCGAGATCCGGTTCTCCGTGCCGCTGGGGGACGCCGCCGGCTACTGGCACCCGCAGGGCGGCTGGCGGCGCACCCTGCTCGCCGACTGGGAGGGCCGGGCACAGGTCTCCCTGGTGGCCGGGCTGGCCGCCGGCTGCCTCTACGACTACTCGGGCGCCACCCTGCTCGCCTTCGCCGCCGCCGACCCGGTCCCGGAGGCCTCCCTCCGCTTCGGGGTCTCCGAGGAGAACGACACCCACGTCGTGCACCTGCGGCTGCCCGCCTCCGCGGACGGCGGCCCGCACCGCGTGCTGCTGGTGCCCCGCGCGCCCTCGGTGGCGGCCGCGCTGCGCCCGCTGCGCGCCTGGTACGCGCGGGAACTGCCCCCGATGCCGGTGCCCGAGGGCGCCCGTACCCCGGTCTATTCGACCTGGTATGCCTTCAACCAGGACGTGACCGCCGAGGAGGTCGAGGCGCAGGCCGCCCTGGCCGTACCGCTGGGCTGCGGGGCCCTGATCCTCGACGACGGCTGGCAGGAGTACGGGCACGGGCGCGGGTACGCCGGGCTCGGCGACTGGCGGCCGGATCCGGTCAAGTTCCCCGACTTCACCGGCCATGTGGCGAAGGTCCGCGCGCTGGGCCTGCGGTACCTGGCCTGGGCCGCCCCGCTGCTGATCGGCCCCGGCTCCGACTGCCACGCCGAGTGGGCCCCGTACGCGCCGGCCGCGGCGACCGTGCCGGGTGCGCTGGTGCTGGATCCGCGGCGGCCCGAAGTCCGGGCGCACGTGGTCAAGTTGTGCACCCGGCTGGTCCGCGACCACGGGCTCGACGGTCTCAAGCTGGACTTCCTCGACCAGGCGATGGTCTATGCGGGCGACGGCGGCGCGGACGTCGGGCGGGCGATGGCGGTGCTGCTGGCCGAGGTGCGGTCCGCCCTGGAGGAGGTGCGCCCCGAGGGGCTGCTGCTGGAACTGCGGCAGCCGTACACCGGGCCGGGTGCCGCGCCGTTCGGGAACATGCTGCGGTCCTTCGACTGCCCGGCCGACGCGGCCGCCAACCGGGTCCGCACCCTGGACACGTCGCTGCTGGCGGTCGGGGGCGCGGTCCACTCCGACATGCTGCTGTGGTCGGCGCAGGCGCCGGTGGCGGCGGTGGCCCGGCAGTTGATCGGCGCGCTGCACGCGGTGCCGCAGATCTCGGTCCGCCTGGACCGGGTCCCGCAGGAGCACCGGGACGCCCTCGCGTTCTGGCTGCGCACCTGGCGGGAGCACCGGGAGCTGCTCCTCGACGGCGAGGTGGAGCCGGGCCGGCCCGACGAGCTGTACCCGCTGGTGCGCGCCACGGCCGGCGACCGCTGTCTGATCAGTGTGCACGGCGGGGTGGTCGTCCCCCTCGATCTGGCCGCGCACCGCAGGGTGGATCTGGTCAACGGGTCGGCCGGGGACGCCCTGATGCTGTCGGTGGCGGGCGGCCCGGCCGAGGTCACTCAGGTGATCCACGCCCCGGACGGCCGTATCATCGAGTCCGCGCCGGTCCGGTACGGGGAGGGGCCGCGCACCCTGGCCGTCCCCCGCGGTGGTCTGGTCTCGCTCACGATCACGGAAGGACGGCGATGAAGGTCGGCATCACCGACGTCGCGGCCCGCGCGCAGGTCAGCGAGGCGACGGTCAGCCGGGTCGTCAACCGGCGGCAGGGCGTGTCGCGCAAGACACGGGACGCGGTCGAGCAGGCGATGGCCGAGCTCGGCTACGAACGCAGCGTCCAGGGACGGCTGGTGGCCGTGATCACCGACCACATCTCGAACCCGTTCTTCGCGGACGTGGCCGAGCGGATCGAGGCGGCCCTGGCCCCGCACGGTCTCAAGACGGTGCTCTGCCCGGCGTTCGCGGGCGGGGTGCAGGAGCTGGACTTCGTCTCCTCGCTGGTGGACAAGGGCATCGCGGCGGTCGTCTTCCTCTCCGCCTCCAACACCGTCGAGGGCTCCGACACCGAGGCGTACGAGGTGCTGCGGCAGCGCCGGGTCCCGTACGTGGGCGTGAACGGCGAGTTCGCGGACGGGGTGGCGGTGCCGGTGTTCTCCACCGACGACCTGCTCGCCGCCGAGCTGGCCGTCGACCACCTGTACCGGCTGGGCCACCGGCGGATCGGGATGGCCTCGGGGCCGGCCGGCAACCGGCCCGCCGACCGCCGGGTGCAGGGCTTCCTGGCGGCGATGGCGCGGCGCGGGATCGAGGACGCGGAGCGCTGGGTGATCCGGCAGTCCTACACGGTGGAGGGCGGGCAGGCCGCGGTCGCACCGCTGCTGGAGCTGGGTGCCACCGCGGTGGTCGCGGCCAGCGACTGGATGGCGCTGGGCGCGATCCGCGGGATCCGCCGGCACGGGCGGGCGGTCCCGGAGGAGGTGTCGGTGGTCGGGTACGACGGCACCGGTGTCACCGAGTTCACCGACCCGCCGCTGACCACCGTGCGGCAGCCGGCGGACCGGCTGTCGCTGGAGGTGGCGCGGAGCGTGCTGGCGCTGGTGGGCAACCGCGAGGTGCCGACCGGGGAGCTGCTGTTCGATCCGGAGCTGGTCATCCGTGCGTCGACCGCCCCGGCGCCCGGCGCGGGCGCCTGATCCGAAGGGCAGGCCCTCAGACGCTGTCCACGAGGGCGGCGAGGGCGGTGGCGAGGTCGTCGGCGCCGGGGCCGGCGGGGCCGCCGGGTTCGGTCATGTAGCCGTCACGGCGGATCTCGATCATGAGTGCGCCGACCCGGGCGTCGGTGCCGTGGTACTCCATGGGGACGTAGGTGCCCGCGAACGGGGTGTCGATCCCGGTGCCGCCGGAGCCCGCGAAGGCCTTCTCGGCCGCGGCGAGCAGCGCGGGCGGCGTGTGGAACGGGTCGGTGCCCAGGCAGACCGGCGGCCGGGGACCCGCGCCGTGCAGCTCGTACGGCAGCGGCCGGGTCGGGTAGGAGTGGACGTCGATCACCACGGCCCGGCCGGTGGCGGCCAGCCGGCCCGCCACCGCCTGCGCCATGGCCGCCGCGTACGGCTCGAAGTACGCGCCGATGAGCGGGCGCGCGTCGAAGCCGGCGGGGCGCAGCCGCTCACGGTGCGTGGTGTGCGTGTAGACGGCGCCCATGCCGACCGCCAGCATCTCCTCGCGTTCGTCGGGGAAGCGCTCGGGGTCGACGACGAGCCGGGAGAGGCCGTTGACGAACCGCCACGGGGCGGTGGCGGCCCGGCCGGCGGCCGCCTCGGCCACCGCGTCGGTGTGGGCGTCGGTGATGTGGTCCAACTCCCTTTCCAGCGCCGGGTCGTCGAGCAGGATGCCGGCGCGGACGGGCTCCGGTATGTGCCGTGCGGCGTGCGGTACGTGGAGGATCACCGGCGATGCGGCGGCGCCGGGGATCAGGCGGAAGGGCCGGGGCGGGAGGTTCATGTGCGGCTCCTCGGGTGCGTCGGGGGTCCCTCCACGGGTACGGCTGCGGCGCTGCGATCGTTCCCGCTCCCGGGACTTCTCATCACGCTGAGTGGCGTGACCGCCCCGTACGGGCACGCTCCGTGGCACGGATTGCCGCAATGTCACGGCGTGTTCGCTCAACGGATGCTCAGATCCGGATAACGATGCGGTTACCGGACAAGGGCCTTTAGGCCTGAGCACGGGCTGTTGACCGTTTTGCCGGTGATGTTCGCCACGGTCCCGGCGGGTGTGGCGTGGTACATCTTCACGACCCGCCTGCCCGGCCCGCACCCAAGGCCGTGCAGGGGCGCTGGAGCCGGCCACCGCCGGCAGCAACTCCATTCAGCATCCGGGGGATCGGAACCCGGTCCGCAGCCGAGCGCGGCGCGGACCGGCATGGAGCGGAAAGGCGCACCAAGCATGACCTCGACGCAGGTCGAACAGCACCGCGGCGACGACGACGCGACCGCAGGCAGCACTCCCGAGGAGGGCTACGAGCGCGGGCTCGGCAGCCGCCAGGTGCAGATGATCGCCATCGGCGGCGCCATCGGCGTCGGCCTCTTCCTGGGCGCGGGCGCGAACATCGCGAAGGCCGGGCCCAGCCTCATCCTGATGTACGCCCTGGCCGGCGTCATCGTCTTCTTCATCATGCGGGCGCTCGGCGAGCTGCTCCTGTACCGGCCCGTTTCGGGTTCGTTCGCGGAGTACGCGCGTGAGTTCCTCGGCCCGTTCTTCGGGTTCGTCACGGGCTGGACGTACTGGCTCATGTGGGTGGTCACCGGCATGGCCGAGCTGACCGCCGCGGCGATCTACATGCACTACTGGTTCCCGGACGTGCCGCAGTGGGTCACCGCCCTGATCTTCCTGGTGGTCCTCTACGTCGCGAACCTGATCTCGGTGAAGATCTTCGGCGAGATCGAGTTCTGGTTCTCGATGGTCAAGGTCACCGCCCTGATCGGCATGATCGTGATCGGCATCGGCGTGGTCACCTTCGGGTTCAGCGCGGCCGGTGACACCGCCGCGGTCTCGAACCTGTGGGCCTTCGACGGCATCTTCCCCAAGGGTGTCGGCTCCAGCCTGATGACCCTGCAGGGCGTCATGTTCGCCTACCTGGCCGTGGAGCTGGTCGGCGTCACCGCGGGCGAGTCGGAGAACCCGGAGAAGACCCTCCCCAAGGCCATCAACACCCTGCCCTGGCGCATCATCGTCTTCTACGTCGGTGCGCTCAGCGTGATCCTGATGGTCGTGAAGTGGACCGAGTTCCAGCCGGGCGTCAGCCCGTTCGTGGCGGCCTTCGCGAAGATCGGCATCCCGGCCGGTGCGGCCATCGTCAACTTCGTGGTCCTCACCGCGGCCCTGTCGTCCTGCAACTCGGGCATGTACTCCACCGGCCGCATGCTGCGCGACCTGGCCGCCAACTCCGAGGCCCCCAAGCTGCTGGGCAAGCTGAGCTCCACCAAGACCCCGGCCGTGGCCATCAGCCTGTCCGCCGCCCTCATGGGCATCGGTGTGATCCTCAACTACATCGTCCCGGAGAAGGCCTTCGGCTACGTCATGTCCGTGGCCACCACCGCCGGCATCTGGACCTGGCTGATGATCCTGGTCAGCCACATCCTCTACCGCCGCGCGGTCGTCGCGGGCAAGCTGCCCGCGTCCTCCTTCCCGGCACCCGGCGGCACCGTCTGCAGCTGGATCGCCGTCGCGTTCCTGCTGCTGGTCACCGTGATGATCGCCATCGACCCCGACAGCCGCGTCTCGCTGTACGTGGGTGCCGGCTGGGCCGTCTGCCTGGCGGTCGGCTGGGCCGTGCTGAAGTCCCGCAACCCGCAGATCGCCGCGCGCGCTGCCGCGGGCCTCGACCGGGAGCCCGCGGGCCGCTCCTGACCAGGCACGGAGGGGCCGCCCGCCGCGGCAGGCGCTGCGCGGCCCCTCGTGCCCTCCCAAGACGGGTGCGCACCGGACTCCCCCCGACCGGTGCGCACCCGTCTGCCTGCGTTTCCTGCGCCCGGTGCGCCTCCGGTGCTCCGGGCGCCGCCGGTGCTGCGTGTACTCAGACCAGTTCGGGCCGGCGTTCCTGCCGGGGTGCGGGGATGGCGGCCGGTGCCCACTGCCGCGTGGTGCGGAGGTAGCCGGCGATGACGGCGCCGGTGGCGAGGAGGAGCAGCGGCCCGGAGACCCACGGCAGGGCCGCGAGCTGCTCGGGCAGGTAGCGGTAGGACACCATGAACGCGGTGAAGACCGCGGTGCCGGCGGCGGTGAACCAGACGGCCGACCGGTCCCAGCCGTGCGCAAAGGCGCGCATGGCGACCTCGATGGTGAGGGTGAAGACCACACCGGCGATGATGTCGGCGCCGTAGTGGTAGCCGAACCCCAGGGTGGCGGCGATCGTGGTGATCAGCCAGAACGTGCCGAACCAGCGCAGCGCCTTCGGTCCCGGCCGGGTGTGGATGAAGATCGCGAGGGCCCAGGCGGTGTGCAGGCTGGGCATGCAGTTGCGCGGGGTGATCCCGTCGAAGAGGAACGGGACCGGCGGATCGGCCGGCACCGGCGGGGTGTGCGGCCACAGGTTCGCCAGCGCCCACTGGCCGCCGTCGGGGCCGTAGGCGTAGAGCGGTCCGACCACCGGGAAGAGCATGTAGATGCCGGGCCCGAGCAGGCCGATCACCAGGAACGTGCGCACGAAGTGGTGGCCGGGGAACCGGCGCTCGGTGACCACGTTGCGCAGCTGGTAGGCGGCGACGACGACCGCGGCGACACCGAGCTGCCCGTAGACCCAGTCGAGGACGTGGTACCCGACCGGGCCCAGGCTCTCCAGGATCCGGCCCGCGAGGTACGTCGGGCTGCCGAGCGCGTGGTCGGCGGTGGCCACGTACTGGTCGAGCACCATCGGGCGGCTCTTCGAGGTGATGACCAGCCAGGTGTCACCGGCCTTCCGGCCGGCCACCAGCAGCAGGGCCAGGCCGACACCCTTGAGCAGCAGCAGGCGTTCGGCGCCGGTGCGGCGGGTGACGGCGGTCACGGCGCAGCCGAGGACCACCCACAGGGCGCCGTTGCCGGGCATCATCTGGGCGCCGGCCGCGAGCCGGACCAGGAAGAAGACGACGTCGATGCCGACGGCCGCGCCCAGGGCGATGAAGCGCTGCCGCCAGGTGAGCACCGTCATCATCAGCGCCATGCTGCCGTACAGCAGGGGCGCGGACTTCGGGGCGAACACCACTTCGCGCACCTGGTTGGTGAGCGGGCCCCGGAGGCCGTAGTGGCGGGCGGCCAGTTCGAGTGCGACCAGGAAGCCGAGGGCGACCGCGCCCGCTGCGGCCCAGAGCGCCACTCTCGGACTGCGCCGGGGGGCCGGTCCGTCGCCGCTCTCCGGTCGGGAGGAAACCCGCGATGTTTTCGATATCAATTTTTTCCGGCCGATGGTGAGTGGTGGTCGTGTCAGCCGCTCATCGCGCCGGATCGGCGGTCTCGCGAGCCCGAACACTCTATCGGAGTAGTTGCAAACGGTTTGCGGCGGTCGAGGACCCCGCCGCCGAGCACCCGGGAGCCCGGCCACACACCCCCCGATTGACATCATTGCACTCTGAGTGAAAACGTAACACTGCACGGCAAGTGCAATGAATGTGCAATGAACGCAGATCTCTTGGGAGGGCCCGATGTTCCTCGCACTGGGGCGCTGGTGCGCCCTGCGGCCGAAGCGGGTGGTGGCGGCCTGGCTGCTGCTGCTCCTGGCGCTGGGCGGTGCGGTCCTGGCGTACGGGAGGGTGACGAGCGAGGCCGTGTCCATCCCGGGCAGTGACAGCCAGGCCGCGGCCGACGCGGCGGCGGACGCGTTTCCCGGGCCGGCTTCCGGCAGCCAGCCGCTGGTGCTGCACACCGCGCCCGACGGTCCGGTGCTGACCGACGACGCGGCACGCGCCGCGGTGGAGGCCGGCGCCCGGGCCATCGCCGAGGTGCCGCACGTGGTGTCGGTCGTCTCCCCCTACCCGCCGGCCGGCAGGGGTGGCGGGGGCCCGATCGCGGAGGACGGACACACGGCCGTGCTGTCGCTGGGCCTCGACGTCACCGGGCGGGACATCACGCCGGAACTCGCCGACCGGATCGTCGCGGCCGCCGGACCGGCCGTCGCCGCCGGGATCGAGGTGACCCCGGGCGGCGACCTCGGTGCGGCCGTGGACCGGCCGGACACCGGGCACAGCGAGCTGATCGGACTGGCGGCCGCCGCGGTCGTGCTCTTCCTCGGCTTCCGCAAGGCCGCGGCCGCCGGGCTGCCGCTGGTCGTCGGCATCGCCGGACTGGCCGTGTCGCTGGCCGCGATCGGGCTGGCCGGGCACCTCATGGACATGCCGTCGTCGGGGACGACCATCGCCGCGATGATCGGCCTGGGCGTCGGGATCGACTACACCCTCTTCTGCCTGACCCGGTTCCGCGAGCTCCGCGGCCGGGGGCTGCCCGGCGCGCAGGCCGCAGCCCTCGCCACGGCCACGGCCGGCAAGGCCGCCGCCTTCGCCGGCTGCGCGGTGATCGCGGCCCTGGCCGGCCTCTCCCTCGGCGGCCTCCCCCTCCTCCACGCCCTGGCCCTGGCCCCGGCGGTCGCCGTCCTGGTGGCGGTGGCCGCCACCTTGACACTGCTGCCCGCCCTGCTGAGCCTGCTGTCCCGGTTCCTGGGCGCGGCCGCCCCGGGCGCCGGCGGCGTGCCGGACCGGGAGTCCGGCGGGCCGCCGGGGGGCGCCGGCGGCGTGCCGGGGGCCGGACGTGCCGCCGCTGCGGCGGGCGGCTGGGAACGCGTGGCCGGGCGGGTCGTGGCGCGGCCCTGGCCGTACCTGCTGTCCGGGCTCGCGCTGTTGCTGCTGCTGGCAGCGCCCGCGGCCACGCTGACGTTCGGGCAGCTCGACGCCGGGGACAAGCCGGCGGGTTCGGCGAGCCGAACCGCGTACGAGCGGCTTGCGGCGGCGTTCGGGCCGGGCTTCAACGGGCCGCTCCAGGTCACCGACACTCTGCCCACCCCGGCCGCCGGCCCGCAGGACCCCCGGATCACGAAGGTCTCGGCGGCGCTGGGCCGCACCCCCGGTGTGGCCTCGGTGAGTCCGGCGCAGCTCGCCGGGGACGGGCGTACCGTCCGCTGGCAGGTCACCCCGGCCACCGCGCCCGGTGACCCGGCGACCGCCCGCCTGGTCGGCACCCTGCGCGGCGAGGTGCTGCCCGCGGCCACCGCCGACGGCGGCGGCACCGCGCACGTGGGCGGGGCCACCGCTGCCGTCCGGGACCTCAACGACCGGCTCGCAGGCCGGCTGCCCGCCGTGATCGGCGTGGTGGTGGCCGTCGCCGGCCTGCTGCTCCTGGCCGCCTTCCGCTCCCCCTTCCTCGCGGCCAAGGCCGCCGTGCTGAACCTGCTGTCGGTGGCCGCCTCGTACGGGGTGCTCACCGCGGTGTTCCAGTGGGGCTGGGGTGCTCAGGCGATCGGGCTGGAGGGGCCGGTGCCGATTCCCGGGTACGTGCCGCTGCTGATGTTCGCCGTGCTGTTCGGGCTGTCCATGGACTACGAGGTGTTCCTGCTCACCGCCGTGCGCGAGCGCCACCTCGCGGGCCTGGGCAGCAGGGGTGCCGTGGTGCACGGGCTGGCGGCGACCGGACGGATCATCACCTCCGCCGCGCTGATCATGGTGAGCGTCTTCCTCGCCTACCTGCTGGCGGACGACCCGGTGGTGAAGATGTTCGGGACCGGGCTGGCCGCCGCCGTGGCGCTCGACGTCACCGTGGTCCGCGGGCTGCTCGTCCCCACCACGATGGCCCTGCTCGGCGACCGCGCCTGGTGGCTGCCGCGCCGGCTCGACCGGCTGCTGCCCGAACTGGACATCGAGGGCAGCGCCCACACCCGGCCGGCGGCGGACGCCGGATCCATGACCACTCCCACCCGATGAGGTTCCGCATGCGCTCCCGTACCCCCCGTCTCGCCCTCCTGGCGGCCGCCGCCGCCCTGCTCGCCGTACCGCCCGTCGCCGATTCCGTCGCCCGGCACCGGGCGGAGGGGCGGCTGGCGGACCGGCTCGTGCGCGAGCAGCCGTCGCTGACGGCGCGGCCGGACGTGTCCATCGAAGGGACGCCGTTCCTGCTGCAGGCCGCCCGGGGCAGCCATCCCCAGGTCCGGGTGCGGGCCGATGCGACGTCGGACGGGCGGCCGGTCACCGCCGAGGTCACCCTCGACGACGTGTCGCCGCAGGGCGGCGGCCATCGCGCGGCGTCGGCCTCGGGCCGGTTCACCGCCGGCTACGACGCGCTGGGCGGTCCGGACGGGGCCACGGTGTCCGACGCGGGCGACGGGCGGCTGCGGATCGAGCGGAGCCTGCTGATGGTGACGGCGGTGGTGGAACTGCACGACGGGGTGGTCTCGCTCCGGCCGACGGCGGTGTCCCTGGCCGGCCGTCCACTGGACCCGGCCGGCCCCCTCGTCACCCGGTCCCTGGCCGGCCGGACCCGGACCCTTCCCGAACTCCCCCTGGAGATGCGGGCCACGGGGGTCTCGGCGGGTCCGGACGGCATTACGGTGACGGCGTCGGCGAAGGACGTCGCGCTCGCCTGACGGTTTCCCGGCGGTGGGGTGCGAGGTCCCCCGGCCGGGCGGGTCAGGGCCGGGGGTGGTCCGCCGCGGCGAGGAGGTTCAGGAGGGTGGCCTCCATGGCCGCGCGGGACTCCTCGGTGGTCTTTCCGCTGGTGCGCCAGTGGTGCCAGGCACCCCACGTGGTCACGGCGTCGAGGCCGTCGAGGAGGTCGGCGGACCGGCGGGCGTCGAGGCGGCCGAGCTCCTCCGCGAAGATCTCCGCGACCCGCCGCCGCGCCTCCGCGAACGCCTCGTCGGTGACCTGGCGGATGCGCGGTGACGGGTGGTCGATCCGCATCAGCGTGAGGCGCGCCGGAGTGATCCACTCCAGGATGCGGGCCCGCTGTTCGGCCAGCGCGGCCACCCGGACCCGCCGCGGGCCGGTCACCGGCAGCGGCCGGACCTGCTCGGCCAGTTGCTCCAGGCGCCGGGTGATGGCGAGGTCGACGAGCTCCGACATGTCGGCGAAGTGGTGGAAGACCAGCCGCCGGGAGACCCCGGCCCGTTCCGCGACGCGTTCCGCCGGGAACTCCGAGACCCCGTCGTCGAGGAGCGCGAGCAGCGCGTCCACGATCTTCGCGCGGGTGCGGCGTCCGCGTTCCGTCCGGCCGTCGACCCGTACCGCCGGATCCGGCCCAAGGCCGCCGCCCTCGTCCGTACCCGCCACCGCGCCGCCCCGCTCCGCCGTCCGCCCACTGCCTGACACGGGCATCTTCCCACCCGGCCGCCCCGCCCCACGAACCCGGCGCCGGGCGTCGCGTCACCAGGTGGTGTGGAGGGTCTCCGGGGAGCGGTGGATCAGGGTGGGGCGCATCGGCGGGTGGGGACGGGCGGGGTCCAGCCGGAGCGTGGGGAGGGCTTCGGTGAACAGGGACAGGGTCAGGTGGAGTTGGCCGCGGCCGAGGTGGGAGCCGGGGCAGACGTGCGGGCCGTGGCCGAAGGCGAGGTGGTGGCGGAGTCCGGGGCGCCGGATGTCGAACGCGGCGGGACGGGCGTAGCGCCGCTCGTCGCGGTTGGCGGAGGCGTAGGCGACGAGGACCGCGGCGCCGGCCGGCAGCCGCGTGCCGGCGATCTCCACCGGCCCTGTCGTGACCCGGCGGAACGCCTGGATGGCCGTGTCGAAGCGGGCGCCCTCCTCCACGGCGGCCGGGATGAGCGCGGGGTCGGAGCAGAGGAGTTCCCACTGCGGCCGGTCGGCGAGCAGGTGCAGCAGGGTGGTGGCGATCAGTGCACCGGTCGTGAGGATCCCGGCGATCAGCAGGTTCTGGAGCTGCGCCACCACCTCGTGGCGCTGCTCGGGTGCGAGGGCCGTACCGGCCGGGGCGGCGGCGGCCGCCAGGTCCGAGCAGAGGTCGTCGCGGGGGCGGGTGCGGCGGTCCCGTACGTATCCGTCGAGCAGGTGCTGGAGGGCGACCACGTCCGCGGCGGCGGCCGCCTGGCCGGGCGGGGTCAGCGGGCGGAAGAAGAGTTCCTCGGCGCGGTGGCCGCCGTGGACGGCGGCGGGCACGTCCGCCGGTTCGAGGCCGATCAGCCGGCCCACCACCAGTCCGGGCAGCCGCCGGGCGTACGCCGTCACCAGCTCGGCGGCGCCGTCCGCGGCGAAACCGGCCAGCAGTTCGCGTGCGCAGGTCCGGGCGTACGGGAGGAGGGCCGCGGAACGGGCCGGGGACATGGCCCGGTTGAGCGGGGCGCGGTGCCGGCGGTGGGCGGGGCCGTCGGAGGTGACGACGGTGGGGTGCGGTGCGAGGCCGGTGGCGAGGACGGCGAGTGCGTCCGGGGACGGCGGGATGTCGGGGAGCAGGGCGTTAGCCGAGGAGAAGTCGCCGGGGCGGCGCAGCACTTCGCGGACGTCCGCGTCGCGGGCGACGAGCCAGGCGTCCAGCTCGGGCAGGTACGTCAGGCCTTCGGCCCGGCGGGCCCGGGCGTACGTGGGATACGGGTCCCGGTACAGCGCGTCCCGCCGCTCCTGTGCGTCTCCTGTCGCCACGCGCTCCTCCGCCCGCCGAGAACCGGACCGCCATCCTGCCGGACCCCGCCCCACCCCGACAGTGCGCATCCAATTGCCCCGGCCGCCCCGGCCGAACGTCCCCAGCCCCTCCGGCGCTTGAGACCCCGCGGGGCAAAACCCGCCCCTCCGGCGCTCGGGACCCCCCGGGGCAAAACCCGCCCCTCCGGCGCTCGGGACCCCGCGGGGCAAAACCCGCCCCTCCGGCGCTCGGGACCCCGCGGGGCAAAACCCGCCCCTCCGGCGCTCGGGACCCCGCGGGGGCAAAGCCAGCCCCTCCGGCGGTTGAGGCGCGGGTCCGGGCAGAGCCCGGGGGCTGGCGCCGCCACCCCCAGCCTCGCCGGCGTTTGAGGCGCGGGTCCGGGCGGAGCCCGGTGCCCGGCGCCAGCCGGGTTGCACTTCTTGGGGGGGCCCCCCCAACCCCCC
>NZ_JAJAUZ010000004.1 GCF_020532645.1 Streptomyces bambusae
ACCCTGCGGGGCTGTTCCCCCACCCCGCCCCTTCCCGAACCGGGGCTCCGCCCCAGACCCCGCACCTCAATCGCCGGCGGGGCTTAGGCAAGCCTCGGCCCGCGGTCAAAGTCAGGGCAGGGGGCACACTCCAGCCCGTCCGGCGTTTGAGGACCGGGGCTCGGGGCCGGGCCCCCGGGGTCAGGCGTCCGCGAGCCGGTACACGTGCGACGGCACGTGCGCGACGTCGAGCCCCAGCTCCGGACGCCACGCGTGCAGCACGGTCGCCGACGGACCGTACAGCCCGGTGGGGATCGCGGACGGCTCGAACCAGGACCACCGCAGGATCTTGTCCGGCTCGGTGACCCGGGGAGCGCCGGCCGCCGAGTCCGTCACGACCGCCGCCGTCAGGCGGACCACGCCCGCCTTCGCGCCGACGAGCACCGCGAGGACCCGGACGGCGGAGGGCTCGGCCAGGAGCGACGTCTCCTCGGCCAGCTCACGCGCCGCCGCCTCGGCGAACCCCTCACCGGGGTCGGTCTTCCCGCCCGGCAGCTCCCAGCGGCCGTCGTGCGCCTGGCCGAGCAGCACCCGGCCGTCCGCGTCCACCACGACCACCCCGACCCCCACCACCGCGTTCGCGGCGGGCCGCGCCCGGTCGGGACGCTCGGCGGCGGGCGGAACGGCTGCTGCGGGCATGGCAAGACCTCCGGTCGTACGGAGGACGATCCTCGCAACCTCCCCTACGTGCCCGTCAAGCCGAGCACCTCGTTCAGGTCGTACCGGACGACCTCCTCCAGCTGGTCGTAGGTGCAGGTCTCCGGGGTCCGGTCCGGGCGGGGGCGCTTGAACTGGGCGGTGTGGCGGAAGCGGTCGCCCTCCATGTGGTCGTAGCCGACCTCGATCACCAGCTCGGGCCGCAGCGGGACCCAGGACAGGTCCTTCTTGCCCGACCAGCGGCTCGGGGCCCCGGGGAGCCGTGCGCCCTCGTGCGCGGACTCGTCGGCCCAGGCAGCCCACGGGTGGCCGGTGGGCGCGTCCGGGTCCGTCCGCAGCGGCTCCAGCTCCGTCACCAGTTCGGCCCGCCGCTTCATCGGGAACGCGGCGCACACGCCGACGTGCTGGAGGACGCCCCGTGCGTCGTACAGCCCGAGCAGCAGCGAGCCGACCACCGGGCCGCTCTTGTGGAAGCGGTAGCCGCCGACGACCACGTCCGCCGTCTGCTCGTGCTTGATCTTGTACATCAGCCGGGCGTCCGGCCGGTACGGCAGGTCCAGCGGCTTGGCGACCACCCCGTCCAGCCCGGCCCCTTCGTACGCGGAGAACCACTCCTGCGCGAGCGCCGCGTCCGTGGTGGCGGGCGCCAGGTGGACCGGGGGAGCCGACGCGCGCAGCGCCTCCTCGAGGGCGGCCCGGCGCTCGGACAGCGGGGTGTCGAGCAGCGCCTCGTCGCCGAGGGCGAGCAGGTCGAAGGCGACGAAGGCGGCGGGCGTGCGCTCGGCGAGCGCCGCCACCCGGGAGGCCGCGGGGTGGATCCGCTCGGTGAGCCGGTCGAAGTCCAGCCGCCCGCCGTGCGCGATCACGATCTCGCCGTCCACCACGCAGCGCTCCGGCAGGTTGTCCAGCAGCGCGGCCACCAGCTCGGGGAAGTACCGGGTCAGCGGCTTGCCGGTGCGGCTGCCGACGACCACCTCGGGCCCGTCGCGGTGCACGATCGCGCGGAACCCGTCCCACTTCGCCTCGTACTGCATCCCCGGCGGGATGCGCGCCACGGACTTCGCCAGCATGGGCTTCACGGGCGGCATCACGGGGAGGTCCATGGTCCGATTCTGCGCTGCGGGCCACCGCGCCGCCCGGTGGCGCCCGGTGTGCGGGCCGCCCGGTCCGCGCCTACCGTGACGCACATGGGTACTGCGCGCACTGCGGTCGAACTGGACGCCGGCGGCCGGACGGTACGGCTGTCCAGCCCGGAGAAGGTGTACTTCCCCGAGCGCGGCCTGACCAAGCTGGACGTCGCGCAGTACTACCTGGCCGTCGCCGGGGGCATCACGCGCGCGCTGCGGAACCGGCCGACCACCCTGGAGCGCTACCCCGACGGGGTGACCGGCGAATCGTTCTTCCAGAAACGGGCCCCGAAGAACCTGCCCGACTGGATCCCCACCGCCCACATCGCATTCCCCAGCGGCCGCACCGCCGACGAGATCTGCCCGACCGAGCCGGCCGCCGTGCTGTGGGCGGCCAACCTGGGCTGCCTCACCTTCCACCCGTGGCCGGTGCGCCGCGAGGACACCGACCGGCCCGACGAACTGCGCATCGACCTCGACCCGCAGCCCGGTACGGACTACCACCATGCGGTGGCCGCCGCCCACGAGCTGCGCGCCCTGCTGGAGGAACTGGGCCTGCGCGGCTGGCCGAAGACCTCGGGCGGCCGCGGCCTGCACGTGTTCGTGCCGATCGAGCCGCGCTGGACCTTCACCGAGGTACGGCGCTGCGCCATCGCGCTGGGCCGCGAACTGGAGCGCCGGATGCCCGGCAAGGTCACCACCGCCTGGTGGAAGGAGGAGCGCGGGGAGCGGATCTTCGTCGACTACAACCAGACGGCCCGCGACCGCACCATCGCCTCCGCGTACTCGGTCCGCCCCCGCCCGCACGCACCCGTCTCGGCCCCGCTGCGCTGGGACGAGGTGGACTCCGCGGAGCCGCGCGACTTCGACATCGTGACCATGCCGGCCCGCTTCGCCGAGCTGGGCGACGTGCACGCCGACATGGAGGAGCACGCCTTCGTGCTGGACGCCGTACTGGAGCTGGCCGACCACGACCGCGAGGCGCGCGGCCTGGGCGACATGCCGTACCCGCCGGACTACCCGAAGATGCCGGGGGAGCCGAAACGGGTCCAGCCGAGCCGCGCCAAGCACGAGGAGTGAGCCCGGGCGGGGCGGCCGTACCCGCTGCGCGAGGGGCGTTGAACGCGCGTTGATCAGACGTATATCGGCGCCCGCCATGCTGCCTTCATGCCGATGAACACGACCGCCGCGATCGCCCCTGCCGACCGGATCGCGCCCGCTGCCACCACCGTGCTGCCCGAGCTGTCCTGGCAGGTGGGCGCGCTGTGCGCCCAGACCGGACCCGAGTTCTTCTTCCCGGAACCGGGCACGTCGGTGCGCGAGGCGAAGCGGCTGTGCGCGGCCTGCCCGGGCCGGGCCGCGTGCCTGGAGTACGCCCTCGCCAACGACGAGCGCTTCGGCGTCTGGGGCGGGCTGTCCGAGCAGGAACGGCAGGTCCTGCGCCGCCGCTGACGTGGCCGGGGTCCGCGCCGGACCCGGACGTGCACGCGGGAGGGTCCGCGTGTGCGGGAGGGTCCGCGTACGCGCAAGGGCCCGTGCCGCCGGCACGGGCCCCCGCCGGGGCTTTCCCGCCCGGGTCAGTCCCGCTTCGCGTTGCCGCGCGCGGCCACCCGGGCCGCCCGCGCCGCCAGGCGCTCGTCCAGCTTGCGGGCCTCGTCGTCGAGGCCGTTCATGTAGAGCCCCAGCTCCTCCTGGGCCTGCCGGCCCTCGGGGCCGAGCCCGTCGATCTCCATGACCTTCAGGAACCGCAGCACCGGCGACAGCACGTCGTCGTGGTGGATGCGCAGGTTGTAGATGCCGCCGATGGCCATCTGCGCGGCGGCCCGCTCGAAGCCCGGCATGCCGTGTCCCGGCATCCGGAAGTTGACGACCACGTCCCGCACGGCCTGCATGGTCAGGTCCGGCGCCAGCTCGAAGGCCGCGCCCAGCAGGTTGCGGTAGAAGACCATGTGCAGGTTCTCGTCCTGCGCGATGCGCGCCAGCATCCGGTCGCAGACCGGGTCGCCCGACTGGTGGCCGGTGTTGCGGTGCGAGATGCGGGTCGCGAGCTCCTGGAAGGCGACGTACGCCACCGAGTGCAGCATCGAGTGGCGGTTGTCGGACTCGAAGCCCTCCGACATGTGCGCCATCCGGAACTGCTCCAGCTTGTCCGGGTCCACGGCGCGCGACGCCAGCAGGTAGTCGCGCATCACGATGCCGTGCCGGCCCTCCTCCGCGGTCCACCGGTGCACCCAGGTGCCCCACGCGCCGTCCCGGCCGAACAGGGAGGCGATCTCGTGGTGGTAGCTGGGCAGGTTGTCCTCGGTGAGGAGGTTGACGACGAGCGCGATCCGGCCGATGTCGGTCACCTTGGACTGGGCGGGCTCCCAGGCCTCGCCGTCCTCGAAGAAGCCCGGGAAGTTCCGGCCGTCGCTCCACGGCACGTACTCGTGGGGCATCCAGTCCTTGGTGACCTTCAGGTGGCGGTTGAGCTCCTTCTCGACCACCTCTTCCAGCGCGAACAGCAGCCTGGCGTCCGTCCACGCCTCCGAGCTGCCGAGGTAGGGAGAGGTGAGGGTCACGGGTACTCCAGAGGGCAGGCCGATACTTACGGCTTCGTAGGTTACGAGACCGTAGGTTAAGCCCGGCGTCAGAGCCCGCCAAGCCCCGCCCCGGGAATATCCGGCTACGCACCGTTATGAGGGGAGGTCACGCAGCCGAACGGAGAGACATGTCACGCACCCTTCGAGTTTTTCGAACTCCCCGATGTCCACGGTTACCGGCTGGTAGCCCAGGGAGGTGAAGAGCTCGGCGCTGCGCGGCGCACTGGACGCCATCAGCAGCCGGCCGCCGCCGAGCAGCACCACGTGCGCCCCCGACTCCTCGGGGACCGGCAGGAACGACCCGAAAGCGGTAGGGGTGTCGACGAGCGGGGGGTGGCCGATCACCGTCCCGTCCGGCAGCGCCGTCACGGCCGACTTCAGGTGCAGCACCCGGCTCACCGGCACCGCCACCACCTTCGCGCCCAGCGGCTCGAAGACCGCCCGCAGCTGCCGCACCCCCTCCGCGTCGGTCCGGCCGCCCCGGCCCACGTACACCGTGTCGCCGATCTTGAGGACGTCGCCGCCGTCGAGGGTGCCGGGCGCCCGTACCCGGTTCACCGAGCAGCCGAGCGCGGCCACCGCCTCCTCGACCGCGGCCGTCTCCGGCTGCCGGGACTCCGCGCCCGGGCGGGTGATCAGCGCGACGTTGCGGAACATGACGACGGCGTCCTCGACGAACACCGCGTCCGGGCAGTCCTCGGCCGGCGCGACCTCCACCGTCTCCCACCCGTGGTCGCGCAGCACCTGCGCGTACGCCTCCCACTGCCGCAGGGCGAGACCGGGGTCGACCGGGGTGCGCTCGATGTGGGTCACGAGCCCCTCGGCGAGGCGCGGACCGGGACGGCGGATCAGGGCTCTTCTGCTGGGCACCGCGGTACTCCTGGGTCCGGGAGGGGGTCCGGCGCCCATCATCACGCGGCCGCCCGGCGCCCGCCAGACGGCATCACCGGTTCCGGGCCGAGCAGGTGGTCCGCCGCGCCCGCCTTCACCGCGGTGATCAGGGCCCGCAGCGCGTCCATCGAATCCGTGACCACGTTCGCGGAGTGCGTGGTGCCGATGTACGCCCGCCCGTCGGCGTCCCGGCCGAACCGGAAGCAGTTGGCCCCCTCGCTGCAGAAGGCCTCGTCCCAGGCGATGGTGCTCGTGCGCATGGTCATGTGGTCTCGTCTCTCTCGGGAGTACGGGCCGTCACAGGTCCTGCGCCGCGCGGTGGATGAAATCGCGCGAGGCGCGCTCCGGCAGCGCCAGCCGCCGCAGCCGGTCCAGCAGCCCCCGGTACCGCCGCAGCTTCATGTCGGAGTCCAGGAGCATCGAGCCGTGCGAGGTGTCGAGTTGTACGGTGTCCAGCTGGGCCATCGCCGCCGCCGCGTACGTGAAGGACTGCCCGGCCCCGGGGAAGCCCCCCGCGGCGAAAGGGATCACCCGCACCGTCGCGTGCTCCCGCTCCGACTGCTCCAGGACGTGCTCCAGCTGCGCCCGCGCCACCTTCGGACCGCCGAACTGCATCCGCAGGGCCGCCTCGTGGACCACCGCCTCGTACCGCGGCGGGAGTTCGCGGTCGAAGACCGCCCGCCGTGTCATCCGCAGCGCCAGCCGCGCCTGGAGGTCGGGCTCCGGCAGTGGCGGATCGGCGGTGCCGAACACCGCCCGCGCGTGCTCCTCCGTCTGCAGCAGCCCCGGAATGTGGGTGGTCACCGCCGTGTGCAGGGCGACGGCGTGGTGCTCCAGTTCGGCGATGTCCAGCAGGGCCGGCGGCAGCATCCCGCGGTGCCGCTCCCACCAGCCTTTCTCGCGCTCCTGGGCCATGGCCGCGAGCAGGTCCACCAGGTCGGTGTCCGGGCAGTCGTAGTTGAAGGCCAGGGTGCGGACCCGCTCGGCGGTGATCCCGATCCGGCCCGACTCGATGTTCGGGATGCGGGTGCGGTCCACGCCCAGGAGGGCCGCAGCCTGCTGCACCGTCATGCCCGACTGCTCCCGGAGCTTGCGCAGTTCGCCGCCGAGCCGCTGCTGCCGGGCGGTCGGGGTGCTCCTGGGCGGCACGTGTCCCCCTCTTCCTCGGCCGCGGCGCCACGCCCGCGCCCGACATCGCATGAGAAAACCTCACGTAGACACACAAGTAGTAGCACCGTGCACCACGGCGCGCTACGGTCGGTAGTGAAAGTTTCACACGGGGCGAACCTGCGCCGCGGGAGGACGCCCGGAAAGGGTGCGGGCCGGCGGCGCGCCCGGGCGTGGGCCCTGCGCGCCGCCGGCCCCGGGGCGCACCCGCCGGCTACCGCCCCGTTCCCGTCAGCCCTCCCACAGCATCTCCCGGACCTCCTCGCGCGAGGTCGGTCGCAACTCCCCGTCGAGCAGCAGCCACTTGGTGATGCCGATCGACTCCAGGAACGGCACGTCGTGGCTCGCCACCATCAGCGCGCCCTCGTACGAGTCCAGAGCGGCGGTCAGCTGCCGGACGCTCGCCAGGTCCAGGTTGTTGGTCGGTTCGTCGAGCAGCAGCAGCTGCGGTGCCGGGTTCGCCAGCAGCAGTGCCGCCAGCGAGGCCCGGAACCGCTCCCCGCCCGACAGGGTGCCGGCCGGCTGGTCCGCCCGGCTGCCCCGGAACAGGAAGTGCGCCAGCCGGGCCCGGATCTGATTGTTCGTCACTCCTGGGGTGAGGGCGGCCACGTTCTCCACCACCGACAGGTCCCCGTCGAGGAGGTCGAGCCGCTGCGGCAGGTAGCGCAGCGGCACGTGGACCTCGGCCTCGCCCGCCGCCGGGGCGAGCTGCCCCGCCAGCGTGCGCAGCAGCGTGGTCTTGCCCGCGCCGTTGCGGCCCACCAGCGCGACCCGCTCCGGGCCGCGCAGCTCCCAGGCCTTCGGCACCGCCGGCGCCTCGGGCCCGTGGGCGAGCGACAGCTCGCGCAGGGTGAGGACGCCGCGGCCCGACGGGACCAGGGTGGCGGGGAGTTCGACGCGGATCTCGTCGTCGTCGCGGACCGCCTCGACGGCCTGGTCGAGCCGGTCGCGGGCCTCGGCCAGCCGTCCGGCGTGCAGCGTGCGGTGCTTGCCGGCCGACACCTCCGCCTGCCGCTTGCGTCCGCCCATCACGATCTTGGGCTCGCGCTTCTGGTCCCACATCTTCTGGCCGTAGCGCCGCCGCCGGGCCAATTTGCCCTGGGCATCGGAGAGTTCGCGCCTCTGCCGCTGCACGTCCGCCTCGGCGACGCGCACCATCCGCTCGGCCGCCTCCTGCTCGGCCGCGAGCGCCCGCTCGTACGCCGAGAAGTTGCCGCCGTACAGGTGGACCTCGCCCTCGTGGAGCTCGGCGATCCGGTCGACGCGCTCCAGCAGTTCGCGGTCGTGGCTGACCACGACCAGCACCCCGGGCCAGGCCTCGACGGCGTCGTACAGCCGCTGCCGGGCCCGCAGGTCCAGGTTGTTGGTCGGCTCGTCGAGCAGCAGGACGTCCGGCCGGCGCAGCAGCAGCGCGGCCAGGCGCAGCAGTACGGACTCGCCGCCGGAGATGTCGCCGACGGTGCGGTCGAGACCGATCCGGCCCAGACCGAGTTCGTCGAGGGTGGCGCGGGCGCGTTCCTCGACGTCCCAGTCGTCGCCGACCAGGGCGAAGTGCTCCTCCGTGGCCTCGCCCGCCTCGATGGCGTGCAGCGCGGCCCGGGTGCGGTCGATGCCGAGGGCGGCGTCCACGCGCAGCGCGGTGTCGAGCGTGAGGTTCTGGGGGAGGTGGCCGACGGAGCCGGCGATGGTGATGTGTCCCTCGGTGGGCGCGAGTTCGCCCGCGAGGAGCTTCAACAGGGTGGACTTTCCGCATCCGTTCAGACCCACCAGCCCGGTCCGGCCGGGGCCGACGGACAGCTGGAGGGAGTCGAACACCCGGGTGCCGTCAGGCCAGTCGAAGCCGAGGGCGGAGCAGGTGGCGAAGTGGGCGGAAGAGCCGAAAGATCGAGACATGGAGGCCTCCGGTTGCGTGTGACAAGGGGCAACACGTGGAGACACCCGGGGGTGTCTCAGGGCCTCAAGAGCAATGTCCTTCTCCGATCAACGACAGCAGAGCCGTCGTCGACGCTACGGGGGCGGTCGCCCGGACCGCAAAGGAATTAACGACCGCGAGGGTGCGGCGGGCCGGGCGGGGCGTCCCCGGAGGGTTCAGGGGGTGTCGCGCAGCAGCTCGGCGAGATCGGCGTCCATGTCGACGTACAGGTGCTCCATGCCGGCCGGGACCACCGCGGCCACCCGCTCCAGGAAGCCCTCCAGGTCGGCGGTGTCCATCAGCACGATGGCCATGCCCTCGGGAGCGTGGAACTCGATCACGGTGCGACCCGCGCCGTACGGCCGGACGCGGACGTCGCCCAGTCCCGCCGGCTCGTCGATGCCGGTCTCCAGCAGCTCACGGCCGAAGGTCCACGACACCTCGATGCCTTCGAGGGTGGCGGGCGCGGGGAAGGCCATGCGGACCGCGAACGGATCCGACCGGTCGTAGCAGAGCGTGACCGGAACGGACTCGACCTTGGGGGCGGTCGCGACCAGCCGGGCCTGTACTGCTTGCTCGATGACGGTGATCATGGCCTGCTCCCTTGCGGCGGATCGGTAGGGCATGGGGTTAGACGCAGGAACGGCCGGATCCGTGCACACGCCGGGGGCGTGACGTGCGTCACCGGCTGGCGGAAAAGCGGCGGTCCGATTGCGCAGAGTGATCGTTTCCCTGCAGTTGGGGCGGTGGATGCACCGTCGCAGGGCCAGTCGGAGAAGGGCCGGATCTCGCTGCTCCGTGACCGGTCCCGGGTCTGTCCGGCAGGGCCCGGCCCGGGTCCGCAGTCTGGACGGCGATCACCGGGGTGCACTAGCTTCCGGCGCCATGAGACTTCTGGCAGTTGGCATGTGCGCGGCAGTGTTGGGAGCGGCTCTGGCCGGGGTCCCGGCGGCCCCCGAGGCCCGGGCGGCGGACGCCGGCGCAGCCCGTCCCACCCTCCGGTGGGACCTGAAGGACAGCGGTACGGACGCACGGTTCCGCGGCCTGGCCGCCGTCAGCAGGTCCACCGCCTGGGCCTCCGGCTCCAAGGGCACGGTGCTGCGCACGACCGACGGCGGCCGCAGCTGGCGGAACGTCTCGCCGCCCGCGGCCGCCGGGCTGGAACTGCGCGACATCGAGGCCTTCGACGCCCGCCGCGCGGTCGCCCTGTCCATCGGCGAGGGCGAGGACTCCCGGGTCTTCCGCACCGAGGACGGCGGCGCCACCTGGACCGAGACCTTCCGCAACCCCGACCCGCGGGCCTTCTACGACTGCCTGACCTTCTTCGACCGCCGCCACGGCCTGGCCATGAGCGACCCGGTGGACGGCAGGTTCCGGATCCTGTCCACCGCCGACGGCGGCCGCTCCTGGCGGGTGCTGCCCGACGCCGGCATGCCCGCCGCGCTCCCCGGCGAGGCCGGCTTCGCGGCCAGCGGCCAGTGCCTGGTGAGCGCCGGGCCGCGGGACGTCTGGATGGCCACCGGCGGCGGCGCCACCGCCCGCGTCCTGCACTCCGGCGACCGCGGACTGAACTGGACCGTCACCGACACCACCGTGCCCGCCGGCGAGGGCGCCAAGGGCGTCTTCGGCCTGGCCTTCCGAGACCGCCGGCACGGCATCGCCGTCGGCGGCGACTACCGCGCCGACCAGGCCTCGCCGCGCGCCGCCGCCGTCACCGGCGACGGCGGCCGCGCCTGGGCCGCCGCCCAGACCCCGCCGGCCGCCTACCGCTCCGGCGTGGCCTGGCTCCCGCACCGGCACGGCGCCGCCCTGGCGGTCGGCCCGACCGGCACCGACCTCAGCACCGACGGCGGCCGCAGCTGGCGGCCGGTGGACCCGGGCTCGTTCGACACGGTCGACTGCGCGTCCGACGGGTCCTGCTGGGCCTCCGGCGAGAAGGGCCGCATCGCGCGGCTGCGCCGGTAGAAGCCCGTCCGCGGGGCCCCGGAACGCCGACCCGGGGCCCCGCGGACGGTCCCCGGCGCCGGGCCGGTCCGTCCGCGGAGGGGTCAGGCGCCCAGGGTCTCGCGGACGGCGCTCAGGTCCGCGGAGGTCTTCGTGGCGATGAACTCCGTGATCCGGTACGTGCACAGGCCCGCCGCCGCGAACGGGTCCTCCTCCGCGATCCGTTCCACCTCCGCGCGCGAGACGCCCCCGGCGAGGATCACCCCGCCCTCCCGCGGCACCTTCCGCCCGGACGCGAGGAACACCCCTGCCGCGTAGTGCCGGTCGAGCCAGGCGACGTGCGCGTCCAGCTCCTCCTCGATCGCCTCGATGGGGGCGGTGTAGGTCAGCTCCATGACAAACATGATCGTCAGGCTACTCTCGGAGCCACCATGACGAGTGTGAAGACCCCCGCCGACGAGGCCGAGGCCCGGGCGGTACAGGACGAACTGCGGGCCCGCGTGGTCCGGGACCAGCCCGGTCCGCCGCCCGGCCGCGGCCTCGTCGCCGGCGTCGACGTCGCCTACGACGACGCGCGCGACCTGGTCGCCGCCGCGGCGGTGGTCCTCGACGCGGGCACCCTGGAGACCGTGGAGGAGGCCACCGCGGTCGGCCACGTCTCCTTCCCCTACGTGCCCGGCCTGCTCGCCTTCCGCGAACTGCCCACCGTACTGGCCGCCCTGGACGCCCTCACCGCCGCGCCCGAGCTGGTGGTCTGCGACGGCTACGGGATCGCCCACCCGCGCGGCTTCGGACTGGCCAGCCACCTCGGTGTGGTCACCGGCCTGCCCACGATCGGCGTTGCGAAGAATCCGTTCACCTTCCGGTACGAGCCGCCCGGCGAGGCCCGCGGCGACGGCTCGCCGCTGCTCGCCCCCGACGGCGCCGAGGTCGGCCGGGCCCTGCGCACGCAGCGCGGGGTCAAACCCGTCTACGTGTCCGTCGGCCACCGGGTCTCCCTCGACAACGCCTGTGCGCACACGCTCGCCCTGAGCCCGCGCTTCCGCATCCCGGAGACCACCCGCCGGGCCGACTCGCTCTGCCGCCGCGCCCTGCGCGAAGCCCTGGGCTGACGGCGTCCGGCCGCCCGTCCCGCGGCCGGACGCTCCTGCCCGCCCGCTCCGTCCGACGGACCTTGCCCGCGCACCGGATGCGGCAATTCCGGTCGCCTCCGCCGCACCCCTCCCGCCCCCAGCCGGGCACAATCCGGCCCCGGCCCTGCGGCGACGTCCTACCGGCTGTCCGCCACCCGGAAGACGATGCCCGCCGCCCGCAGCCGGCCGGTCAGCGCGTCGCCCATGGCCACTGCCGTCGTCACCTGGCCCGCGGTGACGGGCAGTTCGTCGTACGCCAGGCAGAGCGCGGCCTCCGCCAGCATCTTGGCCGTCTCCCCGTAGCCCGGATCGCCGCCGGACACCTCGGTGAAGACCCGCCGGCCGCCGCCCTCGCCGACGAACCGCACCGTGAACCAGCTGCGCGCCCGGCGCGGTTCGTCCGGCCCGGAACCCGGCTCCCACCGGTCCATCAGCCACTGCCGGGCCGCCGGCACCTGCGCCAGCGCCGTCACCGCACCCAGCGCGGCGGTCCCGCCCAGCGCCACCGGCAGTCGCCGCACGGACGCGTAGTGGCGGTAGCGGAAGTCCGGCCCGTAGCGCTCCAGCGCGGCCGCCGACCGGGCCACCACCCGCGGATCCAGCGAGGGCAGCGGCAGCGCCCAGGTGCCCGTCTCCCGGCTGAACCGCGGGGCGCCCAGCGGCGCCCGGGCCCGCCGGCCCAGCAGCCGCGGTTCGTGCAGTCGCCGCTCCCGGGCCGCCCGCAGGGTCTGCGGGCCGCGGCCCAGCGCGGTCAGCGCGGAGGCCAGGGTGCCGCCCGAGAACAGCGCGTTCGACCGGACGAACCCGTCCACCCGCAGCGGCACGTCCGCCGGCAGCTGCTGCACCGTGAACAGCACGCCCAGGTCGTGGGGCACCGAGTCGAAACCGCAGGCGTGCACGATCCGGGCGCCCGTCTCCCGGGCCCGCGCGTCGTGCCGCAGGAACGTCCGGTCCACGAACTCCGGTTCACCGGTCAGGTCCACATAGTCCGTGCCCGCGTCGGCGCACGCGGCGACCAGCTCCCCGCCGTACCAGACGTACGGGCCGACCGTCGTGGCGACCACCCGGGCCGAGGCGGCCAGCTCGCGCATCGCGGCCCGGTCCCCGGCGTCCGCGGCCAGCAGCGGGACGTCCGCGGCGGCCGGATGCCGCTCGGCGAGACGCGCACGCAGCCGCTCCAGCTTGGCCGTGCTGCGGCCGGCCAGCGCCCAGCGGCAGTCCGCGGGTGCACGGCCGGCGAGGTACTCGGCCACCAGCTCGCCCACGAACCCGGTGGCACCGAAAAGCACCACGTCATAGGCCCGTTCGGGCCCGTCCGCTCTGTTCATCCCCGCTCCTGTCGGCTGTTGTCGGTGGCCGAGGCTAGCGTGAGGGGCGGTGGCCCGTGAGACCAGGGAGGTGCGCCCGGTGAAGAACGCCGTCCGCAAGTGGGAGCAAGTACGGTCATTCGCCCTCGATCTGCCCGGTGCGGTGGAGGAGTTCCCGTGGGGACCCGAGGACTGCGTGATCAAGGTCAACAAGAAGATCTTCGTGTTCCTCGGGAACGCCGACGGCCCGAATCCGCCCGGACTGTCCGTGAAGCTCAAGGACGCGGACCTGCACGAGCACGCGATGGGGATGCCGGGCGCCGAGCCCACCGGGTACGGGCTGGGCCGGGCCGGCTGGGTGTCCGTACCGCTGGGGGAGAAGGGCGCGCCGGCGGCGGAGCTGCTGTGCGAGTGGGTGGAGGAGAGCTACCGGACGGTGGCGCCGAAGAGCCTGATCAAGGAGCTGGACGCGCGCACCGCCGCCGGATAGGGGCGGCTGGGCCGGCGGCCCCGGGCTCCGCGGCCCCGGGCTCCGCGGCCCCGGGCTCCGCGGCCCCGGGCTCCGCGGCCCCGGGCTCCGCGGCCCCGGGCTCCGCGGCCCCGGGTCCCGCGGCCGAAATTGGCTAAGCGCTTGCTCGCCCAGGGGCTTGTGCTCGGTGGAACACGTTCCTAGCATCACCGGTGTTACATCAGTTGTGTCACATACCTGGGTACCTGGGGGCTCGATGGCAGAGGCTGGGCACGGGAACCGGACCGGCGGCCCGCTCGCGGGCGTACGGGTCGTCGAGCTGGCCGGCATCGGCCCCGGCCCGTTCGCCGCCATGCTGCTGGCCGACCTCGGCGCCGACGTGGTCCGGGTGGACCGGCCGGGCGGCGGCGGCCTCGCCATCGACCCCGCCTACGACGTCACCAACCGCAACAAGCGCTCCGTACTCGTCGACCTCAAGGCCCCCGACGGCCCCGCCCGCGTCCTCGACCTCGCCGAACGGGCCGACATCCTCATCGAGGGCTTCCGCCCCGGCGTGGCCGAGCGGCTCGGCGTCGGCCCCGAGGCCTGCCGGGCCCGCAACCCGCGCCTCGTCTACGGCCGGATGACCGGCTGGGGCCAGGAGGGCCCGCTCGCCCCGCGGGCCGGCCACGACATCGGATACATCGCGATCACCGGCGCCCTCGGCATGATCGGCAACCCGGGGGAGCCGCCGGCGGTCCCCGCCAACCTGGTCGGCGACTACGCGGGCGGCTCCCTCTACCTGGTCATCGGCGTGCTCGCGGCGCTCCAGCACGCCCGTACCACCGGCACCGGCCAGACCGTCGACGCCGCGATCGTCGACGGCACCGCCCACCTCACCGCCATGATCCACGGCATGGTCGCGGCCGGCGGCTGGCAGGACCGCCGCGGCGCCAACCTCCTCGACGGCGGCTGCCCCTTCTACGGCACGTACGAGACCTCCGACGGTGCGTACATGGCGGTCGGCGCCCTGGAGCAGCAGTTCTACGAGGAGTTCACCGCGCTCCTCGGCATCGCGGACACCGCGCCCGCCCGCAAGGACCTCGCCCGCTGGGGCGAGCTGCGCGAGGCCGTCGCCGCCGCCTTCCGCACCCGTACCCGCGCGGAGTGGACCGCCGTGTTCGAAGGCTCCGACGCCTGCGTGGCGCCGGTGCTCTCGCTGCGCGAGGCGCCGCACCACCCGCACCTGGCCGCGCGCGGCACCTTCACCGACTTCGGCGGCATCGTCCAGCCGGCGCCCGCCCCCCGGTTCTCGGAAACCCCAGGCGGCGTCCACCGCGGACCGGCGCAGCCGGGAGCAGACACCGCGGAGGTGGCCCGCGACTGGGCGGTCCCCGCACTCGACACCACGGCAGGGGACCGATGAAACGCCAGCTCTTCGACGCGGACCACGAGGCGTTCCGCGAGACCGTGCGCACCTTCCTGGCCAAGGAGGTGCTGCCGCACTACGACCGCTGGGAGCAGGACGGGATCGTCAGCCGGGACGCCTGGCGGGCGGCCGGCCGGCAGGGCCTGCTGGGCCTGGCCGTGCCCGAGGAGTACGGCGGCGGCGGGAACCCCGACTTCCGCTACGCCGCCGTCCTCGCCGAGGAGTTCACCCGGGCCGGCACCCCCGGCCTCGCCCTCGGCCTGCACAACGACATCATCGGCCCGTACCTTACCTCGCTCGCCACCGACGAGCAGAAGCGCCGCTGGCTGCCCGGGTTCTGCAGCGGCGAGACCATCACCGCGATCGCCATGACCGAGCCGGGCGCCGGCTCCGACCTCCAGGGCATCCGCACCACCGCCGAGGACCGCGGCGACCACTGGCTGCTCAACGGCTCCAAGACCTTCATCTCCAACGGCATCCTCGCCGACCTGGTGGTCGTCGTGGCGAAGACCACCCCGGAGGGCGGCGCCCACGGCCTGTCGCTGCTCGTCGTCGAACGGGGCGCGGACGGCTTCGAGCGCGGCCGCAACCTCGACAAGATCGGGCAGAAGTCCCAGGACACCGCCGAGCTGTTCTTCACCGACGTCCGCGTCCCCAAGGAGAACCTGCTCGGCGAGCTGAACGGCGCGTTCGTCCACCTGATGACGAACCTCCCGCAGGAGCGCCTGAGCATCGCCATGGCCGCGATCGCCGCCGCCGAGCACCTGCTGGAGCTCACCACCGCGTACGTCAAGGAGCGCGAGGCGTTCGGCCGGCCGCTGGCCCGGCTCCAGCACATCCGGTTCGAGATCGCGGAGATGGCCACCGAGTGCGCCGTCACCCGCACCTTCCTGGACCGCTGCATCGCCGAGCACGCCGAAGGCGCCCTGGACGCCGTACACGCCTCCATGGCCAAGTGGTGGGCCACCGAACTCCAGAAGCGGGTCGCCGACCGCTGCCTCCAACTGCACGGCGGCTACGGCTACATGACCGAATACCGGGTCGCGCGGGCCTTCACCGACGGCCGTATCCAGACCATCTACGGCGGCACGACCGAGATCATGAAAGAGATCATCGGCCGTTCCCTGCTCGGCTAGCCCCCGCCGGCCGAAGCCCCCTCCGAAACCCCTCCGCCCCGCCCTGCGAAAGGCTTGACCAGTGAGCACCGAAGCTTACGTATACGACGCGATCCGCACCCCGCGCGGCCGCGGCAAGGCCAACGGG
Organism: Streptomyces bambusae; assembly: GCF_020532645.1. Classification (GTDB taxonomy): domain Bacteria; phylum Actinomycetota; class Actinomycetes; order Streptomycetales; family Streptomycetaceae; genus Streptomyces; species Streptomyces bambusae. The sequence goes on from NZ_JAJAUZ010000004.1 coordinate 15,900, forward strand.
GCCCTGCACGGCACCAAGCCGATCGACCTGGTGGTCGGCCTCATCGGCGCTCTGCGCGAGCGCAACCCGGACCTGGACCCCGCCACCATCGACGACATCGTCCTCGGCGTGGTCGGCCCGGTCGGCGACCAGGGCTCCGACATCGCCCGGATCGCCGCGATCGCCGCCGGGCTGCCCGACACGGTCGCCGGCGTGCAGGAGAACCGCTTCTGCGCCTCCGGTCTGGAGGCCGTCAACCTGGCCGCGGCCAAGGTCCGCTCCGGCTGGGAGGACCTGGTCCTGGCCGGCGGCGTCGAGTCCATGTCCCGGGTCCCGATGGCCTCCGACGGCGGAGCCTGGTTCGCCGACCCGATGACCAACTGGGACACCGGCTTCGTCCCGCAGGGCATCGGCGCCGACCTCATCGCCACCATCGAGGGCTTCTCGCGCCGCGACGTCGACGAGTACGCGGCCCTGTCCCAGGAGCGGGCCGCGGCCGCGATCAAGGACGGCCGGTTCGCGCGCTCGGTGGTCCCGGTCACCGACCGCAACGGTCTGACCGTGCTCGACCACGACGAGTTCGTCCGCCCCGGCACCACCGCCGACACCCTCGCCAGGCTCAAGCCGTCCTTCGCGGACATCGGCGAGCTCGGCGGCTTCGACGCCGTCGCCCTGCAGAAGTACCACTGGATCGAGAAGATCGACCACGTCCACCACGCCGGCAACTCCTCCGGCATCGTCGACGGCGCCTCCCTCGTGGCCATCGGCTCCCGCGAGGCCGGGGAGCGCAACGGGCTCACCCCGCGCGCCCGGATCGTCTCCGCCGCCGTCTCCGGCTCCGAGCCCACCATCATGCTCACCGGCCCTGCCCCGGCCACCCGCAAGGCCCTCGCCAAGGCCGGCCTGACCATCGACGACATCGACCTCATCGAGATCAACGAGGCCTTCGCCGGAGTCGTGCTGCGCTTCGTCAAGGACATGGGCGTCTCGCTGGACAAGGTCAACGTCAACGGCGGCGCGATCGCCCTCGGCCACCCGCTCGGCGCCACCGGCGCGATGATCCTCGGCACCGTCGTCGACGAACTGGAGCGCCAGGACAAGCGCTACGGCCTCGTGACCCTCTGCGTCGGCGGCGGCATGGGCGTCGCCACCATCGTCGAGCGCATCTGACCGTCCCGTCATCCCAGACCCCTCTCCGACCCGTCTGACACGGAAGTAGCGAACATGAGCGAGTCCACCACGATCCGCTGGGAACAGGACGAGACCGGCGTCGTCACCCTCGTCCTGGACGACCCCAACCAGTCCGCGAACACGATGAACCAGGCCTTCAAGGCGTCCATCGCCGCGATCGCCGACCGGGCCGAAGCCGAGAAGGACTCCATCCGCGGCATCATCGTCACCTCCGCGAAGAAGACCTTCTTCGCCGGCGGCGACCTCAAGGAGATGATCCGGCTCCGCCCCGAGGACGCGCAGATCGCGTTCGACACCGGCACCGCCATCAAGGCCGCCCTGCGCCGCATCGAGACCCTCGGCAAGCCCGTGGTCGCCGCCATCAACGGCGCCGCCCTCGGCGGCGGTTACGAGATCGCCCTGGCCTGCCACCACCGCATCGCCCTGGACGCCCCCGGCTCCAAGATCGGCCTGCCCGAGGTCACCCTCGGCCTGCTCCCGGCCGGCGGCGGCGTCACCCGTACGGTCCGCCTCATGGGCATCGCCGACGCCCTGCTGAAGGTGCTCCTCCAGGGCACCCAGTACAACCCGCAGCGCGCCCTCGACAACGGCCTGGTCCACGAACTGGCCGCCACCCCCGAGGAGATGCTCGCCAAGGCCCGCGCCTTCATCGACGCGCACCCCGAGTCGCAGCAGCCCTGGGACGTCCCCGGCTACAAGATCCCCGGCGGCACCCCGTCGAACCCGCGGTTCGCCGCGAACCTGCCGGCCTTCCCGGCCAACCTGAAGAAGCAGCTCGCCGGCGCCCCCTACCCGGCCCCGCGCAACATCCTGGCGTGCGCCGTCGAGGGCACCCAGGTGGACTTCGAGACCGCCCTGGTCATCGAGGCCCGCTACTTCACCGAGCTGGTCACCGGGCAGACCGCCAAGAACATGATCCAGGCGTTCTTCTTCGACCTCCAGGCCGTCAACTCCGGCGCCAGCCGCCCCAAGGGCATCGAGCCCCGCAAGGTCCGCAAGGTGGCCGTCCTCGGCGCCGGCATGATGGGCGCCGGCATCGCCTACTCCTGCGCCCGCGCCGGCATCGAGGTGGTCCTCAAGGACGTCACCGCCGAAGCCGCCGCACAGGGCAAGGCGTACTCCGAGAAGCTCCTCGACAAGGCCCTCTCCCGGGGCCGCACCACCGAGGCCCAGCGCGCCGAGCTGCTCGCCCGGATCACCCCGACCGGGGAAGTCGCCGACCTCGCCGGCTGCGACGCCGTCATCGAGGCCGTCTTCGAGGACACCGGCCTCAAGCACCGGGTGTTCCAGGAGATCCAGGACGTCGTCGCCCCCGACGCCCTGCTGTGCTCCAACACCTCCACGCTGCCCATCACCGGGCTCGCGGAGGGCGTCAAGCGGCCGGCCGACTTCATCGGCCTGCACTTCTTCTCGCCCGTCGACAAGATGCCGCTGGTCGAGATCATCAAGGGGGAGCAGTCCGGCGACGAGGCGCTGGCCCGCGCCTTCGACCTGGTCCGCCAGATCAACAAGACCCCGATCGTGGTCAACGACTCGCGGGGCTTCTTCACCTCGCGCGTGATCGGCCAGTTCATCAACGAGGGCGTCGCGATGGTCGGCGAGGGCATCGAGCCCGCCTCGATCGAGCAGGCCGCCGCCCAGGCCGGCTACCCCGCGAAGGTCCTCTCCCTCATGGACGAGCTGACCCTCACGCTGCCCCGCAAGATCCGCAACGAGACCCGCAAGGCCGTCGAGGCCGCGGGCGGCAGCTGGGCCGAGCACCCGGCGGACGCCGTCATCGACCGCATGGTCGACGAGTTCGAGCGGCCCGGCCGCAGCGGCGGCGCCGGGTTCTACGAGTACGCCGACGGCAAGCGGGTCCGGCTGTGGCCGGGCCTGCGCGAGCACTTCGCGAAGCCGGACGCGGACATCCCGTTCGAGGACATGAAGGAGCGCATGCTCTTCGCCGAGGCCCTGGACACCGTCCGGTGCTTCGAGGAGGGCGTGCTCACCTCGGTGGCCGACGCCAACATCGGCTCCATCATGGGCATCGGCTTCCCGGCCTGGACCGGCGGCGTGATGCAGTACATGAACGGCTACGAGGGCGGCCTGGCCGGCTTCACGGCCCGGGCCCGGGAACTCGCCGCCGCCTACGGCGAGCGCTTCACCCCGCCGGCCCTGCTCGTCGAGAAGGCCGAGCGCGGCGAGACCTTCCGCGACTGACGGACGCCCGGCGGACGGGCGTGCACACCGGCTGACGGGCCCCCGGCGGGGCCCGTCAGCCGGCCGCGTCCCCGGACTCGAACGCCGCCCGCAGCTCCTCGCGCAGCGACCGCTGGAACGCGGTCACCAGCGCCTGCACCACCAGCGGCTGCATGTGCGCCGACAGCAGCCGCATCGACTCCACCCGCTCCGGGTCCTGCTCGTCCTCGGTGAACGGCCCCCACACCTCGTCACGGAACAGCCGGGTCAGCCCGTGCGCCGCCGACCGGGCGTGCTCCAGCAGCACCGTCCGGGCCGCGAGGATCGTCGCGTGCGAGATCGGCACGTCCAGCAGGGCCACGCCCAGCCGCAGCAGCCCCAGGTCCACCCGGTAGCCGGAGCCGGCCGCCGCCACCACGTCCATCGCCGCCAGCCGCTCCACGTCGGCGTCCGACAGGGGCCGCCCGGCCCGCTTCTCCAGCTCCGCCCGCGAGGCCTGCTCTGCCGCGTCCGGCACCCAACCGGCCATCAGCGCCCGGTGGATGGCCAGGTCGTGCGCGCTCAGATCGGCCGGAAGCGCGTCCAGGTACCGCTCGATCGCCGACAGGGTCATGCCCTGGACCTGGAGCTCCTCGATCAGCGCCAGCCGCGACAGGTGCTCGGGCCCGTAGTGCCCCACCCGCTTCGGCCCGATCACGGGAGGGGGCAAAAGGCCGCGGGTGCTGTAGAACCGTACGGTACGGACGGTGACCCCGGCCCGGGCGGCCAGCTCGTCCACGGTGAGCGCCGGCTCCTGTGCCTGGCTGGTCATCGCCTGTGCCTCGCTCTCTGATCCTCCGCTTCAGGTTCAACAGTATTGCTGTCGCACCAACGATGTGAAACGGCCAGGAGCTGCCCATGCCCACAGAACTGCGACTGCCCGAAGCCCCCGAGACCCTCACCCTCCCCGCCCTGCTCGCCCGCAACGCCGCCGAGTACGGCACCCTCCCCGCCCTGTCCTGGCGGACCGGCGACGGCTGGGAGACGCTCGACTGGGCGGAGGTCCGCCGCCGGACCGCCGTCCTCGCCGCCGGCTACACCGCCCTCGGGGCGGGCCGCGGCGACCACGTCCTGATGATGATGGGCAACCGCCCCGAGCACTGGCTCAGCGACCTCGCCCTCGTCCACCTCGGCGCCGTCCCCGTCACCGTCTACGGCACCTCCGCCCCCGGCCAGATCGCCCACATCGCCCGCCACAGCCGGGCCCGTATCGCGGTGGTCGAGGGCGCCCGCGAACTCGCCCGCTGGGAGCCGCTGCTCGACGACCCGGACGTCCCCCTGGAACGCCTGGTCGTCGTGGAACCCGCCGAGGCCGGCCGGCACGGCACGTACGCCTCCCTGTACGCGAGCGGCCTGCGGCTCCACCGCCCCGAGGCCTTCGACAAGGCCTGGCGCGAGACCCGCCCCGAGGACCCGCTCACCGTCGTCTACACCTCCGGCACCACCGGCGACCCCAAGGGCGTGCGGCTCAGCCACCGCAACATCTGGCTGCAGTCCGTCCGCCTCGACCGCCGGGTGGACCTGCCCGAGCACGCCGAGCACCTCTGCTACCTGCCGTTCGCCCACATCGCCGAGCGGATCCTCGGCATCTACCTGCCGCTGCTGCGGGCCGCCCACGTCCGGCTGTGCGCCGACCCGACGGCCGTCGCCGCCGCCGTACGGGAGCTGCGCCCGGTGCAGTTCTTCGGCGTCCCGCGGGTCTGGGAGAAGCTGGCCGCCTCGGTCCGCGCGGTCCTCGGCCGGCTGCCCGCCGAACAGCAGGCCGCCATCGCGGCCGCCAACGACGTGGCCCGCGCCCGCGCCGCCCACCGGGAGGCGGGCACCGCGGTGCCGGCCGAGCTGGAGGCGGCGTACGCGAAGGCCCGCGAGCAGGTCCTGGACCCGCTGCTGGGCACGGCCGGGCTGGACCGGCTGGTGTGGACGGCCAGCGCCACCGCCCCGATGCCGCTGGACGTCGTACGGTTCTGGGCCGGCTGGGGCATCACGATCATGGACGCCTGGGGGCTGACGGAGACCGCGGGCGTCTGCACGGTCAACAGCCCCGACGACTTCCGGCTCGGCTCGGTGGGCCGCCCGATCGACGGGGTCGAGCTGCGGATCGCGGCCGACGGGGAGATCCTCGCCCGCGGCGCCACCGTCTTCGACGGCTACCTGCAGCCCGACGGCTCGGTGGCCACCGCCTGCGACGCCGAGGGCTGGTTCGCCACCGGGGACGTCGGCCGGATCGACGAACAGGGCTTCGTGTGGATCACCGACCGGAAGAAGGAGCTGATCATCACCTCGACGGGCAAGAACGTCTCGCCCGCCCTGGTCGAGAACACCGTCAAGGAGCACCCGCTGATCGGCCAGGCCATGGTGCACGGCGACGGCCGCTCCTACCTGGTCGCCCTGCTCGTCCTCGACCCCGAGCTCGCCCCCGCCTGGGCCGCCGCCCACGGCATCGAGGCGGCCGGCCCCGCGGAACTCGCCGCGCACCCGCGGGTCCACGAGGAGATCGCCCGCGCCGTCGAGCAGGCCAACACCCGCCTCAACCGCACCGAGCAGATCAAGAAGTACCGCCTCCTGACGGAGGAGTGGGGCCCCGAGACCGGCGAACTCACGCCCTCCCTCAAACTCCGCCGCCGCGTCGTCCGCGACCGCTACGCGGCCGTCATCGACGAGATGTACGGCGGATAGCCGCACGGGCGGAGTGCGGGAGGTCAGGAACCGATCACCGGGTAGTGGTCGCTCAGGTTCGAGTACGTGTACGAGGTGCCCCAGCTGGTGACCGTCCAGGGCGCGCTCTGCTCCTTGACCACGTCGTTGTTCCAGCCGGCCGGGCGGGCGTGGCCGGCGCGGTGCAGGACGTAGTCCAGGTCCTCGCGGGGGTCGGTCGGGTAGCGGTAGTTCGCGATCGAGTTGTCGCGGGTGTCGAAGGAGTACGGGTGGCCCGTGCGCGAGTCGGCGCCCACCAGGCCGGCGTCCGCGAGCATCGTGCCGTACTCCGGCGTGCGCGAGTCCACGTTCATGTCGCCCGCCACGATGACCTGCTCGTTCGCCGGGATGTTCTTGGCGTCGAGGAAGGCGTCGATGTTCTTGAACTGGCGGCTGCGCATCTGCGCCGCCTCGCCCGCCGAGCAGCCCGGGTCGGTGGACTGCGCGTGGGTGCCGACGACGTGCACCCGGGTGCCGTTGACGTTCAGGACCGTGTACACGAAGCCCTTGTTGGACCACCAGTCGGCGCCGCAGGCGTCCTTGTAGACGTACTGCTCCTTGCGGACGATCGGCCACTTGCTGAGGACCGCCACCCCGCCGTCCTCCGGGGTGGTCGCGGAGTACGCGCCGCCGGTGGCGTCCCAGCCGTCCTTGCTGCGGCCCATCACCGGGGTCTGGTACGGGTACTGCGCCGCCGAGCCGGACTTGAGGACGTCACCGGTCGCGTTGTCGAACGCCTCCTGCAGCACGACCACGTCGTGGCCCTGGTAGAAGGACGCCTTCGGTATCTCACGGGCGCGGTGGTCCTGGCCCCAGTTCGGGTACAGGCTCTTGCTGAAAAGGAACACGTTGTACGAGAGCACGCTGACCCGCGGGGTCGCGGTGGCCTCGGTGGTGGCGGCCGAGGCGGGCGCCGCGGTGGCGGCGAGTGCGGCGGCGGCCACGGCCGCGACGGCGGCGGCCTTGGAACGGCGGTTCCTGGGGAGGGTCACGGGGATCTCCAGCAGTCCTGTGGGGAAGATCGACCGCGCCATCAAAGCAGCCCCAGTTACCTCTGGGTAACACCTGTGCACCGGGAATCTTGACGGGCCGTGGCCATACTGGAAGCGGACGTCCGGGAACGATCACGGGAGCAGCAGGTGGCAGCCACAGGACCGAAGCAGGACCCCGTACCGCCGCCGCCCGGCGGGGTGCTGTGGACCATCGCGGGCGACGTCCGCGCGCTGCTGATGCTGCCCGCCGCCTTCACCCTCCAGGTCGCCCACCCCGCCATCGGCGCCGGCGTCGACGAGCACTCCGTCTTCCGCACCGACCCCTGGGGCCGCGGCGAACGCTCCCTGAAGTCGGTCCAGCTGTGGGTCTACGGCGGGGAGCAGGCCGCCGAGGAGGGGCGCCGGGTGCGCCGGCTGCACAAGGAGATCCAGGGCACCGACACCCGCGGCCGCCGCTACCACTCCCTCGACCCGGCCTGCTACGCCTGGGTGCACGCCACCGGCTTCCCGATCTACCTGTACGCCGGCCGCTACCTGTTCCGCCCCTTCACCCCCGGCCAGCAGCGGCAGCTGTACCGGGAATGGCTCCAGGTCGGCCGCGTCCTGGGCCTGCACGACCGCGACATGCCGCAGAGCATCGAGGAGTACTGGCCGTACTGGCACCGGATGCTCGCCGAGGAGATCGAACCGACCAAGGTGGCCCGAGAACTCCTCGCCACCGACACCCCGCTGCCCTGCCCGCGGACCGGCCCGCTGCCGGTGCGGCTGCTGCTGAAGGCCTGCTGGCCGCTGCTGCGCCGGCTCTTCCTGCACCTGCGCGCCTTCGTCACCGCCGGCTACCTGCCGCCGGACGCCCGGGCGGCCCTCGGACTCACCTGGAGCGCCGCCCAGGAGCGCCGGCTGCGCCGTTTCAGCACCGCGCTGCGGCTGCTCGTACCCGTGCTGCCGGAGCGGCTGCGGTACCTGCCGATCGCCCGGGCCGCCCGCGCCCGGCAGCACGCGGCTGCCCGACGGTAGGGAGGCCCGGGCGGGGTGTGCGGCGGCTCAGTGCGCGTGCACCGAGTTCGTCTCGGCGATCTTCTTCCAGGACTTCGGCTGCGCGGCCGGCTTGGTCACCGACCACGGCGTCGCCGCCGAGCCCTTGCGCACGCCCGCCTTCGCGACCGGACCGACGGCCGGCTTCGCGGGCGTGTACAGCCAGGTGTCGAAGAGCTTGGCGAGCGGCTTGCCCGAGACCCGCTCGGCGTACTTGACGAAGTCGCCCACCTTGCCGTTGCCGTACGCCCGCTCGGTCGGCCAGCCCTTCAGCAGGGTGAAGAACTTCTGGTCGCCGATCTCGTTCCGCAGCGCCTGCAGGGCGATCGCACCCCGGTCGTAGACGGAGATGTGGAACTGGTTCTCCGGGCCCGGGTCACCCGGCTTGACCTGCCAGAACGGGTCCGAGGCCGGGCGGGAGGAGTAGGCCCAGTCGGCCAGCTCCTGCGCGGTGCCCTCGCCCTCCTTCTCCGACCACAGCCACTGGCTGTAGCGGGCGAAGCCCTCGTTGACCCAGATGTCCTTCCAGTTGTCGACCGACACGCTGTCGCCGTACCACTGGTGCGCCAGCTCGTGCACGACGACCTGCGTGTTCGCGCCGGCCGCGAACTGCCGCGGGCTGTAGAACGGCCGGGTCTGCGTCTCCAGCGCGTACCCGCTGGTCACGTTGGGCACGTAGCCGCCCAGCGCGTTGAACGGGTACGGGCCGAAGTACCCGGAGAGCCAGTCGGCGATCTCGCCGGTGCGCTCCAGGCTGGCCCGCGCCGCCCCCGCGTTGTCGCCCAGGTCCTTGCTGTACGCGTTGAGGACGGGGATGCCGTTCGCGGTGGTGTCGGTGGTGATGTCGAACTTGCCGACCGCCAGCGTGGCCAGGTAGGTGGCCTGCGGCTTGTTGGAGCGCCAGTTGTACCGGGTCCAGCCGATCTTCGAACTCGTCGACTGGAGCACGCCGTTGCTGATGGCCTGGGTGCCGTCCGGGACGCTCACCGACACGTCGAAGGTGGCCTTGTCCAGCGGGTGGTCGTTGCTCGGGAACCACCAGATCGCCGAGTCCGGCTCCTGGGCCGCGACCCCGCCGTCCGGCGTGCGGTGCCAGGCCGTCCAGCCGTCCACCTTCAACTCCGAGGGCTTTCCGGCGTACTTGACGACCACGGTGACCGTCTTGCCCTTCGGCAGCGGCGCCGCCGGGGTCACCTCCAGCTCCTGGGTGCCGGAGGTGGCGAACGCGGCCTTCACCCCGTTGACCCGGATCTCGCTGACCTTCAGGCCGAAGTCCAGGTTGAACCGGGACAGGTCCTGCGTGGTCGTCGCCAGCAGGGTGGCCGTCCCCTCCAGCAGGTCCGTCGCCGGCTGGTACTTGAGCCTCAAGTCGTAATGGGAGACGTCGTATCCGCCGTTCCCGCTCGCCGGGTAGTAGGTGTCGCCCAGGCCCGGGGCGCCGGGAGCGAAGCTCGCCGCGGAAGCCGGGATCGCCAGCAGGAGGGAGGCGGCGAGAACGCTCGGGGCAATGACTTTGCGGTGCACGAAAGCTCCAAGGGTGAGGGGCTGTTGTTGCGTTCGACGGTATTCACGCCTGCCGCCTCACGTCATGTCCATGGCCCCACCTGTCACGTGATCGCCATGCAGTTGCAAAGGAGCCATCACCCGACCTCCGCCCCGGCGCCCGTCGCGCCGCCGCACCCGGCCTGCGTACTTTGCCCGCCCGTGATCACCGCCGGGGTCCGGCGGGCCGGACGATCTGCCGGGTTCACCCGATTCGGCGCCCCGCGCCGCACCCGCCCGGCCGCCAAGGGTGTCCGGAACCCGCCCAGGCATATGCCCCGGCCGCAGGGCCGTAGGATCGGTGTCCTCATGACTGCAACCCTCGTCGCCAAGGAACTCGCCGCCGGCCACGGCGAGCGCACCCTCTTCGCCGGGCTCGACCTCGTCGTCGCCCCCGGCGACGTCATCGGCCTCGTCGGCGTCAACGGAGCCGGCAAGTCCACGCTGCTGCGCCTCCTCGCCGGCCTCGACACCCCCGAGGACGGGGAGCTGCGGCTGTCCCCGCCGACCGCCACCGTCGGCCACCTGCCGCAGGAGCCCGACCGCCGGCCCGGCGAGTCCGTCCGCGCCTTCCTGGCCCGCCGCACCGGCGTGGCCGCCGCCCAGGCCGCGCTCGACGAGGCCACCCAGGGCCTGGTCGACGGCACCCCCGGAGCCGACGACGCGTACGCCGTCGCCCTCGACCGCTGGCTGAACCTCGGCGGCGCCGACCTCGACGAGCGCGCCGAGGAAACCGCCGGCTCGCTCGGCCTCACCGTCAGCCTCGACCTCCCGATGACCGCCCTCTCCGGCGGCCAGGCCGCCCGCGCCGGCCTCGCCTCCCTGCTGCTCTCCCGCTACGACGTCTTCCTCCTCGACGAGCCCACCAACGACCTCGACCTCGACGGCCTGGAACGGCTGGAGGAGTTCGTCAAGGGCCTGCGCGCCGGCACCGTGGTGATCAGCCACGACCGCGAGTTCCTCACCCGGACCGTCACCAAGGTCCTGGAGCTCGACCTCGCCCAGCAGCAGATCAACCTCTACGGCGGCGGCTACGAGGCCTACCTGGAGGAGCGGGCCACCGCCCGCCGGCACGCCCGCGAGGAGTACGACGAGTACGCCGACAAGCGCGCCGCGCTGGAAGGCCGCGCCCTCATGCAGCGCAACTGGATGGACAAGGGCGTGCGCAACGCCCGCCGCAAGGCCACCGACAACGACAAGATCGGCCGCAAGCTGCGCGGCGAGGCCAGCGAGAAGCAGGCCGCCAAGGCCCGCCAGACCCAGCGCGCCATCGAACGCCTGGAGGTCGTCGACGAGCCCCGCAAGGAGTGGGAGCTGCGGATGGAGATCGCCGCCGCCCCCCGCTCCGGCTCGGTCGTGGCCACCCTCCGCGACGCCGAGGTCCGCCGCGGCGACTTCGCCTTCGGTCCCGCCAGCCTCCAGATCGACTGGGCCGACCGGGTCGCGATCACCGGCGCCAACGGCGCCGGCAAGTCCACCCTGCTCGCCGCCCTCCTCGGCCGGCTGCCCCTGGACTCCGGATCCGCCGTGCTCGGCTCCGGAGTCCTCGTCGGCGAGGTCGACCAGGCCCGCGGCCTGTTCCTCGGCGACGAATCGCTGCTGGACGCGTTCTGCGCCGCCGTCCCCGAAACCGAGCCGGCCGACGTCCGCACCCTGCTCGCCAAGTTCGGCCTCAAGGCCGCCCACGTGCTGCGCCCCGCCGCCACCCTCTCGCCGGGCGAGCGGACCCGCGCCGCCCTCGCCCTGCTCCAGGGCCGCGGCGTCAACCTGCTCGTCCTCGACGAGCCGACCAACCACCTCGACCTGCCCGCCATCGAGCAGCTCGAATCGGCCCTGGAGGCCTACGAGGGCACCCTGCTGCTCGTCACGCACGACCGCCGGATGCTGGACGCCGTCCACACCACCCGCCGGCTCCGCGTCGAAGCCGGAAAGGTCACCGAGGACTGACCCCGGTCGCCCCGGGCCCGGCCGCGCGCCGGGCCCGGCGCGCCGGAGCCGCTCAGACCCCGGAGCGGCTCAGACCCCGGCCGGCGGCCTGCGGGTACGGGCCATCCGGGTGGCCACCAGATGGCGCGGCAGATGCCGCACCGCCTGCGCGTACGCCCGGTACCGCCAGCCGGTCACGCTCAGCGGCCGCCGCAGCGCCAGGTCCCGCAGCGCCCGGGCCACCACGTCGTCGGCGTCCAGCCACACCGACTCCTTCAGCGCGCTCACGTCCATCCCGGCCCGCTCCTGGAACTCGGTCCGGGTGAAGCCCGGCACCACCGCCAGCACCCGCACCCCGTACGGCGCCAGGTCCACCCGCAGCGACTCGCTGAACGCCGTCACCCACGCCTTGGCCGCCCCGTACGTGCCGGTCGGCAGCAGCCCCGCCACCGAGGACACGTTCAGGACCGCGCCGCGCCGCCGCTCCCGCAGCCCCGGCACCACCGCGTGCGCCAGCCGCATCGGCACCCGCACCAGCAGGTCCAGCATCCGCTCCTCGTCCTCGACCGGGCTGTACGGGAACGGGGCCGGCAGGCCGAAGCCCGCGTTGTTCACCAGCATGTCCACCGGTCGCGCCGCATCGGCCAGCCGCTCCTCGACCACCCGGCACTGCACCGGATCGAGCAGGTCGGCCACCAGCACCTCGCAGGCCACCCCGTACGAGTCCGCCAGCGCCGCGGCCTGCGCCTCCAGCCGCTCCTTGTCGCGCGCGACGAGCACCAGGTGGCAGCCCTTCGCGGCGAAACCGCGCGCGAACGCGGCCCCGAGGCCGGCACTCGCGCCGGTGATGAGCACAGTGGTCACAGCATCACTTCCGGTGGATCGGTTCATCGGATCAGGACGGAACGCCGGCGGCGTCCGGGACGGGCGGGACAGGCGGACCGCGGCCCGCGCGACGGTCACGGGACGGCAGCCGGCCGGAAGGAGCCCGCGGTCGCCGAGCCGTAGGCCTCGGCCACGTCCACGAGGAAGCTCCGCTCGTCCGCCAGGTCGCTCCCGTCCCGGTCCGCCCCGGGATACGCCCCCGGCTCCGGAGCCCGGCCCGCGTCCCGGGCCCGCCGGGCTTCCCGGATGACACAGGCCAGCACCGCCGCCTCGGCGTGCTGCACGGGCACCCCCGCCGCCGCCACATGGCCCCGCGCCTGCTCCGGCACCCCGGGCGCCACGTAGTCGTGCAGCACCAGGATCGCGTCCCGGGTCTCGATGACCTTCCGGTACACCAGCAGGTCCCGGGGGACCGGCGGCCACAGCAGCTCGACCAGCCGGCCGGCCCGCGGCTTGTGCAGCGCCACGTGGGGCACCGCGCCCACCAGGTCCCGCCACAGCGGCCACAGCCGCCACGCGGCCGCCCCGTCGGCGAACGTCCGCCGCAGCGTGAACAGCGTCGGCACCAGGATCGCGGCCGCCCGCAGCAGCCCGTGCAGGTTCATCAGCAGCGGCAGGTACGGCATCTGCCAGGAGGCCGAGGACAGCGCCTTCAGCAGGTAGCCGCACCAGAACAGCCCGGCCAGCGCGGTGCCCAGCCCGAACAGCCGCAGCCCGGCCGCCAGCCCGCGGCTGCCCGCCCGCCGGCTGTACCGCCAGCAGACGTACACGCACACCGTGTTGGCCAGCAGGTGCGCCGACATCAGCGTGAGCCAGTACGCGAGCGAGGGCACCGGGTCCCGGCCCGGCGGCATCCCGTGCAGGCCGTGCGCCGGAGCCACCCCGTCGAGCACCACCAGCGCGCCCAGCAGCACCGCCGTACCGGCCGCGGACGCCAGCCGCAGCCGCCGCCCGCGGGTGGTGGCCGACACGAAGTACAGCACCACGCCCGCCGACAGCACCCCGGTGAGGTTCCGTACGAGGCCCACCAGATGGGCGGTGTCCGGGTTGCGCTGGGCGGCCTCGACCACGTCCGGCAGGTTCAGCGTCATCGCCCCGGCCGCCGTCGCCACCGCCAGCAGCAGCCCCCGCTGGTCGGGGGAGCGGACCGCGGACGGCGCCCGCAGCAGCACCGCGCACCACAGCACCACCACGCTCGGCACGGCCAGCCAGTCGCCCAGCGCCACCAGTTCAGCCGACATCGGTGGACCTCACTCCGAGCGCCGAACCGAGCTTCTCCAGCGGACCCTGCGGCCCCCGGCCCGGCAGCAGCCCGGCCTGGGTGCGGATCAGACTCGCCAGCAGCTCGGCCTCCCGCTCCTGGCGGGTCGTGTAGTTGGTGCGGCCCAGAATCACCGGCACACCGGAATCCGGCTCCTCACCGGCCAGCGAGTTGTGCCCGAACAGGATGTGCCCCAGCTCGTGGAGCACGATGTGCTCCCGGTGCAGCCGCGAGGTCTTCGCCTCGAAGAACACGTAGTCGACGCTCGCCGTCCCCACCCACAGCCCGCACACCCCCGACTCGGCCGCCTCCGGCGGCAGCGGGTGCAGCCGGATCGGACGGCCCCGCTGCTCCGCGATCCGCGCACACAGCCCCTCCAGCGAGAAGGGGTGCGACAGGTCGAGCCCACTGATGATCGACTCGCAGCGTTTGCGCAGGTGGTGGCGCCCGTATGGCATGTGTTCCCTCTTCGGTCCCGTCCTCGGGCAGCGTCGGTAGGCAGGTGCGGAAACGGTCATGGAGTCCTGAGCCTTCAAGACGGCCTCTGGGGTGCGGTCCGCAGGGCATGGGCAGGAGCCGCCCGCCGTGACGGCGGACGGCTCCCTTCATGCCTACCGATCTTGTCCGTGTATTGGCAAGACGAGCCGGATCAGAACGCGCTGATCAGGCCATCAGCCGCGGCGGCCCTCCCGGGGGTCCGCCAGCCCGGCCCGGCGCAGCGCATCGGCCATCGCCCCGTTCGCCGGCGGTGGCGTGTTCTCGCGCCGGCCGCGCCCCGCGCCGCCGCCGCGCTGCTGCGGCTGCGGACGCCCGCCGCGCCGCTCCTGGCGCCGCCGGTCACCGTTTTCGGCGCCGCCCCGGTCCCCGCCGCGGCCACCGCCCGCCGGCTGCGCCTCGTCCTCCAGCCGCAGCGTCAGCGAGATCCGCTTGCGCGGGATGTCCACTTCCAGCACCTTCACCCGGACGATGTCACCGGGCTTCGCCACGTCCCGCGGGTCCTTCACGAACGTCTTCGACATGGCCGAGACGTGCACCAGGCCGTCCTGGTGCACACCGACGTCCACGAACGCGCCGAACGCCGCCACGTTCGTGACCACGCCCTCCAGCACCATGCCCGGCTCCAGGTCGCCGATCTTCTCGACGCCCTCCTTGAAGCTCGCCGTCCGGAACGCCGGCCGCGGGTCGCGCCCCGGCTTCTCCAGCTCCCGCAGGATGTCCGTGACGGTCGGCAGACCGAACGTTTCGGTGACGAAGCTCTCCGGCCGCAGCGAACGCAGCACCGACGTGTTCCCGATCAGCGCGGCCACCTCCCCGCCCGCCGTCTTCCCCATCGCCCGCACCACCGGATACGCCTCCGGGTGCACGCTGGACGCGTCCAGCGGGTCGTCACCGCCGCGGATCCGCAGGAAGCCCGCACACTGCTCGTACGCCTTCGGACCCAGCCGCGCCACGTCCTTCAGCGCCCGGCGGCTGCGGAACGGGCCGTTGGCGTCGCGGTGCGCCACGATGTTCTCCGCCAGCCCGCCGCTGATCCCCGACACCCGCGAAAGCAGCGGCGCCGAAGCGGTGTTGACGTCCACGCCCACACCGTTCACACAGTCCTCGACCACCGCGTCCAGCGACCGCGAAAGCTTCACCTCGGACAGGTCGTGCTGGTACTGGCCGACCCCGATCGACTTCGGGTCGATCTTCACCAGCTCCGCCAGCGGGTCCTGGAGCCGCCGTGCGATCGACACCGCCCCGCGCAACGAGACGTCCATGTCGGGGAGTTCCTGCGAGGCGAACGCCGAAGCCGAGTACACCGAGGCGCCCGCCTCCGAGACCATCACCTTCGTCAGGTTCAGCTCGGGGTGCTTCGCGCACAGTTCGCCCGCGAGCTTGTCCGTCTCCCGGGACGCCGTGCCGTTGCCGATCGCGATCAGCTCGACCGCGTGCTCCTTCGCCAGCCGCGCCAGCTTCGCCAGCGCCTCGTCCCAGCGGTTCGCCGGCACGTGCGGATGGATCACGTCCGTGGCCACGACCTTGCCGGTCGCGTCCACCACCGCCACCTTCACACCCGTACGGAAACCCGGGTCCAGGCCCAGCGTCGCCCGGGTCCCGGCCGGCGCCGCCAGCAGCAGGTCCCGCAGGTTCGCCGCGAACACCCGCACCGCCTCGTCCTCCGCGGCCTGCCTCAGCCGCAGCCGCAGGTCGATCCCCAGGTGCACCAGGATCTTCGTCCGCCAGGCCCAGCGGACCGTGTCCCCGAGCCACTTGTCCCCGGCCCGGCCCCGGTCCGCGATCCCGAACCGGCGCGCGACCAGACCCTCGTACGAGGACGGCCCCGGCACCTCGGACGGCTCCTCCGGCTGGAGCGTGAGGTCGAGCACGTCCTCCTTCTCGCCCCGCAGCATGGCCAGCACCCGGTGCGAGGGCAGCGCCGTGAACGGCTCGGCGAAGTCGAAGTAGTCGGCGAACTTGGCGCCCGCCTCCTCCTGCCCGTCCCGGACCTTCGCGGCCAGCCGGCCCCGGGTCCACATCCGCTCGCGCAGCTCGCCGATCAGGTCCGCGTCCTCCGCGAACCGCTCCGTCAGGATGGCCCGCGCGCCCTCCAGCGCCGCCGCCGCATCGGCCACCCCCTTGTCGGCCGACACGAACGCCGCCGCCGCGGCCGCCGGCTCCACCGACGGGTCCGCCAGCAGCCCCTCGGCCAGCGGCGCGAGCCCCGCCTCCCGGGCGATCTGCGCCTTCGTCCGCCGCTTCGGCTTGAACGGCAGGTAGATGTCCTCCAGCCGGGCCTTCGTGTCGGCCGCCCGGATCCGCGCCTCCAGCGCCTCGTCCAGCTTGCCCTGCTCCCGTACGGACTCCAGCACCGCCGCCCGCCGGTCCTCCAGCTCCCGCAGGTACCGCAGCCGCTCCTCCAGCGTCCGCAGCTGCGCGTCGTCGAGCATCTCGGTCGCTTCCTTGCGGTAGCGCGCGATGAACGGCACCGTCGAGCCGCCGTCCAGCAGCTCCACGGCCGCCTTGACCTGCCGCTCCCGTACGCCGAGCTCCTCGGCGATCCTGCCTTCGATGGACGTCGTCACGATCGGTCCCGCCTCCGTCTGAGCTGTGAAGGCTTGCCATTGTGGCAGGCGGCGACCGCCGGACGGGCCAGGCCTTGCCGGGCGGGCGACCGCCCGGCAGGGACCCGTCGCCGGACTCCGGGCATCGCCCGGGGCAGGCAGGAGTCCGACGACAGGCCCCAGGCCCGTCAGGCCTTTCCGAACAGGTCCGCGGGGAAGCCGCCGTTGCCCAGCGCGATCCGGAACCACGCCTGCCCCAGCTCCGTCAGCCGGGCCGTGCCCGCCGCCCCCAGGTGCTCGTACGGCGCCCGGTCCAGCCGGTCGGTCTCGACCTCCACGGCCTCCCGCAGGTCGGCACCGGCCTGCGTCAGGTCGCCCGCAGCGTCCAGCAGCCCCCGCTCGCGCAGCCGCTCCTTGGCCGCCTCCAGGTCCTCCTGCGTCCAGCCGCGGGTGTCCCGGATCCGCTGCCCGCTGATGCCCGTACCGGAAGCGGAGTGCGCCACCATCGACTCGACCGGGTCCAGGCCGGCGGCCAGCAGCGCTGCGACGTGCCCGTCGCCCCGGTGCTCGCGCAGCAGCGTCGCCGCGTGCCAGTACGCCACGTGCGGCACCTCCGGCACCGGCAGGTCGGCGTGCGCCGCGAAGAGCGTCTTCCCGGGCCGCTCGCACGCCTCGGTGGCCCGCAGCGCCAGCGCCGCCGCCTCCTTCATCTCCGGCGAACCGGTCACGTCCGCACCGAACAGCCGCGGCAGCGCGGCCTCCGCGGCCCGCGCCCGGGCCGCCAGCACGTCCGCCGGACTCGCCTGCTCCCACACCGCGGGGAAGTGCTCCGCCAGGAACGCGTAGTTGTGGTTGAAGAACGCACCAGCCGCCGCGCCCGGCCCGATCGGGCCCAGCGCCGCGGCCCGCACGGCGAGGATCCCGCGGATCCGCTCGGTGATGCCGACGGCCTTCAGCTCGGCCTCGTGCTCGGGCGCGAAGATGACGACGGCATGGGTCGTGTTCATGGTGCCCTCGCCGCAGTTGCGCACGGCCCGGGCAGGCAGGAGGGAGGTCATGCGCGCACGCTAACCGCCGGTTTCCGGCGCCGGTGAGTGATTTCCGGCCGACCCCGGCGGCGACCTGCCCAGGTCGCGCCGACCGGGTCCGGCCGTGGCCGGATAGGTGGGAAGCGCGGCATTGCGGCCGCCCGCCCGAGCGGCCGAGGATGGGGCCCATGCCGCAGCGAACCGTGTTGGCCGTACTCTTCGACGGCGTCCAGAGCCTCGATGTCACCGGCCCCGTCGAGGTGTTCGCCGGAGCCACCCTGCTCCACCCCGGAGCCGGCTACCGGATCCGCACCGCCTCCCTCGACGGCCACCCGGTCCGCACCAGCAGCGGTCTCACCGTGGTGCCCGACGGCCCGCTGTCCGCCGCCCCCCGCCCGCACACCCTGCTCGTCCCCGGCGGCGAGGGCACCCGCCGGCCCGACCCGGCCCTCATCGCCTGGCTGCGCACCCACGGACCCGCCGCCGACCGGCTGGTGTCCGTGTGCACCGGCTCCCTGCTGCTGGCCGAAGCCGGGCTGCTCGACGGCCGCCGCGCCACCTCCCACTGGCTCCTCTGCGACACGTTCGCCGCCAAGTACCCGGCCGTCCGGGTCGATCCCGACCCCATCTACGTACGGGACGGCCACATCGCCACCTCCGCCGGCGTCACCGCCGGCATCGACCTGGCCCTCGCCCTGGTGGAGGAGGACCTCGGCCGCGACACCGCCCTCGACGTCGCCCGCCACCTCGTCGTGTTCCTGCGCCGGCCCGGCAACCAGGCCCAGTTCAGCGCCCAGCTCGCGGCCCAGGTCGCCCGGCGCGAACCCCTGCGGGAAGTCCAGCAGTTCATCACCGAGCACCCGGCGGCGGACCTCAGCGTCCCCGCCCTCGCCTCCCGCGCCCGGCTCTCGCCCCGGCACTTCGCCCGCGCCTTCCGCGCCGAGACCGGCGTCAGCCCCGGCCGGTACGTGGAGCGCACCCGGGTGGAACACGCCCGCCGACTGCTGGAGGACACCTCCGACGGAGTTCACCAGATCTCCCGCGCCTGCGGCTACGGCACCCCCGAAGCCCTGCGCCGCGCCTTCGTCCGCACCCTGGGCCAGCCGCCGGCCGAGTACCGGCGCCGCTTCGGCGACCACCCGGCGCCCTGAGGCGCCCCGCCCGCCCCCGAGGCATGTGCCCGCCCCCGAGGCACGTGCCCGCCCCCGAGGCACGTGCCCGCCCCCGAGGCATGTGCCCGCCCCAAGACCCGCGCCCGGCCCACCCGCCGCGCGCCCCCGCAGCACGCCCGCACCCGTCCCACACCGGAGGAATCCCGTGCAGATCGCGATCCTGCTCTACGACCGCTTCACCGCCCTCGACGCCATCGGCCCCTTCGACACCCTCGGCCGGCTCCCCGGTGCCGAGACCGTCTTCGTCGCCCAGACCCCCGGCCCGGTCCGCAACGACGCCGGGAACCTCGGCATGATCGCCGAGCGGTCCCTCGACGAAGTCCCGAACCCCGACATCCTCATCGTGCCGGGCAGCCCCGTCGCCCACGCCCAGTTCGAGCACAAGGAGGTCCTCGACTGGCTGCGCGCCGCCGACGCCACCAGCACCTGGACCACCTCGGTGTGCACCGGCTCGCTGCTGCTCGGTGCCGCCGGCCTGCTCCGGGGCCGCCGGGCCACCTCGCACTGGCTGGCGCTGGACGCCCTGACCGGCTTCGGCGCCCACCCCACCGGCGAACGCGTCGTCACCGACGGCAAGTACGTCACCGCGGCCGGCGTCTCCTCCGGCATCGACATGGGCCTCACCCTGCTCGGCCGGATCGCCGGCGACCGGGCCGCCCAGACCGTCCAGCTCCTCACCGAGTACGACCCGCAGCCGCCCTACGACGCGGGCTCGCCCGACAAGGCACCCGCCGACCTCGTCGCCGAACTCCGCGCGCAGAGCGCAGAGATCATGAAGTAGGCCAGCCGAAGCGGGCACCCCGGCGCTCCAGGAAGGCGGCGACACCCTCCGCGGTGTCGCCGCTGCGGCGCTGCTGCCCGGCCCAGTACTCCTCGCGGCCGGTGCGCCCGTCCGCGAACTCCTTGGCAGCGGCCTGCGTCAGCAGCGAACGGCCCGCCAGTACCCGGGTGAACTCGGCCACCCGCTTGTCCAGTTCCCCCGCCGGCAGCACCTCGTCCACCAGCCCGGTCCGCAGCGCCCGCTCCGTGCCGATCAACTCGGCCGAGAACAGCAGGTACTTGGCGGCCGACGGTCCCACCAGCGAGGCCAACCGCCGGGTGGACGAGGCCGGATAGACGATGCCCAGCCTCGCCGGGGTCACCCCGAACGACGCGCCCTCCTCGGCGAACCGCAGGTCGCACGCCGCCGCCAGCTGGCAGCCGCCGCCCACGCAGAACCCCCGTACCGCGGCGATCGTCGGCCAGGGGAACGCGGCGAGGGCCTCTTCGGCGGCCACCGCGAGGGCCTGCGGGTCCTCGGCCGCGGCCGGCCCGCGCAGCGTGGAGATGTCGGCCCCGGCGCAGAACGTGTCCCCGGCCCCGGTGAGCACCAGCGCCCGGACGGCGGGGTCCGCGGCCAGCGTCTCCAGCAGCTCCGGCAGCGCCCGCCACATGCCCGTGGTCATGGCGTTGCGCTTGGCGGGGTGCGCGATCACGACCGTGGCCACCGCGCCGTCCACGGTGTGCTGCAGCTGAGCGTCCATGCGCCGGATGCTATCCCGGCCGCCCGATCCTATGATCAAGGGAGTCCGGCAGGGGGGCGCTGGAGAAGGAGCGCTCATGCCCGCTGATCCGACCGGGGCGCCGCAGGACACGCAGGACCGGCGCGGCCCCCGGGAGCCGCAGGACCGCGCGACCGCGCCCGTCCGCAAGAAGCTCAGCCGCAGCTTCGCCCTGCTCGCCGCCCTCGGCGTGGTCCTGGTCCTGGCCGGCCTGGTGGGCCTGGTCTACACCGGCTTCGCCACCCTCACCTCGATGTTCCTGTTCGGCTGGCTGCTGCTGATCGGCGGGGTGGTGGGCCTCCTCCAGGCGGTCCAGTCCCGCAAGAGCAACTACTTCTGGCTCTCCGTGATCGTCGCCGCGATCAACCTCGCCGCCGGCTTCGTGATCCTGCGCCGCCCGGAGGCCAGTGCCGAGGCGCTCACCATGTTCGCCGCTCTGCTCTTCCTCACCGGCGGAGTGTTCCGGCTGGCCGGCGCGCTGGTGGTGCGCGGCCCGAACCTGGGGCTGGCCCTGGTGCAGGGCGCCTTCGGCGTGCTGCTCGGCGTGCTGGTGCTGGCCGGCTGGCCCGGCAGCAGCCAGTACGTGATCGGTACGTTCTTCTCGCTCGCCCTGCTGTTCGACGGGCTGAGCCTGGTCACCCTCGGCATCGGGGCGCGGCGCATCCTCGGGATGGTCGACGACGAGGAGGAGGCCGCGGAGGCGTCCGCGAAGCGTGACCGAGAAGATCAGGAGCAGTCGAACAACTGACGCTGTCATACGCCACCGGTCAAAATGCGTCCGATAAGTGTCGAGTTCCTGTCAGCGCGCCGGCCCGTCCCGGCCACGTCCCACCCTTGACCTGTGGAGACGATCGAGCGTGAAGACGGGGGCCGGGACATGGAAGCGCCGCCCCCGAGTGAACCACCCGTCTACGACGGCGTCTGGAGGTTCACGGCACCCGCAGTTGAAGAATCCGTTCCGCAGGCCCGCCGCGCGGTCCGCGACCTCCTCGGCAGGCAGGGCGTCCCCGTCCGCGGGGACACCGCGTACTCGCTGCTGCTGATCGTGTCGGAGCTGGTCACCAACTCCGTACGGCACGCGGCCCTGCTCTCGCCCGAGGTCGCCGTCGAGGTGGCCATCGGACGGGAATGGGTACGGGTGGCCGTCGAGGACGACCACCCGTACCGCCCCAAGGCCCTGGAGGCCGACTTCGGCCAGACCGGCGGCCGCGGCCTGCTCCTGGTCCGCGAGATCACCCGCGAATCCGGGGGTGTCTGCGACGTCGAGCACACGGCCGGCGGCGGCAAGGTCATCTGGGCGGCGCTGCCGCTCGTGCCCCGCCAGACCGCCCGGCCCTGACCCGGCCCGGTCACCCGCCCCGGCCGGCCCCCGTACGGCCTACCAGCCCGCTTCCTCGCCGGTCAGCTCCCGGATCGCCGGCCGCGCCGCGTTCAGCACCGTCATGAACCAGGCCGAGAACGGGTCGGCCGCGTGCCGCTCCGCCAGCTCGGCGGCCGTCACGAACGCCACGTCGCCGACCTCGGACGGGTCCACCGCCGGCTTCGCCTGCGCGAGTCCCACGAACAGGTGGTTGTACTCCTGCTCCACCAGCCCCGACGCCGGGTCCGGATGGTTGTAGCGGACCGTGCCCGCCTCCGCGAGCAGCGCCGGGGACAGACCCAGCTCCTCGTACGTCCGCCGGGCCGCCGCCGCGAACGGGGACTCCCCGGGGTACGGGTGGCCGCAGCAGGTGTTCGACCACACGCCGGGGGAGTGGTACTTCCCCAGCGCCCGCTGCTGGAGCAGCAGCCGGCCCTCGTCGTCGAACAGGAACACGGAGAACGCGCGGTGCAGCCGGCCCGGGGCCTGGTGCGCGGACAGCTTCTCCGCGGTGCCGATGGTGTTGCCCGCCTCGTCGACCAGTTCGAGCATGATCGGCTCGCTGTCGGTGTCGATGCCCGCCGGGGCACCGGCGGCGGTGGCTGATGTGATCGGCATGAACCATCCTTCGCTTCGGACTTCGGCCTTCAGTCTGCCGTACAAAACCGGCTTGTCCGCACTTCGGAGATCCGCGCATGTCTGCCCCCCGCCACGTGATATGCGACGGGGGGCGGACAACGGGCTCCGGCCGGGTCAGACCCCGAACGGCGCGGGATAGGCGATCATGCCCGACGGAACCGGTGCCGAACCGTCCAGGACGAGCACCATGCTCGCCTCCTCCGGCACCTCGAACGGCAGCGTGATGCCGTACGGGGCCGCCGGCTCGAAGCCGAACCGCGGGTAGTACCCGGGGTGTCCCAGCACGAGCACCAGCGGCTCACCCCGGCGCCGCACCGCGTCCAGGACCGCACGCACCACGGCGCTGCCCGCGCCCGTGCCCTGGAACTCCGGCGCCGTGGCCACCGGAGCCAGCGCGAGGGCCGGCGCCCCGCCGATCCGGCAGCGGGTCACCAGCGCGTGCGCCGCCACCGAACCGTCCGGCGCCTGCGCCACGTACGAGAACCCGGGGACCCACGCCGGGTCGGCCCGCAGCGCGTCCACCAGGTCCGCCTCGGACCGGGTCGGGAACGCGGCCGCGTGCACCGCGTGCACCGCCGCCCGGTCCGCCGCCCGCTCCTCCCGGACCAGCCAGCCGTCCGGTCCGGCCGGCCGCAGCACGTACCCGCTGTACCCGTACTCGTGGCCGTGGTCCCGGCGCATCGCGATCTCCCGCTCGGCCCCGGCCGCCGCCGCGGCCATCCCGGGCGCCGACCGGTCCGCGCCGGCCGCCGCCGCGGCCAGCGGTCCGTAGTACTCGTCCCAGTCGGACGCCGGCTGCGGATGGACGCCCAGCACGCGGTAGCCTGCGGCCTCGGCGGCCGCCGTGTTCTGCGCGTCCCGGCGCAGCGGGTAGTGCTCGTCCCAGAACGCCGAGGCCGCCGCCGACGGCTCGTCGGCCGTCCACACGCACTCCGTCAGTACGAGCGTCCCGCCCGGCGCCAGCAGCCGCCGCCACTCCCGCAGCGCGGTGTCGAAGCCGACCACGAAGACGGAGCTCTCGGCCCAGACCAGGTCGAAGGAGCCGTCCGGGAAGGGCAGCGCGGTCATGTCGGCGCGCACCGGGTGCACCCGGCCGGCCAGTCCGCGGGCCTCGGCGGCCGTGCCCAGCTCGTCGAGGAAGCCGGCGTCGATGTCGACGGCGGTCACCTCGGCGCCCGCCTCGGCGGCGAGCAGCAGGGCGCTGCGGCCCGGACCGCAGCCCAGGTCCAGCACCCGGGGCCGCTCGGGCAGCGGTCCGGCGAGGGAGAGCAGCCGCCGGGTGGTCGCATCGGACCCCGGACCCTGGCGCGGCAGCCCGCGGTGCAGCGTGAGAAATGCCTCGAAGAAAGTGTTGTCGGTCAACGTGAACCCTTGGATGGAGGGGCTCCGGACCGCGGCGCGATCAGCGCGCAGAGGGCGCGATCAGACCCGGCCGGACGCCCGGAACATGGGGATGAACCGCTCGTCGCCGCACAGGGCAGCGAACACCGCCACGGTCATCAACCCACCTCCTCCAAGGCGTCAAGGGCGCACCACGCGCACAACGGGACTCCTGGTGTCCCTCCGTCACCCTAACACCGGGCGGTTTGTCGCCGGAAGGGGATCTCAACCATGATGATCACGGTCCGGCGGGCACCCTCCGAGCCCCTCGTTCGCGGGCTTGTCGGGGCGTGAACGGGTGATGAACGGGCCCTTCCATTCATCCGATAGCCTCTGCCGGACGTGTCGCCGCCCCCGCGTGGGCGCCCGTTCCGCGCTTGTCCCAAGGAGTGAGTTCGTCTGCCGACCGCCATCCTCACCGGCCCGCCGGTCCCCGGATCGCCGCTCGAAGGCGAACTGCGCTCCCTCGGCTTCGACGTGCGCCGCGCCGCCGCACCGTGGGACGCCGGCCACGTGCTGTCCGGGCTGCCCGCCGACGAGCGGGTCGCCCTCGTAGACAGCCGGTTCGTCGGGCACACCCACGCCCTGCGCCTGGCGCTGACCGACCCGCGCTTCGACGCCTGCGCCATCCCCGGCGCCCTCGGGGTCCAGGCCCCGCTGCGCGCCCGGCTGGCCGAGGCCGCCGCCGAACCCGACCCGCTCGCCGCCAACCTCCCGGACCGGCTCGCCGCCGCCCTGGAGACCGCCGGCACCCCCGTCCAGCGGCCCGAGCTCGGCACCCTCGTGGCCCGGGTGCCCGAGGCCGACGGGGACCGGGCGGCCGCCCAGGCCGCCGTCGCCGCCGTCGACGACGAGGCGGTCCGGCTGCGCACCGCCGTGAAGTCCCGCGACGGGTTCTTCACCACCTTCTTCATCAGCCCGTACTCGCGCTACATCGCACGCTGGTGCGCCCGCCGCGGGCTGACCCCGAACCAGGTCACCACCGCCTCGCTGCTCACCGCGCTGATCGCGGCCGGCTGCGCCGCCACCGGCGAGCGGGCCGGCTACATCACCGCCGGCGTGCTGCTGATCGTCTCCTTCGTGCTCGACTGCACCGACGGGCAGCTCGCCCGCTACGCACTCAAGTACTCGACGATGGGCGCCTGGCTCGACGCCACCTTCGACCGGGCCAAGGAGTACGCCTTCTACGCCGGTCTCGCCCTGGGCGCCGCCCGCGGCGGGGACGACGTGTGGGCGCTGGCGCTCGGCTCTATGGTGCTGATGACCAGCCGGCACGTCGTGGACTTCGCCTTCAACGAGGCCAACCACGACGCCACCGCCAACACCAGCCCGACCGCGGCCCTCTCCGGCCGCCTCGACAGCGTCGGCTGGACGGTCTGGGTCCGCCGGATGATCATCCTGCCGATCGGCGAGCGCTGGGCGATGATCGCGGTCCTCACGGCCGCGACCACCCCCCGGATCACCTTCTACGCCCTCCTGATCGGCTGTGCCTTCGGCGCGCTGTACACCACGGCGGGCCGGGTGCTGCGCTCCCTGACCCGCAAGGCGAAGCGGACCCCGCGCGCCGTGCAGGCCCTCGCGGACCTCACCGACAGCGGCCCGCTCGCCGAACTGGTGGCCCGCGCCACCCGGCTGCTGCGCCCGCCCGCCGTGGCCTGCGCGGTGCTCGGCGCCGCCGTCCTCCTCACGGGCGTGCTCACCACGCCCTTCGGCGACACCCGCCTGCTGCCCTTCGCGGCCGGCTACGTCCTGCTCGCCGGCCTGACCGCGGCCCGCCCGCCGGCCGGCCCCCTGGACTGGCTGATCCCGCCGCTGTTCCGGGCCGCCGAATACACCGCCGTCCTCGTGCTCGCCGCGAAGGCGGACGTCCCCGGGGCCCTCCCGGCGGCATTCGGCCTGGTGGCGGCGGTCGCCTACCATCACTACGACACGGTGTACCGCATCCGCGGCGGCACCGGCGCGCCCCCGCACTGGCTGGTGCGGACGATCGGCGGCCACGAAGGCCGGGTGCTGTTCACCACGGCCTTGGCGGTCGTCCTCGCGCGCAAGGACTTCCCCGTCGCGCTCACGGCCCTGGCCGTGTTCGTGGCACTCGTGGTGCTCGCCGAGAGCATCCGCTTCTGGGTCTCCTCCGGAGCACCCGCCGTACATGACGAAGGAGAACCAGCATGATCGGCCTTGTACTCGCTGCCGGTGCCGGACGCCGCCTGCGTCCCTACACCGACACCCTCCCCAAGGCCCTCGTGCCGGTCGGCCCCGAGGGCCAGGAGGACAGCCTCACCGTCCTCGACCTGACCCTGGGCAACTTCGCCGAGGTCGGCCTCACCGAGGTCGCGATCGTCGTCGGCTACCGCAAGGAGGCCGTGTACGAGCGCAAGGCCGCCCTGGAGGCGAAGTACGGCCTGTCGATCACGCTCATCGACAACGACAAGGCCGAGGAGTGGAACAACGCCTACTCCCTGTGGTGCGCCCGTGAGGTCCTGAAGAAGGGCGTCATCCTCGCCAACGGCGACACCGTGCACCCCGTCTCCGTCGAGAAGACCCTGCTCGCCGCCCGCGGCAACGGCCAGAAGATCATCCTCGCCCTCGACACGGTCAAGAACCTGGCCGACGAGGAGATGAAGGTCATCACCGCCGACGGCCAGGGCGTCCGCAAGATCACCAAGCTGATGGACCCCGCCACCGCCACCGGCGAGTACATCGGCGTCACCCTCATCGAGCCCGAGGCCGCCGAGCAGCTCGCCGAGGCCCTGAAGACCACCTTCGAGCGCGACCCCGACCTCTACTACGAGGACGGCTACCAGCAGCTCGTCAACGACGGCTTCACCATCGACGTGGCCCCGATCGGCGACGTCCAGTGGGTCGAGATCGACAACCACGACGACCTCGCCAAGGGCCGGAAGATCGCATGCCAGTACTGACCCGGCTGATCCCCTCGCCGGTCGTCGTCGACATCAGCTGCGGGGCGATGGACGACCTGGCCGGTCTCCTGGCCGACCAGCGCATCTCCGCCTCCGGCAAGCTGGCGATCGCGATCAGCGGGGGGTCCGGCCAGGCGCTGCGCGCCAAGCTGGAGCCCGTCCTGCCGCACGCCGACTGGTACCCGGTCGTCGACGGCACGATCGACTCCGCCGTCAAGCTGGCCGACGACATAAAGGGCCGCCGCTACGACGCCGTGGTCGGCCTCGGCGGCGGAAAGATCATCGACGTGGCGAAGTACGCCGCGGCGCGGGTCGGCCTGCCCATGGTGGCCGTCGCCACCAACCTGTCGCACGACGGCATCTGCTCGCCGGTGTCGATCCTCGACAACGACAACGGCCGCGGCTCCTACGGCGTCCCCACGCCGATCGCCATGGTGATCGACCTCGACGTGATCAAGGACGCCCCGGTGCGGTTCATCCGCGCGGGCATCGGCGACGCGATCTCCAACATCTCCGCCATCGCCGACTGGGAGCTCTCCCACCGGCTCACCGGCGAGCCCGTCGACGGCCTCGCGGCCGCGATGGCCCGCACCGCCGGTGAGTCCGTGCTGCGCCACCCCGGCGGCTGCGGCGACGACGAGTTCCTCACCGTGCTCTCCGAGGCCCTCGTGCTCTCCGGCATCGCCATGTCGATCAGCGGCGACAGCCGCCCGTCGTCCGGCGCCTGCCACGAGATCAGCCACGCCTTCGACCTGCTCTACCCGGGCCGCTCCGCGCTCCACGGCGAGCAGGTCGGCATCGGCGCCGCCTTCGCGATGCACCTGCGCGGGGCCACGGACCAGTCCGGGCTCTTCGCCGAGGTGCTGCGCGGCCACGGCCTGCCCGTGCTGCCCGAGGAGATCGGGTTCAGCGTGGACGAGTTCGTCGCGGCCGTGGAGTACGCCCCGCAGACCCGCCCGGGACGCTTCACCATCCTGGAGCACCTCAACCTGTCCGCCGCCGAGATCAGGGACGCCTACTCCGACTATGCCCAGACCATCCGTAGCTGAGCTCCGCCCGGTCGTGCACCCCGCCGGGGTGAAGGACCGGCGCAGCGGGGAGCACTGGGGCGGCCGCCTCTACATGCGCGAGATCTCCCTGCGCATCACCCGCGTCCTGGTGGGCACCAAGGTCACGCCCAACCAGCTCACGTACCTGATGACCCTGTTCGGCGTGCTCGCCGCCCCGGCCCTGCTGGTGCCGGGCGTCTGGGGTGCCGTCCTCGGCGTCGTGATGGTCCAGCTGTATCTGCTGCTTGACTGCGTCGACGGCGAGGTCGCCCGCTGGAAGCAGCAGTACTCGCTCTCCGGGGTCTACCTGGACCGGGTCGGCGCCTACCTGTGCGACGCCGCCGTCCTCGTCGGCTTCGGCCTGCGCGCCGCCGACCTGTGGGGCAGCGGCCGCATCGACTGGCTGTGGGCCTTCCTCGGCACCCTCGCCGCGCTCGGCGCCATCCTGATCAAGGCGGAGACCGACCTCGTCGGCGTCGCCCGCCACCAGGGCGGCCTGCCGCCCGTCCAGGAGTCCGCCGCCGAGCCGCGCTCCTCCGGCATGGCGCTGGCCCGCCGGGCCGCCGCCGCCTTCAAGTTCCACCGCCTGGTCCTCGGCATCGAGGCCTCGCTGCTCATCCTGGTGCTGGCCGTCCTGGACACCGTCCGCGGCGACCTGTACTTCTCCCGCCTCGGGGTCGCCGTGCTCGCCGGCATCGCGCTCCTGCAGACGGTGCTGCACCTCGTGTCCATCCTCGTGTCGAGCAGGCTGCGGTGACCGCCCCGCTGCGCGTCGGCGCGGTGATCATCACCATGGGCAACCGCCCCGACGACCTGCAGGCCCTGCTCGACTCGGTGGCCCGCCAGGACGGCGCCCCGGTCGACGTGGTCGTCGTGGGCCAGGGCGTCAAGGTCACCGGACTGGTCCCCGACGGCGTCCGCACCCTGGACCTGCCGGAGAACCTGGGCATCCCCGGCGGCCGCAACGCCGGGATCGAGGCCTTCGGCCCCGGCGGCCGCGACGTCGACGTCCTGCTCTTCCTCGACGACGACGGGCTGCTGCCCCGCACCGACACCGCCGAGCTGTGCCGGCAGGCCTTCGCGGAGGACCCGGAGCTGGGCATCGTCAGCTTCCGCATCGCCGACCCGGACACCGGGGTCACCGCCCGCCGCCACGTGCCCCGGCTGCGCGCCTCCGACCCCATGCGCTCCTCCCGGGTCACCACCTTCCTGGGCGGCGCCAACGCCGTGCGCACCACCGTCTTCCAGCAGGTCGGCGGCCTCCCGGACGAGTTCTTCTACGCCCACGAGGAGACCGACCTCGCCTGGCGGGCCCTCGACGCCGGCTGGCAGATCGACTACCGCGCCGACATGGTGTTGCACCACCCGACGACCGCGCCCTCCCGGCACGCGAGCTACCACCACAACGTGGCCCGCAACCGGGTCTGGCTGGCCCGGCGCAACCTGCCGGCCCCCCTGGTCCCGGTCTACGTCGGCGTCTGGACGCTGCTGACCCTGCTGCGCAGACCCTCCGGGGAGGCGCTCAAGGCCTGGTTCGGCGGCTTCCGCGAAGGCTGGGCCACCCCCTGCGGACCCCGGCGCCCCATGAAGTGGCGTACGGTGTGGCGGCTGACCCGGCTGGGACGGCCTCCCGTCATCTGACAAGCTCGCCTCTGGGAGCATGTCCGTACCCCGGGACATCCCGGGGGCCGGGGCCCAGAGCCCGATGTCCGCCCTTGCTGCGCATCTTGAAGACGAAAGTTTCAACTTGTGAGTGACACAACCCACGACGGCGCCCTCGCCACGAGCAAGCCGCCGTCTCCCGACGAGGGGCTGACCCCGGCGGAGCTCGCCGCGAAGTACGGCCTGTCGGTGAGCGGTGCCCGCCCCGGGCTCTTCGAGTACGTGCGGCAGCTGTGGAGCCGCCGCCACTTCATCCTGGCCTTCTCCTCGGCCAAGCTGATGGCGCAGTACAGCCAGGCCAAGCTCGGCCAGATCTGGCAGGTGGCGACCCCGCTGCTCAACGCGCTGGTCTACTACCTGATCTTCGGGCTGATCCTGAAGGCCGGCCGCGGCATGGACCAGGACACCTACATCCCGTTCCTGGTCATGGGCATCTTCGTGTTCACCTTCACGCAGAGCTCGGTGATGGCCGGCGTCCGGGCGATCTCCGGCAACCTCGGCCTGGTCCGCGCCCTGCACTTCCCGCGCGCCTCGCTGCCGATCTCGTTCTCGCTCCAGCAGCTCCAGCAGCTGGGCTACTCGATGATCGTGGTCTTCGCCGTCGCGGTGGGCTTCGGCAACTACCCGAAGCTGTCCTGGCTGCTGGTGCTCCCGGCGCTGTTCCTGCAGTTCGTCTTCAACACCGGCCTCGCCATGATCATGGCGCGGATGGGCTCGAAGACCCCGGACCTCGCCCAGCTGATGCCGTTCGTCATGCGGACGTGGATGTACGCCTCCGGCGTCATGTTCTCGATCAACGAGTACCTGAAGGAAGCCCCCGCCTGGGTCGGCAACGTCCTCCAGTGGAACCCCGCGGCCATCTACATGGACCTCATCCGGTTCGCCCTGATCGACAAGTACGACTCCTCCTTCCTGCCGCCGCACGTCTGGGCGTTCGCGGTGGGCTGGGCCGTGATCATCGGCCTCGGCGGCTTCGTGTACTTCTGGAAGGCTGAGGAGCGCTACGGCCGTGGCTGACGGATTCGACCCCAACTACACGCCGGACGGCGCGCGCATCCCCACGGTGATCGCCGACGACGTCCACATCGTCTACCGCGTCAACGCGGGCGGCGGCGGCAAGGGCAGCGCCACCGCCGCGCTCAGCAAGATAATCCGCCGCAAGGGCGAGCAGCCGGGCGTGCGCAAGGTGCACGCCGTGCGCGGTGTCTCCTTCACCGCCTACCGGGGCGAGGCCATCGGCCTCATCGGCTCCAACGGCTCCGGCAAGTCCACCCTGCTGCGGGCCATCGCCGGCCTGCTGCCCTGCGAGTCCGGCAAGGTCTACACCGACGGCCAGCCCTCGCTGCTCGGCGTCAACGCGGCCCTGATGAACGACCTCACCGGCGAGCGCAACGTGATGCTCGGCGGCCTCGCGATGGGCATGTCCCGCGAGGAGATCAAGGAGCGCTACCAGGGCATCGTCGACTTCTCGGGCATCAACGAGAAGGGCGACTTCATCACCCTGCCGATGCGGACCTACTCCTCCGGCATGGCGGCCCGCCTGCGCTTCTCGATCGCCGCGGCGAAGAACCACGACGTGCTCATGATCGACGAAGCGCTCGCCACCGGTGACCGCCGCTTCCAGATCCGCTCCGAGGAGCGCATCCGCGAGCTCCGCAAGGAAGCCGGTACGGTCTTCCTCGTCAGCCACAGCAACAAGTCGATCCGGGACACGTGCGACCGCGTCCTGTGGCTGGAAAAGGGCGAACTGCTGATGGACGGCCCCACCGAAGAAGTGGTGAAGGCCTACGAGAAGGAGACCAGCCGCTAGCGCAGGCTCCCCGCACGTCCCCTGAGGGACCCCCGCCGCGCGGCTGCGGCGGGGGTCCCGTGCTGCGCCTCCCGCCGCCGCGACATCACGTCACGGGGCGTACACCCGGTGGGGCCGGTTCTCGCTGTACAACGTAAGCTGTACCGGTGCTGAATCGCGGCAAGTGGGGACGATTCCCCGCAGGTGAGAGGGCACACCCTCCCGGGGCGGACCGGCGGCGTGTCCGAAATAGGATGTATTGGGTCGGCAGTGTAGAACGGGAGATGTGACGGCAATGGCTACGGGAACTCTCCTGCCCCTCCACGGCCGAGCCGTCCCCGCCGCGGGCGGCGGCCGGTGACGCCGGCACCGCGCACCCGGTCCGACGACCACGCCCAGGCCACCCTCGGCAAGGCCGCCGACGAGAACTTCCCCGTGGCCCCCTTCTTCGTCCCGCAGGCCTGGCGCGCCGGCCTCACCGCCGTCTACGGCTACGCCCGCCTCGTCGACGACATCGGCGACGGCGACCTCGCCCCCGGCGGCCGCGACGCCGAACTCCTCGGCGTCCCCGCCGGCCGCGCCGACGACCGGCTCGCCCTCCTCGACGCCCTGGAGGACGACCTCGGCCGGGTCTTCGACGGCACCCCGCGCCACCCCCTGCTGCGCGCCCTCCAGCCCGTCGTCGACAGCCACGCGCTGACCCCCGGCCCGTTCCTCGGCCTCCTGGAAGCCAACCGCCAGGACCAGCAGGTCCGCCGCTACGAGACGTACGACGACCTGCTCGCCTACTGCGAGCTGTCCGCCAACCCCGTCGGCCGCCTCGTCCTCGCGATCACCGGCGCCGCCAGCCCGGAGCGGATCCGCCGCTCCGACATGATCTGCACCGCCCTCCAGATCGTCGAACACCTCCAGGACGTCACCGAGGACCTCGGCCGGGACCGGATCTACCTGCCCGCCGAGGACATGCGCCGCTTCCACGTCACCGAGGCGGACCTCGCCGCGCCCGCCGCGAGCGCCTCCGTCCGCGCCCTCGTCGCCTTCGAGGCGGAACGTGCCCGCACCCTGCTCGACGACGGCCTGCCGCTCGTCGGCAGCGTCCGCGGCCGGCTCCGGCTGCTGCTCGCCGGCTTCACCGGCGGCGGCCGGGCCGCCCTCAAGGCGATCGAGCAGGCCGGCTTCGACGTGGCCGCCGGCCCGCCCAAACCCACCAGAACCGGCCTGCTCCGCGAGGTGGGCGCCGTACTGCGCACAGCGCCGAAAGAGGGGTGAGCCCGACAGTGGAGGGCCAACCGCACGTGTCCGCACCCGTACTCGCGGCCTACAGCTACTGCGAGGCCGTCACCGGTGCGCAGGCGCGCAACTTCGCGTACGGCATCCGCCTGCTGCCCGCCGACAAGCGGCAGGCGATGTCCGCCCTGTACGCGTTCTCCCGGCGCGTCGACGACATCGGCGACGGCACCCTGCCGGCCGAGGCCAAGCTGGTCCGGCTGGAGGAGACCCGCACCCTGCTGTCCCGCATCCAGGACGGCCGCGTCGACGAGGACGACACCGACCCCGTCGCCGTGGCGCTCGCGCACGCCGCCGGCCGGTTCCCCATCCCGCTCGGCGGACTCGACGAGCTGATCGACGGCGTCCTCATGGACGTCCGCGGCGAGACGTACGAGACCTGGGACGACCTGAAGGTCTACTGCCGCTGCGTGGCCGGCGCCATCGGACGCCTCTCGCTCGGCGTGTTCGGCACCACCCCCGGCGCGCGTGACAGCGCACGCGCCCCCGAGTACGCCGACACGCTCGGTCTTGCCCTCCAACTGACCAATATCCTCCGGGACGTCCGGGAAGATGCCGGAAACGGCCGGACCTACCTGCCCGCCGAAGACCTCGCCAAGTTCGGCTGCTCCGCCGACCGGCTCGGGGAATCCGGCGCGGGCCGGGCCCCGGCCGGCTCGGACTTCGCGGGTCTCGTCCACCACGAAGTACGGCGCGCCCGGGCCCTGTTCGCCGAGGGATACCGGCTGCTGCCGATGCTCGACCGGCGCAGCGGCGCGTGCGTGGCCGCGATGGCCGGGATCTACCGCCGCCTGCTCGACCGCATCGAACGCGAGCCGGAGGCGGTCCTGCGCGGACGCGTCTCGCTGCCCGTGCGGGAGAAGGCGTACGTCGCCGTGCGCGGCCTCTCGGGGCTCGACGCGCGGACCATCTCGCGCCAGGCGGCCAGGAGGCGGGTCTGATGAGCACCCCGACAGCACCGGAACGGGCCACACCGGCCCCGACCGCACCCGCAGGACACGGACGGACAGCCCGGACGGGCCGGGCAACGGCCGCACATGCGGCGAACCGGCGGAACCCGTGCGCAACCCCGCACGCCCCTGCCGCGTCCCTGAGGTCAGCGCCCGCCCGACCGCAGCGGACGGGCCCGGCGAAGGAGGGCGCATGACCACGCAGCACGCGGTGGTCGTCGGCGGCGGACTCGCCGGCGTCACCGCCGCCCTCGAACTCGCCGACGGCGGGCTCTCCGTGACCCTGCTCGAAAGCCGCCCGCGCCTGGGCGGCCTCGCGTTCTCCTTCAAGCGCGGCGACCTCACCGTCGACAACGGGCAGCACGTCTACCTGCGTTGCTGCACCGCCTACCGCTGGTTCCTCGACCGCGTCGACGGCACCGCGCTCGCCCCCCTCCAGGACCGGCTCGACGTACCCGTCCTCGACGTCGCCCACCCCCGGGGACCCCGCCTGGGCCGGCTGCGCCGCGCGGCCCTGCCCGTCCCCCTGCACCTCGCCGCGTCCCTCGCCCGCTACCCGCACCTCTCCCTGGCCGAACGCGCCGCCGTCGGACGCGCCGCCCTCGCGCTGCGCTCCCTCGACCCCGCCGACCCGGCCCTCGACGGCGTCGACTTCGCCACCTGGCTCGGCCGCTACGGGCAGTCCCCGCGCACCATCGAAGCGCTCTGGGACCTCGTCGGCATCGCCACCCTCAACGCCACCGCCGCCCACTCCTCGCTCGGCCTCGCCGCCATGGTCTTCAAGACCGGGCTGCTGTCCGAGCCCGGCGCCGCCGACATCGGCTGGGCCCGCGTCCCCCTCGGCGAACTCCACGACACCCTCGCCCGCAAGGCCCTCGACGCGGCCGGCGTGCACACCGAGACCCGCTCCCGGGCCACCGCCGTCACCCGCACCCCCGACGGCGGCTGGCGCGTCACCACCGACAGCGGCCCCCTCGACGCCGACGCCGTCGTCCTCGCCGTACCCCAGCGCGAAGCCCACGCACTGCTCCCGCACGGCGCCCTCGACGACCCCGACACCCTCCTCGACATCGGCACCGCACCCATCCTCAACGTGCACGTGGTCTACGACCGCAAGGTGCTGCGGCAGCCCTTCTTCGCCGCCCTCGGCACCCCCGTGCAGTGGGTCTTCGACCGCACCGACACCTCCGGACTCACCGACGGCGGCCAGTACCTGGCGCTCTCCCAGTCCGCCGCCCAGGACGACATCGACGAACCCGTCTCCGTGCTGCGCGCCAAGTACCTGCCCGAACTGGAGCGGCTGCTGCCCGCCGCCCGCGGCGCCAAGGTCCGCGACTTCTTCGTCACCCGGGAGCGGACGGCGACGTTCGCCCCCACCCCCGGAGTGGGCCGGCTGCGTCCCGCGGCCCGCACCCACGCCCCCGGCCTCTTCCTGGCCGGCGCATGGACCGCCACCGGGTGGCCCGCGACCATGGAAGGCGCCGTCCGCAGCGGACTCACCGCGGCCCACGCCGCACTCGCCGGACTCGGCCGCCCCCGAGAAGACCCGCTCCCCGGCTTCGCCGCGGAGACCCCCGGCAGGAGGCCGGCATGACGATCAGCACCACAGGCACGACGGTACGTACCGGAACCAGAGGAGAGCCAGTGAACCCGGGGAACCCGGCTGTCGACCACCCGGCGGACACCGCACCCGCGGCGCCCGCCGCAGGCGCCGGCGGCGACCGGCAGGCAGAGGTGCTCGCGCTGCTGGAGCGCGGCCGCACCCTGTCCACCCCGGTGCTCCGCGCGGCCGTCGAGACCCTCGCGCCGCCCATGGACACGGTCTCCGCTTACCACTTCGGATGGATCGACGCCGAGGGCAACCCCACCGACGCCGACAGCGGCAAGGCCGTCCGGCCCGCCCTGGCCCTCCTCTCCGCCGAAGCCGCCGGCGCCCCCGCCGCCACCGGCATCCCCGGCGCCGTCGCCGTGGAACTCGTCCACAACTTCTCCCTGCTGCACGACGACCTGATGGACGGCGACGAGCAGCGCCGCCACCGCGACACCGTGTGGAAGGTCCACGGCCCCGCCCAGGCCATCCTCGTCGGCGACGCCCTGTTCGCGCTGGCCAACGAACTCCTCCTGGAACTCGGCACCGTCGAGGCCGGCCGCGCCACCCGCCGCCTGACCACCGCCACCCGCAAGCTCATCGACGGCCAGGCCCAGGACATCTCGTACGAGCACCGCGAGCGCGTCAGCGTCGAGGAATGCCTGGAGATGGAGGGCAACAAGACCGGCGCCCTGCTCGCCTGCGCCGTGTCCATCGGCGCCGTCCTCGGCGGCGCCGACGACCGCACCGCCGACAAGCTGGAGGAGTACGGCTACCACCTCGGCCTCGCCTTCCAGGCCGTCGACGACCTCCTCGGCATCTGGGGCGACCCCGAGTCCACCGGCAAGCAGACCTGGAGCGACCTGCGCCAGCGCAAGAAGTCCCTGCCCGTCGTCGCCGCGCTCGCCGCCGGCGGACCCGCCTCCGAACAGCTCGGCGACCTGCTCGCCGCCGACGCCCGCAGCGCCGACTTCGCGAACTTCTCCGAGGAGGAGTTCGCCGCCCGGGCCGCGCTCATCGAGGAGGCCGGCGGCCGCCGGTGGACCGAGGAGGAGGCCCGCCGCCAGCACGCCGTCGCCGTACAGGCGCTCGACGAGGTCGACATGCCGCAGAAGGTCCGCGATCAGCTCGTGGCGCTTGCGGACTTTGTCGTCGTCCGCAAGAGATGATCACCGTTCGGACATGAATCGCGCGTCGCCGGCCGGCGACCCCGCCCCCGGGCGGACGCCGGCCGACGTCGGACCCCAGCAAGCAGAGGACACTGCGGGAAGGGGAAGGCATGACAGCGACGACCGACGGAAGCGGCGGGTCAGCGCCCGACGCGAACGCGGCGAACGGCACACCGCGCCCGGCCGCGCCCGGGCGGGCGCGGCCGGACGAACCACCCGGGGCGGCCCCCGGCGGCCCGGAGACACCACCGCCCCCCGACGCGGGCACCGGCGCCGAGCGCAGCGTCGAGGAGGCGGTGGCACGCGCCGCCCACCGGCTGCTCGCCCGCCAGGACCCGGCCGGCTGGTGGAAGGGCGACCTGGAGACCAACGTCACCATGGACGCCGAAGACCTCCTGCTGCGCCAGTTCCTCGGCATCGCCGACGAGACCGTCACCCGCGCCGCCGCCCTCCACATCCGTGCCGAGCAGCAGGCCGACGGCACCTGGGCCACCTTCCACGGCGGACCGCCCGAACTCTCCGCCACCATCGAGGCGTACGTCGCCCTCCGGCTCGCCGGAGACGCACCCGACGCCCCCCACATGAGCCGGGCCTCCGCCTGGATCCGCGGCCACGGCGGCATCGCCGGCGCCCGCGTCTTCACCCGCATCTGGCTCGCCCTCTTCGGCTGGTGGCGCTGGGAGGACCTGCCCGAGGTCCCGCCCGAGCTGATCTTCCTGCCCTCCTGGGTGCCGCTCAACATCTACGACTTCGGCTGCTGGGCCCGGCAGACCATCGTGCCCCTCACCATCGTCTCCGCCCTGCGCCCGGTGCGCCCGGCCCCCTTCGCCCTCGACGAGCTGCACACCGACGCCCGCCGCCCCAACCCGCGCAAGCCGCTCGCCCGCGCCCTCAGCTGGGACGGCGCCTTCCAGCGCCTCGACCGCGCCCTGCACCTCTACCACCGCGTCGCCCCCCGCGCACTGCGCCGGGCCGCCATGAACGCGGCCGCCCGCTGGATCGTCGAACGGCAGGAGAACGACGGCTGCTGGGGCGGCATCCAGCCCCCCGCCGTGTACTCCCTGATCGCCCTGCACCTCCTCGGCTACGACCTCGGTCACCCGGTGATGCGCGCAGGCCTGGAATCCCTCGACCGGTTCGCGGTCTGGCGCGAGGACGGCGCCCGGATGATCGAGGCCTGCCAGTCGCCGGTCTGGGACACCTGCCTCGCCGCCATCGCCCTCCTCGACGCCGGCGTGCCGCCCGACCACCCGGCGCTGGTCAAGGCGGCCGACTGGATGCTCGCCGAGGAGATCCGGCGGCCCGGCGACTGGGCCGTCCGGCGGCCCGGACTCGCCCCCGGCGGCTGGGCGTTCGAGTTCCACAACGACACCTATCCCGACATCGACGACACCGCCGAAGTCGTCCTGGCCCTGCGCCGGATCCGCCACCCCGACCAGCCGAGGGTCGACGCGGCCATCGCCCGCGGCGTCTCCTGGAACCTCGGCATGCAGTCACGCAACGGCGCCTGGGGCGCCTTCGACGCCGACAACACCAGCCCGCTGCCCAACCGGCTGCCGTTCTGCGACTTCGGCGAGGTCATCGACCCGCCGTCGGCCGACGTCACCGCCCACGTCGTCGAGATGCTCGCCGCCGAAGGCCGGGCCGCCGACCCCCGCACCCGCCGCGGCGTCGCCTGGCTGCTCGCCGAACAGGAGCCCGGCGGCGCCTGGTTCGGCCGCTGGGGCACCAACTACGTCTACGGCACCGGCTCGGTGGTCCCCGCCCTCACCGCCGCCGGGATCCCGCGCTCGCACCCCGCGGTCCGGCGGGCCGTGACCTGGCTGGAGTCCGTACAGAACGCGGACGGCGGCTGGGGTGAGGACCAGCGGTCGTACGAGGACCCGGCCGGCTGGGCCGGACGCGGCGAGTCCACCCCCTCGCAGACCGCCTGGGCGCTCCTCGCGCTCCTTGCCGCCGGGGAACGCGAGGGCAAGGCCGTCGCCCGCGGCGTCGGCTACCTCACCAGCACCCAGCGGGCCGACGGCAGCTGGGACGAGCCCTACTTCACCGGTACCGGCTTCCCCTGGGACTTCTCCATCAACTACCACCTGTACCGGCAGGTCTTCCCGCTCAGCGCCCTCGGCCGCTACCTGCACGCCGAGCCGGGCGGCACGGCAGCCGGACCCGCGGGCGTACGGGCCGCCGGGGGAGGGGTGCCCTGATGGACGGCCGCGGGCCCGCGCTGGTGATCGCCTGCGCACTCGGCATCGAGCAGTTCGCGCTGCGCAGCGGCGGCCGGCACGGAGCCCCGGACGGCTACACCCTGCTGCGCACCGGCATGGGCCCCCGGGCCGCCGAACGCGCGGTGGGCCGCGCCCTCGCCGACCCCCGGCTGCAGGGGGCCGCGGTGCTCGCCACCGGCTTCTGCGCGGGACTCGCCCCCGGCATGCACCCCGGGGACCTGGTCGTCGCCGAGGAGACCCGCGACCCGCGCGGCACCACCCCCTGCACCGGGACCGGGCTGCTCGCCGAGGCGGTGGCCCGGGCGGTTCCCGGCCGGACCGTCCACACCGGCCCCCTGACCGGCTCCGACCACGTGGTCCGCGGCCCCGAGCGGGCCCGGCTGCGGGCGAGCGGCGCGGTGGCCGTGGACATGGAATCGGCGGCCACCCTCCGGACGGCCGCCGGAACCGGTCCGGGCCCGGCGTGGACCGCCGGAAGCCGCCCGGTTGCGGCCGTCCGGGTGATCGTGGACGCTCCGGAGCATGAGCTCGTCCGAATCGGCACGGTACGCGGTGGAATATCGGCCTTCCGCGTCCTTCGTGCCGTCCTACCTGCTTTCTTCGACTGGCACCGTTCTTTGCTGCTCCCCAGGAGGTGAGCCAGATGGCCATGCCGCTGCGACAGTCCATCAGGGTCGGGACCTATCTTTTCGAACAGAAGCTCCGCAAGCGTGAGAAGTTCCCGCTGATCGTCGAGCTGGAACCGCTCTACGCGTGCAACCTGAAGTGCGAGGGCTGCGGCAAGATCCAGCACCCGGCCGGCGTGCTGAAGCAGCGCATGCCGGTGGCCCAGGCCGTGGGCGCCGTCCTGGAATCCGGCGCGCCCATGGTCTCCATCGCCGGTGGCGAACCGTTGATGCACCCGCAGATCGACGAGATCGTCCGCCAGCTCGTGGCGAAGCGCAAGTACGTCTTCCTGTGCACCAACGCCCTGCTGCTCCGCAAGAAGATCGAGAAGTTCACCCCCTCGCCCTACTTCGCGTTCGCCGTGCACATCGACGGCCTGCGCGAACGCCACGACGAGTCGGTGGCCAAGGAAGGCGTCTTCGACGAGGCCGTCGCCGCCATCAAGGAGGCCCAGCGCCGCGGCTTCCGCGTCACCACCAACTCGACCTTCTTCAACACCGACACCCCCCAGACCGTCATCGAGGTCCTCAACTTCCTCAACGACGACCTCAAGGTCGACGAGATGATGATCTCGCCCGCGTACGCCTACGAGAAGGCACCCGACCAGGAGCACTTCCTCGGCGTGGAACAGACCCGCGAACTGTTCAGGAAGGCCTTCGCCGGCGGCAACCGGCGCCGCTGGCGCCTCAACCACTCGCCCCTGTTCCTCGACTTCCTGGAGGGCAAGGCGGACTTCCCGTGCACCGCCTGGGCCATCCCCAACTACTCCCTCTTCGGCTGGCAGCGCCCCTGCTACCTGATGAGCGACGGCTACGTCCCCACGTACCGCGAACTCGTCGAGGACACCGACTGGAGCAAGTACGGCCGCGGCAAGGACCCCCGCTGCGCCAACTGCATGGCGCACTGCGGCTACGAACCCACCGCCGTCCTCGCCACCATGGGCTCCCTCAGGGAATCCCTCCGCGCGGCCCGGGAGACCGTCACGGGCAACCGCGACTGAACCCCGGCGCCCCGCCCCGCACCACCCGGCAGCCAGCGCCAACAAGGGGGACCGGTATGTCGATCCTGGAAGGAATCCGGGGACCGCACGATCTGAAAGCGGTTCCCGGCGAGCGGCTCCCGGAACTCGCCGCCGAGATCCGGGAATTCCTCGTCCACGCCGTGGCCAGGACCGGAGGCCATCTGGGACCCAACCTCGGCGTGGTCGAACTCACCATCGCCCTGCACCGGGTCTTCCGTTCACCGGCCGACCGCATTCTCTGGGACACCGGTCACCAGAGTTACGTGCACAAAATCCTGACCGGACGCCAGGACTTCTCGAAACTGCGCGGAAAAGGCGGCCTCTCCGGCTATCCCTCGCGCGAGGAGTCCGACCACGACGTGATCGAGAACTCGCACGCCTCGACCGTCCTCGGCTGGGCCGACGGACTCGCCAAAGCCCGGCGGGCCCGCGGCCGGGGCGGCCGCATCGTGGCCGTCACCGGCGACGGGGCGCTCACCGGCGGTCTGGCCTGGGAAGCCCTCAACAACATCGCCGCCGGCCGCGACCGCCCCGTCGTCATCGTCCTCAACGACAACGGACGCTCCTACCTGCCCACCATCGGCGGCCTCGCGGACCACCTCGCCGGCCGCCGCACCGCCGGCGGCACGGACGGCCGCGGACTGTTCGAAGCCCTCGGCATCGGGTACGTCGGACCCGTCGACGGCCACGACGTCGCGGCCGTCGAGGACGCCCTGCGCCGGGCCGCCGACGCCACCGGCCCGGTCCTCGTGCACTGCCTCACCGAGAAGGGCCGCGGCTGCCCGCCCGCCCTCGCCCACGAAGCCGACCGCTTCCACACCGTCGGCGTCATCGACCCCTTCACCGGCGAACCCCTCGGCCCGCCGCCCGGTCCCTCCTGGACCGACGTGTTCGGGGCCGAGCTCGCCGCCGTCGGCGCCGAACGCCCCGACGTGGTCGCCGTCACCGCCGCCATGCTGCACCCGGTCGGCCTCACCGAGTTCGCCCGCCGCTTCCCCGGCCGGGTCTGGGACGTCGGCATCGCCGAACAGCACGCCGTCACCTCCGCCGCCGGCCTCGCCACCGGCGGCCTGCACCCGGTCGTCGCCGTCTACGCCACCTTCCTCAACCGCGCCTTCGACCAGGTCCTCATGGACGTCGCCCTGCACCGCTGCGGCGTCACCTTCGTCCTCGACCGCGCCGGCATCACCGGCGTCGACGGCCCCTCCCACCACGGCATGTGGGACATGTCCCTGCTCCAGGTCGTCCCCGGCCTGCGGATCGCCGCGCCCCGCGACCCGCAGCAGCTCCGCGCCCAGCTCCGCGAGGCCCTCGCCGTCTCCGACGCACCGACCGTCCTGCGCTTCCCGAAGGAGGCGGCCGGGCCGCCGGTGCCCGCGGCCGGACGCGTCGGCGGCATGGACGTGCTGCGCTGGGGCGACCCCGCGAACCCCCGGCCCCAGGCCGCGGCGGACGTCCTGCTGGTCTCCGCCGGCGTCCTCGCCCCCGTCTGCCTGGGTGCCGCCGGCCTGCTCGCCGAGCGGGGCATCCGTACGACGGTCGTCGACCCCCGCTGGGTCAAACCCCTCGACGCCGCCCTCGCACCGCTCGCCGCCCGGCACCGGCTGGTCGCCGTGGTCGAGGACAACAGCCGCACCGGCGGGGTCGGATGGGCGGTCGGGCAGACCCTGCGCGACGCCGGGACGTACGTACCGCTGCGGACCTTCGGCATCCCCGAGCGGTTCCTCGCCCACGCCAAACGCGGCGAGGTGCTCGCGGACATCGGGCTCACCCCGGTGGAGATCGCCGGCGGGATCGGAGCGGCACTGGCGGAAGGCGGGCACGCCGGTTCGGCGGAGCCCGGCACGGAGAACCTGGAGCGGGAGAGATGAACGGCGACGGAGACGAGCGCATGGACGAGGGCACCACCGGCACGGGCGGGTTCGACCTCGGGCGGCTGCTGGCCGAGCGCGGCGGCGAGCGGTACGAGCTGCACGCCCGCCACCTCAACCACCAGCTGCCCCGCATGCTCCACACCATCGGCTTCGACAAGGTCTACGTACGGGCCGAAGGCGCCCACTTCTGGGACGACGAGGGCAACGACTACCTCGACATGCTCGCCGGTTTCGGCGTCATGGGCCTCGGCCGCCACCACCCCGTGGTCCGCAAGGCACTCCACGACGTCCTCGACGCCCAGCTCGCCGACCTCACCCGCTTCGACTGCCAGCCGCTGCCCGGCCTGCTCGCCGAACGGCTGCTCGCCCACAGCCCCCACC
Source organism: Streptomyces bambusae (assembly GCF_020532645.1). Classification (GTDB taxonomy): domain Bacteria; phylum Actinomycetota; class Actinomycetes; order Streptomycetales; family Streptomycetaceae; genus Streptomyces; species Streptomyces bambusae. The sequence continues at coordinate 58,371 of NZ_JAJAUZ010000004.1, forward strand.
TGGAGCGGGTGTTCTTCGGCAACAGCGGCACCGAGGCCGTCGAGACGGCCCTCAAGTTCGCCCGCTACGCCACCGGCCGGCCCCGCATCCTCTACTGCGCCCACGCCTTCCACGGCCTCACCGCCGGCGCCCTCTCCGTCAACGGCGAGGACGGGTTCCGCACCGGCTTCGCCCCGCTGCTCCCCGACACGCAGATCCCGCTCGGCGACCTGGCCGCGCTGGAGGGGGAGCTGCGCCGCGGCGACGTCGCGGCCCTCGTGGTGGAGCCGATCCAGGGCAAGGGCGTCCACGAGGCGCCGCCCGGTTACCTGCGCGCCGCGCAGGAGCTGCTGCACCGGCACAAGGCCCTGCTGATCGCGGACGAGGTGCAGACGGGCCTCGGCCGCACCGGGGAGTTCTACGCCTACCAGCACGAGGCCGGGGTGGAACCCGACCTGGTGTGCGTGGCGAAGGCGCTGTCCGGCGGGTACGTGCCGGTGGGAGCGACCCTCGGCAAGGACTGGATCTTCAAGAAGGTCTACTCGTCCATGGACCGGGTCCTCGTCCACTCGGCGAGCTTCGGGTCCAACGCGCAGGCGATGGCGGCCGGCCTGGCCGTGCTCGCGGTGATGGCGGACGAGGACCTGGTGGCGCACGCGCGGACCACCGGCGACCTGCTGCGCGGCCGGCTGGCGGCACTGGTCGACGAGTACGAGCTGCTGCACCAGGTGCGCGGGCGCGGCCTGATGATCGGCATCGAGTTCGGCCGGCCGTCCTCGCTGGGCCTGCGCAGCCGCTGGACCATGCTGCAGGCGGCCCGCAAGGGGCTCTTCGCGCAGATGGTCGTGGTCCCGCTGCTGCAGAAGCACCGGATCCTGACCCAGGTGTCCGGCGACCACCTGGAAGTGATCAAGCTGATTCCGCCCCTGGTGGTGGACGAGAAGGACGTGGACCGGTTCGTCACCGCCTTCCGCGCGGTGATGGACGAGGCGCACGCGGGCGGGTCGCTGATGTGGGAGTTCGGCAGGACGCTGGTGAAGCAGGCGGTCGCGAACCGCTGAGCCGGCGGATCGTACGGGGTCCGCGGGGGAGGTGCGACGGCCCGGGGCCGGGATGGCGTGGGGGTGCCTGCGCTGGGTCCCGGCCCGGGGGCGGGCGGGTCAGGCGGCCGGTTCGAGCATGCGGTCGCGCAGCCGGTCCAGGGTGGCGGCGCCGAGGCCCAGGCCCTGCGCGAGGTACGTGTCGACGCCGCCCCACGTCTCGTCGATGGCGGCGAACGCGGCGTCGAGGTACTCGGCACGGGCGTCGAACAGCGGGCCGAGCAGCTCCATGGCCTCCGGCGACGGGGCGAGCCCGTTGCTGCGCCGTACGGGGTAGCGGTGCTGCGGGGCGTTCGACTCCAGGTAGTCGGCGGTGATCGCCTCGCGCCGGACGCCGAGGGCGAGCAGGGTGACGGCGACCGACAGCCCGGCCCGGTCCTTGCCGGCCGCGCAGTGCATCAGGACCGGGACGCTGTCCTCGGCGATCGCGTGCACGACCCGGCTGTGCTCCGCGGTCCGCTCTTTGATCAGCTTGACGTACGAGCCGTGCATGCGGGCTGCCGCCCGGCCCTCGCCGAGGATGTCGCGCAGCTCCTCGATGGCACCCTCGCGGACCATCTTCCAGAAGCCGCCGCCGTAGGCCGGGTCCGACAGCGGGATGTTCACGTTGCGCACTCCGGCGAGGTCGACGTCCAGGCCCTCCAGCGCGCGGTCCTCGGAGTTGCGGAAGTCGAAGACGGTGTGGAGTCCGAGCGAGTTGAGGTACTCGATATCGGAATCGGTGGCATGCGCGAGATGTCCGCTTCGGTAGAGATGCCCTGTCCGCACCCGACGTCCGTCATGGGTCGGAAGGCCGCCTACATCACGGAAGTTGCGCACTCGGGCCAGTATTGGCGCGTTCGATATGTCCTGGGTCACCTGGGCTCCTTGCGGATCGGATCGAGCTCTCTGATGGGTCTGTCCGAATTGCACTACTTGGCGTCAAGTTACCGCGGTAGCGGGGGAGATGTGCAGGGCGCACGGTGGCACTCGTGAGCAGGATCATACGGTGACCGTGCGTGGCGGGGACCCTGCACCGAAACCCGTTGTGGGGGCGGCTGTTACGTAGCTGCAATAGACGGACAGTGACCGGAATTCCGGCGATCATTCAGCTTCCGGATTCCCTTGGGGAATTCATGACTTGTTCCGCCCGTCCGCGCTCGATTACGTTCACGGCCGAGCCGGGTGGAACGCCGAATCCTGCCGCCGCCCGGATACCGCAACCGACCAATTGCGTGCGGCAGGAGCGGGGGAACCAGGTAAGCCGCCGTTCCGGATCTTTCTTCCGGAACGGCTCGGGGTGAAGCCGTATCGATACGGCCGGGCATCTCCAGTCCGAACCCGACAGCTCACCTCGCAGGCGACGGAGAGGAATTCGCCATGCCCGGAAAGGGTAAGCACCGCCGCCCCAAGGCCAACCCGGTCACCCGCGGCTTCGTCGCCGCCGGGACCGGCGGGGCCGCACTCGCACTGCCGCTCATGGGGGCCACCGGCGCCCACGCGGCGGGCAAGGCGGAGGCTCCGGCGGTCGCCGGAACGGTGGCCGCTCCGGCCGCCGCGGCTCCCGCCGCCGCTCCGGCCGCGCCCGCTGCCGCCGCCGCGGGCCGGACGTACACCGTCGTCGCCGGGGACCACCTCTCCAAGATCGCTGCCGAACAGGCGCTGCCCGGAGGCTGGCAGCGGCTCTACGCCGACAACCGGGAGGCGGTCGGCGCCGACCCGTCGCTGATCCACCCCGGACTGGAACTGACCCTCGGGGGTGCGGGGGAGCGGAAGGCCGAGCAGCGCACCGAACGGCGGACCGAGAAGCGCGCCGCGAAGAAGGCCGAGCGGTCCGCTGAGCACGCCTCGCGCGCCAAGCGGGTTGCCCAGTCGGCGCGTTCCGCGGCCGAGGCCCCGGCGGCTCCCGAGGCCCCGGCCCAGGCTCCCGCGAAGACCGGTGCCGCGTTCGTCGCCCCGGTGAACGGCTCCGTCTCCACCTCGTACCGCATGGGCGGCAGCATGTGGTCCAGCGGCTACCACACGGGTGTCGACTTCTCCGTCGGGTCCGGAACCTCCGTCCACGCCGTCGGCGCCGGCACCGTCGTCTCCGCCGGCTGGGCGGGCGCGTACGGCAACGAGGTGATCATCCGCCACTCCGACGGGCGCTACTCGCAGTACGCCCACCTGTCCTCGCTGAGCGTCTCCGCCGGACAGGTCGTCGGCGCGGGCGACACCGTCGGCCTCTCCGGCTCCACCGGCAACTCCACCGGGCCGCACCTGCACTTCGAGATCCGCACCGGGCCGTCCTACGGCCAGGACATCGACCCGCTCGCCTACCTGCGTGCGCAGGGCGTGAGCATCTGACGCACTCCGCCGCGCCGCGCGCGGCGGGTGTCGGACGGCCGGGGGCCGGGATCCGAGGGGGATCCCGGCCCCTGTCGGCCGTACGGGTTTATTCCGGGCCTGTTCCGAATGGCCGAAACTGACCGGGTGGTATAGATCACTCCGCGTCAACCCCTTCCTACGGTCGCGTAGGTCACATCTCGCGGTGAAGGATGTGCTTTCGTGGCAGGCGATTCGACATTTCTTTCAGCGGGACCGGGACTCTCGGGGTCCATCGGTTCCTACGCGGCGATCGGTGACAGCTTCACCGAAGGGGTCGGCGACCCCGGACCCGACGACACCTTCGTCGGCTGGGCCGACCGGCTCGCCGTCCTCCTCGCCGACCGGCGCGACGAGCACGACTTCCGGTACGCGAACCTCGCCGTGCGCGGCCGGCTCCTCGACCAGATCGTGGCCGAGCAGGTGCCCCGCGCCAAGGAGCTCGCCCCGGAACTCGTCACCTTCTGCGCCGGCGGCAACGACATCATCCGGCCCGGCAGCGACCCCGACGACGTGGCCGAACGGTTCGAGGCGGCCGTCGCCGACCTGACCGGCGCCGTCGGCACCGTCATGATCACCACCGGGTTCGACACCCGCGGCGTACCGGTGCTGCGCCACATCCGCGGCAAGGTCGCCACCTACTCGGCACACGTCCGCGCCATCGCCGACCGCTACGACTGCCCCGTGCTCGACCTGTGGTCCCTGAAGTCCGTCCAGGACCGCCGGGCCTGGGACGACGACCGGCTGCACCTCTCACCCGAAGGCCACACCCGCGTCGCACTCCGCGCCGCCCAGGTCCTCGGCATCGACGTCCCCGCCGACCCCGACCAGCCCTGGCCGCCCCAGGAACCCCGGGGCTCGGCCGAGGTCACCCGCGACAACATCCAGTGGGCGCGCGAATACCTGGTCCCCTGGATCGGGCGGCGGCTGCGCGGAGAGTCGTCCGGGGACCATGTGGAGGCGAAGCGGCCGGACCTGCTGCCGCTGTAGGGTCCGGCCCGGCCGATCCGGGCGCCGGCCTGTGACCTGCGGTTTTACGGCCTGGGCCGGCGGGCCCGGCGCGGGTGCCCCTGCGACCGGTGTGGCCGGGGAGGCGTGGCCGGAATCCTGCGGCCCCGGCGCGCGTTGGGTAGAGGTGTAACGGACCCGTCGTCCGCTGCTCCCGCTGTCACACCGCCCCAGGAGGCGCTTTGTCCGGCACCCGACACCTGCGCTCACAGCTGCGTGCCCTGCGCCCCGCCGCCTTCGGGGCGGACCCGTCCGGAGCCCGGATGGAGCGGATCCGCCAGTCGCCGAACTTCGCCGACGGGGTGTTCCAGAACCCCCTCGGAACCCGGCAGCGGCCCTCCGGGTCCATGGCCGAGTTCGCCAAGATCTACTTCCGTAAGGAAGAGCGGGCCCGCCGGACGCCCGCCGCCGCCATCCCCGTCCACCCCACCACGCTCAAGGACCTGTCCCGGCCCCCCGTCACCGGGCTGCGTCTCACCTGGATGGGCCACAGCAGCGTGCTCGCCGAGATCGACGGCCGCCGCGTGCTCTTCGACCCGGTGTGGGGAGAGCGGTGCTCTCCGTTCCCGTTCGCCGGCCCGAAGCGGCTGCACGCGGTGCCGGTGCCGCTGGCCGCGCTCGGCCCGGTGGACGTCGTCGTCATCTCGCACGACCACTACGACCACCTCGACCTGCCGACGATCAAGGCCCTGGCCGGGACCGACACCGTCTTCGCCGTACCGCTCGGCGTCGGCGCCCACCTGGAGCACTGGGGGGTGTCCGAGGACCGCATCCGCGAGCTCGACTGGAACGAGACCGTGAAGATCGCCGGCCTCGCCCTCACCGCAACCCCCGCCCGCCACTTCTGCGGCCGCGGCCTGCGCAACCAGCAGCACACCCTCTGGGCCTCCTGGGTCGTCAAGGGCGACGAACACCGCATCTACCACAGCGGCGACACCGGCTATTTCCCCGGCTTCAAGGACATCGGCGCCGAACACGGTCCCTTCGACGCCACGATGATCCAGATCGGCGCCTACAGCGAATACTGGCCCGACATCCACATGACCCCCGAGGAAGGCCTCCGCGCCCACCTCGACCTCCAGGGCGGCAGCCCGCACGGCATCCTCCTCCCCATCCACTGGGGCACCTTCAACCTCGCCCCCCACCCCTGGTCCGAACCGGGCGCATGGACCCGCGAAGCGGCCAGGTCCGCCGACCAGCCCGTCGCGCTCCCCCTGCCCGGCGAACCCTTCGAACCGACCGGCCCGAACGTCCCCTCCGAAGCCTGGTGGAACGCGTACGAGGTCCCGGGCCCGCGCGCCTGGCGCGTGGGCGGCGTGCCGGTGGAGGAGCAGGAGCGGGAGCGGGGGGACTGGGACCTGGCGGGGGAGAGGTGAGGGGTGCCGGGGGGCGGTGAAGGGAGGGGCAGCGGGGTCGGGTGCGGGGTTTGCGCTTGAGCGGTGTCCCTTCTCCCCCCGTCCCCCGTTGCTGCGGGGCGGCACCCGCCCTCCGCCCCCCGGATTCGGCCTGCCGTGCGAGGGGTCCTTCCGTCGCGGGAAGAGCGGGGAAGGCGGGGTTCGGGGCGCAGGGGGCGGGCTAGCGTGGGGGCTGGTGATCAACGTCGGCCACGTGGCCCGCGACCCCCCCCGTACCGAGGACGTCGATGTCCGGACCCCGTACACCCGCCGCGCAACCCGACCGCAGAGACGGCGGTGGCCGGCGCGCCCGCCCGCATGCGCGGTACCGGCTGCGCAGTCAGCTGGTGCGGGCGGCCGTGCTGCCGACGGTGGCCGCCGGGCTGAGCGGCGCGGCGGCCGTGACCTTCGCGTTGCAGCTGGGGGCCGCGCGGGCCGCGGATCCGCGGTTGTGGCCCGTGCTGGCCGGGTGCGGGCTGCTGTTCGCGGCCGCGCTGGGGGCCGCCGTGCTCGGGGCGCAGCGCGGGGCGCGCAGCGTGCAGGAGCGGTGCGAGGCGTTGCGGCGGTCGAGCGCGCGGGGGCGGCAGGAGCTGAGGGTCGCCGCCGAGCGGCTGGAGCGGGGCGAGGCGCCGCAGCCGCGCCGGGCGGCGGCGCCGGGTCCCGGAGGCGACGAATTCGAGCTGCTCTCGCAGGAGCTGCGGATGGCCCGGGACCAGTCGTACGCGGTGCTTGCGCGCAGCGTGGCGCCGGGCGGGCCCAGTGACAGCGAGCTGAAGGTCGAGGTGTTCGTGAACCTCGCGCGCCGGCTGCAGTCGCTCGTGCACCGGGAGATCCAGTTGCTGGACGGGCTCGAAGACGTGGTGGAGGATCCCGACCTGCTCCGGGAGCTGTTCCACGTGGACCACCTCGCCACCCGGATCCGCCGGCACGCGGAGAACCTGGCCGTGCTCGGCGGGGCCGCCTCGCGGCGGCAGTGGACGCGGCCGATCGACATCAGCGAGGTGCTGCGGTCGTCGGTGGCGGAGGTCGAGCAGTACACGCGGGTGAAGGTGGTGCCGCCGACGGGAGGGTCCGTACGGGGTCACGCGGTGGCGGACGTGGTCCACCTGCTGGCCGAACTCGTCGAGAACGCCACGGTGTTCTCCGCCCCCGACACGGACGTGGTGCTGCGCGCGGAACGGGTCACGGCCGGGATCGCCGTCGAGGTCGAGGACCGCGGCCTGGGCATGCCGGCCGACGAGCAGCAGCGGATGAACGCGCTGCTCGCAGACCCGGACCAGGTCAGCGTGCGCAGGCTGCTCCAGGACGGCCGGATCGGCCTGTTCGTGGTCTCGGCACTGGCCCGGCGGCACGGGATCGCCGTGGAGCTGAAGTCCAACATCTACGGCGGCGTCCTCGCGGTCCTCGTCCTCCCCCAGGACCTGCTGGGCACCCCGGCCGCAGCGGGCCCCGCCTCCGCAGGCGAAACCCGCGCCGGCGCCGGCGTACTCCTGGAACCCGCCCACGTCACCGGCTGGACGCCCGCTTCGCCCGCTCCCGTTCCGCCCGCTCCCGCTCCGCCCGCTCCCCACCCCGCCGACCGCCCGGCTCCCGTCGCCAGGTCGGTCGGACATCCGGACCCCGCCCCCGCCTCCGCCCCCACACCCCGCACCGCCGGGCCCGTGGCTCCGCAGACCGGCCCGGCGGGGGCAGAGCAAGCCCGACCGGCGAATGAGGACCGGGGTCCGGGGCGGAGCCCCGGGGGAGCCGGCGGAGCGCCGCCCCGCCCCGACCCCCGCGTTGCCGTCGCCGTCGGACCCGCCCCCGCCACCCCGCCGGCACCCGACCCCCGCCTCCGCCTCGGCGGACTCGGCGAGCGGGATGCGGCCGGGCCGCGGCCCCGCGGGACGGAGCCGCGCCCCGAACTGCCCCGCCGCCGCGTACAGACGCACGTCGCCCCGCAGCTCAGGGCGCCCGCACCGGTGCGGCGGACCGGCGGGGAGCAGCCCGTGCACGATCCGGGGCTGATGGCCGCATTCCAGCGTGGCTTCGGACAGGCGCAGGCCGAGTCCGGGCACCAGAAGTGATCCGACGAACGTGAAACCGGCAAGGAGCGCGACCCCCATGGCCACCGAAGTGCCGACCAGTCAACTCTCCGATCTGGACTGGCTGCTGAGCGGGCTGGTTCAGCGAGTCCCCTACACCCGCAGTGCGGTGCTGCTCACCGCCGACGGGCTCGTCACCTGCGTCCACGGCCTCGACGCCGACCGCGCCGACCACATGGCCGCGCTGGCCTCCGGGCTGTACTCGCTCGGCCGGAGTGCCGGGGCGCGGTTCGCGGACGGAGCCGAGGTCCGGCAGGTGGTCGTCGAGCTGGACACCGCGCTGGTGTTCGTGTCCGCGGCCGGTTCGGGCACCTGCCTGGCGGTGCTCGCCGACCGGGAGGCGGACGCGGGAGTGCTCGGCTACGAGATGGCGATGCTCGTGAAGAGCGTGCGGCCGTACCTGGCGGCGCCGCCGCGGCTGCCCGTGCCGCCGGGTTCGCCGGAGTTGTGAGGGCGTACCTCGCCGTGCACGACATGCCGTGGGTCGACGATTCGGCGGGGCGGGTGGCGCGGCCGTACACGGCGAGCGGCGGCCGGACCCGGCCGAGTGCCGTGCTCGACCTGCTGTCGCTGATGACGGCCACCGGCGTACGGCCGCGGACCCCGCTGGGGCCCGAGCACACGATGGCGCTGAAGCTGTGCGCCGGGACCGTGTCGGTGGCGGAGATCGCCGCCCAGCTGCGGCTGCCCGCGGTCGTGACCAAGGTGCTGCTGGGAGACCTGCTGGACTGCGGGGCGGTACGGGCGACCGCGCCGCGCTTCCCCGGCGCCGCGGGGTGCCCGGCGGCCGACGACCAGTCCCTGCTGAGGGCGGTGCTCGATGGTCTGCGCCGACGGCTCTGAGGCCGCCGCCCCGTCGCCCGCCACGCTGAAGGTGCTGGTGGCGGGCGGGTTCGGGGTCGGCAAGACCACCTTCGTCGGTGCGGTGAGCGAGATCGAGCCGCTGAGTACGGAGGAGCTGGTGAGCGGGCTCGGCGCGGCCGCGGACGGGCCGGATCCGGGCGGCGCCAAGGCCGCCACGACCGTGGCCCTGGACTTCGGCCGGATCACCCTCGGAGCCCGGCACGTCCTCTACCTGTTCGGGATGCCCGGGCAGGAGCGCTTCTGGTTCCTGTGGGAGGAGCTGTGCACGGGGGCGCTGGGGGCGGTGGTCCTCGCGGACACCCGGTGGCTGGCCGGCTGCTTTCCCGCCGTGGACTTCTTCGAAAGCCGCGGGATCGCCTTCGTGGTGGCCGTCAACGAGTTCGACGGCGGCCACCGCTACACGGCCGAGGAGGTACGGGACGCGGTCGGGCTGCCGGACCGGGTGCCGGTCGTCCGCTGTGACGCCCGCGAGCGGGGGTCGGGGACCGGGGTGCTGGCCGCCCTCGTCGAGCACCTGCTCGCGGCAACGGTTTCCGAACAGGGGGTACTGCCATGACGTACTACGAATCGACCGGGCACCTGCTGCTGACGCCCGTGGACCGGGAGGCGCCCGCGCGGGCCGAACGGCTGCGCACCCTGGGCCTGGGGGAGCGGGCCGACACCGAGTTCGACGCGTTCGCCCGCAAGGTCGCCGACACCGCCGGCACCCCGTACGCGGCCGTCAACTTCATCGACGAGGAGCGGCAGTTCTTCGCCGGGCTCTACCACCGGCCGGACGCCCCGGCGGGTGCGTACACCGGGCGCCGGCTGGCCCGTGACCACGGCTACTGCCCGCACGTGGTGGTCCGTCGGCGCGCGCTGGTGCTGGAGGACGTACGGGACTTCCCGCGGTTCGCGCCGAACGCCGTGGTGGACGAGAGCGGAGTCCGGTCCTACCTGGGCGCCCCGCTCACCGACCGGCAGGGGTTCGTGCTGGGGACGGTGTGCGCGGTGGACCTGGAGCCCCGCCGGTGGGGGCGGGACGGGCTCGACACGATCAAGGGGCTGGCGGCCGAGCTGGTGGCGGTGATCCACGGCCGGGAGGACGGGCGGACGGCGGAGGGGTGAGCACCGGCTCCGGCGAGGCCGAACCGGCGGGCTCACCGGCGGGCTCACCGGCGGGGGTCCCGCCCCGGTCGTGCCCGTCGCGCCGTTCGTGCCCGTGTCGCCGGTCCCGCCCGGCCCGCCTGTCCCGCCCGGTGCCGGATGGCACGCGGTGGTGCGTGCCGCGGGTCACGCCTTCGGGAGGAAGGCCGTGATCCGGTCCCGGAGGGCGGCCGGGTCCAGGCCGTGGTCGGCCGTGTGCTCGTCCATGCTGCCGTAGCGGCGCAGCTCCGCGCGGGAGACGCCCAGGCCGAGGACCCGGTGCGGCACGTCGACGAGGGCGTCCGAGGCCGCGCGGGTCGAGGTGCCGGCGAGGTAGGGCTCGACCAGGACCACGTCGGCGTCTGTGCCGCGGGCTGCCGCGGCGCGCAGGGCGTCGTCGTCGAAGGGCCGCACGGTGCTCGCGTAGAGCACGGTCACGTCGAGCCCCTCGGTGGCGGCGAGGACGTCGTCCAGCATCGGTCCGACGGCCACGACCACGCCGGCCCGGCCCTCCCGCACGGTCAGGAAGCGGGCCCCGTCCACCGGCTGCGCGGTGCGGTTCGACTGGAGGGACAGGCGGACGTAGACCTTGTCGTCGCCGGCCGCGTAGGCGTGCCGCAGGAGGGCCTCGGCCTCGTCGGGGTGGCCCGGCACGTGCACGGTCCAGTCGTCGAGGGTGTCGAGCAGTGCCACGTCGCCGGGCGACATGTGGGTGAACCCGCCCGCCGGCCAGTCGTACGAGGCGCCCGCGCTGACCAGGACGCCGCCGGTGCCCTGGTGCCCGAAGTCCAGCTTGATCTGCTCGAACGGCCGCTCCACCAGGAAGCTGGCGAAGGTGTGCATGACCGGCCGCAGGCCGGTGAGGGCCAGGCCGCCGCCGGTGCCGATGAGCAGCTGCTCGCGGATGCCGACGTTGATCACCCGCTCGGGGTGGCGGTCCTGCGCGGGCCGGAACCCGTCCTTGCTGATCTCGGCCAGGACCAGCGCCAGCCGCGGGTCCTCGTCCAGCACCTGCGAGGTCACCGAGATGAAACGTTCCCGCATCGTGTCCATGGTCTTTCGTCCTCCCCTGGGTCCTGCTGCTCGTCTGCTCTGCTGCTGTTCTGGTTTCCGGTACTGCTGCTGTGGCGGTGCGCGCGGGCCGCGCGGTCAGTTCTTCTGCTCGACGCGGGCCACGACCGCGTGCGGGCGGCCGGGGTGGGCGGCGGTGAAGGCCGCGTGCAGTGCCTCGTGGTCCCGGCCGTCCACGGTTGCCGCGGACCAGCCGGCCGCCTCGAAGCGGGAGGCGATGCCGCCGCGCCAGCCGTGCGTGGTGGAGTCGTTGTCGATCACGAGGGTGTGCAGCCGGTCCAGTCCTGCGGCCCCGGCGTAGGCGAGGGCCTCGTGGTTGCTGCCCTCGTCCAGCTCGGCGTCGCCGATCAGCACCCACACGGCGGGGTCGGTCAGGCCCTGCGCCCGCAGCCCCAGGGCGCTGCCGACGGCGAGGGGCAGACCGTGCCCGAGGGAACCGCTGCCGATCTCGGCGCCCGGGACGAGCAGCCGGTCGGGGTGGTGGCCGAGCGGGGAGCCGTACCCGCCGAAGCCCTCCAGCCAGTCCACCGGGAAGAAGCCCTTCGCGGCGAGCACCGCGTAGTACGCCATGGGGCCGTGTCCCTTGGAGAGCAGGAACCGGTCCCGGCCCGGATCGTCCGGGTGCCGGGGGTCCACCCGCAGCACCCGGTCGTAGAGCACCCAGAGGGCGTCCAGCGTGGAGGTGGCGGCGGGCCCGTGCTTCTCGTCCCCGGTCATCAGCCCCATGAGCGGCCCGAGGTCCTGGTAACCGTACGTCGTCTGCGCTGTCGTCTGCGTCATGCCCTTACCTTGCAACCTCAAGCCGACTTGAGGTCAAGCGCGGCTCGGGAAAAGGTGCGCGCAAGCACCCGGCGAAGTGCGGTATTGTTCTCCTGCGCGTTCAACCAGGGGAAATCCCCAGGTCAACGGGCATCGGGACGTGGCGCAGCTTGGTAGCGCACTTGACTGGGGGTCAAGGGGTCGCAGGTTCAAATCCTGTCGTCCCGACCATGCGGAAACGCAGGTCGGAGGCCGTTCTCTCATCCGTGAGAGGGCGGCCTTTCGTGTGTCCCGGGCGATCCGTTCAGGCGGGGCCGGGCCGACAGGCGTCGGTCTTCGCGGGCGGCCCAGCGGCGGACGCGGTCGGGGTCGAGCGGGGTGCCGTGGCCGACGTGGAGCCGGGCGGGGTTCAGGGCGAGCATTCTGCGGAGGCTGGCGAGGTTCTGCAGCGGGTCGTCGTGGAAGGGCGGGTTGGCCGGACGGCCGCGGACGAGGCCGAAGAAGGAGTTGGCGATCAGGTCGCCGGCGACGAGGTCGCCCCCGTCGGTCAGGACGGAGACCGATCCGGCGGTGTGACCGGGGGTGGGCATGATGCGGGCCGCGACCCCGAAGTCCGACAGGTCGGTCTCGCCGGTCACGAGGACGTCGGGCTCGAACGGTTCGACCCGCATGTGGAGGTTCTTGTTCCTGGCCATGAGCCGGCCCATCGGACCGGTGGGCCGGTACGGTTCGCGGGCCCGGCCGGTGCGGAACGGGCCGAGGTCCGCGACGTGGCCCGCCACGGGTGCCCCGGTCAGGCGGTGCAGTTCGGCGGCGGAGCCGAAGTGGTCGATGTGGCCGTGCGTGACGACGATCAGCGACACGTCGGCGGGGTCCACCCCGTGGGCGGCGACCTGGTCGCGGATCCGGCGGCCGCTGCCGGGCGTTCCCGCGTCGACGATGACGGGCCGGCGGCCCAGCAGCAGGTACGCGTTGATGTGGTGCCGGCCCATGACGGGGATCGGGACGACCTTGGTTCGGGACACGGTGCTCTCCTCGGGCATGACGTCTTCCGCCGCACGGTGGTCCGCGGGCGGTCGGGGACGGGGTGGTGGGGGTGTGGGGGACGGCGTGGGCGGGGCGGGGCGGGCCGGGCTCAGCGGAAGCGGCGCCGGTAGGCGGCGGGAGTGGTGCCGAGACGGCGGCGGAAGGAGCGGTGCAGGCTCTCCACGGAACCGAGGCCGCTGCGGGCGGCGATCTCGGGCAGGCCGTGGCCGCTGTCCTGGAGCAGCCGCCGGGCGGCCTCCAGACGGACGGACTCGACGTACGCGGCCGGGGTGGTGCCGGTGCGCCGGTGGAACAGCCGGGAGAAGTGGCGCACGCTCACGTGCAGCCGCGCGGCCAGGGCATCGGCGGACAGGTCCTCGGTGAGGTGATCTCCGATCCACACGCGCAACTCGTCGATCCGGTCGCCGGGTTCGGCGGGCGCCGTGAGCGGCACGCTGAACTGGCTCTGACCGCCCGCGCGTTTGACGTCCATCACCATCGTGCGGGCGGTGGCCAGAGCGAGTTCGGGCCCGTGGTCCTCGGTGACCATGGCCAGCGCCATGTCCATTCCCGAGGCGATCCCGGCACAGGTCCACAGCCGGCCCTCGCGCAGGTAGATCGGGTCCGGCTCGACGGTGACCAGCGGGTGGTCGGCGGCCAGCCGGGCGGCGGTCCGCCAGTGGGTCGTGGCCGACAGCCCGTCCAGCAGGCCCGCCGCGGCCAGCAGGTGCGCGCCCGAGCAGACGGACGCCAGCCGTGGGACACCCGGGGCCGCCTCCCGCAGCCAGCCGACGATCCGGCCGTCCAGCACCGGCTCCACCCCCTGGTCGCCCACGCGGACCGCACCCGACACGATCAGGGTGTCCACGTCACCGCGCACCTCCTCCAGCGCCAGGTCGGCCATCAGCCGGACCCCGGCGGCGGTGGCCACCGGCTCGCCCCCGGGCGAGGCGATGCGGACGGCGTACCCGGGCCGGCCCGCGCCCGCGACCCGGGTGGCGACCGAGAACACCTCGGCCGGTCCCGTGACGTTGAGCAACTCGACGCCGGGGAAGGCGACGACGACCCTGTGCGGCTGCGGCATGCCCCGATCATGCGGCCCTCACAGGGAGGGCCGCAATGACCATGTTCTGTCGGATCCGGACATGGGGCCGGCCTGCGGGTCAGCTGCCGTCGTGGACTCCCCGGTGCCTGCGCGGGTGTCCGGAGCCGAGCCCCGCTGCCGTCAGGACGGTCAGGGCGGCCAGGGACAGGAGGCCGGACAGGGAGAGGGCGGTGGTGGTGCCGAGGGCGTCGGACGTCAGGCCGCCGAGGAGGGCGCCCAGGGCGATGGCTGCGTTGAAGACGCCCACGAACAGGGCCGATACGCCCTCCTGCGCCTCGGGGGCTGAGGACAGCAGCAGGGTCTGGGTGGCGACCGATACGCCGCCGTACGCGAGTCCCCACACCGCGAGCAGGGTTCCCACGGTCACGGCGGAGCCGCCGAGCAGCGGGAGCAGGGCGACCGTTCCCGCCAGGACGCCGCTGATCACGAGGAGGGTGCCGCGCGGTGCGCGCGCGGCGCCCGCGCCCGCGGCGAAGTTGCCCGCCACGCCGGCGAGTCCGAACACCAGCAGCAGCGTGCCGATGGTTCCGGCGCTCGCCCCGGAGACCTCCTCCAGGACCGGGCGTACGTACGTGTAGGCGGCGAAGTGCCCGGTGACCAGCAGGGCCGTCACGGCCAGGCCCGTGCGCACGCGCGGCTTCCCGAACAGCCGCAGGACGCCGCCGAGTCGTAGGTCCTGTACGGCGGGCAGGGGCGGCAGGAGGGCGGCCAGTGCGATCAGCACCGCCAGGGCCAGGCCGCCCGCCGCGGCGAACGCCGCCCGCCAGTGGGCGAGTTCGCCGAGGTACGTGCCCGCGGGTACGCCGAGCACCGACGCCACCGCGACCCCGCCGAAGACCAGGGAGGTCGCCGGCCCGGCCGACTTCGGCGGTACGAGCCGCACCGCCAGCCCCGCCGCGATCGCCCACACCCCGCCCATGCCGATGCCGACGAGCACCCGGGCCGCCACCAGCACGGCGAAGGACGGCGCCCAGGCCGCGAGCAGATTGCCCGCCGCCAGGACCGCCATCAGCGCACACAGCACCGCCCGCCGGTCGGAGCGCCCGAACAGCGGTGTCAGCAGCGGCGCCGACACCGCACCCACCAGCCCGGTGACGGTCAGGGTCAGTCCGGCGGTGCCCTCCGACACCGCCAACGCGTCGCCGATGGGCGTCAGCAGGCCCACCGGCAGCATCTCCGACGTCACCACGGTGAACGTCGCGCCCGTCACCGCCGCCACACCCGGCCAGCCGCGCGCCGCGGGCGGTCCGGCGGGTCCGGGCGGTCCGGGCGGTCCAGTGGGGTCCGTCGTCTTCTCGATCTGTGCCATGTCCCCAGCCAACGCGCCCCGACCTGCGGGAACAACGGCCGATCGCTCATCCTTCGATGAGGTGGGCTACTCGATCGGCTGCGGCCGGAGCGCACCCGGAAGGGGCCACGTGGAGGGGACGGCATGAGCGGTGTGGAGATACGCGAACTGGAGGCGTTCCTCGCCCTGGCCGAGGAACTGCACTTCGGCCGGGCCGGAGAGCGGCTCTACGTGTCGCAGAGCCGGGTGAGCCAGCTGCTGCGGTCGCTGGAGCACCGCATCGGGGCACCGCTCGTGGCCCGCACCAGCCGCCGGGTGGCCCTGACCCCGCTCGGTGAGAGCCTCCTCGCCGGTCTGCGTCCCGCGTACGACGCCCTGCGCGCCAGCGTCGACGAGGCCCGGGCCGCAGCCCGCGGCACCGGCGGGGTGCTCCGCATCGGCTTCCAGGGTGCCGTCGACGGCCAACTCGGCCTGGCAGTGGCCCGGTTCGGCGACGGCCACCCCGAGTGCGGCATCGAACTCGTGGAGATACCGCTCTCCGACCCGTTCGGGCCGCTGCGCCGGCAGGAGGTGGACTGCGCGGTGGTCCTGCTGCCGGTCGCCGAGGACGACCTGGCTCTCGGGCCGGTCTTCTCCCGGCAGCCGCAGACCCTCGCCGTGTCGGTGCGGCACCCGTTCGCCGCCCGGGAGGCGCTGACCGCCGAGGACCTCGCCGGCTGCCCGCTCATCGGCATCGGCGGCAGCGCCCCCGACTACTGGCGGCGCGCCCAGGCGCCGGACCGGACCCCGGGCGGCCTGCCGGTGCCGGCCGGCCCCCGGGTCAACACCCTCCAGGAAGGGCTGAGCCAGGCGGCGGCCGGCCGCGGCGCGCTGCTGCTGTGCCGCGCCACGGCCGAGTACCACGCGCGCCGCGGCTCCCTGGCCTTCGTCCCCGTACAGGGGCTGCCCGACTCCGAGCTGGGCCTGGTCCGGCACCGGCTGAACCCGTCGGCCCGGGCGGACGCCTTCGCCGAGGCGGTCGCCCGGGCCACCACGGGCGCGACGCCCCAGGCAGGCCGGAGGCCGTTTACCGGTGCGTGAGAGGGTGTCCGTGCCCGGGGTCCGGGCGGTGCGCGGTGCAGGGGAGAGGAACGTCATGGGAGAGCCGGTGGCTGCGGGGAGCGCGCCGGGCGGGCTGCGGCGGACGCTGGGCGTCGGGGACGCAGTCGTGATCGGCCTCGGGTCGATGATCGGCGCCGGCGTGTTCGCCGCCCTCGCGCCCGCGGCCCGCGCGGCGGGGTCCGGGCTGCTCATCGGGCTGGCGCTGGCCGCCGTCGTCGCCTACTGCAACGCCACCTCCACCGCCCGGCTCGCCGCCCGCCACCCGCAGTCCGGCGGGACGTACGTGTACGGGCGCGAGCGGCTGGGGGAGTTCTGGGGGCACCTCGCCGGCTGGGCCTTCGTCGTCGGCAAGACCGCCTCGTGCGCGGCGATGGCCCTCACCGTCGGCGCGTACGCGTGGCCCGGCCAGGCGCACGCGGTCGCCGTGGCCGCGGTGGTCGCCGTGACCGCCCTCGACTACGCAGGCGTCCAGAAGTCGGCGCTGATCACCCGGGTGATCGTGGCGTTCGTGCTGGCGGTGCTGGCCGCGGTCGTCGTCGCCGTGCCGGCCTCCGGGGGCGCCGCGGCCGCCCGGCTGGCGCCCGGCCCCGACGCCACCGTGGGCGGCGTACTCCAGGCCGCCGGCCTGCTGTTCTTCGCTTTCGCCGGGTACGCGCGGATCGCCACGCTCGGCGAGGAGGTGCGCGACCCCGCCCGGACCATCCCGCGGGCCGTGCCGGTCGCGCTCGGCATCACGCTCGTCGTGTACGCCCTGGTCGCCGTGGCGGTGCTCGCGGTGCTCGGCCCGCAGGAGCTGGCGCAGAGCCGGGCGCCGCTGACCGACGCGGCCCGGGCGGCCGGCGCGGACTGGCTGGCACCCGTGGTGCGGACCGGCGCGGCCGTTGCGGCCCTCGGCTCGCTGCTCGCGCTGGTCCTGGGGGTTTCCCGGACCACCCTGGCGATGGCCCGGGACCGGCACCTGCCGCACGCTCTGGCCGCCGTGCACCCGCGGTTCCACGTGCCGCACCGGGCCGCCCTGGCCGTCGGGGCCGTCGTCGCCGTGCTCGCGGCCACCGTCGACGTGCGCGGGGCCATCGGCTTCTCCTCCTTCGGCGTCCTCGCCTACTACGCCGTCGCGAACGCGGCCGCCTGGACCCTGCGTCCCGAAGAGGGGCGGCCCGCCCGGATCGTCCCGGTGGTGGGGCTGGCCGGATGCGTCGCGCTGGCCTTCGCGCTCCCTGCCGCCTCGGTGGTTGCCGGATCGGCCGTGCTGGCGGCCGGTGCCGCCGCGTACGGGCTGCGACGCGTACGGCGCTGAGCCCCAGGCCGTGACCCCCCAGGCCGTGACCCCCCAGGCCGTGACCTCGGGCCGTGTCCCCGGGCCCCTGCCCCCGGTACGGTTCGTCCCCGGCCGGGTCAGGGGCGCGTATGAGGACGTCACTCCGGCGTCAGAAGAGCGTCAATAGAGCGTGCTGCTGTTCGATCGGCGCTGTTCCATGAACGGGTCGGGTGACGGACAGGAGGGGGTGGGCCATGCAGCCTCGGGTCGTGGTGGGGACGGACGGGTCGCCGGGGTGCGCGGGGGCCCTGCACCGGGCGGCGGCGGAAGCACGGGTCCGGCAGGCCGAGTTGTGGGTGGTGCTGGCCTGGCAGCCGCCCGGCGGCGGCCTCGGCAGCCGGCACGCCCCTGGTCTGCCCGTCGCCGACGGCTGCCGGGCGACGGCCGCCGAACGGCTCCTGGAAGCCCTCGACTCCGCCTTCGGGACCACTGGTCCGGGCGTGGCCTCGACCGGGCTGATCGTGCGCGCCACCCCCGGCGCCGCGCTCGTCGACTCGGTCCGCGACGCCGCCGACCTCATCGTCGTCGGCACCGGACGGCGCGGACTGCTCCAGCGCGCCCTGCGGCCCTCCGTGGCCCGCTACTGCCTGAGCCACGCCCCGTGCCCGGTGCTGGCCGTGCCGCCCAGCCCGCTCCGGGCCGACCTGGACGCCGTCCGCCGCCGCAACGCCTGGCGGATCCCGCTGGACGTGCGCGACCTCGTGCGGTGAGCGCGGCGGGGGGCGCACGGGAGCACGGCACCCGACGCACCCTTGGCGGACGCGCCCGACACCGGCAGGGTGGTCCCCGGCCGCACAGGCCCCGAGGTCGTGAACAGCCCTACCGGGAGCAGCCCATGGCAGCGAAGATCCTCATCGTGACCGGCGACGCGGCGGAGTCGCTGGAGGTCCTCTACCCCTACCAGCGCCTGCGCGAGGAAGGGTACGAGGTCCACATCGCCGCGCCCTCGCGCAAGAAACTGCGCTTCGTCGTGCACGACTTCGAGGACGGCTTCGACACCTACACCGAGAAGCCCGGCTACACCTGGCCCGCCGACCTCGCCTTCGCCGAGGTGGACCCGGCGGAGTACGCGGCGCTGGTGATCCCCGGCGGGCGGGCGCCCGAGTACCTGCGCAACGACCCCGAGGTGCAGCGCATCCTCACCGCCTTCGGCGCCGCGGACAAGCCGGTCGCGCAGATCTGCCACGGTCCGCTGATCACGGCCGCCGTCGGTGCGCTCGGCGGCCGCCGGGTCACCGCCTACCCGGCCCTGGCGCCGGACATGAAGGCTGCGGGCGCCGACTTCGAGGACGCCGAGGCGGTCGTCGACGGCACCCTGGTCTCCGCCCGCGCCTGGCCCGACCACTCCGCCTGGATGCGGGAGTTCCTGACCGTGCTCCGCTCCAAGGCCCCGCTGAGCTGAGCCCCGCGCGGCTCCGCGGCCGCCGCCGGCGCACGGGACCCGTGCGCCGGCCGTGCCGTAGCCGGGTGCCGGCCGTGCGGAACCCGCCGCGGGGCGCCGCACGGGGGCGGCCGGCCACCGCCTAGGGTGGCGCGCATGCAGCAATACACCATTGGACAGGCGGCCCGGCTGCTCGGCGTGAGCCCCGACACCGCGCGCCGCTGGGCGGACGCCGGGCGGGTGAACACCTACCGCGAGGACTCCGGGCGGCGGCTGATCGACGGCCGTGACCTGGCCGCGTTCGCGGTCGAGCTGGGTCAGGGCGGCGCGGACGAGGACGCCCCGGACCGCACCTCGGTCCGCAACGCCTTCCCCGGCATCGTCACCGCGGTGAAGCTCGGCGACGTCGCCGCGCAGGTCGAGATCCAGGCCGGACCGCACCGGCTGGTCTCGCTCCTCACCCGGGAGGCCGTGGAGGAACTCGGCCTGGAGGTCGGCATGCAGGCCACCGCCCGGGTGAAGTCGACGAACGTGCACGTCGACCTCGTCTGACCCGGACCCGGCCGGGGCACGGCACCGGACCTCGGCCCCGGTGTGCCGCGCAGCCCTCGGCCGGACATGCCGTACACCCCTCAGCCTGACATGCCGTACAGCCGCGCCAGTGCGGGCAGCCGCCGGGACAGCTCGGCGGTGTCGTCGAAGTCGAAGGCCCAGGCCGGGTCCAGGGCCGGATAGCTGATCGTGAAGGCGCCGGCGGGCAGGTCGGCGCCGGTCCGGGCCCGGTGCGCGTCCCAGGCCAGCGCCAGGGCGCGCTCGCACTCCAGTTCGCACCCGGTGGGCGCGGCCGCCCGTATCTGCGGCAGCGTCGCGAGGGTGTCCGGATCGGCCACCGCCCGCTCGAACGCCTCCCGGCCCTGCAGGATCAGCCAGCCCCGGAAGTAGTCGAAGCCGTCGTCCGAGCAGCCGCCGTTCACCAGATGGGCCGCAGCCCACAGCGGACCGCGGTACGACTCGCCCAGCAGGTCCCACAGCACCTGCTGGGTCGCCGTGATCTCCGCGACCGGCAGCACGGCCAGCAGCGCCGAGGCGCGCCGCGCCACCGCGTCGCCGTCCGCCCCCGCGGGCTCCTGCGCACGCGCCTCGTCGATCAGCTTCCAGAACTGTTCCTTGTCCATGCGTGCGAGCGTGGCACACCCCTCTGACAACGTCCGGGAACCGGAGGCCCGTTCCGCCCGACCCTGTGGACAAGCAAGGACGCGGGCACGGAGGCGGGGCGGACGCAATGGAACGCAATCAGGGGGCGGACCGGCCGGACGGGCCCGGCCCGCTCGGCATACGGATGCGCGGCGTCGCCTGCCGGCACGGCCGGGTGGACGCCGTACGCGCCGTGGACCTGGACGTCGAACCGGGCAGCCGGGTGGCGCTCACCGGCACCAACGGCTCGGGCAAGACCACCCTGCTGCGGGCCGTCCTCGGCCTGCACCGCGGGGCCGGCGGCGAGATCCGGGTCGGCGGCCGCAGCGCCCGCACCCCCGCCGAATGGGCCTGGCGGCGGCGCGCCTGCGCCTGGATCCCGCAGAAGCCGGCCACCGGCCGGTTCCCGCTCGGCGGCGGCGAACTGCTCGACAGTTCCGGTGCCCCCGCGCAGGCCCGCGAGGCCGCCGCCGCGCTGGGCGTCGGAGACCTCGCCGACCGGGCCCTGCACACCCTCTCCGGCGGCCAGTTGCAGCGCATGTACCTGGCCCGCGCGGTGGGGTGCGTGGCCGCCGGGGCCGGCGTGCTGCTCGCCGACGAACCCACCGCCGCCCTGGACTTCGCCGGTCAGGAGGAGGCCGCCGACGTGCTGCTCGGCCTGCCGGCCACCCTCGTCGTCGTCACCCACGACCGGACCCTCGCCGAACGCTGCGACCGGGTCCTGGAGATGGCCGCCGGCAGCCTCCGGGAGCGGGTGTGAGCGGCCCGCCGACGGCGCTCGCCGCCGACCTCGCCGAGCTGCTGCAGCTCGTGCCCGTGCAGCGGGCCGGGATCGCGCTGCTGCTGGCCGCCGTCGGGCTGCCGGTGGTCGGCGTCGTGATCGTGGGCCTCGACATCATGCCGGTGCGGTTCGCCATGATGCACGTGGCACTCCTCGGCATCGCCGTCGGGCTGCTGACCGGCCTCGACCCCATGCTGTGCGCCCTCGTCGCCTGCGCCCTCGGAGGCGCCGGAGTGGCGCCACTGGCCCGCACCCCGGACGGGCTCTCCGGCGCCATGGGCCTGCTCATGAGCCTGGCGATCGCGGCGGCCCTGCTGCTGCTGGCCGTCTCCGGGGTCAACGCCGCCGGCGCGTTCGCCCTGCTGTGGGGGTCCATCCTGGCCGTGGGAACGGCCGATCTGGTCGTCGTCGCCGTCCTCGCCGTGCTGGTGCCCGCGCTGTTCTGGTGGCGCCGCCGGGACCTGGCCCTGCTCCTGTACGACCGGGAGCTCGCCCTGTCCTCCGGGGTGGCCGTGGAACGCCTGACCCTCCTGCTGCTCGTGCTGGTGGCCGTGGCCGTCGCCGGTGCCATCAAGCTCACCGGCGCCCTGCTCGTCGACGCCCTGACCCTGCTGCCCGCGCTGGCGGCCCGCAGGCTCGGCACCTCGCTGACGTCGATCACCCTGTGGGCGGTCGGCATCGGCATCACCGTCAACGTCACGGGCTTCCTCATCGCCCTGTCCCTGGACTGGCCGCCCGGCCCCGTCCTCGTCCTCACGGCGGGGGCGGTCGTCCTCGCCGTCCATCTCGTACCCGAACGGAGAACCACCTCATGGCGCGCACCCGCGGCCGCATCCCTTCCCTCCTCGCACTGACCGCGAGCCTGGCCCTGGTGGCGGGCTGCGGCGGCGCGGACGGCGGTACGGCCGACGGCCGGCCGGCGGACCGGGGCAAGGCGGGCGGCAACCCGCCCGCCGGATCGCCCGTCGTCGTGGCCACCACCACCTGGGAAGGCGCCCTGGCGAAGGCCGCCGGCGCCGAGAACGTCACCGTGATCGTGCCGCAGTCGGTGCAGCACGCCCCCGACTACGACCCCAAGCCGTCCGACCTGGCGGCCGTCGCCAAGGCCGACTTCGTGCTGTACGCGCCGTTCGAGCCGTACGCCGGGAAGATCAAGGAGGCGGCGGGCTCCAAGGCCCAGCTGGTCGAGGTGGGACTCGACAACGACGCGGACAAGACGGCCGCCGAAGTGGCGCGGCTTGGCGCGAAGTTCGGCACGCAGGCGCGGGCGGGAGCCTGGCAGAAGACGTTCCGTGCGGAGTACGCGAAGCTCGCCGGGCAGCTCCGGTCCGCCTGGCCGGGCGGACGTCAACCGCAGGTGGTGGCCCAGGTGTTCACCGCCTGGTCGGCGAAGATGGCCGGCGCCGGACTGGTCGGCACGTACGGACCCGAGGCCGTCACCCCCGGACGTCTGGCCGAACTGACGGCCAAGAAGCCGCAGTTCGTGCTGGACAACGCGCACATGACGACGGGGAGGGTGCTGCCGGGCGCCGGAGCGGAGCAGCTGGAGATCGTCAACTATCCGGGCGAGGACCTCGACCTGCTGGGCGTCTACCGCAAGGCCGCCGACGAGATCGGCAAGGCGCTGGCCGGATCCTGAGCAGCGAGCCGGAAGGGGCCGGCCGCCGACCACGTACGGTCGGCGGCCGGCCCCTTCCGGTGTCCGGCCCGCTACACCGGACGGGTGACCGGTGTGCCGAACCGTTCCCTCAGGAGGGCGCGGTCGGGCTTGCCGGCCGGGGTGAGCGGCAGCTCCGGAAGGACCACCAGCCGTTCCGGGTGCTTGCGCGGCTCCAGACCCCGGCCGTCGAGGTACGCGCCGAGGTCCGCCAGGTCCGGGACCGGCGCACCCTCCCGTACCACCACGCAGGCCGCCAGCCGCTCGCCCATCAGCGGATCGGCCACCCCCACGCACATGACGTCCCGTACCGACGGATGCCCGGCGAGCGCCAGCTCCACTTCCGCCGGGCTGATGTTCGCGCCGCCGCGGATCACCACGTCCTTGAGCCGCCCCACCACCCGGAGCGTGCCGTCCTCCGCCAGGAGTCCCAGGTCGCCGGTGCGGACCCAGCCGCCGGGGGTGCGGTAGCGCGCGTTCAGGCCGGGGTCGCCGACGTAGCACAGCGGGGACATCGGGCCCCGCGCGAGGATCTCGCCGACCACGCCCGCGGGCTCCGCCTCGGTGTCCGGCGCGCCCGGGGCCACGATCCGGATCTCGGTGACGCGCGGGTCCGGACGGCCGATCGGAACACCCCGGGTCTCCGCGTCAACGCCCTTGCCGTGCCGTCCGGTCGAGTCCTCGGCGGGCGCATCGGGCAGTCCCGTATGGCAGTTGACGCCGTCGGCCGAACCGTACAGGTTCACCACCGGGCAGCCGAACGCCGTACGGGCCTCCGCGGCCGTCGCCTCGTCCAGCGGCGCGCCGCCCAGCACCAGGGCGGTGGGCGCGGGCAGTTCGCGCGGTGCCTCGGCGAGCCGGTCCAGCATCATGCGGACCATGGTCGGCACGCCCAGGACATGGGTGGGTGCGTGCGCGGCGATCGCGTCCAGGGCCGCGTCCGGGCTGAAGTGGTCGAGCAGGACCAGCGTCCCGCCGTGCCGGGCCAGCGCCACCGCCGTTCCGTTGCTGCCGAACGCCGAGGCGAGCGGCACCAGGAACAGGCAGCGCGGCGGCTCGCCGTCCCGCAGCAGCGACCCGAGGAAGTTCCCGCGGCCGCCGGCCAGCGCGTTGTGCGAGTACGCGATCATCTTCGGCTCCGCCTCGGAGCCCGAGGAGACCAGGATCCGCACCGGCGCGTCCGGATGCGGCCGGGCCGGCGTGAACGCACCCGGATCGGTGCGCAGCAGCTCCGCCATCGGCACGCACCCGGCGGGCACGCCGGCGGCCGGTCCGGCGCCGATCACGTGCCGCAGCGACGGGAGCCGGTCGGCCAGGCCGAGGAGTTCGGCGGCGGGCCGCGCGGACCGGTGCCCGGTCGCCGCGATCACCGCGACCGCCTCCGAACGTCCCAGCAGCGACAGCGCCTCCCGGCTGCCCCGGCCCACCGGGAACGGCAGCCCGACGGCACCCAGCGCGGCCAGCGCCAGATCGGCGATGACCGCGTCCCGTCCGGCGGGCAGCTGTACGGCCACCACCTCGCCGGGACGCACCCCGAGGCCGGCGAGACCGGCCGCCAGGGCCCGCACCTTGCGGTCCAGTGCGGTGTAACAGAGCTTGCCCTTGGCGTCGAGCAGGGCCGTGCGGTGCGGATCGGACGTCAGACGGGCCCGGTAGAGGCTGTACACGTCGAGGTCGGGGCAGGACCCGTCCACGGCCCAGGACCGGCGCAGGGCAGCAGGCAGGAGATCGTCGAGGGTGACGGTCATGCGAAGCTCCAGGGGTCGGAAACGGCAGCCGCGCCATGGGCGTCCCGGCCGGTGAGGCCGGGCAGGCGCGGGTCGTCGTGCAGGGCGTGCAGGTCGCGGGTGACGGCGGTGGCGGCCAGGCCGTCGGCCCGCAGCCGGGCCACCGCCTCGGCGGTTCCCCAGACGCCGGTCCGGCGGGGATCCCCGGCCGCGGCGTCGGTGTCGGCGAGCGCGACCCAGCCGTCGGCGGTGCGCAGCGGCCGTCGGAAGCCGGCCGGCGGCCGCGGGTCGCCCCCTGCCGCGGCCCGCTGCCGGGCCGCGGCCGTGACCAGGTCGGCGGCGCCGAGCAGCGAGGAATCGGCCCGGACCCCGCGGCCGGTCCGCTCGCGCAGCAGCAGCCCTGCGAGGACGGCCTGGGTGCCGAGCAGCCCGCCCAGCACGTCGAGCAGGGTCATCAGGGAGGGTGCGGGCGGCTCGTCCGCGGGACGCACGGCGGCGCCCACGCCGGTGCGGGCCTGCACCATGAAGTCGGTGCCGATCGGCGCCGCGGGCAGCCGGCCGGCCCAGCCGCCGGTGTACGCGTACACGAGCGCCGGGTTGGCGACGGCCAGGTCCTCGTGGTCGAGGCCGAGGGCGGCGGCCTTGCCGGGGGCCCAGTTGTGCAGGAACACATCGGCTCCGGCGGCCAGTTCACGCAGCCGGGTCCGGCCCGACGGGCAGGTGATGTCGACCTCCTCGGCCTTCTTGCCGCGGTTGAGGGCCAGCCAGCGCGCGGAGATCCCGGAACAGGCCGGCGGCATCCCGCGCAGCGGGTCGCCGCCCGGCGGCTCGATGCGGATCACGTCCGCGCCGAGCAGGCCCAGCAGGTGGGCGGCGAGCGGGGCCTGGATCCGGCGCCCCGCCTCCAGCACGGTCAGCCCGGCCAGGGGAGGGGACGGCGCCGGCGGGTGGCACTCCGGCGCGGGCCGACGGGGCCCGCGCGTCCGGCCGGCGTCCGGAGCGCCGTGGTCCGGGCCGTCCGGGCCGTCGTACGGCCGCAGGCGTACGGGCGGCCCGTCCGCTATCCCCTCGCGGGTCGGCCCGTACAGCGGGCACACCTCGGCGCCCGCGCTGCCGGCCGCCGCCCGGAGGCGCTCCCACGGGCTGCGCCGGGCCGTGGCGTGCAGCTCCTCGGGGAACGGGGCGCAGGCGGTCGCGTAGCGGAACTGGAAGGGGCGCCAGCCCGACCGGACCGCCGCCTCGGGGGCGCCGAGCGTCCGCCAGAACACGGCCCAGGCGCCCGGGTCGAGGGTCTCCAGCTCGAAGACGGTCCCGTCGGAGGAGGTGAACGGCGGTCCCCCCGGCGCGAGTTCGGCGGCCTCGCCCTCGTCGGCACCGGCTGCCGCGAGGTACTGCGAGACGGCGAGCAGGCCCGCCCGGGCGGCGCTGGTGCGCACGGCCGAGGGGGCGCGGCCGCCGCGTGCCTGCGCCAGCAGGCCGGCGAGCACGCCCTGCACGGTGAGGGCGCCCGTGGCCGTGGCCACGTAGTCCGCGCCCAGGCCGCGCGGCGAGCCGTCCCGGCGGCCGTGGACCTCCATCACCCCGGTGGCGGCCTGCACGGTCGCCTCGTCGCACAGTTCGGCCGCCGGGCCGGTGGCGCCGTGCTCGGCCCATTGCGGGTCGGCGGTCAGCGGCGCGAATCCGGCGCCGCCGACGGTGAGGTGCGGGCCGTCGCCCCTGCCCGGCCTGGCGCCGAGCAGCCGGAGCTGGTCTGCGGCCAGGCCGGCGCCCGGGCCGGCGGGCGGCTCCGGGGCGAGGGACAGGCCGTCGAGGGGACGCCGGACGGGTGGGGTGGCGGATGCTGCTGCCATGCCGCTCCTCGGGAGGCAGGGGGTACGGGCGCGGGAACCGGACGGGGGTCCGCCCCGACCAGTTCCACGCAGCAAGCAGTCGGACAACCGTTCCCATGGGTTCCCGGAGGTCGGAGGAAAGTGGTGGCAGCGCACGCGGGGTTTCCCGAATGCCCTCCCGAGGCGAGGGAGCTGAAGGCGCGGGTGGAGGTGTTCGTCCGGGACCGGGTGATGCCGTCCGAGCCGCTCCTCGACGCCGGCGGCGCCGCGGCCGCCACCGCACTCGAAGGCCTCCGCAGGGAGGCCCGCGACCGCGGCCTGTGGGCCCTCCCGCTGCCCGCCGAACTCGGCGGCCAGGGAATGCCGTTGGATCTGTACGCGCACGTCGCCGAGGCCGAGGGGGCCAGCGAGCACGGTCCCGCAGCGCTCGGCTCGGCGACCCTCCTCGACGCGCTCATGCTGCACCGGCACGGCACCGAACGGGTCCGCGAGCAGTACGTACGCCCGCTGGTCGCCGGGGAGTTGAAGGCCTGCTACGCGATGACCGAGCCGGACACCCCCGGCACCGACCCCTACCTGACCGCCACCCGCGCCGAGCCGGTGGGGGACCGAGACGGCGGCCGCGACGACAGCGGCTGGCGGATCAGCGGGGGGAAGTGGTTCACGAGCGGCGCCGGTGACGCCGACCTGGTCACCGTCCTCGCCCGCACCGACGGCACCGCCCCCGAGCGCGGCGGACTCTCACTGCTCCTCGTGCCCACGTCCGCCCCCGGGTTCAGGGTGGTCCGCGAGCTGCCGGTGCTCGGCGCGGCGGGCCCGTACGAGATCCGGTTCGACGGCGTGCAGGTCGCGGCCGACCACCTGCTGGGGGAGCGGGGCGCGGGGCTGGCGGTGGCCGCCGAACGGCTCCAGCTGGGCCGGACCCTGCGCTGCCTGCGCTGGCTCGGGCAGGCCAGGCGGGCGTACGAGCTGATGCGCGAGCGGGCCCTGGCGCGCAGCGGATCCCGGGGTGCACTCGGTGAATTCCAGCTGGTGCAGCGGCACTTGTTCGAGTCGTTGCTGATGCTGCGGACCACCCGGCCGCTGGTCCACGAGGCCGTGGCCCGGCTCGCGGCCGGCCGTGACGCCCACATCGAGGTGGGGCTGGCCAAGGTGGCGGCGGCCCGCACCCTCCAGCAGGTCGCCGACGCCGCCATCCAGGTCCACGGGGCGGCCGGGCTCGGCCCCGACACCCCGCTGCCGGCGCTGTTCCGCACCGGGCGGGCCGCGCGGATCCTCGACGGTCCCGACGAGCTCCACATCGCGGCCGTGGCGCGGCGGGTGCTGAAGGGGGAGTGAGCGGGCCGGGGCGGGGTCCGGGTCAGATCTCGTCCGGGGCGGCCAGGCCGGTGAGGCAGGCCAGGCCGAAGGCCAGGAAGAAGCTGCCCCAGACCAGTTCGTGCCGGACCGCGGTGGGACCGGCGAGGTCGTAACAGCCGTCCAGGAGACGGCCGTCCGCGGTCAGGTGGCGGGCGGCGAGCTCACCGAGCACGGCCTCCGCAGGCACCCGGCGGCCCGACTTCAGCAGCGCCACCGCGGTGATCGCGGCCGCGGAGGTGTCCCGCGGCCCGTCGGGCCGGGCCGTGTCCGCCGGCGGCACCGCCCACGGGTGGTCCGGCAGCCCGGCCGCGAGCGCGCGCAGCCCGGCCGCGCCCGGCAGCCGGTGCGCGTCCGCGGCGGCCAGCCGCAGCCAGGCGTGGCCGCGGGTCCAGCCGGGGGACGGCTCGGCGAGCGCGGTCCAGCCGGTGCCGGGCCGGTACGTCCGGGAGTGCCCGGCCCCGCACAGGCGCAGCTGGGTGCGCAGGTGCGCGGCGGCGGTGTGCGGGTCGGCCAGCGCCAGGAGCGGGACGGTGCCGGGAGCCGCATCGGGCCGGGCCGTCAGCCGGGGCCCGCCGAACTCCGCACCCCAGGGCACCAGGTGGAGATCCGGGTCGAAGGCGTCGTGGCAGGCGCGGGCGGCCCGGTCGCGGAGGGCCCTGCTCTCCGGGTCGTCCGCGAGCGCGGTGCCGTACCAGAGGATCAGACCGCGGGCCGCGGTGTCGGCGGCCACCCAGCCCGCCAGCCGGGCGCCGGCGGCGACGGCCGCGGCCCGGTCGGCCGCCGCTCCGGTGCGCCGGGCCCGCAGCCACAGCAGCCCCGCCCAGCAGCCACCCGCCCACGAGCCGCGGGCGGTGGTCTTCCAGACCCCGCCGACGGGGTCCGCGAACAGCGGGAATCGGTCCCCGACCCGGTCCGCGGTGACGGCGACCCGCGCGAGCACGGCGTCGAGCGCACGCCCGGCCCAGGGCGCGGGCTGCCCCGTGGGTGCAGGGGGACCGGGACCCTGCACCGCGCCGCCGCCGGACGGCCCCGACGGAACGCGCGGACGCGCGCCTCGGCCACGGGGCAGTTCCGCCCCGGCGGCTCCGGACCCGGGGTTCACGCCGCCGCTCCCGCGCCGGTACGGGCAGCGTCCGTGCGGCGTTCCCGGACCGCCCAGAGGGCCGCCACCGCCGCCGCGGCGGCGAACTCGGCGGCCACGAGCAGCCAGCCCGCCCCGTACCGGCCCGCGTCGGCCAGCAGACCGAACAGGGGCGGCCCCAGGGCGAACCCCGCGAAGAAGCCCGCCGAGACCAGGGCCGAGTCCCGACCGGCCCGGCCGGCGGCGGCGCGCTGCATCACCAGGACCATCGAGACCGCGTTGCCGGCCACCGCGAACACGCCCATGCCGACCGCCGCCGGCCAGGCCAGCGCCGGCAGCCGGTCCGCCGCCGCGAGCAGCAGGGCCGCTCCGACCGCACCCCCGGCCAGCGCCCCGGGCAGCCGCACCGCCCGCTCCGGCCGTCCGGCGACGCGCGACCAGCCCACCCGGCCGGCGATCCCCGCCACGCCCAGCACCGCGACCAGGGCGGCCGCGGCCGTCGGCCCCAGACCGAGCCGCCGGGTGCCGTACAGGGCCACGTACGTGTTCACCGAGGCGATCCCGCAGCCCAGCAGCAGGGAGAACCCCGTCAGCCAGGCGATCGCACCCCGCGGCCGCAGCCCGCCGGGCCCGGGCGCCCCGGCGGGCGCCGGATCGGGCGGCAGCAGCAGCGCCGCCCACAGCGCGCAGGCCAGCGCGGCGGCGGCCGCCGTCCAGACGGCGAACCGCCACCCGGCCGGTCCGGCCAGCGCCGCCAGCGGCAGACCCGCGGCGAACGCCCCCAGCTGTACGCCCGACTGCTTCAGCCCGGTCACGGGGCCCCGCCGGGCGGCGGGCACCGACGCCAGGACGGCGCGGTTGGTCGCCGGGTTCGCCAGTGCCTGCGGCAGCCCGCCGAGCGCGACCGCCGCGAGGAGCAGCCCGGGCCCGCTCGCCGCCCCGATCAGGGCCAGGGCGACCGCCGAACCCGCGAACAGGGCGACGATGCAGCGCCGCGGCCCCAGCCGGTCCACCACCCGCCCGCCGACCGGCGACAGCAGCGCGGCGGCCCCGAACCCGACCGTCGTGGTGACGCCCAACAGGGCCGGGGAGATGGAGAGTTCGCCGACCAGCCGGGGGCCCAGCGCGCCCAGCAGGAACAGCTGCAGCATGGAGAACGCCATGGCGCAGGTCAGCAGGGCGGTCAGCGCGCGCGGTGCGGGCGCGGCGGACGGGGCGGCCACGGTGCTCACTTCCTCTCCTTCGGGCATCGGGGAGTTGGGTCGGCCGGGCGGCTCCGGAAGTTCCGCACACGGCTGTGTGATGCGGGTCACGTCTGGCGAAGTTGTCATGTGTGACAGGACTTTGACCTGCCGTATCCCGAACGTCGGCCACGGGTGCGAAGATGGGCCGCCATGGCCACAGGGTGGGAGTTACGCACAGCACGCGTCGCGGTGTTCACCGCGGTCTGCGTGCTCCTCACCACGCTCGGACACGTCATGATGTCCGGCCACACCGTGCCCTGGTGGGTGCCCGCCGCCGGCGCGGCCGCCCTCGGCGGACCCGCCTGGCTCCTCGCGGCCCGGGAACGGCGCCGCACCGAAGTCCTCGTGTTCGCCATGGCTGCACAGGGGCTGCTGCACACCGCGTTCTCCCTGGTCCCGCAGCCTGCCGGCACCGGGGCGGCCCCGGCGCCGACGGCGGGCGCATCCGGGGCCGGCCACCTCTCGATGCACCACCCGCCCGCCCCGCACCCGCCCGCGGGCACCCCGCCCGGCGGCCCCGAGGCCATGGACCACCTCGCCGCCGGCGGCACCCGGATGCTCGCCCTCCACCTGCTCGCCGCCCTCCTCTGCGCCTGGTGGCTCGCCTGCGGCGAGAGCGCCGCCTTCCGGATCCTGCGGGCCGTCGGCACCCGGCTGGCCGCCCCCTTCCGGCGGCCGCCGCACCCGCCCGCGCCCCTGGTCCCGCACCGCCCCCGCGTCCGGCACGGCCGCCCGGCACCCGCCCGGCCGCTGCGCCGCCTGCTGCTCTCCAGCGCCCTCACCTTCCGGGGTCCGCCCGTGGGGCACGCCGCCGGCTGACCGCCGACGGCAGGCTCCCCGGCGCCGCAACGCCGGGCGAACCGGCCCGCCCCCGCACCTCCGCCCGGCCCGCCGGGACCGGCGCGGCGGGCGCCGCCGCAGACCTCACCGGACCGCCGCACCGCCCTTCGGCATGCGCCCGTCCGGATCCGGAACTCCGCGAAGGACCTCAGGCGATGACCCCTGCCCTGCTCACCTCCCGGCCGGCCCCGGCCGCGCTCCTCCCGCAGCCCGCCCCGGCCACCACCGGCCGGGCCGGCCGCACCTCCGCCGCTGCTTCCCGTACCGCCACCGCCCCTGCGGCGACGGCCCGCCCCGCCGACGAGGACGCCACCCGCTGGGCGATGGCCGCGCGGACCGGTGACCCCGAAGCCGTCGAGCAGTTCGTCCGGGCGCTCCAGCGCGACGTGCGCCGCTACGTCGCCTACCTCAGCGCCGACCCGCAGGCCGCGGACGACCTCACCCAGGAGACGTTCCTGCGGGCCCTCGGCAGCCTGCACCGGTTCGAGGGCCGCTCCTCGGCCCGCACCTGGCTGCTCTCCATCGCCCGCCGCACCGTGGTGGACAGCATCCGACACGTCGCGGCCCGGCCCCGGCTCGCCGACACCGACGACTGGCAGTCCGCCGCCGAACGGGCCCAGGCCCGCGGCCTGCCCGGCTTCGAGGACGGCGTGGCCCTCGCCGAACTCCTCGGCCGGCTCCCCGACGAGCGCCGCGAAGCGTTCGTCCTCACCCAGCTGGTGGGGCTGCCGTACGCGGAGGCGGCGGAGGTCGCCCGATGTCCCGTCGGCACCGTCCGCTCCCGCGTCGCCCGCGCCCGCACCGCCCTGGTCGCCCTGCTGCGGGACGCCGAGACCGCAGCCTGCTGACGGTCCGGCCGCACGCGAAGGAGCCGGGGGCGGTCACACGCCCCCGGCTCCTCGTACTCCCTGCCCGCCCCCGGCGGCCGCTCAGCCGCCCGATCCGCCGCGGAACGCCGCGAGGATCCGGTCCGCGGCCAGAGTGGCCGTCAGTTCCCCGTCCCTGACGCGCTGTTCGAGCCCGGGCGCGACCTCGCGCACCGCCGGATCCGACCGCAGCCGCTCCAGCAGCTCCTCGCGGACCATCGACCAGGTCCACTCGATCTGCTGCTCCCGCCGCTTCGCCGCCAGCCGGCCCGTCGAGTCCAGCACCGCACGGTGCTGCTCCAGCCGCTCCCAGACCACGTCCAGGCCGGCCGACTCGCGGGCGCTGCACGTCAGCACCGGCGGCGTCCACGAGGAGTCCGCCGGGTGCATCAGACGCAGCGCGCCCGACAGTTCCCGCGCGGCCGTCCGCGCCTCCCGCTCGTGCGGGCCGTCCGCCTTGTTGACCGCCAGCACGTCCGCCAGCTCCAGCACGCCCTTCTTGATGCCCTGGAGCTGGTCGCCGGTCCGCGCCAGCGACAGCAGCAGGAAGGAGTCGACCATGCCGGCGACCGTGGTCTCCGACTGGCCGACACCGACCGTCTCGACCAGCACCACGTCGTACCCGGCGGCCTCCATCACCACCATCGACTCGCGGGTGGCCTTGGCGACCCCGCCCAGCGTGCCCGCCGACGGCGACGGCCGCACGAACGCGGCCGGGTCCACCGACAGGCGCTCCATCCGGGTCTTGTCACCCAGGATGGAACCGCCCGTACGGGTCGACGACGGGTCGACGGCCAGCACCGCCACCCGGTGCCCCAGCCCGGTCAGCAGCGTGCCGAACGCGTCGATGAACGTGGACTTGCCCACGCCCGGCACCCCGCTGATGCCGATCCGGCGCGCGCGGCCCGAATGCGGCAGCAGCTCCGTCAGCAACTGCTGGGCCAGCAGCCGGTGATCGGGGCGGGTGGACTCGACGAGCGTGATGGCGCGCGCAATGTGCGCCCGCTTCCCGTCGAGCACCCCCTTCACATACGTGTCGAGATCGATCCTCGGTGGCATCGCCGACCCCGCCCCGCCTAGAGCTCGTGGCCCAGATCCGCGGCCAGCCGCGTCACCAGGTCGTAGGCGGCGTCCGGGATCACGGTGCCGGGCGGGAACACCGCCGTCGCGCCCATCTCCAGCAGCGTCGGCACGTCCTGCGGCGGGATCACCCCACCCACGACGATCATGATGTCCTCGCGGCCCTCCTCCGCCAGCTGCTCGCGCAGCGCCGGGACGAGGGTCAGGTGGCCGGCCGCCAGCGACGACACGCCCACGACGTGGACGTCCGCCTCGACGGCCTGGCGGGCCACCTCCGCCGGGGTCTGGAACAGCGGGCCGACGTCCACGTCGAAGCCCAGGTCCGCGAAGGCCGTCGAGATCACCTTCTGGCCGCGGTCGTGCCCGTCCTGGCCCATCTTCGCGACCAGGATGCGCGGCCGGCGGCCCTCCGCCTCCTCGAACCGGTTGACCAGCGCGCGGGTGCGCTCCACGGACGGGGACTCTCCTGCCTCGTTGCGGTACACGCCGGAGATGGTACGGATCTGACTCGCGTGCCGCCCGTACACCTTCTCCAGGGCGTCCGAGATCTCGCCGACCGTCGCCATCGCCCGGGCCGCGTCCACGGCCAGCGCCAGCAGGTTGCCCTCCAGGCCCGGGCCCGAACCCCGCTCCGCGGCGTTCGTCAGCTTCTGCAGCGCGTCCTGGCAGCGGGTCTCGTCGCGCTCCTCGCGCAGCCGCTTCAGCTTCGCGATCTGCTGGGCCCGCACCGACGAGTTGTCGACCTTCAGGACGTCGATCTGCTCGTCGCTGTCCACCCGGTACTTGTTGACGCCGATCACCGGCTGGCGGCCCGAGTCGATCCGCGCCTGGGTACGGGCCGCGGCCTCCTCCACGCGCAGCTTCGGAATGCCCGCGTCGATGGCCTGCGCCATGCCGCCGGCCGCCTCGACCTCCTCGATGTGCTGCCACGCCTTGCGCGCCAGGTCGTACGTCAGCTTCTCGACGTACGCGCTGCCGCCCCACGGGTCGATGACCCGGCAGGTGCCCGACTCCTGCTGGATGAGCAGCTGGGTGTTGCGGGCGATCCGCGCGGAGAAGTCCGTCGGCAGGGCCAGCGCCTCGTCGAGCGCGTTCGTGTGCAGTGACTGGGTGTGCCCCTGGGTCGCCGCCATCGCCTCGACACAGGTGCGCGTCACGTTGTTGAAGACGTCCTGCGCTGTCAGCGACCAGCCGGAAGTCTGCGAATGCGTGCGCAGCGAAAGGGACTTGGGGTTCTGCGGGTCGAACTGCCGGACCAGCTTGGCCCACAGCAGACGGGCCGCACGCAGCTTGGCGACCTCCATGAAGAAGTTCATGCCGATCGCCCAGAAGAACGACAGCCGCGGCGCGAACGCGTCCACGTCCAGCCCCGCCCCCCGGCCCGCCCGCAGGTACTCCACGCCGTCCGCGAGGGTGTACGCCAGCTCCAGGTCGGCCGTCGCCCCCGCCTCCTGGATGTGGTACCCGGAGATCGAGATGGAGTTGTAGCGCGGCATCTTCTGCGAGGTGTACGCGAAGATGTCGGAGATGATCCGCATCGAGGGCTTCGGCGGATAGATGTAGGTGTTGCGGACCATGAACTCCTTGAGGATGTCGTTCTGGATGGTCCCCGCCAACTGCTCAGGAGCCACCCCCTGTTCCTCGGCCGCGACGATGTACAGCGCCAGCACGGGCAGCACCGCGCCGTTCATCGTCATCGACACCGTCATCTTGTCCAGCGGGATCCCGTCGAACAGCTGACGCATGTCGTAGATGGAGTCGATGGCCACGCCCGCCATGCCGACGTCACCGGTCACCCGCGGGTGATCGCTGTCGTAGCCGCGGTGCGTCGGCAGGTCGAAGGCGACCGACAGGCCCTTCTGGCCCGCCGCGAGGTTGCGGCGGTAGAAGGCGTTGGACTCCTCGGCGGTGGAGAAACCCGCGTACTGGCGGATCGTCCACGGCTGGTTCACGTACATCGTCGGGTACGGACCGCGCAGGTACGGGGCCGCACCCGGGTACGTCGCCAGGAAGTCCAGGCCCTCCAGGTCGCGCCCGGTGTACAGCGGCTTCACGCCGATGCCCTCGGGGGTCTCCCACAGCAGGTCGTCGGTGGCCGACCCGGTGGCCTCCTTCACCGCGGCGCGCCACAGTTCCTCGGAACCCGCCGCGGCGGGCGAGCCCAGGTCGATACCGGAGAAGTCGGGGATCCGCATCACGCCACTCCCATGCGGTCGAGGACGGAGGTCAGCACGGCCACGGCGTCACAGCCCGCGAACACGTAGGCGTCGACCGCATCGGCGGCCGTGCCCGGCTTCCCGGCGAGGAACACCGTCTCGGCGCCCGCCGAGCGCAGTGCCGCCGCCACGCCCTCGGCCTGCTCGTCGTACAGCTTGTCGCTGGAGACCAGGCACGCGATCGAGGCACCGCTCGCGGCGAACGCGGCCGCCGCGGAACCGGCGTCCACGGACACCGGATCGTGCACCGGCTCGATGCCGCCGGCCTGGAACAGGTTCGAGGCGAACGTGGCCCGCGCGGTGTGCGCGGCCGCCGACCCGAGGGCCGCCAGGAAGATCCGCGGCCGGGACCCGGTCGCTGCGAGGTGCGCGTCGGAACGGGCCCGCAGCGCCTCGTACGCCTCGTCGCGGCGCACCTGCGGCAGGCCGCCGGACGGCGCCGCCGGTGCGGGCTCCCGCTCGACCGGCTTCTCGGCCAGGTTGGGGAACTCGCTGACGCCCGTGATGGGTTCGCGGCGCTTGGCGAGCTTCTTCGACCGCTCCGCCCAGGTGGCGGCGAGCCGCTCGCCCACCAGACCGCTGTCCAGCGCGGCGGCGACCCCGCCGGCCTGCTCGACGGTCTGGAAGAACTCCCAGGCGGCGTGCGCCAGTTCGTCCGTGAGCCGCTCCACGTACCAGGAGCCGCCCGCCGGGTCGATGACCCGGGCCAGGTGCGACTCCTCCAGCAGGATGGTCGACGTGTTGCGGGCGATCCGGCGCGAGAACGGGTCGGACAGGCCGAGCTCGTGGTCGAAGGGCAGCACGGTCACCGAGTCGGCGCCGCCGACACCCGCCGCGAGGGTGGCCACGGTGGTCCGCAGCATGTTCACCCACGGGTCGCGGCGCGTCATCATCACCGCGGACGTCACCACGTGCTGCCGCTGTGCCCCGGCCTCCGGCGCACCGCAGGCCTCCGCCACGCGCGACCACAGCCGGCGGGCCGCCCGCAGCTTGGCGATCGTCAGGAACTGGTCGGCGCTCGCCGCGTACCGGAACTCCAGCTGTCCGCACGCCTCTTCGAGGCTCAGGCCGCCGTCGGTCAGCGCACGGAGGTACGCCACACCGGTCGCCAGGGACAGGCCCAGCTCCTGCGCGGCGCTGCCGCCCGCCTCGTGGTACGGGAGCGCGTCGACGGCCAGGGCGCGGATGCCCGGCCAGTCGCCGGCGCAGTCCCGGGCGAGGGCGACCGCGTCCGTCAGGCCGGCGGTCTCACCGGTCCGGGCCTGATGGCCCAGCGGGTCGGCGCCGAGCACCGCACGGGCCGCCGCGGGTGCCACGCCGCGCGCACCGTAGAGGCGCAGCAGTTCCCGGGCCGCGGCCGCGGTGTCCGGGCCGGCGTCGAGGACCACCGGCGCGAGGTCGAGGTAGACCCCGTCCAGGGCCCGCTCCAGACCTTCCACCGGGATGCCGGCCCGGCCGACGGCCAGCCACAGCGAGGTGACCCCGTTCTCCAGGTCGGCCAGTGCGGCCTCGTTGATCCGGGCCGGGTCGGAGCCGGCCAGCCGCTGGCGTACGTCCCAGCCGGCGGCGGCACCTCCCTCGGCCCGGCCACCCCGTACGAACGGGGCGAAACCGGGATAACCCGCTTCGGGCGCGGAGTTCCGCGCGGTGTACAGGGGCCGGGTGCTGAGCCCGTCCTCGAGCGATGTGGACAAAGCCTCCTCGGCGGCCTCGCCGGAAGCTTCCTTGCCCGACTTTCGCAGGACGCCTTCAACCAGGCGTTGCCACTGCTCATGCGTCGCATCAGGGAACTCGGCGGCCAGCGAAAGCCCGTCGTCAGGCAGGACCGTCATGGCTCCGACTGTAGGGCAGCGCCCTCAAGGCTCAGCAGAGCCGACCGGTGTGACCTTGACCTCTCCGTCCGTGTGCGCGGGAACCCGGGGGGTAGCGGCGCCGACGCGGCCGTCCGCGGGCGGACCGGATCCGTCCGCAGCGCGCCGCCGCGACACGGCCGCCCGGGGGTGCCAGGGTGCATCGGGTGACGGGCGCGTCGCGGCCGGTGCGGGGCGCGGGAAGGGCGGGGCGGCATGGAGCTCACCAGTACGGGGTTCTTCGCCCTGCTCATCGCCCTCACCGTGCTCGCCGTGGCGGCGACGCTGGTGCTCTGGGGCAGCCTCCCCGGCCCCGGCTGGGTCCGCTGGCCGGTGCGTCTGCTGATGATCCTGCTCTGCCAGCTGACGGCCATCGCCACCGTCGCCACCTGGATGAACAACAGCTACGGCCTCTACGCCTCGTGGAGCGACCTGCTCGGCACCGAGGACGCCGGCACCCTCGGTCCGATGACCGGCCCGCCGGTCGGCCGTGCGAAGTTCGCCGACAGCGGCAACGGGGTGCTCACCACGTCCTTCCGCGGCACCCACTCCAAGCTCGCCGGGCAGGTCCTCGTCTGGACGCCGCCCGAGTACCGGGCGGCCGGTGCGGAGAAGACCCGCTTCCCCGTGCTGCTGCTCCTGCACGGCGTACCGGGTGCCCCGCAGGGCTGGCTGGACGCCGGCGGGATGCCCGACGCGTTCGCGGAGTACGCGGCGCAGGGGCGGACCCACCCGTTCGTCCTCGTCATGCCGGTCGTCGACCCCGGCGGCGTCGACACCGACTGCAGCGACACCCCGCAGCGCAAGGTGGCCACCTGGCTGGCCCGGGACGTCCCCGACCTGGTCGCCCGCCATTTCCGCACCCTGCCCGGGCCCCGCGCCTGGGGTCTGATGGGCTTCTCCACGGGCGGGTTCTGCGCGGCCAAGCTGCCGCTCCAGTACCCGCGGGTGTTCGGGGCGGGCGTCGCCCTCGACCCCGATCCGCTGACCGGCGACCCCGACGTGCTGCCCGATGCCCGGCTGCGGGAACGCAACAGCCCGCTGTGGCTGGTCCGGCACGCGCGGCCGGCTCCGGACGTGGCGCTCTTCCTCGCCACCTCCCGGCAGGACCGGCTGAGCCCGCCCCGGTTCATCGAGGAGTTCGCCCGGGCGGCCGCGGGCACCGGCGTCACCGTCAGGACCCTGGTGCTGCCGACCGGCGGCCACAACTTCGACACCTGGCAGCGGATGTACCCCGAGGTCATCCCCTGGCTCGGTGACCGGCTGGACGCCCCGAAGCGCTGACCGGGCGGCGGGGGAGCTTCCGCTTCGGCGCCGCGGGAGGTTCGGACCCCGGCCCACCCGATCGTTCGGTCGGGTGGCAGAATGCTTCACCGTATCCCTACAGATCCGGACACGGGCCGCACACCGGGGTTGCACGCCGACCCGCCCCGGCCCCCGGGAACCCCGGATTCCCCGCGGCCCCCCGGCCCCACCGCCTGGGACGCAACCTTGCTGGTCAGCGGGCAAGTTGGAGGCGCGGGCGGGACGGGCCGGTGAGGGAAACAGGGGCGTAACAGGGGCCGGACAAGGGTTTTCCCTGTATCGGGTTCATGTGGGGTTTGCCTACTGTCTGCCCACCGGCGATCTGATCCGGCCGAACGGCCCTCCCGCCAACCCCACATGGCAGGAAGCCGTCCGAACCGGCCGATTCCGGTACTGCCGTTGCCCCCGCCTCGCAGAAGCGGCCGGGGCAGCGCGACGCGCAGCGGTGTCCGAAGCCGGCTGGAGCGAGCCCGCTCCGGACGCCGCAGCGCGTCGTACACCTCCCACACCGCACCAACCCCGGCCGCCTCCGGCCCGTTCGGATACGGCCTTGAAAGGGAAGAACGTGCACGCATCACGACGTAGGCTGATATCCGTGGTGGCGATATCCGTCACCCTGCTCGGCGGTACCGCCACGGGCGCCCTGGCCCTCTCCGTTCCCGCCGCGGCCCCCGGCGCCGCCCCCGCCGCGGTGACCCCGCTGCCGGTCGCGCCCGTCGAGAACCTGATCGTCGGCTACAAGTCCGGTGCCACCGAGGCCCGTTCCAACACGGCCGCCGCCGACGACGCCAAGGCGAAGGGTGCCAAGGCCGGCGAGAAGGTGGCCTTTGAGCGCCGCCTCGGCACCGGTGCCGCCCTCGTCGACCTGGGCGGCAAGCTCTCCGCCGCCGAGGCCGGCGACGTCGCGAGCGCCTTCCGCGCCGACCCCGACGTTGCCTACGTCGAGCTCGACTCCCGCGCCTACGCGATGGCCACCCCGGACGACACCGAGTACGCCAAGCAGTGGGACCTCTTCGAGCCCACCGCCGGCATGAACGTCCCGGCCGCCTGGGACAAGACCACCGGCTCCGGCGTCACCGTCGCCGTGATCGACACCGGCTACGTCGCCCACTCGGACCTGGCCTCCAACGTCGTCGCCGGCTACGACTTCATCACCAGCTCCACCGCCGCCCGCGACGGCAACGGCCGTGACAGCAACCCGGCCGACCAGGGCGACTGGAGCGCCGCCGGCGAGTGCGGCACCGGTTCGAAGGCCAGCGACTCCTCCTGGCACGGCACGCACGTGGCCGGCACCATCGGCGCCGCCACCAACAACGCCAAGGGCGTGGCCGGCATCGCGTACAACGCGAAGATCCAGCCCATCCGCGTGCTCGGCAAGTGCGGCGGTGCCACCTCGGACATCGTCGACGCGATCACCTGGGCCTCCGGCGGCTCCGTCCCCGGCGTCCCGGCCAACGCCACCCCCGCCAAGGTCATCAACATGAGCCTCGGCGGCTCCGGCGCCTGCGGCACCAGCTACCAGAACGCGATCAACGCGGCCGTCGCCCGCGGCACCACCGTGGTCGTCGCGGCGGGCAACAGCAACGCCAACGCCAGCGGCTTCTCGCCCGCCAGCTGCAACAACGTGATCAACGTCGCCGCCAGCAACCGCACCGGCGACCGCTCGTTCTACTCGAACTACGGCACCGTCATCGACGTCGCCGCGCCCGGTGGTGAGACCCGCCGCGCCACCGACACGCCCGGCACCGTCACCACCCCCGAGAACGGCATCCTCTCCACGCTGAACACCGGCACCACCACGCCGTCGGCGGAGAACTACAAGCCGTACCAGGGCACCAGCATGGCCGCCCCGCACGTCGCCGGCCTCGCCGCGCTGCTCGTCGCCGCCAAGCCCTCGCTGACCCCGGCCCAGGTCGAGTCGACGATCAAGACCACCACCCGCCCGCTGGCCGGCACCTGCACCGGCGGCTGCGGCACCGGTCTCGCCGACGCCACCGCCGCCGTCGCCGCGGTGACCTCCACGCCGACCACCCCGTCGTTCGAGAACACCACCGACGTGGCCATCCCGGACAACGCCGGCGCCGTGTCCTCCTCGATCACCGTCTCGGGCCTCACCGGCAACGCCCCGGCCGCCCTCAAGGTGAACGTCGACATCAAGCACAGCTACCGCGGTGACCTCGTCATCGACCTCGTCGCCCCGAACGGCACCGTCAAGCGCCTCAAGAGCTCGTCGAGCGACAGCGCCGCCAACGTGATCACCACCTACACCGTCGACGGCTCGGCCCTGCCGGCCAACGGCACCTGGCAGCTGCGCGTCCAGGACGTCGCCGCCGCCGACACCGGCTACATCGACTCGTGGAGCCTCGGCTTCTGATGATCGGGGGGCCGGCCGGGTCCACCACGGACCCGGCCGGATTCCGAACCCGGTTCCGGAAGCGGCACGGCCTCCTCCGGAACCGGAATTAGTACAGACCAAAGAGACCCGCAAGACCTGCCGGTACCCCACAAACCGGCAGGTCCTGTGGGGTTTCCGGCTGCCCGGACTGATTTCTGCGTCACAATCCGGAGCCGCCGCCCGGCCAACCTCGTATCCTCAGCGCTCACAGGACAGGCCCAGGACAGCGAGAGGCGGGTGACTGTGCGTGGCGGCGACGGGGAACGCTGACACGAGCGTCGGACGCGGTGAGCTCATCGAGACCGTCGGACGTGCGCTGACCACGCACGGACGCGCGATCCTGACCGGCCCGGCCGGCGTGGGCAAGAGCACTGTGGCCGACGCCCTCGCCGCGGCAGCCACCGCGCGCGGCGAATCCGTACTGCGGCTGGCCCCCGAGGCCGCCGACCGCTGGATACCCGAGGCCTCCGCCGCCGCGCTGCTCGCCTCCGTACCCACCACCGCCCTCGACCGGCTCGCCGGACCCCAGCGGACCGCCGTCGCCTGGCTGCGCCGCGAAACCGACGCCCCGCGCGCCGGCCGCGACCACGTCGCCCTCCGGCTCGCCGTCGTCGCCGTCCTGCGCACCCTCTCCGCCACCGACCCCGTCCTCCTCGTCGTCGACAACGCCCAATGGCTCGACATCGAGACCACCGACCTGCTGCGCTTCGCCCTGCGCCTCACCCCGCCCCGGGTCCGCGTCCTCGTCGCCGAATGCGTCCAGGGCGGCGCCTCCGTCGCCGAATCCCTCTGCGGCCCCGGCACCCCCGGCCGCCGGGTCCCCCCGCTCGGCGCCGACGACCTCGCCGAACTCCTCGTACGCCACGGCCTGCCCGCCCGCCTCGCCGGCCGCATCCACCAGGCCAGCGGCGGCAACCCCCGGCTCGCCCTCGCCCTCGGCCGCTCCCTCGCCGAAGCCCGCGAAGGCGTCCACCACGCCGACCCGCTGCCCATCTCCGGCCAGGCCCGCGAAGTCGCCCGCCGGCTGCTCGCCGAAGCACCCGCCCGCACCCACCCCACCCTGCTGCTCGCCGCCCTCGCCGCCCGCCCCACCACCACCCTGCTCCGCCGGGCCGGCCGCCCCGACGCCGAAGCCGAGCTCACCGACGCCGAACGCGCCGGACTCGTGACCGTCGGCGAGGACGGCGCCGTCGCCTTCACCGCCGGAGCCCTGCCCTCCGCCCTCGCCGCCGACGCCGGCTGGCCCGACCGGGCCGCCGGCCACGCCGCCCTCGCCGCCGCCGTCGACGACCCCGTCGAAGCCGTACGCCACCGCGCCCTCGCCACCGACACCACCGACGAGCCGCTCGCCGAGGAAGTCGCCCAGGCCGCCGCCGCCTGCCGCCGCCGAGGCAACCGGGCCCTCGCCGCCGAACTCGGCATGCTCGCCGCCGAACGCACCCCCGTCGACCGGCCCGACGCCGCCCTCGCCCGCCTCGTCGCAGCCGCCGAGGACGCCGGCTGCGCCGGCCGCGCCGACCTCGCCCGCCGCGCCACCCGCGCCGTCCTCGCCCGCGACTCCTCGCCCACCGACCGGGTCCGCGCCCGCCTCGCCGTCATCGACGCCGCCGGCCAGGCCCTCGCCGACCTCGACGAGACGTTCGCCCACGCCATGGACGACGCCGCCGACGACCCCGCCCTGCTCGCCGCCGTCCAGCTCCGCCTCGCCTGGAAACTCAACCTCAGCGACGGGGACCCCGTGCGCTCCTGCGCCGTCGCCGCCCACGCCGGGGAACTCGCCGCCGCCGGCGGAGACCCCGGCGCCGAGGCCATGGCCCTGACCGTACGGGCCCGCATGGGCCGCATCCTCGGCGATCCGGACGCCGAGGAGATCCTCGCCGAGGCCCTCGCCCTGCCCGACCCCGAAGTGCCGCTCGTCATGCGCAACGCGCCGCAGTTCCTCGCCGTCCGGCACGCCTTCTTCGACGACCGGCTCGCCGACGCCCGCAGCCAGCTGCTCGTGCTGCTGCCCGCCGTCGAACGCTCCGGCTCCGCCGAAGACGTCTTCGAAGTCCTCCGCAGCTTCACCGAGGTCGAGCTGCGGCGCGGCCGGTGCGCCGCCGGCGCCGGGCACGCCCGCCGCGCCCTGGAACTCACCATCGACGCCGGCCTCTCCCCGGGACCCGCCTGGTACGTCGCCGCCATGGCCGAAGCCACAGGCGGCAGCTTCGCCCGCGCCACCGCCTACGCCCGCCGCGGAATCCAGGCCTCCGAGGAGGAACGCGACCTCGTCTTCCTCTCCCGCAGCCTTTACGCCCTCGGCCTCGTCGAACTCGCCATGGGGGAGACCGCCAAGGCCGTCGCCACCCTCCGCCGCGTCGCCGAACTCGAAGCCGCCCAGCAGGTCGTCGACCCCTCCATCCTGCGCTGGCACGGCGAACTCGCCGAGGCACTGGTCGCCGCCGACGAACCCGACGAGGCGGGCCGGCTGATCGACTCCGTGGGCGCCGTCGCCGCCGAGCTGGGCCGCACCGGGGTCCTCGCCGCCCTCGACCGGGCCCGCGGCCTGCTGCTCTCCGCCTCCGGGGAACCCGCCGGGGCCGTCGCCCTCCTCGAATGCACCGCCGACCGGTTCGACGCCCTCGACCTGCCGCTGGAACGCGGCCGTACGCTGCTGGCGCTGGCCCGCGTCGAACGCCGCCGGCGGCGCCGGGCCCCGGCCCGGGCCGCCCTGCTGGCCGCCGCCGACGTGTTCACCCGGGCGGGCGCCAAGCCCTGGGCGGAACTCGCCCGGGAAGCACCCGCCGGCGGCCCCGACCACCCGGGTGCGGCCGCCCTCACCGATGCGGAGACCCGGCTGGCGCTGCTCGTCAGCCAGGGGGCCAGCAACCAGGAGGCCGCCGACAAGCTGTTCGTCAGCGTCAAGACGGTCGAGGCCCGGCTGACCCGGATCTACCAGAAGCTGGACGTACGGTCACGGGCCCAGCTGGCCACGGCACTGCGACGGTGAGCAGCGCTCCCCTGCGGGACCGGTGCTCCGGCGCGGCGGGACCGGTGCTCCGAGGCGGGACCGGTGCTCCGGTGTGTGAGCGGTGCTCTCGTGACGGAGGGGCGCTCGGCTGGGTGAGCGGTGCTCCGACGGCGGCGCGGCGCTCCGGTGTGTGAGCGGTGCTCCGCCGGCGGGTCGTGAGGGGAGGCGGAACCGGGTGGGGCGTGGTCCGATGTGATCATGGGTCACGACCACGGCGCTCCCACCGCAGCAGGCGGCACGCTCACGGGCGGCCACCGCAAACGGCTCGTGTGGACCATCTGCATCAGCACGGCCATCACCCTCATCCAGGTGATCGGCTCCCTGATCTCCGGCAGCCTCGCCCTGCTCGCCGACGCCGCCCACAGCCTCACCGACGCCGTCGGCGTCTCCCTCGCCCTCGGCGCCGTCACCCTCGCCCAACGCGCCCCCACCCCCCGCCGCACCTTCGGCTTCTACCGCGTCGAGATCTTCTCCGCCGTCCTCAACGCCCTCCTGCTCCTCGGCATCTTCGTCTGGGTGCTGTGGTCGGCGATCCGCCGGTTCAGCGAACCCGTCGAGGTCAAGGGCGGGCTGATGTTCGCCATCGCCGTCCTCGGTCTCGCCGCCAACCTCGTCGGACTGTGGCTGCTGCGCGACGCCAAGGACCAGAGCCTCAACCTGCGCGGGGCCTACCTGGAGGTGCTCGGCGACGCCCTCGGCTCCGTCGCCGTCATCGTCGGAGGCCTCGTCATCCTCCTCACCGGCTGGCAGACGGCCGACCCCATCGCCTCGATCGTCATCGGCGTACTGATCGTGCCCCGCGCGTACGGGCTGCTACGCGACGCCACCCACGTACTGCTGGAGGCGACCCCGCAGGACATGGACATCGCCGAGGTGCGGCGGCACCTGCTGGAGGAGCCGGGCGTGGTCGGCGTACACGACCTGCACGCCTGGACCGTCACCTCCGGCATGCCCGTACTCACGGCCCACGTGGTCGTCGCCGACGCCACCCTGCGCAGCGAGGACCACGGCCACCTGCTCACCCGGCTCCAGTCCTGCCTGGGCGACCACTTCGACCTCGCCCACTCGACGCTGCAACTGGAACCCGCGGG
This sequence comes from Streptomyces bambusae, assembly GCF_020532645.1. Taxonomy (GTDB): domain Bacteria; phylum Actinomycetota; class Actinomycetes; order Streptomycetales; family Streptomycetaceae; genus Streptomyces; species Streptomyces bambusae. Next base: position 102,842 of record NZ_JAJAUZ010000004.1, read on the forward strand.
GCACCGGGAAGCGGTGCACGTGCTGCACGAGTAGGCGGTGCGCGTAGCGTTGGGTAGGGGTGGCGTCGCCCTGTGCTGCGCTCCAATGTCGCTTGAAGCCAAGTGATTTGATCATGTGTCGGATGTCTACCTAGCATTGGGCGCTCCCCCCACCCCAGCCGCCGCCCAGCCCTCCAGGACACCCCGATGCGCAACCAGCGGATATTCACCGCGACCGCCCTCCTCGCCGCCCTCGCCACCACCGTCACCGGGTGCCGTGACACGCAGGCCGGCTCCGTCGCCGCCGACGGCACCGCCGCCGCGCCGGCCCGTTCGGCGTCCCCGGCAACGGCCGCCGGTGCCGCCGGTGCGACCGGAGGGGGAGCGGCCGCCGCGGGACGGAGCGGGCTGGACGACGTACGGACGCTGGAGGACGCACAGCGGTACGTGCGGCAGTGGCGGGCCCAGTGCGAGGACCTCTCGAACGCGCCCACGGACTCGCGGCTGCCGCTGACCGACCTGACCAACGTCGGCCGGTGGGGCGTCACCGAGCGGGGCGTGTGCAGCGACCGGGTCGAGGACGGTGAGCTGATCTTCTACATGACCTCGGACATGAAGGCCTTCCAGGCCGGATACAAGAAGCGCGTCCGCGAGCGGATCGACGCCGGCGACACCGACTACGGGATGATGAGCCGGGTCTTCGTCGGCAAGCACTTCGCCGTCACCCCCACCTCCACCCGCACGGCGCTGGAACTCGCCAAGTCCGACCTGCGGGTCCTGACGTGCAACCCCTTCTTCGGAGTGCCCCGCAAGTACAAGAAGGAGAAGGCGCTCGTCGAGCACTGCGTCCTCAGTGACTGGGTGGGTGCCGAGAACGACGAGGGCAGCCCCAACTTCGACCGGCCGCAGCAGGGCCCCTCGGGCGAACTCGGGCAGCCGAAGCAGGGCACCGGCGGCCTCGCACAGGCCGGCAGCCTCGCCGAACTGAAGAAGCTCGTCCACCCGAACCTGGTCGACTGCACCAACATGTACACCGACGCCGAGTCGATCGGGGTGCGCTCCATCGACTACAACCCGGCCGTCACGGATGACGACTGGCGCTCCTGGGGGATCAAGGACCGCGCGATCTGCGGACAGCTCGGCGGCGCCCGGCGCGCCCACAACCTCAACTGGCTCAGCACCGTGCGCGACATGAAGGTGCTCCAGACGAAGGCGAGGGACGCCCAGCAGGAAGACCTCAAGGACGGCCGGCTCGAGGCCACCACCGCCAAGCTGATGCTCGGCGGCAACGTCGCCGTGGAGGCCACCGATCCGTCCGTGCGGTTCGGGCTCTACCAGGCCCAGTTCCTCTACCTGAACTGCGAACCCGGCTTCGGCGCCCCGTCCGGCTACCGCGTGGAGAAGTCCCTGGTGGACGGGTGCGTGCTGACCAACTACGAGAAGGACCACCCGGCTGCCGGGTGACGTACGGTGGAGGGCCGCTGAGGGGGGTGCGTGCGCCGTGGTGGCCGAGGTCGGTGAAGTTGCTTGGAGTATTGGGGAGTTGGCCGAGCGTGCCGGGGTGACCGTCAAGGCGGTCAGGTTCTACTCGGATGCCGGACTGCTCCCCGAGGCGGGACGGAGCGGCGGTGGCCACCGCCGCTACGGGGAACCGGCGTTGGACCGGCTGCTGCTCATCCGGTCGCTGCGCACCCTCGACCTGCCGGTGTCCGACGTCGGCCGGGTGCTGGAGCGGGACGACCTCAAGGACGACGTGCTCGAGGACGTCATCGCCGACCGGCTGCGCGACGTGGGATCGCAACTCACGGCGCTGCGCTGGCGCGAGGCCGCCCTGCAGATCGTCCACGCAGCCCCGCCGGGTGAACGGGCCGAGCGGCTGAGGTTGGTGGGGGCGGTTTCCGCGCCGCCCAGCACCGATGTGATGGCCGGGTTCTGGCGAGGGCTGCTGCCGCCGCGGCTGTCGGTGAGACTGCGGTCCGCGATCGTCGAAGCGGCGGTGCCGCAGCCGCCCTCGGACCCGACTCCGCAGCAGGTGCTGGCATTCGCGCGCCTCCATGCACTGGTGGCGGAGGTGCTGCCGTTCCTGGCCTCCTGCCGCCCCGGAGTGCGCGGGGTCGAGGGCGAATTGCACCCGGATGTGCTGTACGGCGGACTCGGGCAGGCGTACGACATCGCGGCGGGGGAGCTGCGCGCCGGGCGGGCACCGGGGGACGGCGCCTCGCTGGATGCGTTCGTCGGGGCGCACGCAGACGCCCGGGGAGTGAAGGACACGCCCGGGTTCCGGCTGGAGTTGGGGCAGCTGCTGGACCGCAGCTCGGATCCGTTCCTCGACCGGTACTGGGACCTGGCGGCGCAGGTGGCAGGGGTGCCGGGTGAGGCGGCGGAACCCAATATGGGGGCCGCGCACGGCTGGTTGCGGGCAGCGCTGGAGCGGGGGACCGAAGTGGGGCCGGAGGGCTTCCGGGCGGGTGGCGAGGCGTAGGACGCGTGGTCCCCGTGACGTACGTGCCGGGGGCCGCCGGGGAAGAGAACGGTTGTTTGCCGGGCGTTAATCCGATCTACTGCTGCCGTGTCTGCCAGGCAGGCATATGCAGGAATGCGTGCCCAGGACCCCGCCCCGTCATGTACGCGGGACCGGACCGAGGCGGCGCATGACCGAGTTTTTGCACGCGAGCCCCGGGAGGCACGATGAGCGCGGATCCGGTGAAACGACGGGGCCGGAGACGGCCCTCCTCACACCGGCGCAAGGGCGCGGGCGGCAAGCGGTCGCTGCTGGCCTTCCTCATCGCGGGCTTCCTGCTCGTCGGCGCGTTCGCCGCCACCGGAATCGCCTGGGACCCGTTCCCGGCCGGCGGGAGCGGGGAGAGGAAGGACCGGGCGGAACCGGAGATCGGACAGCCCTGGTCCACCGGGCCCGGCGACGGGCGCGGCGGCGGACCGGGCGAGGTGACCTCCTACCCGAAGCCGGGCGCGTCGGGCGGCCCGAGCCGGCCCGGCCGTACGGTGCCGCCCACCGAGCCGCCCGGCGGCACACCCGACGGGACGCGGCGGCCCAGCGAGGCGCTGCCGTTCAACCTGCCGCCGGCCGCCGAACTGCGCAAGAGCGGCAAACTGGTCTTCGCGCACTACTTCACCCCCTACCCGCTGTCCCTGGACAACGCCCGCTCCGAGCGCGACTACTACACGCGCAACTACCTCAACCCGGCGGGAGAGAGCGGGAAGCATCAGCGGTACGGCGGACTGCTGCGCGACCGGCCGCTGCCGGTGGCGCCGAAGGCCGGTAACTGGGAACTGGCCAACCTGAAGGAAGAAGTGCGCACCGCGCGCGACGCCGGGCTCGACGGCTTCACCCTCGACATGCTGTCGCTGTCGGGGAAGAACTGGGAACGGTCCGTGATGCTGCTGGAGGCAGCACGGTCCGTGGACTCCCGGTTCAAGATCATGCTGATGCCGGACATGACGTCGCTGAACACCGACCCGGCCGGCCTCGCCCATGCGGTCGCGAAGCTGGCGGCCTCGCCGGCAGCGCACCGGCTGGGCGACGGGCGGCTCGTCGTCTCGCCGTTCAAGGCGGAGGCGAAGTCGGTGGACTGGTGGCGCCAGTTCATGGCGGAACTGAAGCAACGGCACGGAATTCGGACGGCGTTCGTGCCGCTCTTCCTCGATTTCGGCGCCCACAGCGGGGAGTTCGCCCCCATCAGTTACGGGTTCTCCGAGTGGGGGAGCCGGTCGTACGTCGGGCAGGAGAGCGCCAGCCGCGACGTGCGGCGGGCCCATGGGATGGGGAAGAAGTGGATGCAGCCGGTGTCCGTACAGGACGCCCGGCCCAACCAGGGCATCTACGACGAGGCCGGCAACACGGCCACCCTGCGCGCCACCTGGAACCACGCGATCGACGACGGCGCGGACTGGGTCCAGCTGACGACGTGGAACGACTACTCGGAGGGCAGCCACTTCGCACCCTCGCTCCACAACGGGCACACCTACCTGGACCTCACCTCCTACTACCTGACCCGCTTCAAGACCGGCACCTGGCCGAAGATCCTCCGGGACACCCTGTACCTGACGTCCCGCGTCCAGTTCGCCTCGGCCGACCCGACGGGACGGCAGTCCCTCGTGATGTCCGTCAGGGGCGGGTCCGCGGCGGCCCGCGACCGGGTGGAAATCCTCAGCTTCCTGAAGTCACCCGCGACGGTCGGCACCAAGGTCGGCGGAACTGCGGGCAGCCACCGGGCCCCCGGTGGAGTGCACGCGGAACTGATCCCGCTGAGGAGCGGGCTGAGCTCGGCCACGGCGAGCAGGAACGGGCGGAAGGTGGCCGAGGTCCGGTCGCGGTACGCGGTGTCGAGGGTGGTTGCAGTGCAGGACCTGCAGTATTACGGGGTCAGTGGGGGGAGGGGGTAGGAGGGGCGGGGGGTGTTGCGTGGGGGTGTTGCGCTTGCGCGGGGTTCCTTCTCCCCCTATCCCGTCGCTGCGGGACCGGATCTGCCCTCCGCCCCCGGGGTGGGGCGGGGTCTGGGGTTGGCGGTGGCGGGGCCGGGCGGGGTTGTGGGGGCTCCGGGGGTTGCCCGCTGGTCTGATGGTGTGGTCGGCACGGTGGCCGGCGTCAAGGGCGCTTCGCGTCGCTGCGCGATGGCCCTTCGGGCCACCCTTGACTCCGGCCACCGTGCCGCCGGTGTCCAGACCTGCGACCACCCCCCGGAGGGGGAGGGGCGGGCAGGGGGACGGGTGCGGCCGTGGCGTGTCCGGTAGTCCTGCGGGGTGCGGGCGCAGCCTGCGCCTCCGATCGCTACGAAGTCGCCCCGGCCCGGCGGCCGCCGGGCCGGTCAGCGGCTGGGCACAGGCCGCCCACGATCGCTACGCAGCCAATTCCGTATGGCGGCCGCCGGGCCGGCCGTGGTCGGACATAAGCCGCCCGCGATCGCTGCGTGTGCACCCCGCCGGGCGTCTGCCGTCCGCGGGCGTGGACAGCGCTGTGACCTGCGGTTTTCTGGCGGGCGCCTGCCCGTCCCGGGAGCGGCTCGCGCTTGCCGTCAATAAAGTGCGCTGAGCGGCCCATCCGGCCCCGTCAGGGGCCCACCCCCTCCGGCGGGGGACGGCCGCCAACGAGAGCCGAACCACCCACCAGCGGCTCCGCATCCGGATGCCTTGCACGGGTGGTGCGGGTGGGAGAACACGCCCGCGCGAAGCGCGGGGCACCCCCGGCGGGGGAAGGCCGCCGATGACGGCCCGGCCCCCGCCGGCCGCGCGACACCCCACCGGCGGCAAGTCGGACACGGAGACCGCGCCCGGCACGGGCAGCCCCGAACCCCCACAAGCCAAGCGCAGCGAACTGGCATGATCGCAAGCGAACGCCCCGCCCCCACCCGGGCGGCCGCGTTCAACCGGCTGAACGAACAACGAATGCCGCTACTCCGGAGGCGACCGCCGTGACCGAGAAGAATCCCGTGGCCGAATTCCCGCAGGGCAGCGCACTGTTCCGGCTCGATCCCGAGATCGCGCATCTCAACCACGGGTCGTTCGGGGCCGTGCCCATACCCGTGCTGGACGTCCAGGCCGGGCTGCGGGCGCAGGTGGAGGCCGACCCGGACGCCTTCTTCACCGGCGCCCCCGACCTGATCGAGGGCGCCCGCGGGCGGGTCGCCGCGCAGCTGGGGGCGGACGCGGACGGCATCGCGTTCGTGTCCAATGCGACCGAGGCCGCGAACATCGCGATCGCCGCGCTGCCCCTCGACGACGGGGACGAGATCCTCGTGACGGACCACGGGTACGGGACGGTCACTGCGGCCGCCGCGCGCCGGGCGCCGTTGCAGACGGTGGCGCTCGGACTGGAGCTGCCCGATGAGGACGCGGTCTGCGAGGCCGTCCTGGCGGCGGTGACGCCCCGTACGAAGGTGGCCGTGCTCGATCACATCACCTCGCCCACGGCACGGATCGTGGCCGGGCCGCGGCTGCTGGCGGCGCTCGCCGAGCGCGGGGTGATCACCGTGGTCGACGGGGCGCACGCGCTGGGCATGCTGGCCGATCCGCTGGCCGGCGGGGCGGACTTCTGGTTCGGGAACCTGCACAAGTGGGGGTACGCGCCGTCCGGGAGCGCGATCCTCGCGGTGGCTCCGCGGTTCCGGGGGGCCGTTCGGGCGCTCGTACCGTCGTGGGAGGACCACCACGGGTTCCCGCGGAACGTCGAGAACCGGGCGACCGCCGACTACACCGGGTGGCTCGCCGCCCCCGAGGGACTCGACCTGCTGAACCGGCTCGGAGCGGACAAGGTGCGGGCGCACAACAGCGCGATGGCCGCGCACGGCAGTGCGGCGCTCGCCGAGACCGCCGGGCTGGTGCCGCTGCCGTACAGCGAGGAGGTGGCGATGCGGGCCCTGCGGCTGCCGGCCGGCTTCGCCGAGGACCAGGCCGCGGCGCGGGCGCTGCGCATCGAGGTCTTCGAGCGGCTCCGCGCGCGGGTGAACACCTTCGCGTGGCCGGGCGGCGGCGGCCTGCGGGTCTGCGGGCAGATCTACAACCGGCCGGAGGAGTACGAGCGGCTGGCCGAGGGCGTGGCCCGCCTGATCGCCGGGCACCAGGCCGAACGCCGGGCCTGAGGACACCCCCCGGAGAGTCCCCGCGGCGCACTTGTCGACCGTCCCGCCGGCCGCCGGCTACGCCCGGCCGTCCGCTACGCCCGGCCGTCCGCTACGCCCGGCCGCCAGCTACGCCCGGCCCCCCGTGAGCGCGTCCGCGAGGGGGGTGCGGGTGTAGAGCACGCGGCGGCCTTCGCGGGTGCGGGTGACGAGGGCTGCGGCGTGCAGGACGCGCAGGTGCTGGGAGACGGCGCTGGGGGTGACGTGCAGGCGGCGGGCCAGGTCCACGGTGGCCAGGGGTTCCGCGAGGAGGGTCAGGAGGCGGGCCCGGGGGGCGCCGAGGAGGGGGACCAGGTCGGGGGCGGCGGGGGGCGGGGCGGACTCCCAGAGCGTCGCCACGCCGCGGCTCGGGTACATGAGGCCGGGCGGTTCCTGCGGGTCGACCGGTGGGGCCGGCTTGTGGGCGAACACGGACGGGACCAGGAGCAGGCCGCGGCCGGCCGCCTGGGCCTCGTAGCCGAGGACCGTGCGGTGGATGTGGAGGACGCCCCGGGAGCCGGCGTCCTCCCACCGGATCCGGGGGTGCATGTCCGCGAAGAGGAGGCGGGCGCCGCCGCGGGCCAGGCGGCGGGCCCGGTACGTCATGTCGGCCTCGACGACGCGGCGGATCTGCGGCCAGGACGGTGCGACGGCGATCTGCCAGTAGCGGTGCAGGAGTTCGCACAGGGTGTCGCGGAGGTCGGCGGCGCCGGCGTCGTCCGTCGCCGCCGCGTGCAGGGGGGAGGGGAGGGGGTCCGGGGCGTGCGCGGCCAGCAGGTCGCGGCGGACCACGGCGGGCGGGGTGCGACGGACGGCCGCCAGTTCCTCCTCGAAGGCCGGCTCGAAGGACGCCGGGCGCGGGGTGAGGAAGTCGGGGAGGGTGAGGCGGTTCGCGACCAGCGACAGCAGGAGCCCGCTGTCCAGGGCGCCGAGCCGGGCGAGGACGGAGCGGCGCCACGGCAGGTGGAGGGCGGCGATCCCGGGATCGCGCAGTACCCGCAGGCTCAGCACGGTCTCGCCCAGGGGGGAGAAGGCGAACCGGGTGTCGGCCAGGTCCTCGACGCCCAGCTGGAAGCTGATCGTGCCCATGCCCATGCCCACGCTCATGCCCGTGCCGGTTCCGGTGCCCGTGCCGAAGGTGGTGATCATTAAGCAATACGCTACATCAATTGGCAGGGGGGTGGGTGGTCCCGTGGACTGGGCGCATGCCGATGCCGCCGCAGACACCGCTGCCGATCACCGGAGCCCCGACGACCCGGACGGCCTCCGGGCGCCTTCCCTGCTTCGCCCCGCAGTGCTGCGGGGGGTGGCGGTGAGCCGGCGGTTGATGCTGCTGCTGGCCGTCACCTGCGCCGTGGCGGTCGGGAACCTGTACTTTCCGCAGGCCGTGGGGCCGCTCATCGCCGAGGGGATGGGGGTGTCGGAGGAGTCGGCCTCGCTGGTGGTGACCGGCACCCAGATCGGCTACACGGCGGGGATGGTGTTCCTGGTGCCGCTCGGGGACCGGATCCGGCACCGGACGCTGCTCGTCGTGATGCTCTGCCTGACCGGGCTGGCGCTGCTGGCCGCCGGGCTCGCGCCGGCGCTGCCGCAACTGGTCGCGGCGAGTGCGCTCGTCGGGCTGACCACGGTGGCCGCGCAGATCATCGGGCCGATGGCAGCCGGGATGGTCGCCCCCGACCGGCGGGGCGCCGTGCTCGGCACCCTGCTCAGCGGGTCCACCGGCGGCATGCTGCTGGCCCGTACGTTCAGCGGGGTGCTGGGGGAGTGGCTGGGCTGGCGGGCGCCGTACCTGGTGGCCGCGGTCGTGGTGCTGGTGCTGGCGGGCGTGATGGCGTACGCGGTGCCGGACACCGGGGCGGGCGCGGCGGCCCGGCAGCCGTACGCGTCGTTCCTGGCCGAGCCGTTGCGGCTGCTGCGGGCGGAGCCGGAGCTGCGCCGGTCCTGCCTGTACCAGGCGGCTTCGTTCGGCGGGTTCTCGGCCGCCTGGACCACGGTGGCGCTCCTGCTCGACGGGCCCGTGTACGGGCTGGGCGCGCACGCCGTGGGACTGCTCGCACTCGTCGGCGGCGTGACCATGCTGTGCACGCCGTACGCCGGGCGGCTCGTCGACCGGTACGGGTCCGACCCCGTGAACACCGTCTCCCTGCTGGGCATCCTCGGGGCGACGGCGGTCCTCGCAGCCGGCGGGCTCGGGGGCGTGACCGGGCTGGCCGGGCTCACCGTGGGCACACTGCTGCTCGACGTCGCCATGCAGTGCGGGATGGTCGCCAACCAGGCCCGGGTGTACGCGCTGCGGCCCGACGCCCGGGCCCGCCTCAACACGGCGTACATGACCTGCGCGTACCTGGGCGGCACGGTCGGTTCGTGGCTGGGCGTGCGGGCGTACACCGGGTTCGGGTGGATTGCGGTGTGCGGGCTGGTGGCCGGACTGGCGGGGGTGGCCCTGGCGCGGCACCTGGTCGCGGGCTTCGGCCGGCGGGGTCCCCGGGCCGTGGCGGAGGAGGCCCCGGTGGAGAGCCGGGAGCGGGCGGGGTGAATCCTTTTGCCGGGGCGGCGCCTCTTATCACCGTGCCGGCGAACGCCGGCCCGTGACGAGGAGGTTGTGGTGGTCGTGGGAATCGGAATTGCCGCCGGGCTCGTGCTGCTGTGCACGTGCATGCTGGTCCTGAAGCGCCGGCGGGGTGCGCGTGGCTGACACGGTGTGGCCCGGGGAGCAGCTGGTCGCCGCCGCGCAGCGCGGTGACGTCGGCGCGCTCACGGCACTGGTGTCGGGTTCGCATCCGAACGTGCAGCGGTTCGCCCGGTCGTTGTGCGCGACTCCGGAGGACGCCGAGGACGCTGCGCAGGAGGCCCTGATCATCCTGTACCGCAAGATCGGGATGCTGCGGGCGTCCGGCGCGCTGGCCTCGTGGATGTTCCGGATCGTCCGCAACGAGTGCCTGCGGCGCGCGCGGACCCTCGTACGGGACGTCCCGGCGCCGGACGTCGCGCCGGAGGCCCGGGCGGAGTCGGCCGAGGCGGAGGCGCTGCGGCGGCTGGACGCGGGCCGGGTGGCGGCGGCGGTCGCGGCCCTGCCGGCCGACCAGCGGCTGGTACTGGTGATGCGGGACGTGCAGGGCCACAGCGGTCGGGCCGTCGCTGAGGCGCTCGGGATCGGCACGGCGGCCATGAAGTCGCGTCTGCACCGGGGGCGGGCCGCGGTCCGCAAGACCCTCCTCGACACGTACGCGTACGAACCGGACCCGGGAGGCGACCGTGACCGCGAAGACCACTGACGGGCCCGACTACGCGAGCGCTTCGCTGCCCCGGCACCTGGCGCGCGGCGCGGTCGGCTTCGGCGCACTGGCCGGGGCGGTCGCACTGCTCCCGGTGGTGGGGCCGGTCGGTCTGCTGCTCCTGCCCGCCGGGCTGTTCGCGCTGCGCGGCTGCCCGATGTGCTGGGCGGTGGGGCTGGCGCAGACCGTGTCCCGGGGGCGGCTGCGGCGGTCGTGCGAGGGCGGGCAGTGCAGCCTGACCGTGGCGGGGGGGCCGGAAGGGCCCGTGAGGGGGCGGGGGCTCAGGCGGGTGTGAGGACGTCCTCGTCGGTGCCGTCGAGGACGAAGCCGTTGTCGAGGCGGACTCGGGCCGTCACCCGGGCGCCGCGGGCCTGGAACGCCGTCCACTCGGGTTCCAGGGCGGCGACCTCCTCCGCGAGGCGGTTGCGGCTCTCCTCGGGCATCGTGTGGCCGTAGTCGTCGAGGAGGGCCCGCAGGCGCTCGTACTCGCGGACCCCGTGGGCGGGCTGCTGCCCGTCGACCCGTTCGACGGTGCCCTCGGTGCCCGCCGCCAGCGACAGGAAGCCGGCGGCGGCGCCCGACGGCCCGGCGACGGCCTCGCCCAGGGCGAGGTCCACCGCCAGCCGGACCCGGAGGCCTGCGTGCAGGGTCATCGTTGCTCCGTCCGTGCCGGTCGCCGGGCCGCCGCCGTCACGCGCGGCGCAGCAGGTAGGTGTCCATGATCCAGCCCTTGCGGGCGCGGGCCTCGGTGCGCAGCTCCTCGATCCGCCCGGAGACCTCCGCGAGCTTGCCCGAGACCAGGATCTCGTCGGGCGTGCCGACGTACGCACCCCAGTAGATCGTGAGGTCCTGGTCGAGGTGGCGGGTGAACGCGTGCCGGGCGTCGAGCATGACCACGACGTCGTCGGCGTCCTGCGGCCAGCCCTCGGCGAGCCGTCGGCCGGTGGTGATCTGGACCGGGCGGCCCACCCGGTTCAGGTTCGTACGGTGCTTCGCGAGCAGCGCCGAGACGCTGCTGATGCCCGGGACCACCTCGTACTCGAAGGCGACGCGGCCGCGTTCGGTGACCTCTTCGAGGATCGCGAGCGTCGAGTCGTACAGCGACGGGTCGCCCCACACCAGGAAGGCGCCGGTGCCGTCCTCGGCGAGGTCCTCGGCGATGAACCGCTCGAAGATCTCCGCGCGGGCACTGCGCCAGCCGTCGACGGTCGGCGCGTACTGCGCCGGGGTCCGGTCGCGGTCCGGGTCGCGGCCCTCGACCAGCCGGTGTCCGGGCCGGGCGTGTGCCGCCAGCATGGCGCGCCGCAGGCCGGTCAGGTCCGCCTTCTCCTCGCCCTTCTCCAGGATGAGGAACGCGTCCGTGGCCGCGATCGCCTTGACCGCCTGCAGGGTCAGGTGGTCCGGGTCGCCCGCGCCGATGCCGATGACATAGAACTTTCTCACCCTGCCGAGTCTGCCCCATGCGGTCCCGGCCCGTGCCGTCAGGTCCCGCTATCCTCCGGGCATGCGTGTCGCCCTGTTCGTCACCTGCGTCAACGACGCGCTGTACCCGGGCACCGGCATCGCCGTCGTGCGCCTGCTGGAGCGGCTGGGCGTGACCGTGGACTTCCCCGCCGCGCAGAGCTGCTGCGGGCAGGCCGTGTACAACACGGGGTACCGGTACGAGACCGAGCCGCTGGTACGGCGCACCGCGCGCGCCTTCGAGGGGTACCGGTACGTGGTCACCCCGTCCGGGTCCTGCGCGGCGATGGTCCGCGAGCAGTACCCGCGGATCGGGCGGCGGGCCGCGGCCGAGGGGCGCGGCGGGGAACTCGCGGAGCTCGCCGCGGGGCTCGCGCCGCGGGTGTACGAGCTGACGGAGTTCCTCGTCGACGTGCTGGGCGTGACCGACGTCGGTGCGTACTTCCCGCACCGCGTCGCCTACCACCCGTCCTGCCACGGGCTGCGTGCACTGGGGCTCGGCGACCGTCCGCGCCGGCTGCTCGCGGCGGTCCGCGGGCTGGAACTGCGGGAGCTGGAGGGGGCGGAGGAGTGCTGCGGCTTCGGCGGCACGTTCGCCCTGAAGAACCCCGACGTGTCGGTGGCCATGGGCGTCGACAAGGTCCGGGCGGTCGGGGCTTCGGGGGCGGACGTGCTGTGCGGGGGCGACAACTCCTGTCTTGCACACCTGGGCGGGCTGCTGGACCGTCGGGGGCAGGCCGTGCGGGCCGTGCACCTTGCGGAGGTCCTCGCGGCCACGGAGGAGCGGCCGTGGCCGGGGACGTTGCGAGAACGGGGGTCACGGTGGTGAGCGGTGCTTTCCTCGGCATGCCCGCGTTTCCCGAGGCCGCCCGGGCCGCGGTCCACGATGCGACGCTCCGCGCGAACCTCCGGCACGCCACCCGCACCATCCGCGACAAGCGGGCCCGGGCCGTCGCCGAGCTCGCGGACTTCCCGCAGCTGCGCGCCGCCGGGCACGCCGTCAAGGACCACACGCTCCGCCATCTCGACACGTACCTGCTCCGGTTGGAGGCCGCGGTGACCGCCGCCGGCGGCACCGTCCACTGGGCCGCCGACGCCGCCGAGGCCAACCGGATCGTCACCGAGCTGGTGCTGGCCACCGGCGAACGCGAAGCCGTCAAGGTCAAGTCCATGGCCACCCAGGAGACCGGTCTCAACGAAGCCCTCGCCGAGGCCGGCATCCGGGCCTACGAGACCGACCTCGCCGAACTCATCGTGCAGCTGGGCCACGACCGGCCCTCCCACATCCTGGTGCCCGCCATCCACCGCAACCGGTCCGAGATCCGCGACATCTTCCGCGCGGAGATGGGAGGTTGGGGCCGCCCGGCCCCCGAAGGGCTCGGCGACGACCCGCGGGAACTCGCCGAAGCCGCCCGGCTGCACCTGCGCGAGAAGTTCCTCCGCGCCAAAGTCGGCATCTCCGGCGCCAACTTCATGGTCGCCGAGACCGGCACCCTCGTCGTCCTCGAATCCGAGGGCAACGGCCGGATGTGCCTGACCCTCCCCGAGACGCTGATCTCCGTCGTCGGCATCGAGAAGGTGGTGCCGACCTTCCGCGACCTGGAGATCTTCCTCCAGACCCTGCCGCGCTCCGCCACCGCCGAGCGGATGAACCCGTACACCACCCTGTGGACCGGCACCACCGACGGCGACGGCCCCCGCACCTTCCACCTGGTGCTCCTCGACAACGGCCGCACCGACACCCTCGCCGACGACGTCGGCCGGCAGGCCCTGCGCTGCATCCGCTGCTCCGCGTGCCTCAACGTCTGCCCCGTCTACGAGCGCGCCGGCGGCCACGCGTACGGCTCCGTCTACCCCGGCCCCATCGGCGCCATCCTCAGCCCCCAGCTCCGCGGCACCGCAAGCGGGATCGACGCCTCGCTGCCGTTCGCCTCCACCCTGTGCGGAGCCTGCTACGAGGTCTGCCCGGTCGGCATCGACATCCCCGAGGTCCTCGTCCACCTCCGCGAACGCATCGTCCAGGGCGGGCCGGTGACCCGCGCCGGTGCCCGGGTCCGGATCAGGCCCGCGCGCGGCCACGCCGCCGAACGCGCCGCCGTGCGCGCCGCCCGCCTCCTCCTCGACCGGCCCACCGCCCTCCACACCGCCGAACGCCTCCTCGCCCGCGCCCGCCGCCTGCGCCACCTGCCCGGCCCCGGCCGCGCCTGGACCGACACCCGCGCCCTCCCCGCCGTCCCCGCCGAGCCCTTCCGCGACTGGTGGCGACGCGAACGCGAGCCGCAGCGGTGACCGCCCACGACACCTCCGCGAACGGGGCCCCGCGCATGACCGGCCGTGACGTCGTCCTCGCCCGGATCCGCCGCGCCCTCGCCGGCGCGCCGCCGGCCGCACCCGTACCCCGCGACTACCTGCGGGTGCACGCCGACCGGAGCCCGCAGCAGTGCGCCGACCTGCTCGCCGAACACCTCGCCGACTACCGCGCCCGGGTCCACCGCACCGGCCCCGACGGCCTGCCCGCCACCCTCACCCGGCTGCTCTCCGCAGCCCGCGGCGTCCTGGTCCCCGACGGCCTGCCCGGCACCTGGCTCGCCGCCGCCACCGCGGCCGGCGCCGTCCTCCTCGCCGACCGGCCCGAGGACACCCCCGCCGAACTCGACCGCGCCGACGCCGTCCTCACCGGCTGCGCCCTCGCCATCGCCGAGACCGGCACCATCGTCCTCGACGGCGGCCCCGCCCAGGGCCGCCGCCGCCTCACCCTCGTCCCCGACCACCACGTCTGCGTCGTCCACGCCCCCGCCCAGGTCGTCGACTCCGTCCCGCAGGCCCTCGAACGCCTCGACCCCACCCGGCCCCTCACCTGGATCTCCGGGCCCTCCGCCACCAGCGACATCGAACTCGACCGAGTGGAGGGCGTTCACGGCCCCCGCACGCTGGATGTCGTCCTCGTGTGGTCACAATGAGCCCATGCCCACGCATATCGCCCTGACTGCGCTCGTCGTCACCGACTACGACGAGGCCATCGACTTCTACACCCGGGCCCTCGGCTTCGACCTCGTCGAGGACACCCCCCGCCCCGACGGCTCCCGCTGGGTCGTCGTCAGGCCGCCCGGCGCCACCGAGTCCGCCCTGCTCCTGGCCCGCGCCAAGAACGACGCCCAGCGCGCCCGCGTCGGCGACCAGACCGGCGGCCGCGTCGGCTTCTTCCTCTACACCGCCGACTTCGCGACCGACCACACCCGCATGACCCGCGCCGGCGTCCACTTCCTGGAAGAGCCCCGCCACGAACCGTACGGCTCGGTCGCCGTCTTCGAAGACCTCTACGGCAACCGCTGGGACCTACTCCAGCCCGCCGAGTAGCCGCGGCGCCTCGGCCGCTGCGTCCACCGCCCCCGCGGCGGCCTCCACCCGTCCCGCCAACCCCTCGGCCCACGCCACCAGTCCCGGCAGGTCGAACCCGTGCGGGCCGCGCCCCGCACCGGCGTACGCGCCCTCCCCGTACGCCCCCTGCACCCCCGTCAGGCCCTGCGCCCCGCGCCGCAACAGCCGCGCCCCGCCCACCGCATTGCCGCGCGCCGCATGGGTGAGCCCCACCGCCAGCTGCGCCAGCGCCCGCCACAGCGCCGCCTCCTCGGTCGGCCGCGACTTCCACGCGTCCTCGAACACCTCGTGCGCGTGGAACGGCATCCCGGCGTCCAGCAGCCGCTGCGCCTCCCGCACGGTCTCCGCCGGCGCCCGAACGACGCCCTCGGGCTGCCGCTCCACCCCGGCCGCCCCGTACGCCAGCGGCCGCCCCAGCCCGTCCCGGGGCCGCGCGTTCCGCGCCCGCCCCGCCCCGTCCCGATCCCGCCGCTCCGACCCGCTCACACCCCCATTCTCGCCCGCCCCAGCCCCGAACGATCACCGGTACGCACGCACCCCCTGCCGTGGGGTAATGTTCTTCCTGCACGCCGACCCGGGCGAAACCCCAGGTCAGCAGGCACCGGGACGTGGCGCAGCTTGGTAGCGCACTTGACTGGGGGTCAAGGGGTCGCAGGTTCAAATCCTGTCGTCCCGACTTGCGAGTACGCAGGTCGGAGGCCGTTCTCTCATCCGTGAGAGGGCGGCCTTCCGTGTGTTCCGGGCCGGTGCCCGACATCGCCGTCACGTGCGGGTGACGCCCGGGTCCTCCGGATCCTCCAGCGACAGGGTGAGGGCGAGCTGTTGCAGGATCTGGGCGCTGGTCTGCGGGGGGTCGGTGCCGTCGTGGGCGTCGGCCAGGGCCTCGAAGGCCATGAGGAAGCCGTTCACCAGGGCGCTCAGCGGCTCGGACAGCTGCTCCAGCACCGCACCGCCCGCCTCCGCGGCCGTGGCGTCGGCCGGCACCTGGAACCGGGTCGGGATCGCCTCGCCCAGCAGGTCGGAGACGTAGTCGTCACCCGCGCCCGCCCGGGTGGCGGTCAGGGCGGCGATGGCGGTGAGCTTGACCTCGTTCTCGTTCACGCCTGCCTGCGTTCTGTCGGCTCCCGGGCCCCCGGCACGTCTGCCGGACCCCGGCTCACCCTGGGCGTCTGTCCCGGGCGCCGCGCTCCGAAACCCTGCGCCGACGGCTGCGGCAGGTGCGGGCGCTCCGGACGCGGGACACTGGACCCGACAGGAGGTCCGCCATGGGCAGCGCGCGTGAAGCAGGGGACGTCCGGGAGTACGAGGTGGTGTTCGCGGCGCCGGACGGTGCCGCCGAGGACGTCGTGCGCATGACCCGCACGGCCGCGGCCGGTCCCGGCGGCCATCCGGTCTACGAGGACGGCAGCGGCATCGTCCGCGCGGAGATCAGCGACCGCGGGGAGGTGCGGGTGCTGGCGACCGGGGGCGGCCAGCAGGCGGCCCGGGTCCTCAGGGTCCGCCCGCTCGCCTGACCGCCGTCATGCCGCGCGGGCGCGGTGCGGCTCCTCGGCCTCCGCGCCGGGGCCCGGCCCGGCGGGGCGGCGGGCACTCAGCAGGCCGAGCATCTCCTCCATGACCGTGCCGAAGTCCCGCCAGGGCTCCGGCGGGGCCTCGGCGCGCGGGCGGCCGGCAGCCGGCCGGCGACCACTCCCGGATGACGGCATCGCGATCGACTCCTCCGGTCGGGCGGGCGCACCCCGGCACGGGCGCGCACGGTTGCGGACAGGGCGTCTGCCCCGATCCGCCGCAGCCATGCGCGCCCGCGGGCCCGCCGGGGCCCGGGACGCCGCCCGGTCAGTCGACCGGCTTGCCCGGCTGGTCGTGGGTCGCGCAGTGGATGCCGCCGCCACCGGTGGCGATGGTGTCGATGGACACCGGGACCACGTCCCGCTTGGGGAAGTGCTCGCGGAGGATGCCGCGGGCCCGGTCGTCCGCCTTCCGGTCGCCGAACTTGGGCATGAACACAGCGTCGTTGGCGACGTAGAAGTTGGCGTAGGTGGACAGGAAGTCGTCGCTGTAGCCGGTGATCCGGTCCGGGTCGGGCTGCGGGAGGTCGATGATCTCGAAGCGCCTGCCCCGGGCGTCGGTCGACCGGTCGAGGACGGCCTTGGCCTGGTCGGACGAGCGGGACCAGGAGTCCGGCGGGGTGCCCGGGAACGCCCGGTCCAGCAGGATGACGCCGGGCTCGGTGAACCGTACGAGGCTGTCGACGTGGGCGTCCGTGATGTCCTCGCCGCGCACGCCGGCCAGCCAGATGACCTTCTGCATGCCCAGCAGGTCCTTCAGCTCGGCCTCGATCCGGTCCCGGCTCTTCCCCCGGTTGCGGTTGTCGTTGACGATCGAGCTCTCGGTGATCAGCAGGGTGCCCTGGCCGTCGGTCTCGAACGAGCCGCCCTCGGCGATCAGCGGGGCCTGCACGCGGGGCACCCGGTACTTCGACAGCAGGGCCCGGCCGACCTTGCCGTCGTTGCCGTGCTGCTGCTTGTTGCCCCAGCCGTTGAAGTTGAAGTCGATGCCGGTGACCTTGCCGGCCTCCTCGACGAAGACCGGGACGGTGTCCCGGGCCCACAGGTCGTCGACCGGCAGCGCCAGCACCTCGACCTGCGAGCCGCACGCCCGCTGCGCGGCGGCCTGCTGGTCCGGGCGGGCGAGCACCACGACGTACTCGTACTCGGCGATGGCCCGCGCCACCCGCGCGATGTCCTTGCGGACGTACGGCAGGTCCTCGCCCCACACCGACTCCAGCGCCGGCCACGACATGAAGGTGCGGGCGTGGCTCTCCCACTCGGCCGGCAGCCGGCGGCCGCCCTCGGCGCGCGCCGAGCGGGCCAGGGCCGCCGTGTCCGAGGACTCCGGGTCGCCGGGCCCGCACGCCGAGGCGCCGAGCGCGAGGACGCCGGCCCCGGCGAGCGTACGCAGCGCCGCGCGGCGGGAGGGGAGGAAGTCGAACATGAGGGCTCCGATCGTGGGGCGGACGAGCGCGGGGGCGGCCGGACCCCGTTGTGACCAGGGTGCGGTCCGGTGCCGTGTTCCGCCCGGTGTGAGCGGGCGGTGCGCTTTTCGTGCCGCCACTCTGGCACTGACTGAAATTTCAGTCAAACTCGACGTCCCGGCGAAGCGGCACCGTCGCGCGGGCCGGAGCCACGGGTCAGAGCCGCGGGCCGGAGCCGCAAGCCGGAGTCGCGGGTCAGAGCCTCCCCAGGTGCCCGATCTCGACCTCGACCGCCTCGCGCATCAGGTCGCGGGCGTGCTCCTCGCGCAGCAGGCCGCTCAGCCACCGGGTGCTCAGGCCCTCCAGCAGGGCCGTCAGGCGCTCGGCGGACGCGGTCAGGGCGGGGGCGGGGGCCTGCGGGGCGCTGCGGCCGAGCAGCTCGGCGACCTCGTGCACCCAGACCAGCCCGGCCCGCGCGAGATCGGTGCGCAGCGCCGGGTCGAAGACCGCGCTGGCCCGCAGCTCGCCCCAGGCGGTGCTGTTCTCGCGGACCTCGGGCACGTCCTGGAACTCCAGGAGGAGCGTCCGCGCCAGCTCCCGGCGGGGGTCGTCGTCGGTCCCGTCCGCGCGCCCGGCGTCCGATTCGGCGGCCGTGTAGCGGTCCGCGCGGTCGCTGATGAACTCCAGCGTGTGGTGCAGGATCCCGGCCCGGTCCTTGAAGTGGTAGTAGACCAGGGCGGTCGACACCCCGGCCTCGGCGGCCAGTTCCTCCACGCGCAACCCGCGGACCCCGCGCCGGGCGATGACCCGCGCCGCGCCTTCCAAGATCGCCGTGCGCCGGTCCGTCGACACCATTCCTCGTTCCCTCCGGGTGGTCTGCACCAGTCAGTGTCTCATATTGACTGAAACTTCAGTTAGGGTCACGATGCCTCCGTTCCCTGCGGCTCACTTCGTTCCGCACCGCCCTCGCCGAAGGAGCCCCGCATGTCCGCCCGGCTGCCCGCTCTGCCGCCCGCCCACGAGGCCCTGACCGCCGACGACCCCCGCGAGATCGGCGGCTACCGGCTGCACGCCCGGCTGGGAGCCGGCGGCATGGGCGTGGTCTACCTCGCCCACACCCCGGGCGGCCGGCCGATCGCCCTCAAGGCGGTCCGGGAGGAGTTCGCCGGCGACCCCGAGTTCCGCAGCCGGTTCGCACAGGAGGTGGCCAGTGCCCGGCGGATCCACGGCCTGTTCACCGCCCAGGTCGTCGACTCCGGCGTGGACGCCCGGACCCCCTGGCTGGCCACCGCGTACGTGCCCGGCCCGTCGCTGCACCAGGTCGTCCGACGGCACGGCCCGCTGCCGCCGCGCACCGTGCTGCTGCTGATGGCCGGGGTGGCCGAGGCCCTCCAGGCGATCCACGCGGCCGGGGTCGTGCACCGGGACCTCAAGCCCGCGAACGTGCTCCTCGCCTCGGACGGTCCCCGCGTGATCGACTTCGGCATCGCCCGCGCCGCCGACGCGACCGCACTCACCGGGACCGGCCTGCGGATCGGCACGGCGGCGTTCATGGCTCCCGAGCAGGCGCTCGGCCTGCCGGTCACGCCCGCCACGGACGTCTTCGCGCTGGGTGCGCTCGCGGCGTACGTGGCGAGCGGCGCGGCCCCGTTCGGCGCCGGTCCGGAGTCGGCCGCGCTCTACCGGGTGGTGCACGAGCACCCTGACCTGGCCGCCGTGCCGGCCGGGCTGCGCGACCTGCTGGCCTGGTGCCTGACCAAGCGGCCCGAAGACCGCCCGGCGCCGGGCACGCTCATCGCCGCCGTGCACGCGCACCCGCTGATGGGTGCGGGGCACGGGTTCGCGGAGGGCTGGCTGCCGCACGAGGTCGGCCGCGAACTGGCCGGCCCCCCCGCCGGGCCGCCCTCCCTGCCGGTGCACGACCAGCCGACGGCGGTGGGGGCACCGCCCTTCCCCGCCCCGACCGCCCCGGGGCCGGTGCCCACGGCTCCCGGTTTCCCGGTGCAGGCGCCCGGCGGGCCGTCCGCTGAGGCGCCGCGCCGGGGGCGCCGCACCGAGCGTCGCCGCCGGTCGGTCGTGGTGCCGGCGGTGGCCGCGACGGTGGCGCTGGCCGGCGCCGCCGGGGCCGGCGTGTGGTTCCTCGGGCCGCAACCGGAGGCCCGCGGAGCCGTGCGCACGCCGCGGACGCCGGCGGCCGCGGCCCCCGCGGGCACGGGCGGGACGGCCCGGGCCGGTGCGTACGCGCCCACCGCGGCCGGCGTCGAGCTGACCGCGCCCGACGCGAGCTACGAGTTCGACCTCGCCGCCGCGAAGGTGGTGCCCGCGGACACCGCCCAGTGGTATCTGGCCCGGGACGAGCGGGACTTCGTGGTCCCCGAGGCGGCCGATGCGTACGTGGCCGCCGGCGACGGGCTCGGACCCGAGGAGTGCGTCCGCGGCATCGAGACCGAGCCGGTGACCGTGCTGGCCGTCGACGAACTGGCCGACGAGCGGCCGTTCTGCGTACGGAGTCCCGACGGCAGGGACCTCGCGGTCGTACGCCTCCTGGAGACGGAGCCGGACGGTGGGGCGGTCACGGTGCTCGTGGACCGGTACCGGTGGGGCTGACGGAGCCGCCCGTGCCGGATGCCGGGTCCGCTCCGCGCAGGTCAGGGGCGTCACCGCGCGGCCGCCGGGGCCCCGGTAAGGTTCGGTCCATGGCGTCTCGCAGTACTCAGATCCTCGAAGCGGCCGCCCGGGTCATCGCCCGGCGCGGGGTCCGCGGGCTGCGCGTGGAGGAGCTGGCCGCCGAGGCGGGCGTGTCCACGGCGCTCATCTACTACCACTTCAAGGACCGCACCGGGATCCTGCGGCAGACGCTGGAGTTCATCAACGACCGCGCGGAGCGGTACACGACCGAGCGCGATCCCGACGCGGAGCCGCTGAGCCCGCGCGAGGAGCTGGACCACACACTGCTGCTGGAGCTGCAGGACACCACCGAGGTGCGGGAGAACAGCAGCGCGTGGGGCGAGCTGCGGGCCAGTGCCGTCTTCGACGAGGAGCTGCGGGAGGACCTGGCGCGGGCGACGCTGGTGTGGGTCCAGGAGGTTGCCGCACTGCTCGGGCAGGTGCGGCCCATGGCGCCGGCGGTCGCGCTCGCGGCGGCGGCGGAGCGGCTCACCGCGCTGCTGGAGGGGCTGAGCATGCGGTGGCTGAGCGGGACGCTGCAGATCGGGCACGCGCGGGTCCTGATGGCCGAGGCGATCGAAGTCGAGCTGGCTCGGCTGGGGCGCTGACCTTCGCGGCTGCTTCCCGGGGCTCCGCCCCGGACACCGGTCCTCAATCGCCGGACGGGCTTGACTGGGGCCACTGCCGGCTGTGGAGTGCCGGACGAGGGTGATTTATCCCGTGACGTATCCAGCCGTCGGATTTTCCGGCGGCTGGATTCTTTGTGTGTGTCCGAATAGTGGTCGGCGGTCGGATAAACCCGGAGATCGGCAAGATCACCGCATCGAGGTAATGAACACGCTTCCCAAGGTCAACTGGGCGAATGGGCCATTACTGTTCCTCGTGTTCTGGAGGGATTCCCGAACAAATGCCCCTTTCCTCCTCTTTCCGGTGACGTGACAGGTGCGCCGGTGACGATCCTGACCAAGGAGAGCCCGTCCGATGACCGTTGAGACCAGCCCCGAGGTGCAGCCGGACGCACCCCGGCAGGCCAGCCTGGCCACGGCAGCCGCCCGCAACCTCGCCTCCACGACCAAGTCCGCCCCGCAGATGCAGGAGATCACCTCCCGCTGGCTGCTGCGGAGCCTTCCCTGGGTGGAGACCAAGGGCGGCACGTACCGGGTGAACCGACGGCTGAGCTACACCGTCGGCGACGGGCGCATCGAGTTCGTCCAGGACGGTGCCGACGTCCGCGTCATCCCCCGCGAACTCGGCGAACTCGCCCTGCTGCGCGGCTTCGAGGACGAGGGCGTGCTGATCGCGCTCGCCAACCGGTGCGTCCAGCGCGACTTCCGCGCCGGCGAGGTCCTCGTCGAGCGCGGCACCCCCGCCGAGCACATCCACCTGATCGCGCACGGCCGGATCAGCCAGAGCGCCCCCGGCAAGTACGGGGACGAAGTCGCGGTCGCCGTCCTGGCCGACGGCGACCGCTACGGCGAGAACGCGCTGCTCGACGCCGACGCCACCTGGGACTACACGGCCACCGCCGAGACCCCCGGCACCCTGCTGACGCTGTCCCGCGCCGACTTCGAGGCGATCCGCAGCCAGGCACCCGGACTCCATTCGCACATCGAGCAGTTCAGCTCGCTGCCGCTCCAGCGCCAGAACCGGCACGGCGAGGCCGAGATCGCGATGTCCGCCGGCCACACCGGCGAGCCCGAACTCCCCGGCACCTTCGTCGACTACGAGCTCAACCCCCGCGAGTACGAGCTGTCCATCGCGCAGACCGTGCTCCGTGTCCACACCAGGGTCGCCGACCTCTACAACGGTCCGCACAACCAGACCGAGGAACAGCTCCGGCTCACCATCGAGGCGCTGCGCGAGCGCCAGGAGTACGAGCTGGTCAACAACCGGGAGTTCGGCCTCCTCCACAACGCCGCCTTCAAGCAGCGCATCCAGACCCACTCCGGACCGCCCACCCCGGACGACCTCGACGAGCTGCTCTGCCGCCGCCGCGGCACCCGCTTCTTCTTCGCCCACCCCAAGGCGATCGCCGCGATCGGCCGCGAGTTCAACTCCCGCGGGCTCTACCCCTCCCACGTGGACGTCGGCGGGCAGCAGGTGCCGGCCTGGCGCGGGGTGCCGATCCTGCCGTGCAACAAGATCCCGATCTCCAAGGACAACACCACCTCGATCCTCGCCATGCGCACCGGCGAGGACAACCAGGGCGTCATCGGCCTCCGCCAGACCGGGCTGCCCGAGGAGTACGAGCCGGGCCTGTCCGTGCGGTTCATGGGCATCAGCGACCAGGCGATCATGTCGTACCTCGTCACGACGTACTACTCCGCCGCGATCCTGGTCCCCGACGCGCTCGGCGTCCTGGAGAACGTCCAGATCGCCCGCCGGCGCGACTGAGAGCCCCGCCCGCCCGAAGGCCGTCGGCCCGGACCGCTCCGGGCCCGGCCGGGCATGCCCGGGACCAGGGAACGAACCGGGACAGCCCACCCACCCCTCTAGGAGTCACGGATGCCCGAGCCCGGGCTCTCCCCGCTTCAGTCGAGCCTGCCCTCCGCCGCGGCACACTTCGGGGCACACGTCCTCGCGCACGCCGTCAACGACCCCGCCGCCGGTGCCGGGGCGGCGGTCGGCGGCCGCCCCACCGTGCCCGCCGCACCCGCCACCGCGACCGTGCCGGAGCCGCCCGCTCCGGAGCCGCCCGCTCCGGCGCCGCCGCCGGCGGGCCGGCCCCTCCCCTCCGTCCCGTCCCTGGTTACGTCGCTCGCCGCGCCGCCGGCCGAACCGGAAGCCGCCCCCGTGGCACACGGCTCCGCCCTGGAGCGGATCATCCGCGGGCCCAGCGGCATCGGCACCGAAAGCCTGCACTTCGCCCCGCGCGAGGTGCCGGCAGCGGTCCCGTCGGGGCCCGCCCCCGGAGCCGTACCGGAGACGGCCGTGCCGGAGGCGGAACCGCCGGCGGCCGGCCGGCCCATTCCCGGCCTCTACCACCACCCCATCGCGACACCCGACCCGGTGCGTGTCGCGGAGGTCAGCCGCCGCATCAAGGAGTGGGCGGTCGAGGAGTGCTCGCTCTACCCGCCGGAGTGGGAGGACCAGTTCGACGGGTTCTCCGTGGCGAGCTACATGGTCGGCTGCCACCCGGACGCCCCGACCATCGACCACCTGATGATCGCCACCCGCCTCATGGTCGCCGAGAACGTCGTCGACGACTGCTACTGCGAGGACCACGGAGGTTCGCCCGTCGGACTCGGCGGGCGGCTCCTCATGGCGCACACTGCACTCGACCCCGTCCACACGGCGGCCGAGTACGCGCCCGGCTGGACGGAATCGCTCCGGTCGGACGCCCCGCGGCGCGCCTACGACTCCGCCATGCAGTACTTCCGCCAGGGCGCCACCCCTTCCCAGGCGGACCGGTTCCGGCACGACATGGCCCGGCTGCACCTCGGCTACCTCGCCGAAGCCGCCTGGGCCGAGACGAACTACGTGCCGGAGGTGTGGGAGTACCTGGCGATGCGCCAGTTCAACAACTTCCGCCCCTGCCCGACCATCACCGACACCATCGGCGGCTACGAGCTGCCGGCGGACCTGCACGCCCAGCCCGCCATGCAGCGGGTCATCGCGCTCGCCGGCAACGCCACCACGATCGCCAACGACCTCTACTCGTACACCAAAGAGCTCGACAGCCCAGGCCTGCACCTGAACCTGCCGGTCGTGATCTCGGAACGCGAAGGGGTCTCCCACCGCGAGGCCTACCTCAAGGCCGTCGAGATCCACAACGAGCTGATGCACGAGTTCGAGGCCGCTGCCGCCGAACTGGCCGCCGCCTGCCCCGACCCGCGCGTGCTGCGTTTCCTCAAGGGCGTGGCCGTCTGGGTCGACGGCAACCACCACTGGCACATGACCAACACGTACCGCTACAGCCTGCCCGACTTTTGGTAAGGATGGATACCCCCGTGACCAGCACCCTCAGCACCACGCCTTTCGTGCCCGCCCCCGCGACCCCCTACCAGGGCGACATCGCCCGCTACTGGGACGGCGAGGCCCGGCCCGTGAACCTGCGCCTCGGCGACGTGGACGGGCTGTACCACCACCACTACGGCATCGGCGCGATCGACCACGCCGCCCTCGGTGACACAGAGGACAGCGAATACGAGAAGAAGCTGATCACCGAGCTGCACCGGCTGGAGTCCGCGCAGGCCGAGGTCCTCCTCGACCACCTCGGCACCATCGGCCGCGACGACCTGCTCGTGGACGCCGGCTGCGGCCGCGGCGGCTCCATGGTGATGGCCCACCAGCGCTTCGGCTGCAAGGTCGAGGGCGTCACCCTGTCGGCCAAGCAGGCCGACTTCGGCAACCAGCGGGCCCGTGAACTCGGCCTGGAGGACTCCGTCCACGCCCGGGTCTGCAACATGCTCGACATGCCCTTCGAGACCGGCCAGGCCGCCGGCTCCTGGAACAACGAGTCCAGCATGTACGTCGACCTCCACGACCTGTTCGCCGAGCACTCGCGCATCCTGTCGGTCGGCGGCCGCTACGTCACCATCACCGGCTGCTGGAACCCGCGCTACGGCCAGCCCTCCAAGTGGGTCTCCCAGATCAACGCCCACTTCGAGTGCAACATCCACTCCCGCCGCGAGTACCTGCGCGCCATGGCCGACAACCGCCTCGTCCCCCAGGCCGTGATCGACCTGACCCCCGACACGCTGCCCTACTGGGAGCTGCGCGCCACCTCGTCGCTGGTCACCGGCATCGAAGAGGCGTTCATCAACTCGTACAAGGACGGCTCCTTCCAGTACGTGCTGATCGCCGCCGACCGCGTCTGACGCTCCGGCCGCGCCCCGCCCCGGCGCCGGCCGGCCGGTGCACTCCGCCCGCCCCCGGGACTCCTCCGCAGGAGTTCCGGGGGCGGGCGTCGCCGTGCGCACGCTCCGCAGGATCACCCGAACGGCCCCATCCGGTGGCCGGTCCCCGGGCCCCGGCACACGATCGGAGCAACCAGCGGAGAGGTCCGCGGCCGCCGGGACCGGCGAAGCGCCCCGGTGCCCGGACCCGGCAGGGAGCGCACCATGGCCAACACCGCACCGGGGACCCCGGCGCCCCCCAGGGGACCGGCCGGCGGACCCGAGCGCAATGCCTGGGCGGCCGGCGGCACGCTGTTCGCCGGCGTGCTGATGCTCACCCAGGGGATCTTCGGCGTGCTCGCCGGCATCGCGGGCATCGCCGGGGACGACGTGTACGCCCGGGTCGGGAACTACGTGTTCGAGTTCAACCTGGACGCCTGGGGCTGGATCCACCTGATCCTCGGCGTCCTCGTCGCCATCACCGGCTGGGGCATCCTCCAGGGCGCCGAATGGGCGCGCGGCGCCGGCATCGGGCTGGCCGTCGTGGTGATGATCGCGCAGTTCATGTGGCTGCCGTACACCCCTTGGTGGGCGCTGCTGTCCATCGCGCTGTCCGTGTTCGTGATCTGGGCCCTGTGCACCGACCGCGGGTCCGCCGCCGACGGCTGACCCGGGCCGGACCGACGCCGCCCGCGAACCCGGAGGAACCAGGTGACGGACCACACCGCAACCGGGCGTCCGCCCCAGGAGCCGGCGCCGCACGAGATCCTGGTCAGCCGGAGGTACCTGGGCCGGCTGCTGTTCTGCCTGGTGCTCGGCATCCCGGTCGCCTTCGCCTGCTTCTTCTTCGTGAGCCTCCAGCACTGGCTCCAGCACCTCGTGTGGGAGACGCTGCCGCACCACCTCGGCCACGACGAACCGCCCTGGTGGTGGCCGCTGCCCACGCTGGTGCTCGCCGGACTGGTGCTGATCCCCGTCGTCACCCGGATGCCGGGGCGCGGCGGACACCTGCCGGTGGACGGTCTCGGCGGCACACCGCTCGGCCCCGACGCGCTGCCCGGCGTCGTCCTCGCCGCGCTCACCGTCCTGCCGCTCGGGGTTCCGCTGGGCCCCGAGGCGCCCCTGATGGCCGTCGGCAGTGGGCTCGCGCTGCTCGCCGTACGGCGGCTGCCGCACCCCGTCGGTCCGCAGGAGGCCGCGTTGCTGGCCACGGCCGGCTCGACCGCCGCCATCTCCACCATCCTCGGCGGGCCGCTGGTCGCCGCCATCCTGGTCGTGGAGGCGGCCGGGATCGCCGGGCTGCGGCTCGTCGTGCTGCTGCTGCCCTGCCTGATCACCAGCGCGGCCGGCGCCCTCGTCTTCACCGGCTTCGGCAACTGGACGGGTCTGGAGACCGGCGCCCTCAGCCTGACCGGCGTGCCCGCCGACACCCGGCCGGACGCGGGCGACTTCCTGTGGGGCATCCCGCTCGCGGCGCTGATCGCCGGCCTGGTCGTGCTGGCACGCCGGTTCGGTCTGCGCACGGCCGGCTGGACGGAACGGCGCCCCGTCTCCCGCACCCTGCTGTGCGCGCTGGCGATCGGCGTGCTGCTCGCCGGGTACGCGCTGCTGACCGGCCGCAATCCGGCCGAGGCGGCCCTGTCCGGTCAGACCACCCTCGCGGCACTGGCCGCGGACCCGCAGGCCTGGTCCGTGGCGGCA
Organism: Streptomyces bambusae; assembly: GCF_020532645.1. GTDB lineage: Bacteria > Actinomycetota > Actinomycetes > Streptomycetales > Streptomycetaceae > Streptomyces > Streptomyces bambusae. The sequence continues at coordinate 129,732 of NZ_JAJAUZ010000004.1, forward strand.
CTGCTCGCCCTGGTCGCCTGCAAGGGACTGGCCTGGGGTGTCGCCCTCGGAAGCTTCCGGGGCGGTCCCGTCTTCCCCTCCCTGCTGGTCGGGGCGGCCGCCGCAGTGGCCTGCGCGGGGCTGCCCGGGCTCGGGACCACCCCGGCGCTCGCCGTCGGGATCGCGGCCGCGGCGGCGGCGGTCACCCGGCTGCCGCTGTCCGGCTCGGTGCTGGCCTTCCTGCTGCTCGGCACGGACGGCCACCACCAGATGCCGCTGGTGATCACCGCGGCGGTGACGGCCGTCCTGGTCGCCCAGTTCATGCACAACCGCGAGCAGGAAAAAGCAGCCTGAGTGATCGTCAGGCAGCGGGCTCCGTGCGGTGGCGCAGGAGCACCACGCCGTTGCCGAACGTACGGCTCTCCACGAGGTGCAGCGGTGTCTGCGGGAGGGTGCCGGACGGCGGGAAGAGGAGGTGGCCGGCGCCGAGCACCACCGGGTGCACGTAGAGGCGGAACTCGTCGACGAGGCCGTGCCGGAGGAACTCCGCGGCGAGCCGGGCACCACCGAGGACCAGGTCGCCCCCCGGCCGGTCCTTGAGGGCGCGGACCTCGTCGGGGACGACCTCGCCGACCACGGTGGTGTTCCAGCCGGCGCTCTTCAGGGTCCGCGAGTACACGTACTTGGGCATGTTCCGCCAGATCGCGGCGAATTCGGCCATCGGGCCGGCGTTCGCCGGGTCCTGGTCGGCGGTCGGCCAGAACTCCTCCATCAGCTGGTGGGTGACGCGTCCGCTGAGGAAGGCGCCCATGGCGGCCAGTTCCTGGTTGAAGTGGTGGTGCAGTTCGTCGTCCACCCGGTGCCAGTCGATCTCGCGGTCCGGTCCCTCGAAGTAGCCGTCGAGTGAGACGGACGACATGAAGACGAGCTTTCTGGGCATGTGCGGTGGCTCCCGGGGGTCGGCCGTCAGGGGATTGGGGGCGGGGTACGGGGGTCAGCGGAAGGCGGCGGCGCGGAAGGTCTCGCGGACGCGGGCGGCGGCCGCCCGGTCGCGCGGGCCGTCGCCCCGGCCGGTGAGCAGGACCGCCCAGCGGGACTGCGCGGGGGAGAGCCACAGGCCGGATCCGGCGGGCCCGTGGTGCACCCAGATGTCCTGGCGGCGGTGGGTGCCGGCCGCCGGACGCCAGAACAGGCCGCGCGGCGGGGCGAGTTCGCCGGTGCGGATACGGAGCGACTCGCGCACCCAGGCGGCGCCGAACGGCACCGGATCGGGCCCCAGCAGGTGGCGCAGGAACCGGGTGAGGTCCCCGAGCACCGACCGGATCCCCGGCGGGCCGTCCGCGCCCGGCGCCGTCCGGCGGGGTCCGGTCCGGGTCATGCCCAGGGGCTGCCAGACCCGCTCGGCGGCGAGCCGGTCGGCGGGGCGGCCGGACAGCCGCTCCACCAGGTGGCCGAGGATGCGGGCGGCGCGGTCGCTGTACTCGACGGTCTCGCTGGGTGCCCGGTGCAGGGCGGTGTGCAGCAGCGGGACGGGCGGTCCGGCGGCGCTGTCGCGCAACCCGGCGGTGTGGGTGAGCAGATGATGGCTCGTCACTCCGGCCAGCGGCCGCCCGGACAGCTCGCCCAGGTAGGCGCCGAGCGGGGTGTGCAGCTGGAGGTCCCCGTCCCCGACGAGCGTGCCGACGGCCGGCCACACGTCGAGGACCTGACCGAGCCCGGCGAGTTCGAACGCGGTGTCCGGCCCCATCCCGGCGCCGGCGGCGCCCTCGGTCAGCGTGGCCCCGGCATCGCCGACGGCCCAGACGGCACCTGGGTGGATCCGGTCGCGGACGGCGGCCCGCAGAAGGGAGTCGAGGGGGTCGGCGGTGAGCGTCATGGTCTCCCCGGTGAAGGTCCGTGCGCCCCACGGGGCGCGCCCTGTGTGGTCCGCTGGCCGCGGACCCGGCCCGGCCACCGAGGCCTGGCGGCCGATCCGCCGGACAGACCCTAGCCCGCGGGCCCCCGTGCTGCGGAGAGCGCCACGGGGGCAACCGGGGGCACCGGAGGCGCACGATCCGCACGCCGCTACCATCGCTCGACGGCGATGTGACGGGTGTGGTGGAGGGGTCGTACGGTGAGTGTGACCGAGCTGCCGGGGCAGATCGGCCCCTACCGGCCGGAGCGCCGGATCGGGGCCGGCGGGATGGGGGCCGTCTACTACGCGCACCCCGAGGGCGGCGAGCCCGTCGCCGTGAAGGTGCTGCACCCGGAGTACGCCGGGGATCCGGCGCACCGCCTGAGGTTCGCCCGCGAAGTGGCGCTGCTGACCCGGGTCGCCGGGCCGTACGTCGTCGGACTGGTCGGCGCCGACGCGTCCGCCGAACGGCCCTGGCTGGCCACCCCGTACGTTCCGGGCGACACCCTGGCCCAGCACGTCCAGGCGCACGGGCCGCTCACCGGGACCAACCTGCTGACCTTCGCCGCGGCCACCGCGCACGCCCTCGCGTGCATCCACCGGGCGGGGGTCGCCCACCGCGACCTCAAGCCCGCGAACGTGATCCTGGCCGCGGACGGGCCGCGGGTGCTGGACTTCGGGATCGCCCACCACCTGGACGCCACCGCGGTGACCGCGACCCGCATGGTCACCGGCACGCCCGGCTGGATGGCGCCCGAGCAGCTGGAGAGCGGCGCCACCGGCACCGCGTCCGACCTGTTCGCGTGGGGGCTGCTCACCGCGTACGCGGCGACCGGCCGGCACCCCTTCGGCGCCCCCACCGGGATCGAGTTCCGCATCGTGACGGGCGTGCCCGCGCTGGACGGCGTACCGGCCGAACTGGCCGGGCTGGTGCGGGAGGCGCTGGCGAAGGACGCGGCGGCACGGCCCACCGCGGCCGCGCTCGCCGCCCGCACGGCGGCCCGGCACGGGCCCACCGGGACGGCGGTGTTCCCCACCCTCGCCGACGCCCGCGCCGCCGCACCGCCGCTGACCTCGGCGCTGTGGGCCGTGCCGACCGTGCACGCCCGCAGCGGGGCCCCGGAGACCGGGGAGCCGGGCCTGGGGCACCCGCAGGACCCGGAGGCCGGGGCGCCCGGCGATCCGCCCGGCGCGGACCTGCTGCCGGCGCTGCTGGCGGAGATCGAGACGGCGGGCCGGGCGGCCCATGCCGCCGCCTCGCGGCTCGCCGACGGGCTGATCGGCTCGCCCGAACACGTCCGGTACACCGCGCAGGCCACCCGGCTGACCGCCTTCAGCCGGACGCAGCAGTACCAGGCCGGCCGGGCCCTGTACCACCTGCGGCGTGCGGAGCACACGAGGGTCGTGGAGGCGCTGCACCGGATGCTGGCGCGGGACCCGAGCCGGGCCGGCGAGGCACTGCGGCACTTCCGCAGCCCGGCCGGGCAGTCCGTGCTGCGGCAGGCCGGCTACCGGGGCGGTGCGCTGGACCTCGCCGACCGCCTGATCGTCGTCACCGGTGCGGGCTGGCAGACCCTGGCCGGGCACATCGCCCGCCACGACCCCGACTTCCCGCACCTGCCCGAAGCCACCCGCCGGGCCTGGGCGGCGGCGACCGCGGCGACCGCGGCGAGCGCACCGGCCGCGCCCGCGGAGTCCGTCGCCGGGCGGACCGCGGCCCGGGTGGCCCGGTGGTGGCGGGAGCGCGCCCGCTGAGAGGCGGTCAGGCTGCCTCCGCGAGAGACGGTCAGGCTGCCTCCGCCGGGAGGATGTTCTGGTTGAGGCGGAAGACGTTGTCCGGGTCGTACGCGCGTTTGAGGGCGCGCAGCCGGTCCAGCTTGGCGGGGCCGTAGGCCTGGGCGATGCGGCCTTGGCCCTCGTCCATCAGGAAGTTGACGTAGGTGCCCGCGTGGTACGGGGCGAGGGCCGTCCACAGGCCGCGCACCCAGTCCCGTTCCGCCGCGAAGCCCTCCTCGTCCCGGCAGGTGCCGTTGATGTTGAAGGTGTGTCCGGTGGCGCGGCCGCCGAAGGCGGTCTCGTCCTCGCCGGTACGGGCCACCGCGCCGCCCCGCTGGAAGACCGCCAGCAGCGACAGCGGGGAGCCGATGCGGGCCGTGTGGGCGGTGGTGATGTCGATGACCTCGTCCGTCAGCCGGTCGATGTTGCAGGCCCGGAAGTGGTACCACCAGCCGTGCGGGAAGGACGGGTCGAACATCGCCTGGAGGCCGGTGAAGGGCCGCAGGGTGCACAGGTCCAGCAGCGGGGTGCCGTACCCGCGCAGCGGCGCCAGGACGGGGCCGCCCTCCTCCGGGTCCCCGGCCCAGCAGCAGCCCACCGAGACCACCGGCCGGCCGTGCAGGGCCTCCGGGATCGCCGCCAGCGGCGGCGCCTTGCGCATCGTGACGATGGTGGTGAGGTCGTCCGGGACGGTCTCGATCCAGTCCCGGTAGAAGCGCAGCACCCCGGGGGCGTCGTCCATCGGCCACAGCACCGGCCCGGCCAGCACCTGCGGGCCCACCGGGTTCAGCCGGAACTCGAACTCCGTGACCACGCCGAAGTTCGCGCCCGCGCCCCGCAGCCCCCAGAACAGCTCCGGCTCCCGCTCGGCGTCCGCGGTCAGGAAACGGCCGTCCGCGGTGACCAGGTCCGCGGACAGGAGCTGGTCGACGGTGAGCCCGTAGCGGCGCATCAGCCAGCCGATGCCGCCGCCGAGGGTCAGCCCGGTCACCCCGGTGTGGGTGACGATCCCGGATGGCACCGCCAGGCCGAACTGCTGTGTCTCGCGGTCGAGTTCGCCGAGCAGGACCCCGGCCTGCACCCGGGCCGTGCGGGTCCGCGGGTCCACGCGGACGCCCTTCATCGCCGACAGGTCGACGACGAGGCCGCCGTCGCACACCGAATGGCCGGGGAAGCTGTGGCCGCCGCTGCGGACGGCCAGCGGCAGCCCGCTCTCCCGGCCGTGCCGCACGGCCGCGACCACGTCGGCCACGCCCGTGCAGAAGGCGATCAGGGCGGGGGAGCGGTCGACGGAGGCGTTCCAGATCCGCCGGTCCGCGTCGTACGCCGGGTCGCCGGGCCCCGACAGGCGGCCTTGGAACTCCCTTTCGAGGGCGCTGCGCAGGGCGGCGCCGGGTTCCTGGTTCATGGCACCCCTTCCGGTCCCGGTTCAGACGAAGTTGAGCTGTCCGCGGACGACCAGGGGGTCGTTGCGGAGCTGCCACAGCGGGACCGCGAAGTTCCCGAACCGGAAGCGGCCGCCGAAGTGCAGGCCCAGGACCTTGTGGCTGTCCAGGTCGAAGACCGGGGAGCCGCTGTTGCCGCCGAGGGTGGAGCAGTCGTGCTTCAGCCGGGCCGTCGGGGCGTCGAGGGCGGTGATCGTGCCGGGCTGCAGGCGCTTCACGTTGTAGATGTCCATGAAGATCCGGCGCATCGCCTCGGGCTCGTTGCGGCGGCCGTCCGCGGCCGGGTAGCCGATCACGTACACGGGCCGGCCCGGCAGGGCGGCGGGCGGCTCGGCGGCGATCTGCAGCGGGGTGGGCAGCGCGGCGCCGTTCGCGGCGGTCGGGGCGACGCGCAGGAGGGCGAGGTCCACGTCCCGGTGGATGCCGAGGATCTCGGTGACCTCGTACTCGGGCGAGGCGCCGGCGACGGGGGACAGGCCGCGTTCCTCGGCCGTGTCGATCCGGGCCGTCATGCCCTCGCGGAACACCGCTCCGTCGGCGTCGCCGCGGGCGAACTCGGCGGCGACGTGCCGGTTGGTCATCACGACGTCCGGGCCGACCAGGAACGCGGTGCCCAGCCAGTCGAAGTCGAGGTGGCCGCCGACCTCCACCCGGCCGACCCGGGCGATGGACTCGCGGATCGCCGGGCGCGCGGCGTCGAGGATGCCCCAGTCGCCCTGGGGGGTGGTGAAGTCGCTGCCCTGGACGAGGAGCGCGGGCCGCCCTTCGAGGAGGACGATGGCCTCCATCCCGAAGTGCTCGTCCTCGTCGATCTCGTCCTCGCGGCCGGCGGCCAGCTTCTCCAGTCCGACGACCCCGGCCTCCAGCACCCGGGCCCGCTCCTCCTGGGCGAACCGCTCGATCTCCCGGGCGGTGGCCTCTTCCGGCGGCAGGTCCTCGACGCTTTCCGGCGTCTCGGACCGCAGGTTGCTCCTCACGCGTTCGGCGACTTCCAGCAGGTCCTTGAAGACCTCCTCCGGGTCGGTCGCCACGGGCGATCCTTTCCACATGTCACACCTCCGGCTGCTGTCCGTCCCCGAGTGCCGCCTGCGCCGCGGTGATCTCCGCGTACAGCGCGGGGCTGTGCTCGGAGAGGTGGTGCAGGATGCTGCTGAGTTGGGTGCCCACGTTGACGAAGGCCGTTGACTTTCCCTGGTAGTTGACGTCGGTGACGCGCTGGCTGCTGCGGTGCAGGGCGACCACCCGCCAGTCGTCGGTCATGACCGGCGAACCCGAGGACCCCGGCTGGGTGTCGCTGAAGTAGCGGACGTCGCGGTCGTTCGCGTCGAAGGCCAGGTTGTTGCGCAGGGCGATCCGCTTGGGCAGGCCCAGCGGGTGCTGGATGATGTTGACCGCGGTCGGCGCCTCCGCCGACAGGACCAGCGGTGCGGTCGCGACCCGCAGGACCGGCCGGTCGCCCGGCTCGGCCAGCCGCAGGACCGCGTAGTCGAGGTCCTTGTCCGAGGCTTCGAGGGCGGTTGCGGCCGTCCCCTCCAGCTGGACGTCCTCGTCGAGGTAGTCGAACCTCGACCGGGAGTTGACCGCCTGCAGCGCGAAATCCTCCGCGGCGGCCTGCGGGACGGCGCTGCCCGAGCGTGAACGGGCGTTGATCACGTGGTGGTTGGTGACCAGCAGTCCCGGGGCGATCAGCCAGCCGGTGCCGGCGTGGCTGCCGGACTGCTTCCGTGCTCCGGCCTCGTACGGGAAGACCTTGAGCTGCGCGACCGCCCGCCCGGCCGTCTCGCCCCCCTGGAGGAAACCGAACGGCACGGTGTCGTCGGTGTTGACGATCTCTTCCTTGGTCTCGCCGCCGCCCTCGGCGGGCGGCGGCATGTCGGGTTCGCCGCTGGCCTTGTGGGCGGTCTTGGCCAGGTACTTCTGGAAGACCTTGCGCGGACCGTCCTGCACGGTGAGGAAGCCGGCGTTGTTCAGCCAGATCTGGAGCGGTACCCCTCCGTCCACCAGGCGCTCGACCGAGTTGAGCCGGTTGAGGTCGGAGAGGAGCTGGAGGTTGGGCTGGTCGAGTACGGGCAGGATTCCGGTGAACTCGGTCATGATCCCGGTCAGCAGCTGGTCCCGGTAGCCCTTGGCGGTGAATCCCGCCTCCAGGGCCGCGGCGACCAGCTCGCGGATCTCCTCCGGGTCCAGATACGGCTCGTCCATGAACGCTCAGGCCGCTACGGGCCGTTCCCTTCGACGGGCGCCGGGGGCAGTGCCGCCTCCGGCGCGGGAGTGGCGGCTGCTGCCGGGCGCGGGGTGAGACCGGTGCTCATCGCGGCCGCCACGCCCGAGACCAGCGTGCCGCTCGCGTCGTTGACGACGAGCAGCTGACGGGCGAGACCGTCGAGGGTGCCGAGCCGGCGGGCCTCCCGGAGGTATCCGGCCATGGCACTGCCGACGCCCGCCCCGGACGGCGTACGGGTGCGCGCAGGGGCGGAGGACAGGGCCGACGGGGTGCCCGGAGGCCGGGGTGCCCGGGTGCCGGCTCCGCCCGCGGGAGGCGGCGGAGCCGAGGGGCCCGCCGGGCCGGCTCCGGGTACCGGCGTGCCCGCCACCGGTACCGTCCGGGGGCCCGGGCTCCGTACGGCGGACTGCAGGATCTCCAGCAGGGACTGCACCAGCGCCGGCTGCTCCTGCGCCGCCTGCTCGATCGCCCCGGCGAGTGCGGCGAGCGCCTGGTCGTCCCCCGGCGGCAGCCCCACCACCCTGATCGTCTCGGCCAGGGCCTGCGGGTCCTGCCGTGACACCTCGGCGGCGGCCGCACGGACCAGCACGGGCTGCCGGCCCATCGCGTCGGGCGGCAGGCTCCGCAGCCGCTCCGCCAGCCGGCTGTCCACCTCGGGGGCGGCATGCCGGGATGCCGCCGCCAGTTGCGACCGGGCCAGCAGGGCGGCCAGTGCGTCGAAGTCCCGGTCGAGGCGGCCGGCGATGTCCTCGGCCGCCGCCAGGTCCCGGTCCGCGTTCACCAGGTCCCCGTCCTCCTCGGCCAGGCGTGCCGACTGGAGCAGCAGTTCCAGCTGTACGTCGGGGAAGCCGGCCTCCTCGGCACGGTCGATCGCGGCCTCCGCCTCGGCCCGCGCCTCGCTCCGGCGGCCCAGCCTGGCCAGGGTGTCCACGAGCAGCGGGTGCAGCTCGCTGCCGGGGGTCCAGGGCCGGCGCTCGGTCAGCCGGGTGGCGGCCTCGGCCACGAACCCCTGCGCCAGCAGGCCGTCCACCTCCTGGGCCGTGATGCGCTCCCAGTCCACCTGGTCGGCCTCCTCCATGACCCGGTCGGGTGCGTGCCCGCCGAGGCGCCCGGTGAGGAAGGCGGCCGCCCGGGCCGACAGGTCGTGGTCCGCTCCCGCGAGGTGGCGCTCGACGCCGGGCAGCCAGCGTTCCTCCACCGACCGGGGGCTCTGCCGCAGCCGCAGCCGGTGGTAGATCTCCTCGGCCCGGGCCTCCACCCCCTCCAGGGCGGCGAAGTGCGCCACCGCGCGCTCCCCGACCTGCCGCATTTCGGCGGTGCGGCCCTTGTCCGCGAGGCTGAGCATGATGGACCGCAGATCGGCCCGGTGCCGGATCGCCTCCGGGCCCGCGGGCTCCATCAGCTGCTGCCGGGCCAGCCGGCCGAACAGTTCGCGCGCCTCGTCCTCGGACTCCACGGCCAGTCCGGCCGGGCCGGCCAGCACGTCCTTGATCAGGCCGGGGGTGATGGTCCGCAGGGCGAGGCCGGTCCGTGCCAGCGCGCGGGCCTGCCGGTCGGGGATGTGGTTGAGGATCCGGTCGTACAGGAAGCCCTGGACGAGCAGCTGGTCCACCTTGCGGTTCACGTCCCGCTCCCGCGGGGGCAGGCTGCCGACCAGCTCGCCGACCGTCGTACCGCCCTCGGCGACCGTACGGACCGCCTCCGCCGCCAGTTTCAGGCTGAGCGGGTGACCGCCGACCCGTTCGGCCAGCTTCTCGGCCGTCGCGACGTCGCCGACCCCGCTGCTGACCAGCAGGGCCACCGCGGACTGCGGGTCCAGGTCGCCGAGGGCCAGGGTCCGCAGCTCGGCCCGCCGGGCCGGGTTCTCGATCGGCGCCCGGCCGGAGACGATCAGCCGCAGCCGGGGGTGGGCCTTCTGGAGGGCGGCCCAGAAGGCCCACATGCGGCCGAGCATCGGCGAGCCCCGGTACTGGGCTTCCTCGAAGGAGTCCAGGGCGATCACCAGGGGAGGCCCGGGGGCCTCCGCCGGAATGCCGATCGCACGGGTGATGAGGAGGCCGGCCCGGGTTGCGAGGTCCTGCTCGCGTTCGATCGCCTGGGCGTGCAGGCCCGAACTGGACAGCCGGCCGATCGCCCCGCGGGTGGTGGCCAGCCGGTAGAGGTCGTCCACCTCGCTCTGGCCGGCGCGCTGCGCGGCCGCCGTCGCCTCGCACTCCCCGGCCAGGGCGTCGAACTCGGCGCGGAGCGCGGGGTACTGCATCCCGAACTGCCGCGAGATCTCGGCGATCATGGTGGCCGGCTCGTGAAGCGAGAGCGTCGGACGCTCGAAGTCGATGTAGGCGAACGGGAATCCGGGGCGGTAGTCGCGCAGGCTCTTCACGAGGAACTTCGCGAGCAGGGTGCTCTTGCCGATGCCGCCGATCCCGTGGATGAGCAGCGGGGGTTCGAGGCCGCTGACGGCCGCCCGGAGGAAGCCCAGGCGCAGCCCGGACAGGGCCGGGGCGTCGGAATGCGGGGGCAGGCCGACGTACGCGCGCAGCGCGTCCAGTTCGGCGGTGCGGCCCTGGAACGGGCTGCGGAGCAGACGCTCCAGGGGTTCCAGCAGCCGGGCGCGCTCGCGCAGCTGCTGGATGTACTCCGGGTCGGGGAGCAGCCCGGCGGTTCGGGGAACGAGGGAGAGCCAGAACACCGCCTGCTGGGCATCGGCGAGTTCCTCCCGGCCGAGGTCCTCCAGGACCGGCGGCCGGCCGGACAGGAAGGCGAGCGCGAAGCGTTCGGGGCCGGGCACCTCGGGCTTCCCGGCCAGCTGCGTCTCGAGGGCGAAGCGGGCGGCCTCGGGGCTGGCCAGGGCGCGCAGCGTCTGCTCGCGCACCTCCGGTTTGAGGGTCCAAGAGGTCCGCTGGGGGCCGGAGAACGGCGTCCGGCAGTCGTAGACGAGGAGTTCGGCGGCCACACCGTTCGGGTCGGACCCGTCGGGCAGCCGGAGTTCCGAAGGGTCGAAGTAGTCGAGCAGGGCGGCGGCTTCACGGTAGGAGCGGCGCAGGTCCGGTTCCGGGCCCGGCGCGGTGGCGGGGAGGGAGCGGAGCTCGGCGCCGGTGCCGGAGTCGGGCAGCGCGGAGGCGGTCCCGGTCCGGTCGGTAGCGGTGTCAGGGCCGGAAACCGAGCCGAAGCCGGTGTTCGGTCCCGGTCCCGGTCCCGGTCCCGGTCCCGGTCCCGGTCCCGGTCCCGGTCCCGGCCCGGGACCGGGCGGTGGTGCGGCTTCGGGGTCGTCCGGCCCCTCGCCGAGTTTGCGGCGCAGGCGCTCGGCGAAATCGTCGCCGGGGGCGAGCGACCGATAGACCTCCAACGCGTCGCCGACTGCCTTGCCCAGCGTGTACATGTAGCTCTGCACCCCTGGGGCCGACGCCGCGCGCAGTACTTCCCCCGTGCTCACCTCGACCAGTTCGGCGATCCGGTCGAGGTGCGGAGGGCCGGGGTGCTGCGGATCGGGACCCTGCGGGTCGGGGTTCCGGGCGAAGAAGGGGCCGAAGAAATCCTTGATGTCCTCGGCGCAGGCCAGCCGCGCGACGTCCCGGCACTCGTGCCCCTTCACGTCGTCCGGGAGCTGCGGCATCGTCGGGGAATGACCGAGGAGGACGAGCCTGGGCACGGCCCTTTTGTTCCGCGTGGCCCCGGCTTGCTCGAAGATGGACACCGCCAGCATGGCGATGCAGTCCCAGACGTCGGAGGACATGTCGAGCTTGTCGCAGTCGTCGAGCACGAGCCAGAACGTTTCCTTCGCCCTGGTGGCCCGGCTGACGATGTCGTCGACCTGCTGTCTGAGCGTCGGCAGTTCGTCGTTCAACAGTGTGATGTTCAATGACGGCTCGTCGGGAACGAACCGGTTCAGGCCCCGGATGACGGACGCCGCCGTGGAAGTGCGTTCGAGGACCACCCGGGTCGGCAGGAACCTCTTCTGCCGGCTGATGTGCCGGATCAGGTGGTACGTGTACGAACGGCCACTGGAGGGCTCGCCGTCCACGGCGAGCACCACCTTCTCCGGATCCTCGACGAACTGCTTGAGCCGCCCCCGGAGGTTCGTGCGGTTGATGAAGACCCCGGGGCCGCTGGTCACGATGGTGCTCAGGAACAGGTCGTCTGCCGAGCGGTACACGTCGTCGTCCAGCGCCAGGAGGCGCCGGAACTCGGTCAGGTGGGCGTCGACCGACGCGATCAAGGCCAGGGACGGCTTCTTGGCCAGCAACTCCAGCAGCAGGCGTTCGAGCTCGATGCTCCCGCGGCAGGCCCGCACGACCTCCTTGGCGTTGTCGTCCGGCGACCCGCTCAGGTTCAGGGACGCGATGAAGTCGTCGTGGAACCCGAGCAGCCGCAGGGCGTGTGCGGGAGGAGAGACTTCGAGGAAGACATAGTCCCGCAGCCATTTGGTGACCAGGTCCCACTGTTCCTCACTGAGCGCCATACCCCACCTGCCTACGCGGTCGAGCGCGAGCGGAGCGTCGCGGGGGAGTGACTGATACCTGTCATGGTTTCACCCGTTCGGAGGGGGTGCAAGATGGCCGAAAACGGTGCGGACCGGGGTGCGGACGGGGTCCGTGGCGAGGTATTCGCGGATGCCGTGGTGGTTGCCGCTGCTGTTCGTCACCAGGTGGTCGGTGACGAGGTGCTCGGGCGCGTACTCGGGCCGGACGGTGTGGTCCAGCGCGACCAGGTCCCGCAGGTCGGAGGCGTTGTGCCAGGCGGCCACCCCGGACGGGACGGCCGGCGGCTGCCGCAGCAGGTCCTGGACCTCGGTGATGGCCAGCGGCGAGCCCACGGTGATCAGCAGCTCGACCGGCCGCTCCAGCTCGCGCAGCACCTCGTACGCGATGACCGAGCCGAGGCTGTGGCCGACCACGACCAGCGGCCCGCCGTCCACCGCCGCCAGCTCCGCCCGCACCACGTCCCGCATCGCGTCGCCTGCGCCGCCGAAGAAGTACGCGTGCACGTCCTTGAAGGTGTGCTTGACCAGCAGCCGGAACACCTCGCGGCGGGCGAACCCGGGCAGCGGCAGGGCCTCCAGCGCCTCCGTGCCCGGGCCCGCCGTACCGCCGTCGCCGGCCATGGTGTCCCCCAGGTACGTCATGTCGCGAAGCCAGCGGACCAGCTGCTGCTCGCCCTCCGGCGGGGGCCCGGGCGGGGCCTCCGCCATGCTGTCCGCGCGGGCCTCGGACACGGTCCGGGCGACGAACTCCCCCGGCGGCCCGGACAGCGCCGGAGCCCCCGGCAGCTCCTCCTCGGACGGCGGGCCGCCGTCCAGCGGGTCGGGGGCGGGGTCGGGCAGCGGGGTGTCGTAGCGGACCGGCGCCCAGTACGCCATCCGGGAGGCGGAGCCCATGTCGGTGCCGAACAGGGACCGGTCCCATTGCGACTTCAACAACTCCTTGCGGTGCTTGTTGCCGTTGCCGTGGACGTAGACGATGCGCGGGTCGGCCACGGCTAACCTCCCAGAACGATCTCGTCGAAGGACTCCAGCCGCTTCCAGCGCTCCTCGGGCGCGCGGACCACCGGCATCAGGTCGGCCGCCGGCAGCGGGCCGAAGTCCAGGCCGGTCAGCTCGACGATGTCGACGACGGGCACCTGGTACGTGCGGAACGCGCCGAGCGGCGGCGGGTCGCCGGGCTTGGCGCCGGCCATGGCGCGTTCGAAGTCGCGGCTGAGGTCGGGGCTCTGGTCGAGCAGGTAGCCGGTCGAGGCCAGTTTGCCCGCCTGCAGGAAGGCGGCCACCTTCCAGAAGCGCAGCGGCACCTGGATGCCCCGGTACGGCGGGTCCGAGTCGTGCAGCACCGGGCCGGTCATCACGGTCAGCCTGCGGTCGAACTGCGCCGCGTGGTCGAGGAGGTAGTTCTCCAGGCCCTGCCACAGTTCCTTGCCCTGGTTGAACACGTCCTGCTGGGGAGCCGCGTTCGTGTAGTGGAAGGTGTCCGCGTTGGCCTCGTGCGCCTCGGCCGCCGCACCCCACACCGGGTCCAGGCGGCGGACCAGGTGTCCGCGGTCGAGGGGGTTGTTGCGGTAGACGTCGTTGCCGGCCTGCTGGGACTCGGGGAGCCGGGGGTCGAACTGCCACTTGTCGTCGCGCGGGACGTCTTCGAGGATCTTCTCCCCGTCGATGCAGACGGCCGTCGAGGCCGCGAACCGCCGGTCCGGCCGCATCGCGACGGTGAAGTGGGTGTACGGGAGGACCACGGTCCGGATCTCCGGGTCCACGGGGAGCGGCAGCGGGATCTCGGTGCCCAGGAAGGACGGGTCGTAGCCGGTGCGGCCGGCCAGCCGGTCCTGGCGGGCCTCGTCCGTGTCGGCGGCACCGGCGGTGGCCGTGGCGGAGGCGGCGGATCCGGAGGCCGGGCGTCCGGCATCTGAAGTGTTCATAGGATTGCAGTACCGCGTATCTCTGATCACCTACTGTGCGGGACCGCAAGCCACTCGAACAGGCGCCGTCCACGTGCACAGCGGCGCGGGGCCCGATCGGGCGGCCCTTCCTCCGGCGCGGTTCAGGACCCGGCGGCCACGGAAACCATCCCGTGCCCGTCCGACCCCCCGTCCCCTGAGGAGGCCCCTCGTGCCCACCGGACTCTCGCTCCACATCGGTCTCAACAAAGTCGATCCGCGCCGGTACGACGGCTGGGACGGCCGCCTCGTCGCCTGCGAGAACGACGCCCGCGACATGGCCGCCCTCGCGACCGGCGTCGGCTTCGGCGCCACCACGCTGATGACCCCCGACGGCACCGTCGAGAACATCACCGCGGAGCTGCGGAAGGCCGCCGCCCGGCTCAAGAAGGGCGACATCCTGCTGTTCACCTACTCGGGCCACGGCGGACAGATCCCCGACGCACCCGGACCGGACGTCGAGGCGGACGACTTCGACGAGACCCTCGTCCTCTACGACCGGCAGCTGCTCGACGACGAGCTGTACGCCGAGTTCCAGCGCTTCGAGGAGGGCGTGCGCATCGTCGCCCTGCTCGACTGCTGCCACAGCGGCACCGGCATCGAGTCCGTACGCGAGATCCTCAACCCGGTCGCCATGGAAGCCCAGTTCCAGACCAGCGACCCGGAGCAGATCGCCGCCGCGGCCCGGGTGATGCCGCTGCTGCGCCAGACCCGGATCTACGAGCGGGACAAGGAGTTCTTCACGCAGCTCCAGCGCGACCTGAAGAGCCCCGACGGGGACGGGCGCACGCCCACGGCGCTGCTCATCTCCGGCTGCCAGGACAACCAGACCTCCGCCGACGGCCCGGTCAACGGCGCGTTCACGGAGGCCCTGCTCGACGTGTGGTCGAACGGGTCCTTCCGCGGCGGCTACCGGCCCTTCCACCGGGCGATCCAGCGCAAGCTGCCGGCCACGCAGAGCCCCAACCTGTTCCTGACGGGGGAGCCGGACGCGGTCTTCCTCGACCAGAAGCCGTTCACCATCTGACCCCCGGGCGGCCGGGCATCCGCCCGCCGGTCCGGGCGCCCGGCCCTCCGCACCCGGTCACTCCCCGAGGCACCAGCGGGTCAGGGGCACGATGCTCGCGTGCACCTGCAGCGGCGGGGCGTCCCCGGTGGCGGGCGGGGGCGCCCCGCCGGCCGCGCCCGGCCCGTCGAGGACCGCCGAGGTGAAGAAGAAGCGGACCTCCCGGAAGTGCGTGTCCATCGCCGCCACCAGGTTGCCCAGCCGCAGCTCCCCGCACAGCCAGTCCCGGGCCCAGGCGTCCTCGTCCCGGCGGTCCGGGAGCAGCCCGTGCGCGTCCAGCACGTCCGTCTTGCTGATCGCCACCGCCAGGCGGCTGTGTTCCAGCGGCGCCCCCATGCCCCGCATGGCCAGCACCGAGGGCGCGAACACCCGCTCCGGATGCACCGGCGAGGCCAGCGCCGCGACCTCCGCCGGCCAGTCCCCGCCCACCGCCAGCGGATCCAGCACGAACACGAACGCCCGCGCCCGGGCCGCGTACCGCAGCGCGTCCGTCTCCTCCCGCCGCGTGAACCGCTCCCCGGCCGTGTCGAACACGTGCAGCAGCCGCCGCCACGGCCCCCGGCCCAGCACGAACGACATCGCCCGCGGCAGCTCCGGCCGGGTCGCCACCGGACGGCCGCCGATCGCCAGCACCTCCCGCGCCACCGCGAACCGGCCGGCGGACTCCTCGTCGGCCGGCCGGAACGCCCGCCCGCCGCCCGTCGCCGCCCCCTCCAGCGCGGCCGTCATCGCCGCCATCAGCTGCGTCTTCCCCGCCGCCCGGCCCCCGATCAGCGGCAGCGCCAGCTCCCGGGCGTGCCCGGCCTCCCGGCTCAGCGGCTTCCCGCAGCCCGTGTACGTGCAGAACGGCTGGAGCCGGCGGCTGCGCACCATCAGCATCCGCAGCGTCGGCAGCAGCTGCCCGCACTGGCAGCGGTGCCACAGCAGCCCGTACCGGCCCGGCCGCACGTCGCCGTGCCGCCGCCGGCAGTCCTCCCGCGGACACCCGTACGCCGGGTGCCGCACCCGCTCGAAGCAGTGCGGGCACATCACGCCCCGCCACAGCCCCCGCAGCCACACCGGCACCTGGTCCGCAGCCCGCAGCAGGCCCGCCACCAGCAGCGCCGCGCCGCCCACCAGCAGCACCAGGGCCGTGTGCACCAGCAGTACCGCGGCCAGCAGCGGGGCCGCGAGCAGCGCGCCCAGCACGTGTCCGAGCACCATCGACAGACCGCGCACCAGCCCGAAGAATCCGGGCTCCGGGCCGCCGGCGTTCATCCGGTACGACTCCCGGCAGCGCTCGGTGGCGCCGCTGCGGGCCTCCCCGGGGGCGAGCAGCGCCAGCTGGCGGACATCGCGCAGCGCCTGCCCGAGGAAGTAGTTCCGGTACGCCGGCACCGGCTCGTCCTGCGGCCGGTACGGGGTGATGACCTCGTACTCGGGGGTGCGCCGGTGCACCACCCCCACCGTCAGCAGGGCGTAGTCGCCGGCCTGCATGAACAGCTCGCCGAGCGCGGTCACACCGGCGATCAGCAGGCCGATCGCCGCGATCGCGGCGATCACGATCAGGAACAGCGTCTCCATGCGGCTACCCCTCGTCCTTGCGCGGCCTGCGCCCCGGCGTACCGTCGCTGCCCGCGCCGCCCGCGGGCGGCCGCCGGCGCAGGGCCTGCCGCAGGAATCGGCGCGGGGCGCTGTCCCGGCGGCCGGCGCGGGCCGCCAGCTCGTCGGCCAGCTCCCCGTCGTACGGCCGGACCAGGCCGGCCAGCCGGACGGTGTCCGCGACCCGCCAGCCGTCCGCCGCGTGCACCAGCACCTGCACGACGAGGGCCCGCCGGGCCTCCGGCAGCCGCTCGCGGGGCGTGAGCGCGACCCCCGCCACGTGTGACAGCAGCACCGGGGACGCCGGGCCGCGCTCCCGGGCCGCCGCCAGCACCGCCCCCAGGTACGCCTCGCAGGTACGGTCGTCCAGCCGCCGCAGCATCGCCGGGACGGCCGCAGGGTCGGCCGGCAGCCGCAGCATCGCCGGCACCAGCCGGAACCGCTTCAGGGCCCGCGGCGCCGCCCACCGGGCCAGCGAAGCGGGCTCGAACTCCCTTGCAAGTGCCGTTGCTTCGGGTGCCTCGCGGAGGCGGCGGGCCAGCTGGAGGGTGGTCTCCGCGAAGTCCAGTGTGCGGCCGGCCGGCCAGTCCGGCCGCTGCGGCCCGGAGAGCTGCGCGCACAGCCGCAGGCAGTCGGCGAGCACCTCCCGGTCGGTCACCTCCTGTTGCAGGGTGCGGTCGAGCCAGCCGCGGGCCGCGTCGGCCGCCCCGTCCGGCGGGTCCCCGGCGGGCAGCGCCCGCAGCAGCGCGCGGGCCTCCTCGTACGTCCACGGCCGCGGGCCCGGCCACAGGGCGTGCAGCAGCTCCGGAGCGGGGAAGTCCTGGCCGCGCCGCGCCAGGATCCGCCCGAGCAGCGGGACCGCCCGGTGCGGCTCCCGGCGGGCGGCCGCCGTCCAGAACGGCTCCAGCAGCTCCGGGTGCCCGCCGAGGTCCGCCTCCGTCAGCAGCAGTGCGGGGAAGCGCAGGAACACGTCAGGGCGGCCGTCGCGGACCGAAGGCAGGGCGGCCACTTCGTCGAGCAGGGACTGCCGGAACTGCGGCCAGCCGTCCGCGAGCCGGCCGACCGCCTCCTCGATCTCCGCCGCCCACGGCCGGGCCGGCGCCGCCCCCAGCAGGCCGGCGGCCAGCGCCCGGCAGGCCTCCTCGGCCGCCGCCGGCGGCAGGTCCAGGCGGGCACCGCGGGCCCACAGCAGCAGCCGCAGCCGCGGCCGTACGTCCCCGGCGCCGGCCAGGGTGTCCAGCCACAGGGCGGTGGCCTGCGCCCGCTGCGCCGGATCGCTGACCGGCACCGGGCCGGCCGCTCCCGGCACCCCCGCGACGTAGGCGCGCATCCGGGAGGCGTGCAGCCTGCCCTCCAGTTCGTGGTGCAGATCCCGGTCGCCGCCGGCCTGCGCGGCCGCGCTGAGGGCGGTCAACTGGGCCTCGTCCAACGCGGGATGACGCAAGTAGAGGTCACGGGCCAGGGCGGCCCGGCGGGGCGCCGGCCGGGCTGCGTCGCCCAGCAGGGCGATCACCGCGGCGAGGTCCTCGGGGGCCAGCGGGATGCCGCCACCGGCCGCGGCGGCCGCCACCGGCGCGTACCAGTCGGCCGGCCGGCGTTCGGAGCCGTCCGTGAACTCCGCCGTCCACGACCACACCGGCCCGGCCGAGCCCACCCCGATCCGGCCCAGCAGGCCCGCCAGGCCGTCCACCGGCAGGCCGACCGGGAACCGGCCGGCGGCGAAGTCGAAGACGTGCCGGGAGTCCTGCTCGTCGGGGCCGAACGCGAGGGGCACCTCAGGGACCGCGCCCGTCAGGTGCATCCGGCTGCGTTCCGGCCTGAACTGATACGTGGCAAAAGACAATTGACGGACCATCGGAGGCGGCAGCAGACGGCTGACGGCCGCGAACCAGTGCGCGATCCGGTCGGTCGTCCGGTCCACCAGCACCACCGGCCGGCCGTCGGCGAGCGCCCCGCACACCGCCGCCAGCAGCAACGGCAGCTGCCCGGCGTGCGGATGGGCGCGCAGGAACGCGAGGACGGCCCCGGTCGTCAGCGGGCCGCGCGGCGGCGGACCCGGCAGCGGCGGCAGTTCCGTACCGGCGGCCACGGACGCGGTCCACAGCGGCGAGTCCCACAGGTCGATGCCGTGCAGCCCGCCCGACGCGGCCGCGAAGTCCTCCGTGTGCAGGGCGTGCGCGAAGTAGTTGCCGAACCGCCGCGCCGAGTCGCGGCCCACGTACCGTACGCAGACCACGGTGGCGGCCCGGCCGTCGGGACCGCCGGGCAGGAAGCACAGGTTGACCGGGCACCGGGCCAGCTGCTCCCGGGTGTCGGACTCGACGAGCGGGCGCGGCGGGTCGTAGCCGGCCAGCGACTCGACCGTGTGCAGGACTTCCGCCGGCAGGCCCGGCGTCACCGCGTTGAACTGGAAGCCGGAGAACCCGCTGAGGCCGTGCTCGCACGAGGTGTAGTAGAGCTGCCGCACGGCCGGCCGGGCGTCCCGCCCGGGCCCGCCGGTCACCGCTCCCGCCCGGTCCGCGGCACCGACCCGGTCTCGGACAGCAGCCACAGCAGCGGGTCGGCGACCCGGTACGGCTGGATGCCGGTGGGCGCCACCCGGGCGTCGGGGGTGGGGCCGTGGCCCAGGGCGGAGACGCCGAAGTACCGGTGCCGGGCGAAGTTGTTGTCGAGGATCCGGTCGATCGCCATGCCGTCCCAGTCCTTGAGGAGGTGCCGCACCTCCTCGTGCACGTCGAGGCTGTCCTGTACGTCGAACCGGCTGCCGGGTTCCGGATGCCGGCGCAGCGGGCTGCCGCGGTCCAGCAGGTGCCAGAACGCGTCCATCTTGGAGAACACGACCGCCAGCGGCGTCGTCACCTTCCCGCCGCGCCGGTGTCCGCCGGGGCGGGCGTGCAGCATGTTGGTGATGCGGCCCAGCACGTTCAGGGGGCTGTCGACGCCGTCGGTGCCGGGCAGCGCGGTGCCCGGCGCGGCCCACGGCCGGGCGCCGGGCATCTGGAGCGGGTCCAGCAGCAGGATGATGCCGTCCGCATGGGACAGGTACCGGGTGTTGATCTCCATGCTGTCGCGGGAGTTGAAGTCCTCGCCGGCCGTGTCGAAGAACGACAGCACGGTGTGCCGGGGCCGCTCGCCGAGCAGCCCGCGGCGGCGCACGCCGAACCGGAACACGAGCGGGTCGATGCGGTTGTCGTTGGCGACGGCGGTGCGGGTGCCGAGGAACATCCGGCCGTCCCGGTACAGGTGGTCCTGGTACTCGGAGACGAACCGCATCATGGTGAGGTCGTCGGCCGCCAGCATGCACGCGCCGAACTCGCCGCCGACCCGGTTCATCATCTCGTGCAGCAGCACCGTCATGTAGACCGTCTTGCCGGTGGCCTTGGCGCCCACCATGGCGATCAGCCGGCTGTCCACCATGCCGAACTCGACGGGCAGGGTCATGTGGCAGACCGGGCAGATGCGGAAGGTGGTCTCACTCTCGCAGTCCGGGCACACCGCCGAACGGCGCCGGCCGTCGGCGGCGAACTCCGGTCCGATTTCGGCGCGTTGGCCCATGCGCTCGGCCAGGACCGGGTCGCGGCGCCGCTCGCACCGCTTCTGCGTCGGCCCGAGCCGGCTGTGGCAGCGGAACCGGATGCCGGACGCGCTGATCGACTCGTAGCAGTAGGGGCACGTCAGCCGTCTGGCCATGTCAGCTCACCCGCAGGCGGTGGAGGGAGACGGGGCGGAGCTCCACCTCGTCGTGGGCATCGGGGTCGGCCGGGAAGCACACCAGCCAGGAGGCGTCCCGGGCAGCGGGCAGGACGAAGCGGACCGCCAGCGGCCGGCCGGCGGGCAGCGGCTGGGCCGGCACGTCGTGCACGACCGTGCCGTCGGCGGTGCTCGACGGCCGGAAGCTGCCGGTGCCGTGCACGATCCGCACGGCGGGCAGCGTGCAGCCGGTGTCGCAGCGGAACGTGACGACGGCGGCCCGGCCGCCGCCCAGCCGGCGGCGTACGGCCGGCTCGTACAGCACCAGCGGCGGCTCGGCAGGCACCGGCAGGGTGGCCGCGCCCTCGATGTCCGCGCCCGGCGCGGCGGCGGGCAGGTGCGCCTCGACGGTGAGCGTCACCGCGCCCCGGCCGACGCGCAGGCTCAGGCCGCCGTCGTGCTCGTAGGTGCGGCGGCGGACGAGGATGTCGCCGGTGCCGGTGCCGGTGCCGGTGCCGGTGCCGGTGCCGTAGGTGGCGGTGGTGGTGGGTGGTGCGGTCTCGGACCGCCAGCGGACGCGGGCGGTCCGGGCGCCGGGGGGCCAGGCCCACAGGACGAGCAGGTGCTCGTCCCGCCGCAGCGCGTCCAGCTGCGTCACGGGTACGGCGACCAGCGGCCCGTCGGCGGCGCCGGGGGCGTCGGGGGCGGGGGCGCCTGCGGTGGGCGGATGCGGTGGGCGGGGCGGTACGGAGGTGTCCTCGGCCGCGGGGTCGGGCGGGGCCGTCGCCGTGGGGCCGGAGCCCGCGCCGAGGGGGGCCTCGGGTGCGGAGGGGGGCCGGGTGCCGCCGTCGCGGTCATGGTCCCGCTCGTCGGTGGGGGCCGCCGTCGTGGTGGCGGGTTCCGGGTCCTCCCGGGCCGGGTACGCGGGCGGCTCGGGGTCTTCCGGTTCGATGCAGCCGCGTGGGTCGTACGCCCCGCCGGCCGGGTCGGCGGCGGTGAGGCCGGGTCCGGGATGCCACGGGCCGGATGCGGCCGACTGCCGGGGGAAGGGCGGGTACGGGGACGCCGGCGGTGCGTCCGGGACGGGGCCCGTGACGATGCGGAGCGGGCCGAAGGAGGGGTAGGCGAAGAGGCCGTGGACCACGGCCAGTTCGGGCCGGTCGCAGCGGACCGGGATGCCGAGGCGGGACTCCAGGGACTCGGCGGTGCCGGGGGCCGCGGACAGGCCTCCGGCCAGGAGGACGGTGTCGGGCGCCGCGCCGGTCTCGGCCAGGAAGGCAGACACTGCCGCGGCGGTGCGGGAGGCCAGGCCGGCGGTCAGGGCGGCGAGGCGGGCCCGGTCGAGGGTGACGGTGCACGGGCTGCCGTCCTGGCCTGCGACCGTCGCCGTGGCGGTGTCCTGCTCGGACAGCCGCACGCACAACTCCTCGGCGAGGTCCGTGGTGACGCCGTCCGCCCCGTCCCGCAGCGCCGCCGCCACCGCGGCGTCGCGGTCGGTGCCGCCCAGCAGGTGGGTGGCGGTGCGCAGGACGCACACCGTGCGGTCCGGGGCGACCGCGAGGAGGGTCAGGTCCAGTGTGGTCGCGCCCTGGTCGACGACGAGGAGGGTCCGGTCGGCGCCCTCGGTCACCGCGCCGTACGCGAGCGCGACGGCCACCGGCTCCGCCGCCGGGTGCGTGACGGCGAGGCCGGCACCCTGCAGCGCGTTCTTCCGGGCGAGGTCCTGACCGCCCGACGGCGGCAGGCCCAGCGCCACCGCCCGGGGCCCCAAGGGAGCCGCCGCCGGGATGCAGCCGAGGAGTTGGGCGACCGAAGCCGCCAGGTCCGCCGGATCGGAGAGCCGTACCGTGACGACCTCCGGCCGGCCGTCGGGACCCGGCCGGGCGATCCGGCCGTACCGGTGGCCGATGTCGAGGGCGAGCACGCTCATGCCGGCACACCCCCGCCGCCCGCCGTCACGCTCGGCGTGCCGTCCTCGTCCACGCCGACCGTCAGCACGCTGCCCGGCGCCGGGCGGTGCGTGACGAAGTGCCCCACCACCGCGGCCCGCAGCGCCTCCAGCTCGTTGCGGATCTGCCGGCCGCCGTACGCCAGCCGCTCGGGATCCGCCATCCGGCGGGTGAGCCAGGCGTGCACCCCTGCCGCATCGCGCCGCAGCTCCACCTGATGGCGCTCGCGCAGCGAGTCGGCGAGCTGGTCGAGCAGCCGGTCGGCGATCCGTACGATGTGCTCGCGGCGCAGCATGTCGAACACGACCACGCCCGGACCGAGCCGCCCGTAGATCTCCGGGCGGCCGATGTCCCGGAACTTCTCCTCCACCGCCCGCCGGAAGTACGCCTCCAGGTCGGCGTACGGCAGGCCGGCGCCCTGCTGCGCCAGCAGCTGCTGGACCGCCTCGGCGCCCGTGTTGCTGGTGAAGATGATCAGACACTGGGAGAAGTGCGCGGTCTGGCCGCGCCCGTCGGTCAGCCGCCCGTCCTCCAGGATCTGCAGGAACTTGTCCAGCACCTTCGGGTGAGCCTTCTCGATCTCGTCGAACAGCAGCACGCTGAAGGGCCGTTCCTGCACCCGGCGGGTCAGCTCGCCGCCCTGCTCGTACCCGACGTACCCGGGCGGTGCACCGGCGAGCCGCTCCGCCGCGTGCTCCTGCTGGTACTCGCTCATGTCGAACCGGGCGTACGCGCTCTGATCGCCGAAGACCAACTCGGCCACCGCCTTGGCGAGTTCCGTCTTGCCGACGCCGGTCGGCCCGACGAAGAAGAACGCGCCGCGCGGCCGCGCCGTGCCGGACCGGCCGAAGTCGACGCCCACGAAGGCCGCTTGGAGTGCGGAAGCCACCGCGTCGACGGCCGCGCGCTGCCCGATCACCCGTGCGCCGAGCAGTTCCGCGGCGCGCCACACGGTGTCCCGGTCGAGCTGGGTCCACGGGTCGACGCTCACGTTGAGCCGGTGCTGCTCCAGCAGCTTGTCCGGCTTGCGCACGGAGACCCCGCGGAGCCGGGAGGTGCGGGCCAGCGCGTCGATGTCCCAGCCCGCCATCCCGTCCGTGGCACCCACCAGTGCCTCCAACTCGGCCTGTCCGGCGTCCTCCTGGCCGGCGAACTCGTGCCGCAGCCAGGACAGCCACAGCCGCCGTTCGCTCGGGCCGGGCGGTCCGACGTGCAGGGCCGCGATCCGCGGGTCCTCCAGGTGGAACCAGCCCGGCAGCCGCCCCACGTCGCCGACCGCGCACAGCACGGCGTTGCGGGCCCGGGGGTCCCCGTCCGACGAGGGCCCCGGGCGCGGGACGACGGCGTCGGTCATGGCGGCGCGCAGCCGCAGCCAGCCGAGATGGGAGTCGGGGTGGCCGGGCGGCAGCTGGTGGTCCACGTCCTGGAACACGAACGCCGTCGCCGCGCCCGGACTCGCCACCAGCCGGCGCACCGTGGCCACCACGTCGTCGTACGAGGACGCCCGCCGCGCGGGGGCGGCCTCGAACAGCCGGTTCCGGCTCTCCTGCCGCTCCTCCTGCCGGCGCGTCCGCGGCTCGCCGGGCGGCGCTGCTCCGGCCGCCGTCCCGTCGGGCCCGGGCGCGGCCGGGGTGCCGGCCGTCCGCCACGGCCGGTCGCCGCTGCCGCCGGCCCGGACGTCCGGGTGCCCCGCCGCGGGACCGCCGGAGCGGGCGGGCAGCCGGCGGACCAGGTCGTCGTAGCGCTGGGCATGTCCCGGCAGGGGGAAGACCAGGCCGTCGACCGGGTCCCACCAGCCGACGACCTCGGCCCCGCGCAGCTCCAGCACCCCGCACACCAGGGTGCGGAACGATGCGGGCTCGCCGTAGAGCCACCACCGGTCGCGGATCCGGCCGTCCAGGACCACCTGCCGCCCCCGGCGCAGCTCCCACCCCAGTGACACCGCCCACAGAGGCATCGCCGGGTGCGCGGCCGCGGCCGGCACCGGCCCCTCCGCGGGCCCCGCCGGCGCGGGGCCCTCCGGCACCGGTCCCGCCGGGGCCGGTCCCTTGCTGATCGACACCACCCCCGCGTCCGGACGGGTGTGCGGCTCCTGCCGGTCGGTTCCCGTCACCGGTGACGCTCCTTGCCGTGCTGCTGCTGCTGCGGGCGGGCGGCGGCGCCGCGCGGCGGGCGGCCGTCCCAGGTCAGTTCGCCGGGCACGAAGCCCTCCTCGCGAACCGCCGTGTGCACCCGGTCGAGCAGCTCCTCGGGGGTGCAGACGGCGCCCTCCGCATCGGCGCGCACGGACATGTCCGCCTCGCCCGACACGCGGTACGTCAGGAGCGGCCGGCCGTCCTCGCCGGGGCCGACGGAGGCCTCGTACACGGCCCCGCCGGGCCGTTCGAAGGACAGCACCAGCTGTCCGTCCCGCTCGCCGCCACCGGTGAAGGCCAGCCCGGCATCCGTCATGGCCTCCTTGAGCGCCGCGGCCAGGTCGCTGCGCCGGTCGTACGCCAACTGCAGTTCGTCCAGCCGCTCTTCGGCGGCCGGCAGCAGCGCCTCCAGCTCGCCGACCGCGGCCAGTGCGGCATCCGGCAGCCGCACCGACAGCGCGTCGGTCACGGCGCGGACCGCGTCCTCCAGCCGCCCGGCCAGCTCGGGATCGCCCAGCTCGACGGCGTCCGTCACGGCGTCCTGTGCCGCCCGGGAGACGACCCCGAACCGGTCGCCCGCCTCGGCGAGCGCCTCCCACAGAGCCTCCTCCCGGGCCTGCTGCGCAGCCTCCTGCGCCAGCCGCCCGGCCTCCTGCCGCTGCTGCTCCGCCACCGCGGCGGCCACGGCCGCCTCGTGCCGGGCGAGGGCGTGCTCCACGGTGCCGAGCAGAGCCTCGAAGCGGACCTCGTGGCCGGGTCCGGCCGCTTCCCGCAGCCGGTCCAGCAGGGCTCCGGTCTCCGCCCGCCCGGGGGCATCGGCCGGTTGGTCCGCCAAACCGGCATCCATGTACCGCAGTTCGAAGGCGTGCAGCAGCCGGGAGCGCTCGGCCTGCCCCGGGTGCACGCCCGCCGACGGCGTCAGGGTGACGATGTGAGACCGGACCGCCTCGATCGCGCCCCCGATCGGCTCCGGACCGCCCGCACGGGACCGCAGCTCGCCCAACCGCGCGACCAACAGGTCCAGTTCGGCAGGTCCCGGTGGCCCCGCCCCCACCTGCGCCCGCAGCGCGGCCAGCAGACCCTCCGCCTCGTCGATCCGCCGCAGCTCCATCCGGCCGCGCTCCGACCGGCTCCGGGCCGTCCGGGCCGCCAGCCGGGCCCGCCGCCGCTCCTCCTGCTCGGCCAGCAGCTGCCGCCGGCGCAGGTCGGCCTGGCGCGCCCGCTCGGCGGCCAGCGCCGCCCGCTCGTCGCAGCGGCCCTGCTCCCGGTTCCGGCGCGCGGCGGCCAGGCCGGCGATCAATGCCGCGCCCAGCAGGATCAGCGTCGGGTCGAAGGCGACCGCGCTGTACATGACCGATCCGCTCATGACTTCCCCCGTACTCGATGTCGTCCTTCGCGTGCGTGCTCCGGCCGGTGCTGTTACGGGCCGCGGCGCCCCGGTCCTTCGTCCGCCGGCCGCAGGGTGATCCCGCGGGCCGCGAGCCGGGCGTCCAGGCGGGCCCTGAAGTCCGGTACCGGCGGTACTCCGGCCCAGGACAGGGCGCCGTCCGGGCCCAGCGAGACCTCCAGGCCCGCGCTCGTGTCGGGGCCTGCGAGCAGGTCCGCGTACCGGCCGGTGAGGGCGATCAGGCGCTGGTTGGCGGAGCCGCGCCAGCGCAGCGGGGCGTGCCGGGCCGCCACGTACGGGCCGTCCACGAGCAGGTCGAGCCGGTCCAGCAGGGCCCGCTGCCCGGGCGTGCCCCGCAGCAGCGCCTCGTGGCGGAACCCGGAGTACGCCATCGCGGTGAACTCCGGCATCCGCGCCCGGACCGCATCGAGCAGCGCGGCCAGCGCCTCCGGCTGGCCGAACGGCTCACCACCGGAGAGCGTCACCCCCTCCACCGTCCCGTCCTCGGCCAACCCGGCCAGCCAGTCGGCGAGTTCGCCGACGGCCCGGGGTGTGCCGCCCTCGAACGGCAGCGTTTCCGCGGCCACGCACCCGCGGCACCGCAGCGGGCAGCCCTGCACCCACACGACGGCCCGCACGCCCGGTCCGAGGACCCCGCACCTGTCCAGGGTGCGGGCCACGGACAGCATCCCCGCCCCCGCCGCGCCCGCGCTCATGTCCGGCCCGCCGCGCCGCCGGCCGGGTAGCTGTCGGCCCCGCGCGCCGCCTGGTCGCACCACGGGCACCACGGCCGCTCCACGGTGTGCACGTGCCGTGCGTTCCGCGCGCACACCGCGAGCCGCTCCGGCGCGGCGGCCGCCGTCAACTCCGCTGCCCAGACGGCTGCTTCGGGCCGCTCCCCGCCGAACGCCGCCCGGAACAGGGCGGTCAGCCGGCGGGGCAGCAGGTCGGCGGGCGGCACCGACCGGGGCAGGACCACGGAACCGCGGTCCGTGAGCCGGCACCGCCCGTTCTGCACGTTGTCGTCCAGCGACCGGAAGTCGGTGCCGTCGCCGGGGTGTCCGGCGTACGGGTGCAGCCCCGCCATCAGCAGCTGGTGCACGAGCACCGCGAGCGCGAAGGCGTCCGAGGCCCGGTCCGGCGGCGCCGCACCGCTCCCGAACCGCTCGGGCGCCGTGTACCCGGGCGAGCGCATCCGGCCGGGGAACACCTCCGCACCGTCCGTGAACTGCCAGGAGTCGACGTCCGCCAGCCCGACCAGACCGGACCCGTCGGCCCACAGGTTCTCCGGCTTCAGGTCCCCCACCACGTACCCCTCCGCATGCAGCCCGGCCAGCAGCTCCGCCAGCGAACGGGCCGCAGCCAGCGCCGTGACCCAGGTCGGACCGGTCCCGACGGCCGATGCCCCGCCCGCCACCGCCGCCGGCGAAAGGAGCCGGGGGAACGGCGCGAACGCGGCCCGCATGTCCGGCATCACGTACCCGTCGATCCGCCGCCCGCCGGGATGCCGGACGTGCACCGCGACCAGCGGCCAGGCCACCCGCGGCGGACTGCCCGCCAGCAGCCGCACCGTGCGCGGCTCGCGGCGCTGCCGCACCAGGCCGGCCAGCCGCCGCCGGTACGCGTCCGGGTCCGGCGGGTCGGGGACGAGCTTGGCGACCAGGGCGCGCCCGTCGTCGACGGCGTACACCTCGCCCTCCGCGCCGCCGCCGATCCGCTCGGTCAGCCGGAACGGGCGTCCGCTGTCGGTCGTCACCGTCAGGGGCACCCCGGCCTCCCCGCCGCCCGCAGGGCGCACACCACCGTGAGGTCGTCGCCGGTGCGGTCGGCCGCCGGACCCGCCAGCAGCTCCCGCAGCGGTGCCGCGTCCCCGCCGCTCGCCCGCAGGGACGAGGCCAGCCCGCCGAAGAACCGGGCGGAGGGCAACGGGCCTGCCGCAGGCGGGAGTCCGCGTACGGCCGGATGGTCCAGGGCCACGGCGGCGCACCCGTCGCTGGCGAGCACCACTCCGCTGAGGTCCGGGTCCCACAGGACGAACGTACGAGCCCGGAGCCGGGCCCCGGGCGACGACAGGAACGCGGGCGGCGGATCACCCGGCAGCGGAGGAGGCAGCACCAGATGGCACCGCTCGGCAGCCGGCCCCGACGCCCCGCCCGGCTCCCCGCCGGCCCCGGTCAGCACCACGCCGAAGCAGTCGCCGACGGCCAGGAACGCCGCCCACGGCGGGCGCACCACGGCCGCGGCCAGCCCGGCGGCCAGCTCCCCGGCGTCCGCGTCCGACACCCCCCGCGGGCCCTCGTCCACCCCGGACCGCGAGTCGCCGCGGCCCGCCGCGAGCAGGGCGCGGACCGCGTCCAGCCAGCCGTCCACGACCGCCGCCCCGCGGGCCGCGATCCACTCGCTCCACGCATCGGGCCCCGCCGCGGTGCCCGGCACACCGGTGCCGAGCAGCCGGCAGGCGGTGTCCACGGCCAGGTGCGCGCCGAGCGCACTGCGCTCCCGGCTGCCCACCCCGTCGGCCACCGCCAGCACCACGGCGCCACCCGGCACCGCGGTCCTGAAGGCGTCCTGGCAGTCCCGCCCGCAGGCCAGATGGGCGGCGCCCTGTACGGACGCACCGGCGACGATCACAGCATCTTCTCCAACTCCTCGGCGAGGCGCCGGTTCTCGGCCTGCTGACGGATGTGCGCGTGGGTCTCCTCGGCCTCGCTCGCAGCGCCGAGCCGGTCGGAACTCTGGAAGAGGACCTCCAGGATCGACCGGAAGCCGAGCGTGTCGAGGTACAGCGCCGCCTTCGGAGCCAGCACCCGCAGCAGGGCGAGGTCCGCGCCCCGGACCCCGATCGCCTGGAACACGCAGGCGTCGCGCGCTTCGGCCCGCCGCACCCGCTGCGCGACCGGCGCCAGCGCCCGCGCGTCCAGCGGACGCCCCTCGGGATCGCTGGGCGCGCCGTCCGTCAGCAGCCACAGGAACGGGCGGCGCACCATGACCTGCTGCCGCTGGAGGCTGCGGTGGCGGGCCGCCGCCAGATCGAGACCGGCCTCCACCGCCTCCGTCATCCGGGTCAGACCGCCCGCCACCAGCCGCGGCGGCCGCAGCCGGCCGAGCGGGACGAACAGCGCGTCGGGGTCCGCGCCCGCGACCGGCACCAGTTCCGCACGCTGCGGGTCGTACACCCGTACCTGCGAGTCGAAGGTGAGCAGGCATACCTCCACCCGGGAACGCAGGCGCGCCGTGTGCTCGCCTTCGAACCACTCCGCGAGAGCGGCGTTCAGCTCGTCGATCCGGGGCCGGTCCGGCGGCCGGGCCATCGATGCCGACGTGTCCAGCAGCAGCACCACCGGCTGGCGCTCCACCCAGCCGTCCGACAGCGCCGGGCCCTCCGGCGCTCCGTCGCTCACGATCCCGCCCGCCCCGTGCCGTCCGCCGCCCGGGCTACCAGGGCCCCCTGCCGGGGGTCCCACTGCACCTGTACGCGCGTCCCGGGCGCCGCCGGACCGGGCGACCGTACGGACATCCGCAGCATCACCCCGTCCACCAGCACGTACGCGTCCGGGTCGGGCCACGTCACGAGCCGCCCCTCGGCACTCCCGGCCGTCGCCGGCCAACGGTCCGGCTGCCGCTCTTCGTCCCTTGCCCTGTCCGCCTTCATCATTGACCCCCCGTCAACCATCTTCTAAGTCAGGCCGGTTGTCGTCCGGTCGGGTTCGGGGCGGACTCCGGTCACCGGCAGCCGGTGCAGCAGGGCGTCCACCGCCTCCGGGTGCCGGACCAGCAGATGGACCTCCCAGCCCGCGCCACGGGCCAGCTCCGCTTCGATCGCCGCCCACAGGGCGTCCGCGCTGGTCTCGTACGGCAGCCCGCCGCGGCCCGAACCCAGCAGCGGAAAGCACACCGAGCGCAACGGCGGGTCGAAGCGGGCGTGTTCGTCGGCGAGCAGTCCGAACACCCGGGCCGCCGCACGGGTGATGTCGCCCGGCAGGACGTCGTAGTCGTTGGTCCCGGCCCGCGGCACCGCGATCGCCGCGTGGTAGATCCGCCGGATGCCCTGGCCGGCGAGGGCACCCGAACCGGTCGTGGCCACCGTCCCGGGCAGCACCGGCCGGCCCGAAGTGTCGTAGCGGGCCGCCCACTTGCGCAGCTCCTCGTACAGTGCGTCGTCGTGCACGTCGCCGGTCACGCCGCGGACCGCGGCCGCCCGGCGCAGCGAGGCCGACACCGAGGCCTTGTACGGTTCGGGCAGGGCCAGGTACGTGTTCACCGGGGACACGACGACGTCCACGTCGCGCAGCAGGTCCACCGGATGGGCGTGCACGGTCAGCGGTGCCACCCGGCCGCCGGCCCGGACGGTGACGGCCCGGTGGCCGGAGACCGGCCCGGCCGAGCGGCCCGGTCTGCCGCCCGGGGCCCGGCCGGCGGCCTGCGCCACCCGCCCGACCTCCTCGGCGACCTGCCCGAGCACCATCAGCTCGTGCTCCTTGCGGAACCGCTCGACGCTCACCCCGTACACCTCTGCGGACCGCTTGCGCCGGTCCGCGGCCGGCCAGTCCCGGGTGCCCGGTGCCAGGCCGAGCGTGTATTCGGCCGCCGTCCGCAGGCTGCCCGGGTCCAGCCGGCCCACCGCGAGCCGGACCAGGCCCTCGACCGAGCCGTCGGGAAGCCCTTCGGCGGCCGCCCGCAACGCGGGCAGTGCGAGCGTCCGCAGTCTGACCAGGCCGGACCTCCTCAGCTCCTTCAACTCACCCACAATTGAGCCGTGTTCAACATGCGGTGACATGGCGGCCACTGTCGCACCGGCCGCCACAGCCGACAACCCGGACGGCATCAGGCCGTCACACTCAGGCCACGGATCCGTCCCGTACTACCAGGGCGGCACGATCGCCGCCCGCAGCGGTGCCAGCAGCCGGTTGGCCTCCGCCACCCCGGACGGCGAGCCCAGCTCCGCGATGCCGCCGCCCGGTACCAGTTCCGGCGGTGGTCCGCCCAGGAACCGCCCGGCACCGCCCTCGTCCTCCTCCGCCGCGGGCGGCTCCCCGAACCGGTCCCCGAACATCATCTGCGCCAGCCGCGGCCGGTGCCGTCGGGAGGTCCACACCAGTCCCATGGCGCCCGGGTCCTGGGCGCGCATCTCGACCGCCCAGCGCCGGGTCTTCGCGTACCGGCCGTCGCCCTCCTCCTCCAGCAGCCACGAGGACTGGCACACCGCCGCCAGGTCCTCCTCCGTGATCAGCGCGATCAGACGCACGTCGCAGCGCGTCCGCAGCCGGCTCAGCGACCGGTTGCGGACCGCCGCGTACGGGATCAGCCGGGTGGTCGTCGCCGGGTCGAACGGCGTGGAGCGCAGCAGCGTCTCGGCGAGCGCGGTGGCCGGATCCATCGCCGTGTACAGGAACGGGTACGGGTCCCGCTGCGTGCTGTCGAACCGGCTGCCGCCGAAGTGCTCGTCCGCGACCGCGTCCTTGAAGGCGTCCCCCGCCCAGGTCCGGGAGTGCACCCGCCACAGCTCCGTACCGGCGGGCAGGATCAGCGAGTTGGGCTGCATCCGGAAGGCGCTCGGCGCGATGTCCCCGATCACAGCTCCCCCTCCACCAGCGCCCGGGCCGCCCCGGAGAGCTGCTCGTCGGGCACCGTCCCCAGCAGTTCGGCGGGCGTGCCGCCCAGCCAGCCGTTGCCGCTCAGCCACCAGTGGGCCGCTCCCCACGGATCCACCTCGGCCATCAGCACCCGGTTCACCTCCCGCACCACCGCAGGTACGCCCGGCCCCTCCGCGTGGAACTGGAACGACGGGTAGCGGGCGCCGAGTTCGGGATCGTCCAGTGCGATCAGCTCGTGCACCGGCAGCTTGCCGCCGCACCGCAGCCGGGCCTGCGCCGCCGACAGGGCGGGCGCGCCGAGCAGCCACTGCCGGGCCTGTGCCAGCAGCGCCGCCGTCTCCGGCGCCACCGGGCCGGCCGCCGGCACCTCCTCCAGCAGGGTCAGCAGCAGCCGCGCGTCCAGCACGTCCGACGGGTCGTCCAGCACCGCCGCCCCCCGTACGGACTCGAACGCGAGCCGTACGGGGTGGTCGAGCGGCAGCGGCAGCAGGGCCAGCCGCACCCCCTGGAGGGCCCGCCGCCGCTCCCGGGGCCCCGCCGGGGCCGACGCCAGCGCCCGCAACCGCTCCAGCAGCAGCGCGTACTGGTCCGCTTCGAGGCATTCGCGGATGCTCTCGCGGTGTTCCGCGATCAGCCGCTCGAGCTTTCGCTCCGCGCTCATCCGGTCTCCTTTCGCCGACGTCACCGGGCCGGGCTGCCCTGGTGGGTGAACGCCGCCCAGGCGGACGGCCGTTCCAGGCCGGGGCGCCGCATCTCCCGCAGCAGCTCGCCGTCGAGGCAGCCGGGGTTGCGGCGGTCCGGGTCGAGCATCCACAGCTGGGCCTCCCGCAGGGCGTCCGCGGGGGAGCGGCCCTCGACGGCCACGTGGTGGTGGAACACGGCCATCATCAGCGCCGAGGCGCTGTCCTGCGTGGTCCACCGCGAACCCACCACGTCCCGAGCGCCGTTGGCGACGAACGCGGTGGCCAGGGTGAGGGCCTCGTCGTGGTCCCGGCGCGACAGGTCGGTCTCGCAGGCGCTCAGCACGACGAGCGGGCCGTCGCCGCCGCTCTCCTGCGGGGCTCCGCCGGGCGTGCCGCTCCCGAGCGCGGCGTGGTCGAGGAGGCGGGTCACCGTCAGGTGCCCGGAGGCGGGGGAGCCGGCCTCCGCGAGGTGCAGCGCCGAGACCGTCGGGCGGGTGCCGGCCTCGCCGTGCGAGGCGATGTGCAGCAGCGACAGCGGGCCGCGCAGGGCCGTCAGCAGGTCGTCCGGGGTGCCGGGCGCCGCCGGCTCGGCGGTGGGCCCGTAGAACTCGCCGAACAGCCGGGCCGCCGGGTAGAAGGCGTCCCGCAGGGCGGTGACCTCCAGCTCGGCGCGGACCAGGGTCATCCCCGGATCCGAGACGAGGACGGGGGCCGCGGCGGGCGGGCGCGGGGCGCGGGCCGCCGCCTGCAGGAACTGGCCGCCCGAGGCCGCGTAGCTGATCGTCAGGAACTCGCAGGCGTGGCCGAACGGCATCGTGCGCGGCAGCCGGGCCGCGTGCCACGGCACCACGCCGAGCGTGCCGCAGGGCACCAGCACCAGCCGGACCGGGCCCGACCGGGACCGGCGGGCCGGGTTGGCGGCGGTGCGGGCGGTGAGGGCGGCCAGGACGGGGGACAGGGCGGCCGGATAGGCCCAGTCGCACAGCGCCGTCAGAGCCTCCTCCCAGTCCGCTTCCGCCGCGGGGTCGGAGCCGTTGCCGCCGGACCGCGCCTCGGCGGCCGTGAGGTAGTCCTCCAGGGGCTGCCGGCGCGCGGTCGCGAGCAGCGGCAGCTCGACGGCGAGGAGGCCGGTGTCCGGGCCGGCGAGGACCGCCTGGCCGGGCTCGTTCTCGTCGCCGGGCAGCAGGTAGACCAGGGCGTCGGCGTCGCAGGCCGCCACGGCCCCGGCGAGTTCTGCCGGGGCGGGGGTCCGGAACGGGGCGCCGGCCGCGTCGAAGCCGAGGGCCTTCAGCGCTTCGCGGCGCAGTCGGCTGGGGAGTTCGGCGGGGGGTGTGGCGGGGGGTGTGGCGGGGGCCGGGGCCGGGTGCGGGGCGGGGTCTGCGGCGGGGTCTGCGGCGGGGGAACCGACGGTGGCCGCCCGCCAGGCGCCGGCGAGTGCGCGGTGGCCGCGGGCGGCGAGGCGGTCGGGCACGGTGGCGGACGCCGACGCGGCCTGGAGGACCAGCGCCCGGCCCAGTTCGAGGGTGGTCACCGCGTCTGCGGCGCGGCCGCGGGCGGCTGCCCAGCGGGCGGCCCGTACGGCGTGGTCGGATCCGGCCCTGGCCGACAGCAGGCCGTGTTCGGCGCCGAGCTGCAGGACGACCTGGGCGGCCAGGTGCCGGAGGGATTCGACGGCCGTCTCGACCGCCGCGGTCTCGTCCTCGGCGCTGCCGGTGGCCGTCGCCCGGGTCCGCAGGGCCTCGGCGAGGGTGTGCAGGGCGCCGGACGCGAACGGGACGCCGGGCGCCGAGGCCTGCAACCCGCTGCGCATCAGGCTCAGTTGGTCGATGAGCCGGTCGAGGTCTGCGGGGTCGTTCGTCAGCTGATGACGGAGGCTGAGCATGTGCGCGGCCGCGGCCTTCTCCGGGAGCGGGGCGTCGGGAGGCGGGGGTGCGGCCGGGCCGGGGCCCGGGTTCCGGCCGCTGAGCGCGGCACGGATCAGGCGGCCGGCCTCGGCCAGGTGGGCGGACGCGTCGCCGAGCACGCCGAACTCCGGCGGGGCCGCAGTCCGGTCCTCCAGGTAGGCGACCGCGCGCAGGAGGTCGGGGCTGCCGCCCTCCTGCAGGCCGCGGCGGCCGTACGCCACGGCCAGCGCCGCGCGCACGAGGTGCTGCACGGACTCGTCCGCGGACGCGTCCGTCTCCATGGCGTGGAGTTCGGCGAGGACTTCGTCCAGGCCGGCGGTTCCGCCGTGCTCCTCGTGCTCGGCCGCGGAGATCCGGTCCAGCAGGCGGAGGGTACGGTGCAGGGCGGCGATGTGCGTGAACTCGCCGGTCGGGTCGTCGGCCAGGGTGCGGGCGTCCCGTTCCATGACCTCCGCGGCGCGGGCCGCGTCCAGCCGGCTGCCGCCGAGCAGGCCGCCCATCTGGACGAGCGGGCCGGACATCAGGCGCAGCACCTGGGTGACGGGGTGGTCGGCCGGCATCCGGCCGTGGGCGTCCCGGATGACCTCCAGGGCCCGGTTCAGCCGTTCCGGGTCGGTGGTGCGGATGGCCGTCAGGGCGTCCAGTGCGGTCGGCAGCAGCGCGGCGATGCCGGTGTCCGCGACCGCGTTGTCGCGGCGTACGGTCTCGGGGGCGAGCCCGGTCGCGTCGCGTGGGGGTGTTGCCGTGTGCCGGATGAACTCGGCCAGGTCGCGCAGCTGTTGGCTGTGCGGGGAGGTGCCGGGCAGGGCCTTCTGCACCTCGTCCAGGAGATGGTTCTGGTCGGTGCCGGTGAGCAGCAGGTTCAGGAGCGGGGCGGCCGGGCCGATGGCATCGGGGCGCGGACCGGCGGTCACCTCGGCGGCGAGGGCCTTCAGCTCGGCCTCGCAGTCCGCGGCCTCTTCGGGGTGGCGGCTCAGCCAGGCGAGTACGCCGGACACGTCGCCGGGGGTGCCGTCGGGGCCCTGCCCGGTGAGGTTGACCGGGTAGACCACGGCCATCAGCATGCCGGCGGCGGCCTGCCGCTCCTCGGGGGGCAGCGGGGTCCCCGTGGCCGCCGCGCGGCTGCGGCGCAGGAGGTCTGCGGCGCGTTCGCGGTCCGCGGGCGGGCCGCCGGCGGCGTAGCGGACGGCGAGGGCGATGCCGAGGCGGGCGTGTGCGCGGTTGCCGTGGGCGGGGTCGTCCGCCAGGTGCTCTGCGAGCCGCTCCAGTTCTGCCACGACGTCGTCGTAGCGCTCCGGTCCCCGGGGTGGCGCCAGCCCCGGGGGCGGCATCAGCGCGCCCAGCCGGCGCATGGCGTCCCCCAACTGCGCGACCAGCGCGTCCCGTTCCCCTGAGCCCATGCGTTCCCCCCGCCTCCCGGCCCGCCACTCCGGACGATGATGTCCCCTCCCCCTGCCCCCGATACCCCCCTGTCCTGATCCCGCCCAGACTTCGCCCGGGACCCGCCCCGTGTGCGAGCCGGGCCGCAGCTCTCCGGTGCTCCGCCCCCGGTGCTCCGCCGTGACCCCGCACAGCAGGCGGCAGGGGCAACTCCCGGGCCGGGGCGGGTTGTAGCGGGACCGCACAGGCCGCACTGTTGTGCGAGTGAATGATGACACCGTGTACCGGATCGATCCCGCCGGCGGCTGCCCCCACGCCCAGAACGCACGGCTGCGAGCCGCCGGCCCCGTCGCAGACGTCGTGCTGCCCGGCAACGTGCCCGGCGCCGTCGTGCTCGGCCACGACGCCCTCAAGGAGTTCCTGGCCCACCCGGACGTAGCCAAGGACGTCCGGCACTTCGCCGCCCTCCAGCAGGGCGGAATCCCCGCCGACTGGCCTCTGCGCGCCTTCGCGAACGCCCAGGGCATGCACACCGCCGACGACGCCGACCACCGCCGCCTGCGTTCCCTGGTCGGCTCCGCCTTCACCGCCCGCCGAGTCGAGCGGCTCCGCCCGCGCATCGAGGAGCTGACCGCCGGATTCCTCGACGACCTCGACGCGGCCGCCCGCGCCGACGGCACCGCCGACCTGCGCCGCCACTTCGCCCTGCCGCTGCCCATGAGCGTCATCTGCGAACTCCTCGGCGTGGACCCCGAGCACCGCGGCCGCCTCCACGAACTGTCGAACAAGGTCGTCATCGCCACCAACACCACCCCCGCCGAGGCGATGGCCGCCGTCCTCGAACTCGTCGAACTGATGGGCGCCATCGCCGCCGCCCGCCGGGCCGCCCCCGGCGACGACCTCACCAGCGCCCTGATCGCCGCCCGCGAAAGCGACGGCGACCGGCTCAGCGAGGCCGAACTCATCGGCACCATGCGGCTGATGCTCGTCGCCGGACACGAGACCACCCTGAACCTCATCACCAACGCCGTCCGCGCCCTGTGCGCCCACCGCGACCAGCTGGACCTGGTCCGTTCCGGCAAGGCCGGCTGGGACGACGTCATCGACGAGACCCTGCGCTGGGACGGCCCCGTCAGCTGGTTCCCGTTCCGCTACCCGGTCCGCGACCTCACCATCGGGGGCACCTTCATCCCGCAGGGCACCCCCGTGCTCTCCGGCTACACCGCCGCCGGCCGCGACCCCGAGGCGTACGGCGACGACGCCGACCGCTTCGACCTCACCCGCCCGGCCGCCGCCCGCAACCTGTCCTTCGGCCACGGCGCCCACTACTGCCTGGGAGCCCCGCTGGCCCGCCTGGAGGCCGGCATCGCCCTGGAGCGGCTCTTCACCCGCTTCCCGGACCTGGACCTGGCCGTGCCCGAGGCCGAACTCCCGCACCAGCCCAGCTTCATCGGCAACAGCGTCGAGGTCCTCCCGGTCCGCCTGCGCCCCTGAACCACGGCACCGGGGGCGCCCCGCACCATGGCGGAGCGCCCCCGGTCCGAGGCCGCGCGGATCAGTTCACCCGCGCCTCGCTCACTGTGACGGGCCGACCTGAACGGTCGTCACCTTGCCGCCCGCGGCCTCCTTGAGCACGGAGATCCGCGTCCCCGTGTCCGGGACCTTCACGCCGACCATCGGCAGCTCGGGGTTCCAGTAGACGCCCTTGCGGTCGTCGAAGACGGACACCCCGGGCTGCTCCGGCACGATCACCGGCACGCCGTTGCGGTGCAGCAGCACCTCGCTGCTCGGCCGCAGCGAGAACGTCGCGTCGAAGGTCTGCGCCCGTGCGTTCAGCAGCGTCCCGTCGGTGTACCGCAGCGCCTGCGGCCGCGCGTCCACCGGCAGCAGCATGCCCGAACCCGGGTGCTGCTTCGTCGTGTTGTCGCTGTACGCGGTGTCCCACAGCCACACCAGGACGCCCTCCTGGTACGGGTAGAACTCGACTGTGTCCTTGCGGACCGGGTCCGATCCCCAGCCGAAGTTGTACGGCCCGGTCTTCAGGTACGAGCCGTAGCCGACGTAGCGCCGGTTCTCCACCAGGTAGGCGCGCGGGTGCTCGGCCAGACCCGAACGCCCTTGAGTGCGCGACCACTTGACCGCGGTCCAGCCGTTGGCACCCTGCTCGGCCCCGTCCTTGACCAGGTCGCGGCCGCCCGCGGTGATCCGCAGGTCGTCGAACGTGACGCCCTTGCCGTGGGTGTTGCTGTCCGAGGTGACGCGCAGCCGCAGCTGCACCTGCGTACCGGCGAACCGGTCCAGCGGCACCGACAGGTCGGTCCAGCCCGTCGACGTACCCGAGACGCCGCGCGCCGGGACGGCCGTACCGCCGACCGTGCCGGGCAGTGCGGCCCAGGTGCGGCCGCCGTCCGCGGAGGCCTCCACCGTCAGGAAGTCGAAGTCCTGCTCGATGTCGTACCAGAGCTTCGCGTCGAGCCGCGGGGCGTCCGCCGCGGCCGTGCCCGCCAGGTCCACGGTGCGGCTCAGCGTGTTGTCCATGAAGTCGCCGGTGCCGCTCCACCACTGGCTGCCGCCCTCGAACGGGTCGGTGAGGTCGGTGGTGGTGACGGACGGCGGCAGGTGCACCAGCAGCGCCTGCGGGTTGTCCGTGTTGTAGCCCGAAACTCCCAGCACGGCACGGGTCTTGCGGCCCGTGTCGGCCTCCGTGTAGTCCAGCCAGCCCAGCTGGAGCTTGCTCCACGCGTCCAGGTCGCCCGGGTAGTCGCCCGTCGTGTTGCGGCCGCGGCCCAGGTACGAGGCGGACGACATCAGCGACCAGAAGTTGACGCTGTTGTCGCCGTCCGAGCTGTACAGGTCCGGCAGGCCCAGGTCGTGCCCGAACTCGTGGGCGAACAGGCCCACTCCGCTGTTCTCGCCGCCGGTCAGGTAGTCGCCCGCCCAGATGCCCGAGTCGCCGACCTGCGTACCGCCGGCCTTGTTGCCCTCGGGGCCGGCCGTGCCCGCCTGGTTCCAGTACGCGAACCAGCGGTGCGCCCACACGGCGTCCTTGCCCTGTGCACCGCCGCCCCAGGTCTGGTCCTTGCCGGCGTGGACGACCATCAGGTGGTCGAGGTAGCCGTCGGGCTCGTTGAAGTTGCCGTCGCGGTCCGCGTCGTAGCGGTCCCACACGTCGTACTCGGCGAGCTCCGCCTTGATCTCCGCGGCGCTGCGGCCCTTGGCCCGCTCACCGTGGTACCAGGCGTTGCTCGCGTCGCGTATGAGGTCCCAGTTGGTGCGGCACTGGCCGGGCTCGGAGCAGTTGTCCGTGCCGTAGCGGGCCTCGTTCCAGGGCAGCCGCACCCAGTCGGTGACGGTGCCCTCCATGTCGTAGCGGCCCGAGGACTGCAGCTTGTAGTAGTTGCGCAGACTGACCGCGCCGGGGGCGTCCGAGAAGAACTGCCGCTGGTAGTAGGCGCGGTCGAAGTCCTTGCGCCACACCGTGTGGTTGTCCGCCTTCGGCGGCTTCCCGATGGTGTTGTGGCGCGGCCCGGGCGTACCGCCGAACTTCGGCTTGCCCTCGTGCATCGTGGTGTTGTCCACCTGGTCGCCGAACTCGGCGAGGATGACGAACACCTTGTCCTTGCGCTCCTGCGCGAGTTCGACGTACCGCTTGCCCACCTTCACGCGCTGGGGGAGGGTGCCGTCGGCGCCGGGCTTGATGCGGCCGGCGGCCACCTGCTCCAGGGCCTGCCGGCGCAGCGCCTGGCGCTGGAGCTCCTGGGGTGCGGGCGGCGGCGCTTCGGCAGAGGCGGGCTTGGCCGGCGCCGGGGTCTGCGGCCCGGCCGCGGCCTGGGGTGCCGCGAGCGCGGGAGCGGTCAGCAGGGCGATGGATATCGCCGCTCCCGCCGCAATGAGTCTGCGCAACGTACGTGTCCTTTCCCAACGGTGGACGAGCGCAGGTAATATTTCACATGTGACAGGTGATGGATAGGGCTCGCGCACGCCGGAATCCGGACCGGCGGCCCTGCGGACCGAGGGCCCAGCGGATCGGAGGGCCGCCGTCCGTCCGGGTTTCAGCGCACGTTCACGGTGACCGTGTGCCAGCCGGTGGCCCCGTCCGGGAGGGTGCCGGTGCGCCGCCCCGTCTGGGTGCGGCCCTCGCCGTCGGTCGCCCGGACGGCCAGCTCGTGCCGCCCTCCGGTGGCCGTCCACTCCCACACCCACTGCCGCCAGGTGTCGGCCGAGTCCGCCGCGGCGAGCCGGGCCTCCTGCCACGGGCCCCCGTCCACCCGGACCTCCACCTTCGCGATCCCCCGGTGCTGCGCCCACGCCACCCCCGCGACCGCCACCCGCCCGGCCCGCAGCGAGGCGTACGGCCGCGGCGTGTCGATCCGCGACTGCGTCTTCACCGGCGCCCGGGCGGCCCAGGACCGCTGCACCCAGTAGGCGTCGTACGCGTCGAACGTGGTGAGCCGCAGCTCCCGCAGCCACTTGCACGCGGACACGTACCCGTACAGCCCCGGGACGACCATCCGGACCGGGAAGCCGTGCGCGAACGGCAGCGGCTCGCCGTTCATCCCGACGGCCAGCAGCGCGTCCCGCCCGTCCAGCACCGTCTCGACCGGGGTGCCGAGCGTCATGCCGTCCACCGACCGGGCCACCAGCTGGTCCGCGGGACCGCCCTGCGACGGCGGCCGCACGCCCGCCTCGCGCAGCAGGTCCGCCAGCCGTACGCCGAGCCACCGGGCATTGCCGACCAGCGTGCCGCCGACCTCGTTGGACACGCATGCCAGGGTGATGTCCCGCTCCACCAGCTCCCGGCGCAGCAGGTCCTCGTAGCGGAGGGTCAGTGGCCGGGTCACGCCCTCGCCGTGGATCCGCAGCGACCAGCCGTCGACGGTCGACTTCGGCACCACCAGGGCCGTGTCCACGCGGTAGAAGTCCCGGTTCGGAGTGAAGAACGGGCCCAGTCCGGGCACCTCCAGCTGCACCCCGGCCGGTACCGGCCGAGCAGGGGAGGCGGGCGGCGGCAGCTTCAGCGCCGCCCGCGCGGCCTCCGCCTCCGCCGCACCCGAGGCGTTCACCTGGCGCCCCACCAGGCCTGCGAGCCCCGACAGAACCACCGTTCCGGCGGCCAGCTGGACGAACCGGCGCCGGTCCGGCGCGGACCCGGTGCCCGTGTAGCCCGCCCGTACGCGGACGGCGAGCAGGTACAGCACCGCGGCCGCGGTCAGCCCCGCCACCGCCGAGGGCACGGCGTCGGCCGGCCGCCCCTCCGGTCTGCCGACCGCCGCCACCGCGCCGAACAGGCCGAACGCGGCGGCCACCAGGGCGCCCGCCGGCGGCCGGCGCACCGCCAGCAGCCCGGCGGCCGCGGCGAACACGGCCAGCAGGGTCAGGATGCCGAGCTGGAGGACGAGCTTGTCGGAGGTGCCGAACGCACGGATCGCCCACTCCTTCACCACGGTGGGCGTCGCGTCGATCACCGCCCCGCCGACGGCCGTCACCGGCCCCGACTGCGGCCTGACGACCGCCGAGGCCAGCTCCGCCACGCCCAGCGCGGCGAACCCGGCCACCAGTCCGCAGACGGCGCCCCGGCGCCGGCGCACCGCGCGCCGGGCCGGGGTGTCGGAGATGTCCGCAAGGGTCACAGGGCCTCCGTGCTGCGCTGATCCGTATGGGTGAAGACCGTCAGGCAGGAAGTGCCCAGGCCTGGTTGGCGAGATTACGGCCGCACGGCCGGGCCCGCAGCCGCTCGGTGGTGGCGCTCGGCGCGTCGAGGCAGAGCCCGGAACCGGCCGTGGCGACGGTCCGGTCGGCCCGGTACCGCCACACCTGCCCCGATCGGCCCGCCGGGTCGCAGGCGGCCAGTGACACGGTCGCCGAGCTGCCCGAACCGGCGGCCGTCAGACAGCGCCCGCCCTGCCGCAGGGTGCCGTCGGCCGGTGTGGTCCAGCGCTGGTCGGCGTCGGCCGTGCACGTCTCCAGCAGCACCGCGCCGCCCCGCGCGGCACCGTCGCCGTCCGCGCAGCGCATGCCGTTCCCGGTGAGCTGCCCGGCCGGGACGGCCGGGGCGCAGTCCCGCGGGGTGAGCCGCCACACGGCCGTGCCGTGCGCCGGGACGGTGGCGGTCAGCGGGCCGGAGGTGTCGGCGGAGGCGCCGGTCCACAGGTTGCGGGCGGTCACCCGGCAGGACGGCAGCCCGATGCCGGCGAGGGGCACCACGGCCCGCCGGGCCGTCGAGGTCCGGTTCAGGACGGCCACCGCCCGGTCGCCGCCGGCCAGCGGGCGGGCCAGTACGTCGGTGCTGCCGTCGGTGGAGACCACCGCGGCCTGCCGGCCCAGCGGGTCCTGGTCGACGCGGATCAACTCCTCGTTGCCCAACGCGGCCAGGCCCGCCGCGGACAGCGCGCCCACGTCGGAGGAGAGGATGAACGGCGCCGCCATCATGGCCCACAGGGCGACCTGGGTCCGGCTCTCCTCGGCCGTCAGCCCGGGGGCGCCGGCGATCAGGAAGTCGGGGTCGTTCCAGTTGCCGGGGCCGGCGTAGCGGCCGAGCCAGCGGTTGTAGCCGTAGTTCCCGAGCACCGACGCCCAGCGCGAGGTGCCGGGGGCCGCCGGGTTGTACACCTGGACGTCCTTGCCCTCGCGCCACAGCTGCGCCGTGTCGCCCACCCAGCCGAGCACCGAGTACCAGGCCGGGCCGCCCCACTCGCCCTGCTGGAAGTAGGCGGGCGCGGACGCCGAGAGCACGATGGGCCGGCCGCTGGCCTGCAGGGCGCGGGCCGCCGCCGTGTAGGCCTTCCGGTACGCCTCCTCCTTCGTCTGGCCGGGGGCGATCCACATGTTGCAGCCGTCCATCTTCAGGTAGTCCACGCCCCAGGACGCGAACAGCCGGGCGTCCTGCGCGAAGTGGTCGGCCCCGCCGCCCTGCGGCGTCCCGCTGCCCGGGAACTTCTCGCAGGTCAGCGCGCCGGCGTCCTGGTACATCCCGAACTTGAGGCCCTTGCCGTGCAGGTACCGGCCCAGCCAGGCCATGCCGCGCGGGAACCGGGCCGGGTCGGCGACGAGGTTGCCGCTCGCGTCCCGGGACCGCTTCAGCCAGCAGTCGTCGACGGTCACGGTGTCGTAGCCCTTGGCGGCCAGCCCGGTGCGGACCAGCGCGTCGGCGTTGGCCACCACCGTCGCCTCGTTGATGTTGCACATGTAGTGCGCCCAGTTGTTCCAGCCCATCGGCGGGGTCGGGGCCAGTGGGGCGGCGGCCGCGGCCGCGTGGACGGCGGGCAGAGCTGGTGCCGGGCCGGGGAGGGCGGGGGAGGGGGCCGCGGCGGTGCGGGGTCCGGCCACGGCGAGGGGATCGGGGGAGGACAGGGCGAGCAGGGCGGCAGCCGTGAGGGAGCTGCTGAGGACACGCAGGCGTGGCGGCACGGAGGCTCCTCGACTCGGGGGACGTGCTGACGGTCTGGCGTGGCGTCAGTACTGCGATGCGCCGGTGCTTCGGTGCTTCGGTGCTTCGTGGGCGTCAGCACCCCTGGACGGAAGGGATGGTGACGCAGCGTCAGTGCTCAACGTATGCCCACAGAAAAACCCCGATGCACCTCCATATGGCTGCAATCGGGTGGATGGCAGGGGAATCCTCGGCAAACGGGATGATCCTTCCGCTGTTCCCGGGCATCCCGCGCAAGAAAAGAACGAGCGTTCTGATACGTCGTACGATACGCTGTATCTCATGCCGAGGACCTCACCCGCCCTGGACCGAGCCACCCCCGAGGCCATCGCCGCCGCCGCCCTGCGCCTCATCGACGAGGAAGGGCCCGCGGCGCTCAGCTTCCGGACCCTCGCCGACCGCCTCGGCGTCTCGCACGCCACCGTCCAGCGACGCTGCACCGACCTCGCCGGGCTGCTCGACCTGTGCACCGACCTGCTCGCCGCCCGGCTCCCCGACGTACCGCCCGGCACCGACTGGGCCACCGGCACCGAAGAGCGCTTCACCGCCCTCTACCGGCTCCTCGCCGCCCACCCCGGGCTGCTGGCCCTGCGCGGCAGCCGCCCCTGGCTGGGCCGCAACCTGCTGGCCCGGCTGGTCGAGCCCGCGGTCGCCGCGAACACCGCCGCCGGCATGAGCCCCGGCCGGGCGATGGCCGTCTACCGGCAGATGTACCTGCTCACCCTCGGCTGCGCCGCGTTCGTCGACCACCGAGACCCGGCGGGAGCCACCGCGGCCTCGCGGCGCGCGCTCGCCGCGCTCGACCCCGCCGAGTTCCCCGTCCTCGCCGCCCACC
Source organism: Streptomyces bambusae (assembly GCF_020532645.1). Lineage (GTDB taxonomy): Bacteria > Actinomycetota > Actinomycetes > Streptomycetales > Streptomycetaceae > Streptomyces > Streptomyces bambusae. Next base: position 173,103 of record NZ_JAJAUZ010000004.1, read on the forward strand.
TGCCGGAACTGCTGCCGCCGCTCACCGACCACGCGGTCCACCGGGACGCCCTGCGCGCCCTGATCGCCGCGGCTCGCCCCCGTACCCCCGACACCCGACCCTGACCAGGAGGAACGCCGTGAAGCAGGACACGACCCCGGACGTCGCGCCGACCGCGGACGCCGCCGCGCCCCCGACCGCCGCCGACGTCCGCGCCGCCGCGGCCCGGATCGAGGGCCGGGTCCGCCCGGTCGCGCTCGCCGCCGCCGCCCCGGGCGTCTGGTTCGCGCTGGAACACCTCCAGCACACCGGCAGCTTCAAGGCCCGTGGCGCCCGCAACTTCCTCGCCGCCCACCGGGCCGCCGGCACCCTGCCCGCCGCCGGCGTCGCGATCGCCTCCGGTGGCAACGCCGGCCTCGCCTGCGCCTGGGCCGCCCGCGAGGAGGGGGTGCCCGCCACCGTCTTCCTCCCCGAGACCGCCCCGCCCGTCAAGGTGGCCCGGCTGCGCGGCTACGGCGCCGACGTCCGGCTCCGGGGCGCCGAGTACGCCGAAGCCCTCGCCGCCTCCCAGGCCTACGCGGCGGACTCCGGAGCGCTGCTCAGCCACGCCTACGACCACCCGCTCATCGCCGCCGGCGCCGGCACCCTCGTCGGGGAGATCCGCGGCCGGCTGCCGGAGCTGGACTCCCTGGTCGTCTCCGTCGGCGGCGGGGGTCTCTTCGCGGGCGTCGCCGCCGCTGCCCGCGAGCACGGCATCCGGGTCACGGCCGTGGAACCCGAGAACTGCCGCGCCCTGCACGCCGCGCTGGAAGCGGGCCGTCCGGTGGACGTGGCCGTGGACTCGGTGGCCGCCGACGCCCTCGGGGCCCGGCGCGTCTCGGCCGCTGCTCTCGCCGCCGCGGAGCACCCCGACGTCACCGCGGTCCTGGTGCCGGACGCGGAGATCGTCCGGGCCCGCCGCCTGCTGTGGGACGAGCACCGGATCGCCGTCGAGCACGCCGCGGCCACCGCCTACGCGGCCCTGGCCGCCACCGGCCCGCTCGGCCGGTGCACCGCGGTCGTGCTCTGCGGGGCCAACACGGACCCGTCCGACCTCCTCTGACCCCGGCCCGGAGCCCGCTCCCGGCCGGTGGGCGCGACGAACGACGAACGTCGCGCCCGCCGGCGACTTTCGAGAACACGCCCGGCCCGGCCCGCCTGCCAGAGTCGTCAGTGTCCGCAAGGACGTGGACCACCTGAAGAACGCGAGAGGGGAACGGGCGTGGCGGAGGAACGGCGCAAGGGATGTCTGATCGGCTGCCTGGTGGCGGGGATCCTGGGGGTCCTCGTCCTGGTGGCCGTCGGAATCGGGCTGTTCATGGTCGTGGACGCCGCCGACGACACCATGATCGACCGGGCGGTCTACGAGTCCGTGAAGACCGGCGACGCGGAGAGCGCGGTGCGCGGCAGGCTGCCGGACGGCGCCGGCTTCATCGAGGACGTCCTCAAGGAAGGCGGCCCGGCCAGGCCCGCGGGCACCAGCTGCGCCTGGTACCTGGACGAGGCGGACTCCGCGGCCGAGCGGGTGTTCCGCTTCTGCTTCAAGGACGGAAGGCTCGCGGAGAAGGCGGAGTACGTCGCGAAGTAGGCGCGGGCCCGCGGCGTGAGGCTGGACACAGAAGGGGTGCGCGCTTTTGCACTTAGTTGCAAAATGGGGGTCCGCTCGCTAGAACAGGAGTGACGACACCGCGCGAGGAGGCGCCCCCCGATGAGCCAGTACCCGCACCTGCTGAGCCCGCTCGACCTCGGCTTCACCACCCTGCCGAACCGGGTGATCATGGGCTCGATGCACACCGGTCTGGAGGAGGCCCCCCGAGGTTTCGAGCGGCTCGCCGCCTTCTACGCGGAGCGCGCCCGCGGCGGCGCCGGCCTGATCGTCACCGGCGGCATCGCGCCCAACGACCGCGGGCGCCCGATGGAAGGCGGCTCCCGCCTCACCACCGAGGCGGAGGCCGAGGAGCACCGGGTGATCACCGAGGCGGTGCACGCCGAGGGCGGCAAGATCGCCATGCAGATCCTCCACTTCGGCCGGTACGCCTACCACAAGGACCTGGTCGCACCCTCCGCGCTGCAGGCCCCCATCAGCCCGTTCGTACCGCACGAGCTGACGGACGCCGAGGTCGAGGAGACCGTCGAGGACTTCGTACGGGCCGCCCGCCTGGCCCGGTCCGCCGGCTACGACGGCGTCGAGATCATGGGCTCCGAGGGCTACCTGATCAACGAGTTCATCGCCGCCGCCACCAACCGGCGCGAGGACCGCTGGGGCGGCTCCTACGAGAACCGCGTGCGCTTCCCGCTGGAGATCGTCCGCCGCACCCGTGCCGCGGTCGGCCCCGACTTCATCATCATCTACCGTCTGTCCATGCTGGACCTGGTGCCCGGCGGCTCCTCCTTCGACGAGGTCGTCGCCCTCGCCAAGGAAGTCGAGGCGGCCGGCGCCACCATCATCAACACCGGCATCGGCTGGCACGAGGCCCGCATCCCGACCATCGCGACCTCCGTGCCGCGCGGCGCGTACACCTGGGTCACGCAGAGGCTGATGGGCGCGGTCTCCGTGCCGCTGGTCACCAGCAACCGCATCAACACCCCGGAGATCGCCGAGCAGTTGCTCGCCGAGGGCCGCGCCGACCTGGTCTCCCTGGCCCGCCCGTTCCTCGCCGACGCCGACTTCGTCGCCAAGGCCGCCGCGGGCCGTCCCGAGGCCATCAACACCTGCATCGGCTGCAACCAGGCCTGCCTCGACCACACCTTCAGCGGCAAGATCACCTCCTGCCTCGTCAACCCGCGGGCCTGCCACGAGACCGAACTCGTCCTCGCCCCGACCCGGTTGAAGAAGCGCGTCGCCGTCGTCGGCGCCGGCCCCGCCGGGCTGGCCTGCGCCGTCTCCGCAGCCGAACGCGGCCACGAGGTCACCCTGTTCGAGGCCTCCGACCGGATCGGCGGGCAGCTCGACATCGCCCGCCGCATCCCCGGCAAGGAGGAGTTCAACGAGACGATCCGCTACTTCGGCACCCAACTGGCCGAGCACGGCGTCGACATCCGCCTGAACACCCCCGCCGACCTCGCCGCCCTTCGTGGCTACGACGAGGTGGTCGTCGCCACCGGCGTCACCCCCCGCGTCCCGGAGATCGAGGGCGTCGGCCACCCGAAGACCGTCACCTACCTCGACGTGCTGCGCGACGGCGCCCCCGTCGGCGAGCGAGTGGCCGTGGTCGGCGCCGGCGGCATCGGCTTCGACGTCGCCGAATACCTCACCGACAGCGGCGAGGGCGCCTCCCAGGACCCCGACGTCTACTTCCGCCACTGGGGTGTGGACACGGCGTACGAGAACCGCGGCGGACTCGGCACCCCCGAGCGGCCCACGACCCCGCGCACCGTGCACCTCCTCCAGCGCAAGACCACCAAGGTCGGCGCCGGGCTCGGCACCACCACCGGCTGGATCCACCGCGCCGAGATCAAGCACCGCGGGGTGACCACCGTCGCGGGTGCCACGTACGACCGCATCGACGACGAGGGCCTGCACATCACCGTCGGCGGCGAGCAGCACCTCGTCCCCGCCGACACCGTGGTGCTGTGCACCGGCCAGGAGCCGCGCCGCGACCTGTACGAGGAGCTGACCGCCGCCGGCGTCAGCGCCCACCTCATCGGCGGGGCCGACGTGGCCGCGGAACTCGACGCCAAGCGCGCGGTGCGCCAGGGCACCGAGCTGGCCGCGCAGCTGTAACGGCCTGATCCGCCGCGGCGATTGTGGCGGCCCACCGCGGCCGCCACAATCGCCCTGTGACACAGACATCTCCGCAGACCCCGCCGCAGCCGGCCGGCCTCACCACCGCCGCCGCCGAGAAGATCCTCGCGGACAACTTCGCACCCTGGGTGCTCGACCTCGGCCTCACCGTCGCCGAGACGGGCGACCGCCACGCCGTCCTCCGCCTGCCCTGGTCCGACCGCCTGGCCCGGGACGGCGGCGGCCTCTCCGGCCAGGCCATGATGGCCGCCGCCGACACCGCCACCGTGATCGCGGTGTCCGCGGCCCGCGGCGGCTACGGCCCGATGACCACCGTCCAGCAGTCCACCAGCTTCCAGCGCCCCGTCGTCGGCGCCGACCTGCTGATCGACGTGCGGATCACCAAGCTGGGCAAGCGGATGGCGTTCGCGGACGTCACCCTGACCGCCGAGGGCGCCGAGGAGCCCGCGGCCCGCGCCTCCACCGTCTACGCACTCCTCGGCTGAGACACCCTTCAGCCTGCCCGCCCTGCGGTCCGTCCGGCAGCGCCCGGACGGACCGCAGGGTAGGGGAAACCCGACCCCCAGGTCTCGATCCCGGCCCACTGACGGCACGTCACCACCCGGCTGGAATGGGGGCATGCTGACCGAACGGATCCGCCGGGCTCACGCACCGGCAGACAACAGGCTCTTCCAGTGCGGCAGTTGGCTGATCGCCGCGCTGTGCGCCGGCAGCCTGCTGCTGTTCTCCACCCTGCCCACGCACCGCCACTGGGCCCTCGCCGCCACCCTCGGCTACGTGGCCGCCGCAGCCGCCCGCCTCCTGCTCCCGGCTCGGTGGGCCCGGCCCGCCGCCGTCGTGACCGCCCTCGCGGGGGCCGTCGTACTGCCCCTCGGGTACCTCCTGCTGACCGGCGGCGCCCAGAGCGAGGTCGGCGTCGTCGAACGCGCCGGCCGGCTCCTCGTCGAGCAGGGCACCCCCTACCTGGCCGACCCGCAGACCGTCGGCGAGGTCACCCCCTACCTCCCGGGCATGGCGCTGTTCGGGCTGCCCCGGGTCGTGTTCGGGGACGGCGGACCGGCCGGCCGGGTGCTGGGCGACGCCCGGCTGTGGTGCGCCCTCGCGCTCCTGTGCTGCCTGTGGGCGGGCCGCCGGCTGCTCCGCCCCGCATCGGGGGCGGCCCTGCCGGCCCGGTCCTCCGCCCTCGGCACCGGAGCGCTGGTCGCGTCCCCCGTCGTGGCCCTCCCGGTCGCCGTCAGCGGTATCGACCTGCCGCTCGCCGGACTGCTCTGCCTCGCCCTCGCCGGTGCCGCCCGAGGCCGCCCGGCGACCGCCGGACTCGCCCTCGCCGCCGCCTGCTCGCTCAAGTGGACCGCCGTACCCGCCGTGGTCGTCGCCGTCGTCCTGCTGGTCCGGCTCGCCGGCCGCCGCGCCGCCCTCCGCTGCGCCGCCACCGCCCTTGCGGGCACCGCCGCCCTCGTCCTGCCCGGTGTGCTGCGCGCCCCGCGGGCCGCGTACGAGCAGGTCCTCGCGTTCCCCACCGGCCGCGGCGACCTGGAGACCCCCGCCGACAGCCCGCTGCCCGGCGGCCTCCTCGCCGACCTCGGCCCCTGGGGCTGGTACGCGGCGGTGGCCCTGCTGCTCGCCGGGGGCGCGGCCGTGGCGCTGTCCCTGGTGGTCCGGCCGCCGTACGACCTGGTCTCCGCCGCCGACCGGCTCGCCCTGGGACTGTGCACGGCCTTCCTGCTGGCCCCGGCCGGACGGTTCGGCTACCTCGTACTGCCCGTGGTCCTGGTGGTCTGGGCCCGGCTCGCCGACGGCGGCCGGCGGGCCGGCGCCGGCAGCCGCATCGTCGCCGCCGCCGGTACGGGCACCTGGGGCGGAGCCGGGTCCACCCGGCAGGCGGCGGCCCGTATGTGGCCGGCCGTCAGACCGACGGGTGCACTCCGCGCAGGTGCGCGAGCACGGCCAGCACCCGGCGGTTGCCCTCGGCCGGATCCAGGTCCAGCTTCATGAAGATGCCGCCGGCGTGCTTGACGACGGCCGCCTCGGTCACGGTCAGCCGCCGGGCGATGGCCTGGTTGGTCAGCCCCTCGGCCATCAGCGCCAGCACCTCGCGCTCGCGCGGTGTCAGCCGCCCCAGCGGCCGGTCGGCGCCCTGCTGCCGCAGCAGCACCCGCACCACCTCCGGATCGATGACGGTCTGCCCGGCTGCGACCCGCTCCAGTGCGTCCATGAACTCCGCGACCTCGCCCACCCGGTCCTTCAGCAGGTAGCCCAGCCCGCCGCCGGCCGGCGCCGCCCCGCCGAACAGCTGCGTCGCGTACGCCGTGGCCACGTACTGCGACAGGACGAGCACCGGCAGGCCCGGGTGCCGCTCCCGCAGCTCCATCGCGGCGCGCAGCCCCTCGTCGGTGAAGCCGGGCGGCATCCGCACGTCGGTGATGACCACGTCGGGCCGGTCGGCGTCCACCGCCCGGGCCAGCGCGTCGGCGTCGCCGACGGCTGCGGCCACCTCGTGTCCCACGGCCGACAGCAGTTCGACCAGCCCGGCCCGGAGCAGTACGGCGTCCTCGGCCAGCACTATCCGGAGCACGGCACCTCCACGCGCAGCACGGTGGGCCCGCCCACGGGACTGGTCACGGTCAGCCTGCCTTTCACGATGGCCAGACGGTCGGCCAATCCTTGCAGACCCGTGCCGGCCGCCGGATCCGCGCCGCCCCGGCCGTCGTCCGTGACCGTCAGCACCAGCACCCCGCCGGTCAGCCGGCCCACGACCTCGACCCGGCCTGCCCCGCTGTGCTTCGCCGCGTTCGCCAGGGCCTCGGTGACGGTGAAGTACGCCACCGTCTCCACCGACGGGGCGGGCCGGGACGGCAGCCGGATGTCCGCGGTGACGGGAACCGCGCTGCGCAGGGCCAGTTCGTCGACGGCCGCCGCCAGCCCGTGGTCGGTCAGCACCTGGGGGTGGATCCCGCGGATCAGCCCGCGCAGCTCCTCCAGGGCCTGCCGGGCCTCGGCCCGGGCCCGGACAATCAGCGCCGAGGCGGGCGACTCCTGCCCGCGCAGCTGGAGTTCGGCCAGCCCCAGCGTCATCATCAGCGCCACGAGATGCTGTTGGGCGCCGTCGTGCAGATCGCGCTCGATGCGCCGCCGCTCCGCCTCGAAGGCGTCCGCCAACCGGGCCCGGGACCGGGTGAGTTCGATCACCCGGCTGTCGTCGGAGGGCTCCTCGCGCGCCGCCAGCAGCGCCCGGGCCACCCGCACCTGCACCCCGGCCAGCAGGCTCCCGGCGTACGCGCTGACCACCAGCCCGGCCAGCCCGGCCGCCGTGCCGGGCAGCGCCCCGACGGGTCCGGAGACCGGCTGCCCGGGCACGAGCATCACGGTGTCGGGGGCGATGGCCCACACGATCACCGGGGAGACGGTCAGCATCACGGACAGCCCCAGCAGCGCGGTGAACGCGTACCCGGCGGCCGTGAACACCGTCGCGAAGAGCAGGACGTAGCCGAACTCCCGCCAGGTCGCCCGCTCCCGCAGCCGCGTCGCCAGCCAGGCCGGGGCTCCGGGGCGCGGCGGCCGGACGTGCGGTCCGGCGGGCACCGCCGGCTCGACGAGCCGCAGCCGGCGCCGCTCGGCGGCCGCCAGCGGGACCGCGGACACCACGGCCGCGGTCAGCAGCAGCAGCCCGATCCCCAGCAGGGACAGGGCGAATCCGGTCACGATGAGCACGGACAGCACGGCCAGGGCCGCGAACCCGGACACGGCTCCGCTGAGCAGGTACGCCCAGACCCGCAGCGGCCACGCGGACCAGAGGAACCGCACGGGCCGCCGCCGCACCGCCTCCCAGACGGCAACGGACTCCGCCTCGGCCATCACGGACCCCCGACCGCTCGCTGATGATCGACTTCGGTACGACCCTAGGGTCCATGGGCGCCCACCTCGGAGGCGGGGTGGGGCTTCAGATTCATGGATAATGGGAGCCCTCCATTGCTAATCAGTTAAATCGGGGCGGGAATACCTTTGATTCGGAACAAGTCGGCGCTGCGTGCGGCGGCGCTCGGCACGGTCGCGATGCTCTCTCTGGTGGGCTGCGGCGAGGCCACGTCCACGTCCCCGGCCGCCGCCGGGCAGTCGGCGGACGCCCTCGGCCGGACGGCCGTCGACGCCGAGGTCGACGCCGCGGTCGCGGAGGCCGGGCTCAAGGGCCTGTCGCCCGACGCGGACCCGGCCGCCTCGGCAGCCGACCGCCGGCTCGCCACCTGCACGACCCTCTGGGCCGGCAGCCCCGACGCCCCCGTCGGCACCGGCAAGGGCGCCGAGCCCTTCGCCGCCGTGCTGCGGGCCCTGGAGAAGCGCGGCTGGACCGTGGCCGAGCGGAAGCAGCAGGGCGCCGTCACCGAAACCCGGCTCACCGACGGCACCTGGACCCTCATGGCCAAGCTCACCGAGAGCGACCGCGTCGACAACATCACGCTGGCCGCCCACCACGACAGCTGTGCCGCCGACGTGGCCGCCCGCACCGACCGGGGCCGGCTCTAAGCCGTGCCGGTCGAGGGCGTCCCGGCCGGCCCGGTGGCCACAGCCGCTCCCCGGGCCACCGGCTTCGACCTGGAGCGCTGGGCCGAGGACGTGGCGCGGCTCGCCCGGGACGTCGAGCGCGCCTTCGAGGCCGTCCACGGCTTCGCGCCGGACGGGCACCGGGTGTGCCGCGCCGGACCGCAGGAGGCCGCCGGGCTGACGGCCCGGCTGCGGGCGGCCGGGGCGCACCCGTCGGCCGTGGCCTTCTGGTCCCGACTCGCCGTCGTCGAACTCCCCGACCTGCACAACGGGTTGTGGCTCGACGACACCGACCTCGTGCCGCGCGACGAGGCCACCCGGCTGACCGGTGCCGTCGAGGACGTGGTGACGGGCCTCGGCAGCGACGGCGGCGGCGCGTACTACGCGGTGAGCACCACGACGGGGTGCGTGTACCACCTGGTCTCGGTCGTGCCCGAGCCGGACGGATCGCTGGACGTGGGCGACCGCTGCCACGCGGTGGCCGCACCGGACCTGTGGACCTTCCTCGCGGACCGGCGCACCGAGCTCGCCGCGGCCGCCGAGTTCACCGCGGCGCACACCAAAGCCGGCTGACGCACCGTCATGTCCGGCCCGGCCCCGCGAGCGTGCGGAGCACCGTCCGGGCCACGGTGTCGTTCTCGCGGAGCACGGGCGCGTCGGTGCCCGGCCGGGCGAGGGCGATGACGCCCCTGATCTGGGTGGGCGCGCCGAGCGCGATCCGCCGCGGGTGAGGCCCGCCCAGCGACGGGTCGACCAGGTGCCTGCGGGGCGAGACCCGCAGCAGGCCGGAGTCCGCCGCGCCGGCCCGGCCCGCGCCACGGCCCTCCGGTGCGGTCTCCGCGGCGACCGCACCGGCCCGCCACAGCCCCGCCACCAGCGGATCCCGGGCCCGCGCCACGGAGAAGCCCGGCTGGTAGGCCTCGACCAGGGCGGTGGCGTGCACCGTGTGGCCGGGCACGGACGTGCCCGTCGCCGTGAAGGTCCCCGCCGCCTCGTCGGTGCCGATCCGCATCCCCGCGCCGACGAACCGCACGATGCCCGCCTCGGACAGCGCCAGCAGCTGCCGCAGCCGGAAGGCGGGCGGCCCGGAGCCGAGGAAGCTGAAGAACCCCTGCCACCAGCCGTCGACGCCCGCCGCCAGCGCCCGGGCGGCGGCCGGTCCGCCGGCCGCGATCAGCTCCGGCAGCCGGTCGTACACCGCATGCAGGGCAAGGGAAGCCCCCAGGTCGGCGCTGAACCGCGGGTCCTCCCGGCGGGCGAGCCCCCGGCCGATGTGCCCGCGCAGGTGCTCCTGGAGCCCCTCCGGCGACCCGCACACCACACCCTCCAGCGGCCGGTCCAGGGCGTCCGGATCGAAGCGGTCCGCCGGATCCGGCACGGCCGCCGCGACCAGACCCGCCATGCCGGGGGAGTACCAGTCGAGCCGGTCGTAGGCCACCAGGAACTCCGCCCACGGCACGGCCGTACGGCCCGGGTGGCCGTGGAACAGCTCGTGGTAGTGGCCGAACCCGATCTCCTTGGCCATCGACGGCCACACGTCCCGCCGCAGGTCCGGCGGCCGCCCCCGGCCGAGCAGCGCCGCCACCGCAGCCGGCCCGAAGTGGTGCGGCAGCGGCGGCCGGGGACCGCGCAGCCGGTACCGGATCTTGGCGTGGTACGGCACCCCGCGCCGCGATCCCACGTACAGCACCGGCTCCCGACCGGACGGGACGTACGCCAGGCCGCCGGCGGTGGGCCGGAACACTCCGCCGCGACCCTCCGTGAGCAGTGCCAGCAGATCGGTGAAGGCCAGCCCGAAGCCCCGCACCAGGACCGGCTCGCCGGGCCGCAGGCCGGCGAAGTCGGCGTCCGAGGTGAACTCCGGCGGCTGGTGGAACCGGCCGTGCCGGCGGGCGAACGCCCCGTGGCGCCGGTGCTCCTCGTCCGGTGCGGCACCCAGGTGCCCCTGCGAGAGGACCACCAGGTCGGCGGTGAGCGGCACGGCCCGGCCGGCCAGGTGGACCCGCTGGGGCCCGTCGGGCGGGCCCGTGACCGCGGTCGCCGTGGCGCGGTGCGTCCGGACGGTGACCGCGGACGGCAGCTCGGCCAGCGCCCGGCGCAGCACCCAGTCGAGGTAGGCGCCGAGGGCACGCCGGCTGGCGAAGTCGGTGCCGGACAGCGCCCGCAGCTCCGCGAGGACATCCGGATCAGTTGGCTCCGCATACGGTTCGTGGCGGGGGCTCCGGCCGGCGAACTGGGCGGCCCACTGAGCCAGCGTGGGCCCCGGACGCACCGGACCGGCCAGGGTGGCGGACCCGTCCGTGAACATCGTGACGTTCTCCGCCACCGAGTTCATCCGCAGCAGCGGCGACTGGTCCAGCCGCCAGATGCGGCCCGGCCCCGCCGGATGCGGATCCACCAGATGGATCTCCAACGCCCGCCCGTCGGGCCAGAGTCCGGGCGCGTTCGCCGCGATCCGCTCCAGCAGCCCGGTGGTCCGCGGCCCCGCCCCCACCACGACCAGCACGGCGGGCCGCCCGCTCCCCTCCGGGACACCGCAGCCGGCGGACGGGACCATCGGAACCTCCTGGGGGCGCACGGCACGGACCCGCCCAGCCTGCCCGACCCGCCGTACGCGTGTCCCCACCCCCAGGGTGCGCCACCACGAGGCGTCGCGGGGTCGGGTGAGATCCGGAGGGGAAGGGTTAGGCTCGCCCGCATGCCCGATCTCGTGATCCTGCGGCACGCGAAGAGCGCCTGGCCGCCGGGAGTGCCCGACTCCGACCGGCCCCTCGGACCGCGCGGCCTGCGGGACGCGCCCGCGGCCGGCGCCCTGCTGGCCCGGGAGCACCCCCGGCCGGACCTCGTGCTGTGCTCACCGGCCCGGCGGACCCGCCAGACCTGGGAGCTGGCCGCCGCCCGGCTCCCCGCCGAGCCGCCGGTGCGCCACGAGCCCCGGCTGTACGCGGCCGAAGCGGAGGAGATCCTCGACCTCGTACGGGAGACCCCCGCGGACGTCGGCGGCCTCCTGCTCGTCGGGCACAACCCCGGCCTGCAGGAACTCGTCCTGCTGCTCGCGGGCGGCGGCCCCGGCGACGCCCTCGACCGCATCGGGGCGAAGTTCCCGACCTCCGCCGTCGCCGTCCTCGGCTGCCCGGAACCCTGGTCCGCCCTCACCCCCGGCAGCGCCGTCCTCAAGTCCTTCGACATTCCACGGGGTTGACCACCGCACAGGAGTTTCGCGACACCTCCTAGAGCGCCGGGAACCCGGGCGGGATGCCGAGCACCGGCGCGATCGTCGCCCAGATCGCCGACCGGGCGCCGGCGAGGTCGACCCGCGGATCGGCCAGCATCACCCGGATGCCGAGCCCGTCGCACAGCGCCAGCACCAGCGTGCCCAGGGCCGCCACGTCGCACGGCCGGAACTCGCCCGCGGCGATGCCCCGTTCGACCGCGCCGGTGACCCACGCGTGCAGCTGCTCGTACAGGTCCACGGCCAGGTCCCGGGCCGCGGTGTCGCGCTGCGCGCGCACCCACAGCTCCTGCCACAGCTTCCAGTCCTGCCGCAGTTCCCGGTCCGACGGCAGCATGCTGCACAGGATCCGGGCCAGCACCACCGCGGCGGGCACCGAGCCGTCACCCTCGGTGTCCAGCCCGGTCTGCGCGAACGAATGCGTCATCGCCTCGGCGAACAGCTTCTCGCGGGTGTCGAAGTGGTAGTGCAGCAAGGCCTTCGAGACGCCCGCGTGCTCGGCGACCTTGCGCATGCTGATGTTCTCGAAGCCGATGTCGGCGATCACTTCACACGCGGCCGTCAGGATTCGCTCACGCGTCTCCAGTGCGCGCTCGGCCTTGGTCACGTCGGCTGCTCCCCGGTCAGTGGCCCGTCGACGGGGCGGTGGGTGGGTGGAAGGACGGCGGGTGGTGCGGCGGTCCGGCCCGCCGCACCACCATCCTGGCGCATGGCGGCTCAGGAGCCCCCGTAGACGTGGAAGCCGCGGCCCGTCTTGCGGCCGAGCAGCCCCGCGTCCACCATCCGCGACAGCAGCGGCGGCGGCGCGTACAGCGGCTCCCGGTACTCCGCGTACATCGACTGCGCGATCGACCGTACGGTGTCCAGGCCGATCAGGTCGGCCAGCGCGAGCGGCCCCATCGGGTGGGCGCAGCCCAGGGTCATGCCCCGGTCGATGTCCTCCGCGGACGCCGCGCCCGCCTCCGCCATCCGCACCGCCGCCAGCAGGTACGGCACCAGGAGCGCGTTCACGACGAACCCCGCCCGGTCCTGCGCCCGCACCACCTCCTTCCCCAGCGCGTCCGCGGCGAACGCCCGGGCTCGGCGGGCGGTTTCCTCGGACGTGAGCAGGGACGGCACCAGCTCCACCAGCGGGAGCACCGGCACCGGGTTGAAGAAGTGCAGGCCGACGACCTGCGCCGGCCGCCGGGTGGCGGCCGCGAGCCGGATGACCGGGATGGCGGAGGTGTTGGTCGCCAGCACGGCGTCCGGGCGGGCCACCACCTCGTCGAGCCGGGCGAAGACCTCCAGCTTGGCCCGCTCGTCCTCGGCGACGGCCTCGACCACCAGGTCCCGGTCCGCCAGGAGCGACAGGTCCCCGGTCACCGTGATCCGGTCGGCCGCGGCCTTCGCCTCGGCATCGGTCAGCTTCCCGGCCGCCACGGCGCGGGCCAGCGAGCGGGTGATCCGCTCCCGGCCCGCGTCCGCGGCCGCCCCGTCCGCCTCCACCACCACGACGTCCCGGCCGGCCCGGGCGCACACCTCGGCGATGCCGGAGCCCATCAGACCGCAGCCGACGACCCCGATCCGCTCGGTCGCGGTCGAGGTCGCGGTCACCGTCTCGGCGTTGGTCACGGCCCCGGTCCCGGTCACCGGCCGGCCGCGCCGTCGCCGGCCGGCATCTGCAGAACGCCCGTGCCCCGCTTGACCAGTTCACCCGCGACGATCAGTCGCTGGATCTCGGAGGTGCCCTCCCAGATCCGGTCGACGCGCAGCTCGCGGTAGAGCCGCTCGACCGGGTAGGAGCGGTCGTAGCCGCGGCCGCCGAAGATCTGCACGCAGCGGTCGACGACCCGCCCGGCGGCCTCGCTCGCCGACAGCTTGGCGATGGCCGCCTTCGCGTGCAGCGTCTTGCGGTCCGCCGAACCCGCGTCGACCTCCCAGGCTACCTGGTGGGTGTAGGCGCGGTTCACCGCGATGTCCACGGCGCAGTCGGCCAGCATGCCCTGGATCAGCTGGAAGTCGGCGATCGGCGAGCCGAACTGGCGCCGCTCCACGGCCCAGTCGCGCGCCAGCTCCAGCGCCCGCTCGGCAGCCCCGATCGTACGGGCGGCGATCATCAGCCGCTCCTCGGTGAACCAGGAGCGGGTGATGTCGTAACCGTTGCCGACCCCCCCGAGCACGGCGTCCTCGGGCACGTGCACGTCGGTGAAGGTGAACTCGGGGTGCTCGTAGACGAACGTGTGCATCCAGCGCGGCACCCGGGTCATCTCGATGCCCGGCGTGTCCTTGTCCACGAGGAACAGGGTGGGTGCCCGCTCCTCGCCGGCGGCGGCCAGCACGATCATGAAGTCGGCGTGGTCGCCGACGGTCACGAACCACTTCTCGCCGTTCAGCACCCAGCCGCCGGGGGTCCGGGCCGCCGTCGTGCGCAGGCTCTGCGGGTCGGAGCCGGCCTCCGGCTCGCTGACCGCGTAGCAGTCCCGGCGCCGGCCCCGGATCACCGGCACCAGGAACCGCTCGCGCTGCTCGGGCGTGCAGTGCGACAGCGCGTTCGCGGGCCGCCACACCATGTCCCAGAGCGCGCCCGTCAGCCGGCCCAGCTCGGCCTGCACCGTGACCTGCTCCAGGATGGTCAGGCCGGCGCCGCCCCACTCGACGGGCATGTTGACGGCCTGCAGTCCGCTGTCCAGCACGGCGTCGCGGATCTCCAGGTGGGCCTGCGGCGGCAGGCCGTTGTTCTCCTCGCAGTCGAGCTCGTACTTCATGATGAACTCGGTGAGTTCGCGGGCGGCGCCCTGGAGCTCCAGCTGGCGCGCGGTGAGACGGAAGTCCATGGAGGTCTCTCGGTCCTTTCGGCTTGCGGTGCAGTGCGTGCAGTGCGTGCAGTGCGGTGCGGTGGGATGCAGTGCTGTGCGGTGCAGGGGTGGGGGGATGCGGGGCGTACGGGGTCAGCGCGGGAAGGCCAGGGCCCGGGTGCCCCGCTTGACGAGCTCGTTGGCGATGATCAGCCGCTGGATCTCGGAGGTGCCCTCCCAGATCCGGTCGACGCGCAGCTCGCGGTACATCCGCTCGACCGGGTAGGAGCGGTCGTAGCCTCGGCCGCCGAAGATCTGCACGCAGCGGTCCACGACCCGCCCGGCGGCCTCGCTCGCCGACAGCTTGGCCGTCGAGGCCTTGGCGTGCAGGGTCTTGCGGTCGGTACCCGGCTGGTCGGCCTCCCAGGCCACCTGGTGGGTGTAGGCGCGGTTCACCGCGATGTCGGTGGCGCAGTCGGCCAGCATGCCCTGGATCAGCTGGAAGTCGGCGATACGGGAGCCGAACTGCCTTCTTTCCAGGGCCCATTCACAAGCAAGTTCCAGCGCCCGCTCGGCGGCGCCCACCGTCCGCGCGGCGATCATCAGCCGCTCGTCCGTGAACCACTCCTTCGTCAGCTCGTAGCCGTTGCCGACCCCGCCCAGCACGTCCTCGTCGGCGACGAACACGTCGGTGAACGTGAACTCGGGGTGCCCGTTCACGGCGGAGTGCATGAACCGCGGCACCCGCGTCATCTCCACCCCCGGCGCCTGCTTGTCCACGAAGAACAGCGTCGCCGCCCGCTCCGGCCCGGCATCGGCCTGCACCAGCAGGAAGTCGGCGATGTCCCCGCAGGTCACGAACCACTTCTCGCCGTTGAGCAGCCAGCCGCCCTCGGTACGGGTCGCGGTGCTCGTGCCCGACGCCGGGTCGGAGCCGGCACCCGGCTCGGTCACGGCGAACGCGTCGAAGCGCTCGCCCCGGATCACCGGCAGCAGGTACTTCTCGCGCTGTGCCGCGGTGCCGTACGCGAGGACGTTCGCGGGCCGCCAGGGGATGTCCCAGAGGCAGTTGGTGACCTTGCCGAACTCCTCCTCGACGATCACCTGGTCCAGCAGCGACAGGCCGGCGCCGCCCCACTCGGCGGGCATGTTGATCGCGTAGACGCCCGCGTCGATGGCGGCCCGGGTCAGCTCCCGGACCGTGTCCGCGGGCAGCGGCCCGCCGGCCTCCTCCGACTGGTCCTCGTACGTCATCAGCAGGCGGGCGTACACGGCGGCACGCTCCTTGAGGGCGGTCTGTTCGGGGGTGTAGCGGAAGTCCATGGGTGGTTCCTCCGAAGCGCAGGTACCCGGCAGTGCGGGGGAGAGGGAAGGGGGAGGGACGGGCGGTGGGCCGGCTCAGCCCAGGACGGCCCGCGCGTCCAGGGCCAGCGCGCCGTCGGGCCGCACCAGCAGCGGGTTCACCTCCAGTTCGGCGATCTCCGGATGGGCGGCGGCCACCTCGGTGATCCGCTCGATCACTGCGGCCGCGGCCGCCACGTCGACGGCCGGCCGGCCGCGTACGCCGTCCAGCAGGGCACCGGCCCGCAGCCCCCGCAGCAGCTCCGCGGCCCGCCCGGCCGGTACGGGCGCCAGCGCGAACGCCACGTCGCGCAGGGTCTCCGTCAGCACCCCGCCCAGCCCGACCACGGCCACCGGCCCGAACCGCGGATCCCGGTTCACGCCGACGATCAGCTCGATGCCGTCCGACAGGTCGGCCATCGCCTCGACCGAGTACGCGGACGCGCCGAGCCGGGCGTGCATCTCCCGGTACGCGGCGAGCAGCGCCGCCCGGTCGGGCAGCCGCAGCGCCACCCCGCCCGCATCCGACTTGTGCAGCAGGTGCAGTGCCTTCAGTACGTACGGGCCGTCGAAGTCGTCGGCGGCAAGGAGGAGTTCGGCCTCGTCCGTGACCTCCCGGGCGGCCGGGAACGGCACTCCGGCGGAGGCGAGCAGCGCCCGCACCCCGTGGTACCCGGGGTCGCCCAGCGGCACCGCGGGCGCCGGCAGCGGAGCGATCCGGGAGGCACCGGCCAGCCGCGGGGCGGTCATCGCGGCCAGGGCCCGCGCGGCGTCCTCGGTGGCGTCGAACACCGGCACCCCGGCCCCGGCCAGCACCCGGCAGCTCGGCGACTGCGGGTACATCGACTGGACGACCAGCGGCTTCGGCGACGCCGCCAGCCGCCCGACGATCTCCCGCGCGGCCCGGGTCTCGCCCTCGGCCAGCACCGAACCGCCGGCCGGACCGCCGCCCAGCCCGCCCTCGGAGGCCGCATAGCCGCCGAAGTAGCCGGTCATCAGCACCCCGTCGACCTCGTCGGCGGCGAGCAGCGCCCCGACGGTCCCGGCGTACGACAGCGGGTCCTGTTCGCCCATGCCCGCGAGGTCGACCGGGTTCCCGACGGCCGACTGGGCCCACAGCACCCCGCGCAGCCGTCCCTGGACGTCGGCGCCGAGCTCGGGGACCGACAGTCCGGCGTCCTCGGCCGCGTCCGCGGCGACGGCGCCGTGGCCGCCGCCGTCGGTGAACACCGCGATCCGGGACCCGCCGGCGGATCCGCGGCCGCGGGCCGGGGCGCTGAGCCCGGCCAGCACGACGGTCATCTCCCTTGGCGTGCGGACGAGTTCGACGCCGGCGTCGCGGCAGGCGGCGGCGACCACGTCGGCCGAGGTGGTGAGGGCCCCGGTGTGCGAACGGGCGCTGCGCGCGGAGGCGCTGCCCCGGCCGGCGGTGAGCAGCACCACCGGCTTGCCGGCCGCCGCGGCGGCCGCGGCGAACGCCCGGCCGTCGCCGAAGTCCTCGGCGTACACGGCGATCACGGAGGTGGCCTCGTGCCGGGCGCAGTCGGCCACCAGGTCGACGAGGGTGACGTCGGCCTGGTTGCCCAGCGACACGAACCGGGAGAACCCGAGGCCGTGCGGGGCGCCGCGCAGCTGGAGTTCCAGGGCCAGGTTGCCGCTCTGGCTGAGCAGGGCCACACCGCCGGGCGCGAACCGGTCCGACGCGAGGTACAGCTCGGTCGTGTTGTCGGCGATGCCGAGGCAGTTGGGTCCGACCAGGACCGCCCCGGCGGCCCGGACCCGGTCCGCCACCGCCCGCTGCCGGGCCAGCCCGGCCGG
Organism: Streptomyces bambusae; assembly: GCF_020532645.1. GTDB lineage: Bacteria > Actinomycetota > Actinomycetes > Streptomycetales > Streptomycetaceae > Streptomyces > Streptomyces bambusae. The sequence goes on from NZ_JAJAUZ010000004.1 coordinate 190,573, forward strand.
ACCCGCCTCCGCGAACCCGGCGGTGATCCCGACGATCGCCTTCGCACCGCAGGCCAGTGCGTCGTCCACGGCCGCCTCGAACCCGGCACCCGGCACCGAGATCACCACCAGCTCGACCGGCTCGCCGATCGCCGCCAGGGATTCCGCGGCCCGCTGCCCGAGGACGGTGCCCCCGCGCCGGTTGACCAGGTGGACGGGCCGCCGGCCGGGGGCGCGCAGCGCCTGGGAGGCCACCGCGTGGCCGTACTTCGCCGGGTCGTCACTGGCGCCGACCACCGCGACGGAACCGGGGTCGAACAGTGAGGTCAGATCGCGTGCCATGCTCAACGCTCCACTCTGAGGGCCGAGTTCGGGCAGCTGTCGGCGCAGGCGCGCGCGGTGTCCTCGGCCCCGGCGGGCACGGCAAGGTCGATGACCTGCGCATAGCCCCATTCGTCGAGTTCGACGAGCTCGGGCGCGTGCTCCTGGCACAGCCCGTAGCCCTGGCAGCGGGTGGAGTCCAGCAGGAGTTTCACGGTGTTCCCCTTTGGTGGTGCGGGTGGAGGAGGGCGGAGGAGAGCGGGTCCGAGGGCTCAGCGGGTGCCGTACGCGGGCTCGGGTGCCGCGGGGTGCACGACGGTCCCGGGCGCGGGTGCGGGGCGGCGTACGGCGGGGGCCGCGGCCGGCCGTCGTCCGCCGGGAGGCCGGCCGGCTCCGTCACCTCCGGGACCGCGACGGTCAGCCGCTCCGCGCACTGGGCGGCACTCCGTCCGGCGCAGGCCGGGCACGGGGCCGCGAGGTGGGAGCGGACGGGCCCGGGGAAGGCGCGCAGCAGGCTGCCGGCGAGACCGGCCGCGGCGTCCAGCAGCCCGCAGGCGCCGCGCCCGCGCAGCCCCCCGGACCAGCGCTCCAGGTCGTCGAGGACGCCCGGCCGGGCGGTGCCCGCCGTCAGCGCCGCCAGCGCGCCGCCGACCGCGGCCGTGCCCGAGACGCAGACCCCGCACTGGCGGGCGCTCTCGGCGGCCAGGTGGGCCACGGCATCGGCGGCGACGGCGACCGGGCAGGCGCCGGCGGGCAGGAAGCGGACCGCACCGCAGCCCAGTGCGGTGCCGGCGGCGGCGAGCGCGTCGGGGTCCAGGGCCAGGCCCAGCGCCGGGGCGCCGACCAGACCGCCGAACAGGCCGCCCATCAGCGCTCCGCCCGGACCCGGCACCCCGATCTCCGCGGCCAGGTCGGACAGGGTGACGCCGTAAGGGACTTCGAGCAGTGCCGGGGGTGCGGCGCCGGGGCCGGCGGCGGCCAGGGTGACCAGGGTGCTGCGGGCGATCCGGGTCCGCTGCCCGGGCCGGGCGGCCGTGAGCGCGATCCGGGCCAGCGTCTCGACGTTCGCGACCAGGGTCGGCGCCCCGCCGACGCCCCGCTCGAACGGCCGGGGCGGTTTGGCGGCCGGCAGGGCCGGCCCGCCGTCGATCCGGCGCACGACCGCGGTCTCCTCGCCGGCCACGTACGTGTGCGGGGCCGCCACGACCTCGACGGGCAGCGCCGGCGGGTGCTCGGCCAGCGCCCGGCGGACACGGTCGGCCGCGACCGGGTCGGAGAGGTACACGTACCCGCGGGCGGCGCCGGTGATCGCGGCGGCCTGCGCCAGGCCGTCGAGGACCAGGTGCGGGCGGGCCCGCAGCAGCCACCGGTCCTTGACCGAACCGGGCTCGCCCTCCTCGCCGTTGGCCACCACCACGGCGGCCGGGCCGGCGTCGCGTACGGCGCGCAGTTTCACGGCGGCGGGGAAGCCGGCCCCGCCGCGGCCGCGCAGCCCGGAGGCGGCGAGGTGGGCCAGCAGGTCGTCCGGGCCGGTGGCGCCGGCGTAGCCGCCGGCCGCCCGGTAGGCGTCGGCGCTCTCCGTCACGTCCGGTGCCGCTCCGAGCACTGGGCCCGGCCGCAGCGCGGCCGGGCGGCGGATCGCGGTCATGGGAGGTCTCCTGTCGGGAGGTGGGTGCGCAGCGTGCGGACGGCGGCTTCGAGCGCGGTACGGTCCGCGGCGGTACGGCCGTAGGCGGCGCCGGGCAGGCCGATCAGCATGCGGTGGTGGTCGAGGACGACCTCGCCGGCGAGCAGGGCGGCGGCGGGATCTCCGGGGCGCCGCCCGGCGGCCACGGCGGTGACCAGCTCGGCGACCTCGGCGAGGTAGCGGAGCCAGCTGTGCCGGCTGCCGCGCAGGACCAGGTGTTCCACGCGGCGCCGCTCGGCTTCGGCAGGGGCCGGGCCGGGCGGGACGGGGCCGGGGGCGGCGGCGCGCAGGGCGGCGACCGCGGCGGGCAGTTCCCGTTCCGGTTCGGGGGTGAGACCGAGCCAGTCCAGACGCCGACGACCGCTCATGCGTGCCTCCGGGGAGGGATGGGGTGGGGGAGGGGGCCGCCCGGCCGGCACCGGGGGCACCGTACGGAATCCGGAGGGCGGAATCCGGAGGGCGGCATCCGGACAGGGGGCCGGGCGGGGGCGGATCCGGCCGGCCGGGGAGCCCGGGAACGGCGGGCCGGAGGGGTGGGTGCGATGTATGCGGCGGTCGGCCGTATACGGGCTGCTTCGGACCGGCGAGCTGGCAGAACGGGGCGAAAGGGCCGGCGCAGCGACGGGAACCACGGTTGCTGACCGAGCGGTCAGCGTGCAATCAAGCTAGCTGACCGATCGGTCAGCGTACAAGTCTTGACCCGGCGGAAATGAGCCAGCAATCTGGCTGTCCAATCGGTCAGCGTGGTTCCGGATGCCGTCCGGGACCCCGTCTGCCCGCTGCTGGGCCGACACGCCGTCGCACGCCGACACCGACCGCCGCGCACGCGGCACGGAGGAGTCACCGATGCACTCCAGAGCCCCTGTCACACCCCTCGGCCGGCCGGAGCCGGACGCACCCCCGCCCGCCCTCGCGGCCCGCTACTACACCGATCCCGACACGGCCGCGGCCGAGACCCGGCACGTGTTCGCCAGGTCCTGGCAGCTCGTCTGCCACGAGTCCGACCTGCCGCAGCCGGGCGCCCGGCTCGCCGCCGCGGTCGCCGACCGGGAGGTCCTGGTCGTCCGCACCGAGGACGGCGGCCTCGCCGCCCACCTCAACGTCTGCCGGCACCGCGGCACCCGCCTGGTCACCGCCCCGGAACCGGCCGGCAAGGCCATCCGCTGCCCGTACCACGGCTGGACCTACCGACTCGACGGCAGCCTCGTCGGCGCCCCCGAGGCCCGCCAGATCCCCTGCCTCGACAAGCCCGCCCTCGGCCTGCTCCCGGCCCGCGTCGAGTCCTTCCTCGGCTTCGTCTTCGTCAACCTCGACCCCGATGCCGTACCGCTCGCCGAGAGCTGCGCCGGACTCGCCGAGGCCGTCGGCCACTACGCGGACGCCGACCTCGTCCCGGTCGGCCGCGCCCGCATCCACGACCTGGCGGGGGCGGAGGTGCAGGAGGCCAACTGGAAGGTGGCGGTGGACAACTACCTGGAGGGCTACCACGTCCCCGTGGCCCACCCCGGGCTGATGCGGCTGCTCGACTACCAGGGCTACACCTGCGACATCGACGAGTCGTACGTCCTGTTCGCCTCCCCGCTGCGCGAGAAGCCGTCCTCGAACTGGGCCGAGCGCCTCTACCAGCGCATCGCCGCCCCCATGCCCGGCCTCGCCGAGGCCGACCGCCGGATCTGGCGGTACGCGGTGATCTACCCCAACACCCTCATCGACTTCTACCCCGACCACGTCCTGGCCTGGACCGCCGTCCCGACCGCCGTGGACCGGGTGGCCGTCCCCGGCGCCTTCTACACCCGCCGCGGCACCGGCCTGCGCACCCGGCTCGCCCGCCGCCTCAACATGCACATCGGCTGGATCACCAACGACGAGGACGCCGAACTCGTCGCCCGCGTCCAGAAGGGCCTGTCCACACCCGGATTCGAACCGGGCCCGCTGTCCCGCCGCGAGTCCGCCGTCGGCTGGTTCGCCGACCGCATCCGCGCCGACCTGGACCGCTGAACCGAACCGAGCCGAGCCGAGCCGAGCCGAACCGAGCCGAACCGTTCCGCACGCAGCCGCCCCCCGCATCCCCGTCCAGTCCCTACGGAGAGGACCGTCATGTCCCCCGAGGCACTTCCCGCGCTCCGCACCTCCTCCCGCCGCCCCTCCCCCTCCCGCCGCTCCTTCCTCCGGGCGGGCACCGCCGTCGCCCTCGGCCTCACGGCAGCAGGCTGCGGATTCTCGTCCGACGACGACGCGGCGGCCAAGGAGGCGGCCGAGACCCCGATCGACGTCAAGGTCGACGGCGACCTCGTCTACTTCAACTGGGCCGACTTCGTCGACCCGGCCGTCTTCAAGGGCTTCGCCGAGGAATACGGCGTCAAGGTGGTCCAGTCGAACTTCGACTCGATGGAAGGCATGGCCGCCAAGCTCAACGCCGGCAACCGCTACGACATCATCTTCCCCAGCGCCAAATGGGCCCAGCGCCTCGCCGCCGGCGGCAGGCTCCGCCGCATCGACCACGCCAGGCTGCGCAACGCCGAAGCCGTGTTCGCCGGCTACGACTACTTCGCCGACCCCTGGTACGACCGGCGCTCCGCGCACACCGTCCCGTACATCATGTACAAGACCGGCATCGGCTGGCGCCGGGACCGGATCGGCGACCTCGACGGCTCCTGGGGCGACCTGTGGAACGCCCGCGCCAAGGGAAAGGTGTTCCTCCTCGACGACCGCGACGAAGCGCTCGGCGTGGGCGCCCTCAAGCACGGCCTCCCCCTCGTCACCGAAGACCCCGACGACCTCGGGATGGTCACGGAGACGCTCCGCTCGCTCCGCCCCCACCTGCGCGGCTTCTCCAGCGACAGCTACAACAACCTGCTCAACGGCAACGCGTACATCACCCAGGCCTGGAGCGGAGACATGGCCGCCATGCTCGCCCAGGCCAAGGACCCGTCCGTGTTCGGATTCGAGACCCCGCGCGAGGGCTCGCCGGTCAACTCCGACTGCTACGCCATCCCCGCCAACGCACCGCACCCCGGCACCGCGATGCTCTTCATCGACTACATGCTCCGCCCGGAGAACGTGAAGAAGAACATCGAGTACATCGGCTACCCCATGCCGGTCCGCGGCACCGAGGCCACGTACGACGCGCTCGTCGAACCCTTCCCGCAGTGCCGCGTGACCCAAGCCGACCTGAAGGCCGACCTGTTCTACCGCAACGTCACCGCCAAGGGCGAACGGGCCCGCGACGCCGCCTGGACCCAAGTGAAGGCCGGCTGACATGGCAACGACCGACGACCGCCCGGCCATACCCGATACGCGCCCCTCAACACCCGCTCCAAGCAAGCCCGTTCGCCGCGACACCCGCCTGTGGACCTGGCTCCTGCTGCCCGGCACCCTCTGGATGACCGGCTTCCTCGTCGCCTCCCTGGTCCTGGTGGCCACCCTCGCGTTCGGCACCACCGACCCGCTCGGCAACCCCCGCTTCGGGCTCAACACCGACAACTTCGCCGCCCTCGCCGAACCCGCCTACCGGACCGTCCTGCTGCGCTCCCTCGGCTACGCCCTCATCACCTGCGTCATCTGCCTGGCCATCGCCTACCCCGTCGCCTACGCCATCGCCCTGCGCGGCGGCCGGTTCAAGAACCTGCTGATCGCCGCCATCGTCATCCCCTTCTTCGCCAACTACCTGGTACGGATGTACGGATGGTCCGTCGTCCTCTCCGACGACGGCCCCCTGCTCAAGGCGCTGCGCGCCCTCGGCATCGCCGACGCCGGCACGAGGATCCTGCAGACCGGCCCCGGAGTCATCGCCGGACTCGTCTACGGATTCGTCGTCTTCATGATCATCCCGCTGTACGCGGCGATGGAACGCATGGACACCTCGCTCATCGAAGCCGGCCGCGACCTCTACGGCGGACCGCTGCGCACCTTCTTCTTCGTCACCGTCCCCGCCACCCGGCAGGGCGCCGCCGCCGGCTGCGTCCTCGTGTTCCTGCCCGCCATGGGCGACTTCGTCAGCGCCCAGCTCATGGGAGGGCCGGACCAGATCATGATCGGCAACCTGATCCAGGACAAGTTCTTCCAGGGCCAGAACTGGCCCCTCGGCTCCGCCCTCACCATGCTCCTGATGGCCGTCCTGTTCCTCGGCCTGCTCGGCTACCTGAGGCGCGCCCGCCAGGACGAGGCGGAGGCCGTCCGATGACCGGCAAGACCGCGCCCGCCCGCCGTACGCCCGCCCGCCGCCGCGCGGCCACCCGCCGGCCCCGCTTCGCCATCGCCGTCACCGTCCTCTTCTTCGCCCTCCTCTACCTCCCCGTCGGCGTCGTCGTCCTGTTCTCCTTCAACGCCCGGAAGTCCCTCACCGTCTTCGACGGCGCCAGCCTCCGCTGGTACCGGGCCTTCTTCCGCGACGACCTGCTGCTCGACTCGCTCGGCATGAGCCTCCAGGTGTCGTTCGTGGCCATGGCGGGCTCGCTGCTCCTCGGTGTCGCCCTCGCGCTGGGCCTCGTACGCAACCGCGGACGCCTCGGCTCCCTCGCCGGCCTCGTCATGCTCGTCCCGCTGATCACCCCCGAGATCGTCACCGGGGTCGCGGCGATGCTGCTGTTCAAGGGCACCGGCATCCCCCTGTCCACGACCACCGTGATGCTCGCCGAGATCACCTTCTCGATCTCCTACGTCACGGTGATCCTGCGCTCCCGCATCGCCGCGCTCAACCCGGAGACCGAGGAAGCCGCGATGGACCTCGGCGCCACCCGCCGGCAGGCCTTGCGCCTGGTCACCCTGCCGGCGCTGCTCCCCAGCATCCTCGCGTCCGCGGTCCTGATCTTCGCCCTGGTCTTCGACGACTTCGTGCTCGCCTACTTCACCACCGGCGTCGACCCGCAGCCGCTGTCCGTGCGCATCTACTCGGCGATCCGGTTCGGCGTCCAGCCCACCATCAACGCCGTCGGCACCCTCATGCTCGCCGGATCCATCGCGCTCATCGCCCTCGCCCTCGCCATCCCGCGCCTCTTCGGCCGACGCGGCGGCCTCGATCTTCTCTCCGGGGAGTGACACCCATGCCCGCCCACCCCGCAGTCCGCCTCGACCACGTCGGCAAGCAGTACGACCGCACCGGCGCCTTCGCCGTACGGGACCTCGAACTCGACATCACCCCGGGCGAGTTCTTCTCCCTCCTCGGCCCCTCCGGGTGCGGCAAGACGACCCTGCTGCGGATGATCGGAGGCTTCGTCGACCCCACCGAGGGCAGCGTGCTGCTCGACGGCGAGGACGTCACCGGACTCCCGCCGAACAAGCGCAACGTCAACACCGTCTTCCAGAGCTACGCCCTCTTCGACCACCTGTCGCTCGCGGACAACGTGGCCTTCGGCCTCAAGCGCAAGGGCGTCGCCCGCGCCGAGATCCGCGAACGGGTCGGCGCCATGCTCGACCTCGTCCAGCTGGGCCACCTCGCCGACCGCAAGCCGGCCACCCTCTCCGGCGGGCAGCGGCAGCGGGTCGCGCTCGCCCGCGCGCTCGTCAACCGGCCGCAGGTGCTGCTGCTCGACGAACCGCTCGCCGCCCTCGACCTCGCGCTGCGCCGCCGGATGCAGGTCGAGCTGAAGCAGATCCAGCGGGAGATCGGCATCACCTTCGTCTTCGTCACCCACGACCAGGACGAGGCCCTCACCATGTCCGACCGGGTCGCGGTCATGAACCAGGGCCGCATCGAGCAGTGCGGCACCCCCGAGGACGTCTACGAGCGCCCCACCAGCACCTTCACCGCGTCCTTCATGGGCACCTCCAACCTGGTCCCCGGCACCTACCGGGCCGGCGCGGTCCACCTCGACGAGGGCCCGGCCCTGCCCGTCGGCCCCCGCGCCGGACTCGCGGACGGTACCCGCGTCAACCTCTCCATCCGCCCCGAGAAGATCTGGCTCTCCGACTTCGAACCGGACATGGCCCAGACCACCGGCACCGTCCGCGAAACGGTCTACTCGGGCCCCACCACCACGTACCTCATCGACCTGGCCCCCGGCATCACCGTCTCCGTCCTCGAACAGAACACCGTCCGCTCCCGCCGCGAGGACCGCTGGTCCGGCGGCGAACAGGTCGACCTGGCCTGGAAACCGGAACACTGCCTGGTCCTCGACTGACCCCCGCCCGCTCGCCCAAGCAGGTCCCATTCCAGCCCCACCCGCACTCCAGACCGGCGGCCGCACCGATTCCGGCCCTGTCCGTGCTTCAGGCCGGCGGCCGGTCCGACCGGCCCCGACCGCGCTCCAGGCCGACAGCAGCCGGGCGAACTCCGGCCCCGTCCCCGCTTCAGGCCTGCGGCCGGGCACACTCCGGCCGCGCCCGCGCTTCAGGACGGGGCCGGGCACGTTCCAGCCCCGCCGGCGTTTGAGGCGCGGGGTCCGGGGCGGAGCCCCGAAGGGCCCGGCCGGATTGCGCGCCCCGCATCCCGGACCGGGCGGGGCGCGTCACACCTCCGCCCGCGCTCCCGAGCCGGGCACGTTCCAGCCCCGCCGGCGTTTGAGGCGCGGGGTCCGGGGCGGAGCCCCGAAAGGCCCGCCGGATTCCGCACCCCGCAAGGCCCTGCGGCCGCCACCCACCCCACCCGCCCCCAAAGAACGGCCCGCCATGACCCACCACGACGTCATCATCCTCGGCGCCGGCCTGGCCGGCCTCACCGCCGCCCGCACCCTCGCAGCGGCCCGAACCGACGTCCTCCTCCTGGAGGCCCGCGACAGAATCGGCGGCCGCGTCGAACAGACCACCCTCCCCGACGGCCGCCTCGTCCAGCTCGGCGGCGAAGTCGTCGGCCGCGCCCACACCGCCTACACCGGCCTCGCCACCGAACTCGGCCTCACCCTGGTCCCCAGCTACGTCGCCGAACCCGGAGCCCTCACCCGCGCCACCCCCGAAGCCGTCTCCGCCGGCGACCCCCCGCACTGGTTCGGCCCCGGCGACGACGCCTCCCACCGCAAGGCCACCGCCGCCTTCACCGCGCTGGCCCGCACCGTCGACCCCGACGACCCCTGGTCCCACCCCGACGCCCCCGCCCTCGACCGCCTCTCCGTCGCCGCCTGGCTCCGCGCCGAAGGCGCCACCCCGGCCGTCGTCCGCCTCTGGGAGATCGGCCAACTCGCCCTCGCCGACGGCTCGTACGAACGCACCTCCCTGCTCGCCGCCCTCCGCAAGCACGCCGCGGTCCCCGCCGCCGACGACAGCCACTACGCGTACGACGCCTGGGAAGGCCTCCGCGTCGCCGAGGGCTCGGCCACGGTCGCCCACCGCCTGGCCGACGGTCTCCCCGGCCGCATCCGCACCGGCGCCCCCGTCGAAGCCGTCACCGTCCGCCGCACCGGCGGCAGGTGCACCGTCCGCCTGGCCGGCGGCGAAACCCTCACCGCCGACGCCATCGTCAGCGCCCTGCCCGTCGGCCCCTTCCGCCGCATCACCGTCACCGGAGTCTCCGACGGACGCCTCGACTCCCTCCACCGCCAACGCCAGGCCGTGGCCGCCAAGTTCACCGCCGCCTACGCCGAACCCTTCTGGCGCGCCCGCGGCCGCAGCGGCCTCTCCGAGAACGAGGGCGTCCTCGGCAGCACCTGGCCCCAGAGCCACGGCATCCTCTCCGCCCTCGTACCCCCCGAGCGCTACGGCGTCCTCCTCGGCATCCCCGCCGCACAGCGCGTCCCCGAACTCCTCGCCGACGTCGCCCGCCTCTACGGCGAAGAGGCCCACCACCCCCTCGCCACCCACATCCGCCTCTGGGGCACCGACCCCTGGACCCAGGGCTACGTCACCCAGTGGGCCCCGGGCGACGTCATGGCCGTCGGCCCCCGCCACGGCACCCACGAACCCCCGTTCTACGTCTGCGGATCCGACCAGTGGGCCGCCGGCTACATGGAAGGCGCCGTACGCACCGGACGCGCCGCCGCGAAGGAGGCCCTGCGCCGTGGCTGACACCCTGCACAACCACATCGGCGGCGAAGACCGCCCCGCCGCCTCCGGCGAGACCACCGCCCTCACCGACCCGGCCACCGGACTGCTGCACGGCCACGCCCCCCGGTCCGGCCGCTCCGACACCGACGCCGCCTGCGCCGCGGCCGCCGCCGCCCTCCCGCACTGGTCGGCCACCACCCCCGCCACCCGGCAACGCGCCCTGCTCGCCCTCGCCGACGCCATCGAGGACCACGCCGACGCCTTCACCGAAGCCGAATGCCGCGACACCGGAAAACCTGCCGACCGCTTCCGCACCGACGAACTCCCCGCCACAGCCGACGCCGTACGGTTCTTCGCCGGTGCCGCCCGCAGCCTCCCGGGCGCCGCAGCCGCGGAGTACACCGACGGCCGCACCTCGCTGCTGCGCCGCGAACCCGTCGGCGTCTGCGCCCAGATCACCCCGTGGAACTACCCGCTGATGATGGCCGCGTGGAAGATCGCCCCCGCGCTCGCCGCCGGCAACACCACCGTCCTCAAGCCCGCCGACACCACCCCCTCCTCGGCCGTCCTCCTCGCCCGCCTCGCCGCCGGGATCCTGCCACCGGGCGTCCTCAACGTGGTCTGCGGCGACCGCGACACCGGCCGCGCCCTCGTCTCCCACCCCGCCGTCGCCCTGATCGCCGTCACCGGCAGCGTCCGCGCCGGCCGTGAGATCGCCGCCGCCGCAGCCGCCGACCTCAAGCGCGTCCACCTCGAACTCGGCGGCAACGCACCGGTCATCGTCCACGAGGACACCGACGTCGACGCCACCGCCGCCGCCCTCGCCGAAGTCGCCTACTACAACGCCGGCCAGGACTGCACCGCCCCCACCCGCCTCCTCGTCCACCACCGCATCCACGACGCCTTCCTCGCCGCGTTCACCGCCGCCGCCCGCGCCCTCCGCCCCGAGACCGACCTCGGCCCCCTCAACAACGCCGCCCAACTCGCCTCCGTACAGGGCCTGCTGGACCGCCTCCCGGCGCACGCCGAGATCGTCGCCGGCGGCACCCGCCTCCCGCGCCCCGGCTACTTCCACGAACCGACCGTCGTCGCCGGCGTCCGCCAGCACGACGAGATCGTCCAGGAGGAGATCTTCGGCCCGGTCGTCACCGTCCAGCCGTTCACCGGCGAACCCGAAGCCCTCCGCCTCGCCGACGACGTCCGCCACGGCCTCGCCGCGAGCGTCTGGACCCGCGACCACGACCGGGCCATGCGGGCCACCCGAGCCCTCCACACCGGCATCGTCTGGGTCAACACCCACGGCACCACCGTCTCCGAAATGCCCCACGGCGGCCCCAAACACTCCGGCCACGGCACCGACCTCTCCCTCACCGGCCTCCTCGACTACACCCACCCGAAGCACGTCATGCTCTGACCCCGGAGCGCTTCCCCCGGCCACCCGGCCGACCGGCCGACAATCACGGCGTGGACACCGCAGACGCACTCGCCCGAGGCCGCCGCTGCCACGCCGCCGAGCAGTGGCGCGACGCCTTCGACCAGCTCGGCGCCGCCGCGGCGGACACCCCGCTCGGCCCCGCCGACACCGAGCGGCTGGCCCAGGCCGCCTACATGCTGGGCCTCGACGAGGAGTACGCCGCCGGCCTGGAGCGCGCCCACGCGATGTGGCTCGACGCCGGCGACGTACCCCGCGCGGTCCGGTGCGCGTTCTGGACCGGCCACAGCCTGCTCTTCCGCGGGCAGGGCGCCCGTGCCGGGGGCTGGTTCGCCCTGGCGGACCGCCTCCTGGCCGACGACGGCCGCGACTGCGTGGAACGCGGCTACCTGCTGATCCCCGACTGGCTGCGCCACATGGGCAAGGGCGACTGGGAGACCGGCCGCACCCTGACCGCCGAGAGCGCCGCCGTCGCCGAACGGTTCGGCGACACGGACCTCCTCTGGCTGGCCCGCAGCGAACACGCCCGGGCCCTGGGGAACCTGGGCCGCACCGCCGAAGGCATGCGGCTCGTCGAAGAAGCCCTCGTCGTCGTCGAGTCCGGCGCCGTCTCACCCATCGTCCGCGGCATCCTCTACTGCAACACCATCGCGTTCTGCCGCGACCTGCACGAGCTGCGCCACGAACGCGACTGGACCGAGGCCCTCGGCGACTGGTGCGCAGGCCGCCCCCAGATGGTCGCCCACAACGGCCTGTGCCTGGTTCACCGCGCCGAAGTGATGCAGTACGGCGGCGCCTGGCCCGACGCCCTCGCCGAAGCCCGCCGCGCCGCCACCCGCTACACCCGGGGCGTCCTCAACCGGATCGCCTCCGGCCAGGCGCACTACCGGCAGGCCGAGATCCACCGCCTCCAGGGCCGGCTGCCCGAAGCGGAACAGGCCTACCAGGAAGCCCACCGCCTCGGCTTCGACCCACAGCCCGGCCTCGCCCTCCTCCGCCTCGCCCAGGGCGCCCCCGACACCGCCGCAGCCGCCATCCGCCGCGCCGTCACCGAGCACAGCCGCGACCTGGAACGCGCCGCGCTGCTCCCCGCGTACGTCGAGGTCATGCTGGCGCAGCCCACCGGCCCCGGCTCCCGGTCCGCCCTCGACGACGCCGCCGCGGCCGCAGACCGCCTGCACGCCATCGCCGAGCACCGCGACAGCGAACTCCTGCGCGCCACCGCCGCCCACAGCACCGCCGCCGTGGCCCTGGCCCGCGGCGACGCACCCGCCGCCCTCGGCGCCGCCCGCCGCGCCTGGCAGGCCTGGCAGGACCTCGAAGCCCCCTACGAAGCGGCCCGCGCCCGCGTCCTGATCTCCCGCGCCTGCAGTGCGCTGGGCGACGAGGACACGGCCGCCCTGGAGCGCGCCGCCGCCGACGCCGTCTTCGCAGCCCTCGGCGCCGCCCCGCAGCCCCCGGCCCCGCAGCCCCCCGGCCACGTCCTGTCGGCCCGCGAGCAGGAAGTCCTGCGCCACCTCGTCGACGGCGCGAGCAACCGCCGGATCGCCGCCGCCCTGTCCATCAGCGAGCACACCGTCGCCCGCCACCTGCAGAACATCTTCGCCAAGCTGGGCGTCTCCTCGCGCACCGCGGCCAGTACCTACGCCCTCACCCACGGCCTGGTCCGCCCCGCTGCTGAGGATTGACCACGCGCCCCGCCGGCTCTGGTGCATGCGGTCGATGTGCCGCCCCGGCCGCCCGCCGTAGCGTCGGAGCATCCGTTCCGACCGAGGAGGCGACCACCATGTACGTCATCGCCCAGCACAAGGTCATCGACCCGGAAACGGCCTTCCCCCGCGGCCAGGCCCTGATCGACGGCACCGGAGCCCCCGACGGCACCCGGGTCCTCCAGTTCTACCCGCACACCGGCGGCACCGCCGTCACCTGCCTGTGGGAGACGCGTTCCGTCCCCGACGTGCAGGACTACGTCGACACCGTCCTCGGCGACTCCGCCGTCACCACCTGCTACGAGGTCGACGGGCAGCGCGCCTTCGCCGACCGGCCCCTGGGCCTCAACCCGGCTCCGGCCCCGGTCGCCGGATAGCCCGGGGCCGTCAGCCGGCTCCGCCCGGTTCCCGGGGCAGCAGGCCGAAGGCGTGGTCGGCGTCCGCCACCGCCTCGGGGTAGACCTCGTCCGCGGTCCGGCCGCCCACGATGCGCTGCCAGTTCTCCGAGGCCAGGATGCGCTCGGTGGCGACCACCTGGCCGGCCAGCAGGGCCGCGGTGATCCCGCGCTGCCCGCCGCCGAGCGCATCGCGCAGGGCCGCGGCGAGGACGTCCTCCGCCTCGGCCAGGTACCGGGCGACGCGCGCCACGAGACCGGGCGTGGAGTACACGAGGGTGTGGAAGGCGAGGACGTCCTCCTCGTCGTTGAGCCCGGTGATGGGGTCCCGGTCCGCGAGGCCGGCCAGGAAGTGCCGGTGCAGCGCGTCGACCGGCGACACCCCCGCGGGCCGCCCGGTCACCACTGCGCAGCGCACCGTCCCGTGGTCGGCGAACCGGTGGACGACCAGGTCCTCCTTCGTCGGGAAGTACTTGAACAGCGTGGGCTTGGACACCTCGGCCGCCGCCGCGATGTCGACCACCGGCACGTGGTCGAACCCGTGCTCCAGGAAGAGGGAGATCGCCACATCGGAGATCGTCTGGCGGGTCTTCTGCTTCTTGCGTTCCCGCAAACCCATGGGCTCTGACACGGCTCCACCGTAACACGGCCTTTACCGGGGCAATTGGCTTACCAAGTATGAAAACTGACCCGGTTGTCCATCGCGGAAACGATGCCGGCCGCGCCCTGGCTCAACCGGCCAGCGGCTCCGGCAGCGGACGGCGGTGCAGCACGTCGAGCCGGGACACCGCCCGGGTCACGACCACGTACAGCCGGTTCAGTCCCCGTGGTTCGGCCTCGACGATCGCCGCCGGCTCCACCACCACGACGTGGTCGTACTCGAGGCCCTTCACGACCGTGGCCGCCAGCACCGTCACCCGCGCGGCCGCGCCGACGTCCTCGGCGCCCGCCGCTTCGATGCCGGCCGTGCGCAGCGCCGCCGCCACCCCGGCGACCTCCCCGTCCGCGGCGATCACGGCGATCGATCCCTCCCGTTCGAGGGCCGCCCGGACCGCGGTGACGGCCCCGGCGGCGATGTCCGCGACCCGGCGCACCGTCAGCTCCCCGTCGTGCCGCAGCGACCGGGCCGGCGGCACGTCCGCGTCCAGCGCACCCACCAGCCGGTTCGCCAGCTCCATCACGGCGGCCGGCACCCGGAAGCCGGTGGTCAGCGGCACCACCGCCGCCCGCTCCTTGCCCAGGTGCCCCAGCTGCTGCCGCCAGGTGCGCGCCGCCCACGGCGCGGTGGCCTGCGCCAGGTCGCCCAGCACCGTGACCGAGCCGAAGGCGCTGCGCCGGGCGATGGCCCGGCACTGCATCGGGGACAGGTCCTGGGCCTCGTCCACGACCACGTGCCCGTAGCCCTCGGGGCGTTCGATCAACCCGGCGACCTCGTCGAGGAGCAGCATGTCCGCGGCCGACCACCGGACGTTCCTCCCCGTCCGTGGCGGCCCGGCCCACAGCAGGTCCGCCTGCTCCGCCGCGTCGAACACGCCCTCGGCCGCGGCCGCCAGCACCGCGGCGTCACCCAGCAGCGACGCCACCACCTCCTCCGGACGGGCCGCCGGCCACGCCGCTTCGAGGAACGCCGCCACCGGTCCGGACCGGCCGATCCTCCGGGCCCAGGTGTCGCTCCTGGGTCCGACCCGCCGCTCGGCCTGCTGCCGGACCAGCGCCACCACCCGGGTCCGCACGTGCTCCCGCCCGGCCGAGTACGGCACGCCCTGCGCCCGTACGTCGTCGATCACCTGCGCCAGCTCGTTCGACGCGACCCGCCAGCGGTACGAGCCGTCGGTGAGGGCGAGGGACTCCTCGGGGCGGCGGACCCGGGCGTACAGGGCCCGTTCCAGCACCACGGCCATCCGGTCGCCGTGCTTGAGCGAGGCCACGTGCTCCGGGTCCGTCCGCTGCACCGGCTGCCGGGCGACCACGTCCGCCACGGTGAGTTGCGCGACGTCGATCTCGCCGAGGGAGGGCAGCACCTCGGAGATGTACCGCAGGAAGGTCCGGTTCGGGCCGATGATCAGCAGACCGCTGCGCTGGAGGCGCTCGGGGAAGGTGTAGAGGAGGTAGGCGGCGCGGTGCAGGCCCACAGCCGTCTTGCCGCTGCCCGGCGCGCCCTGCACGCACACCGACTCGCCCAGCCCGCTGCGGACCAGGTCGTCCTGCTCCGGCTGGATGGTGGCGGCGATGTCGCGCATCGGGCCGAGGCGGGGGCGCTCGATCTCGGCGGCGACGATGGCGCTCGCCGCGTCGGCCGCGTCGGCCGCATCGGCCGCGGACGAGTGGCCGAGGCGTTCGTCCTCCAGCCCGGTCAGGTCCTCCGGAGCGCCGTGGCTCCACGGGGCCCAGCCGAACCGGCGGCGCACCGAGACCCCCCGCGGGTCGAGGGCTCCGGCCTGGTAGTACGTACGCGAGACCGGCGCGCGCCAGTCGATCACCAGGGGCGGTGCGGCCGGGTGCTCGGAGACCCGGCGCCGGCCGACGTAGTAGCGCTGCCTGCGGTGGTCGCCCGCGGCCTCGCTGTCCTCGAAGTCGAGACGGCCGAAGAACGGCGGCCCGTCGGGCTCCTCGGCCATCTGCCGGGCCCGGGTCCGCAGGTACCGCCCGAGCGCTTCGGCGCTGGCCCCGTCACCCGAAACGTCCTCGCCCGCACTCACCTGGTGCCCCGCGTCCGCCACCTGACGACCCATCACCCCCCGGCACGCCGCGACGTACGCACGCTCCGCCGCCAGTTCCTCCCCGAGCCCCCCGGCCTCCCGACCCTGCACCGCCATCGCCCGACCCCTCTCCCCGGTACCGACCCCGCCCCGCCGCTCGACAGCATCGGACGACGGGTTCTCGAGTGCAGCATAACTTAACCAAGTCAATATATTGGCCAGGTTGCCTTATCTGCCGGGCTGATCGACGCCGCACCCGTAAGTCCAGTCACACTCGAACCCCCCTGACCCCGCCCCGGGAACCGTTGTAGGCTCCGGGCGTCGCCCTTGACCTGCGGGAAGCAGGCAGGGAGCAGAGAGATCGGGAGTCGTTCCATGCTTCGCACCATGTTCAAGTCCAAGATCCACCGGGCCACCGTGACGCAGGCCGACCTGCACTACGTGGGGTCCGTGACCGTTGACGGCGAGCTGATGGAGGCGGCGGATCTGCTGCCCGGGGAGCTCGTGCACATCGTCGACATCGACAACGGGGCCCGGCTGGAGACCTACGTGATCGAGGGGGAGCGGGGGTCCGGGGTCATCGGGATCAACGGGGCCGCCGCGCATCTCGTGCACCCCGGGGACCTGGTCATCCTGATCAGCTATGCGCAGGTGGACGACGCCGAGGCGCGGGCCCTGAAGCCGAAGATCGTGCACGTGGACGCGGACAACCGGATCGTGGAGCTGGGCGAGGACCCGTCCGCCCCGGTGCCCGGCAGCGACCAGGAGCGCAGCCCGCACGCCGTCGCCGGGTGAGAGGGACGGGTCATCGCAGGCCCGGACGGGTGAGCGCGGCCCTGCCGCGGGGGCGGGGCCGCTCGGGCGGTCCGATTCAGGACTGCACGGCGAGGACGCAGAGCTCGTGGTCCTCGGGGTCGGTCAGGCAGGCCCACGGCACGTCGCCCTGGCCGAGGTCGAGGTCGCAGGCGCCCAGGCGGCGCAGCCGGTCGACCTCCGCGGCGGTGTCGTCACCGGAATACGGCAGCAGGTCGAGATGGACGCGGTCCGGCGCGGTCTTCGTGTCCGGGGTCCGGGTGAACCTGAGGTACGGGCCGACGTCCTTGGCGGAGCGCAGCACCGCCAGGGTGTCGGTCACCTCCAGCAGGGCCCAGTCCATCGCCTCGCCCCAGAACCGGGCCATGGCCCGCGGATCGGTGCAGTCGACGACCACCGCGGCGATCGGGCCGGTGTCCCGGTGGGCCTCCCGGGGCTCCAGCACGCAGAACTCGTTGCCCTCGGGGTCTGCGAGGACCGTCCACGGCACGTCGCCCTGGCCCACGTCGGCCGGCGTCGCGCCGTGGGCCCGCAGGCGCGCGACCAGCTCCGCCTGATGGTCGGCCGAGGTCGTCGCGAGGTCGAGGTGGACCCGGTTCTTCACCGTCGACTTGAGTGCCGGGACGGGAACGACGTCGATGCCGAGGACGACCGGGTCCGGCCAGACCAGGCCGCCGGGCGGTCCGACGTACGTGGTCACGCCGGGGCTGTACGCAGTCCAGCCGAGAGCCTCCGCCCAGAACCGGCCGACCGCCGAGGGGTCGAGAGCCTTGATGTTCACGTGAGCAGGTCGCAATGCCATGCCGGCGATCCTATGGGTCCGTCCGGCGGCGCAGGCGCGGATCGGGCGACCGGGGCGAGAACGAGTCCCCGCCGGCCGTCGCAGCGGGCCGGGACGGTTCCTGCCCCCTCGTGAAGGTGCCGGCATCCACGCGGTGACCCCCGCCCGGTGACCCCTGCCCGGTCACCCCCCACCCGGTCACACCCCCCGCGGCGGCCGGCCCGTGCCACGGGTATCGGGCGGGTGTCCAAAGGGGAACGGGCCGGGAAGAGGGGTTGGAAGCATAGGCGGCGTCAAGTAATCCGTCTTTCCCGAGGAGTCCACGGCAACGGCTGAGCCGGTGCGCCGCAGCCACCCGTTGCGGCCCGGATGTCCAGCCGTCTGGAAGGCCGACGCTGCACCGGGCGCTGGACCGCGTCCCTTACGATCGACCGCCATCGGGGGAAACACCATGCCCGTCCGGGTGCTCATCTGCGACCATCTGCCCGTCATCGCGGCCGGTCTCAAGACCCTCCTCGACACGGTGCCCGACATCGAAGTGATCGGTACGACCCAGAACGGCATGGAAGCCATCGTCCTCGTGCGGACCACGCGGCCCGACGTCGTGGTCACGGATCTGAACCTCCGGACGATCTCCGGAGTCGAGCTGATCCGCAGGCTCGGCAAGGAGGACGAGCCGCCCAACGTCGTCGTGTTCACCGCGTCCGACGCCGATCAGACCGTGAGCGACGTGCTGCACGCCGGGGCGAGCTGCCTGCTCGGCAAGGACGCGAGCCCGCAGGAGCTGATCGCCGCGATCCGGGCGGCAGCCGCCGGGCAGACCATGCTGGCCCCGGACATCGCCCGGCGCCTGGTCACCTGGTTCCGCGCGCAGCCGGAGCCCCGGCCCGCCGCAACGTGCCCGGAAGTGACCGAACTGACCCCGCGGGAGAGGGAAGTGACCAAGATGGTGGCGCGTGGCATGTCCACCGAAGAGGTGGCCCGGTCGCTGGTCATCGGTGAGGCCACGGTCCGTACGCACCTCTATCGCGTACGCACCAAACTCGGCGTGCGCGACCGTGCCGAGCTCGTGTCACTGGCCTATCGGACAGGGCTCATCCACTCGGCCGGACGGCACTTCGGCGACGGGGCACTCGTGTCCTCGGAGGATCTGCGGGCCGGCTGACCGGCTACGACCGGGCCGCCGCGTGGAAAGGAAACTACGAGGAGACCGGCCCGGATACGTCCGCGACAGGTTCATGGGAGAGGACGCATCGTGTTGAAGTCCCTCCGTTCGAATGCGAATTCTGATTACCCGGAAGCGGCGACGGACGTGCCAGTCTTGGCCGAAGTCGAATAACCGCCACCACAGTTCAATGCCGCCGGCGAAGAGGGGGAATTCGTGGGACACGCACAGGAGAAGATCCCGGTGATCGCCATGTGGAGCGGGGCGGCCGAGGCGGACCCGGCCGTGCGGGCCTGCCGCGACCACCGCCTGCCGCACCACGAGAAGCTGCGCGCCGCTGCACTCCGGCCGTGATGTCTCCAGGAATCGTCAGCATGATCACCTGGCGGGTGCGCTGCACCCGGATTCGGGCTCTCAAGGTGCTCGCCCTGCGGACGAGACGGGCGAATCAGTGGGGCAGACTGGAAATCTGAACCGCCGGAGCCTGGGGCATGACCGCAGACGCGACCGCACGGACGGCCGGCTGGCCGGACGGACGGACATGATCGATGGTCCGCAACCCGAACTGTGGTGCCGCGGCCTTGAAGGCGCTCCGACGGCAGCCGGCCGACGAGAACGACGCCCGGCGGGAGGTGCGCGAGACGCCGGCCGAGGACCGGCGCGCCATCGCCGCCGTCGACAACCACCACCTGCCGTCTCGTCCCCCCGCCCCGGCCGCCGACCTCTGCTGCTGCGCCGCTGCGGCCGCCGCCGGGACGACCCGGCGCGGCCGGAGCCGGCTGCGCGGCCCCGGCCGGCATCGTGCACCACGCCACGGCGCTCCGCGGCACAGGACGAGGACCGCAAGGCCGATTCCGAACTGCGGCGAGGGCGGCCGCTTCCTGGTGACCCGCAGCGCCGAGCCGGCCGGAACACCTCGTCTCCCCCTACGACCTCACTGCGGAGCGGGTCGGCAGAGCGGTCCGTACCGCTCTCGACACGACGGCCCGCTCCGGGACGACCGATCGGAAGGAACACATCTCATGACCATGACCACGACCGAGACCACGGTGCAGGCCTGCCCGGAGTGCGAGGAGCCGGTGCAGATCGGCGGTTCGGTGCGGCTCAACGAGATCCTGGAGTGTGCGGGCTGCCGGAGCGAACTGGAGATCGTGGCGCTGAGCCCGCTGGTGCTCGCCTGCGCGCCCGAGGTCGAGGAGGACTGGGGGGAGTAGGGGCCGCGGACGCACGTCCGGCCGTGTGGACCCGCGCCCGGGTCCACACGAGCAGAACGTAGAACCCCGGCGCTCACGTCTCACCATGGAGGACAAGGATGATCACTGAAGAACAGACCCACACCGTCGCGCAGACCGCGATCGAGGCCCTGTCCGATTCCGGTGCCCATCTCGTTCGGCACGTCGACTTCTCGTCCCTGACCGGCGTCTCGGCCGACGACTGGGCCCGTTTTGCCGCGAACTGGGAATCCCTGCGGCGCGATCCCTACATGACCGACGGGGGCACGTACCGCCACCGCCGGTACGGTCAGTTCGACATCGATGTCACCACCGGTGACCTCACCCAGCTCCCGCACGGTCCGTACCGCCAGGAGGCGGACGTCAACAAGCTGCACGGCGGCGTCGACCGGGTGTACGAGCCGTTGACCGACTCGTTCGTGGCGGACCCCGTACTGCGGAAGGTGCTCCTCGGGCTGGCCGAGGTCTTCTCCGGGGTCGACGGCACCAAGAAGTGGAACGTCAAGGTGACGCCCATCCGCACCACCGCCACGACGGACCAGGCCGGTGAGCCGACGCCGGAGGGCCGGCACCGCGATGGCGTCACCTTCATCACGTCGCTGATGATCCGTCGTACCAACGTGACCGGCGGCGAGAGCACCGTCCACACGGACGACGGCGAGCAGCTCGTCACCACGACGCTCTCCGAACCCGGCGACATCCTGCTCGGCGACGACCGCCGCACCCTCCACGCGGTGACGACGGTACGTCCCGAGAACACCGGGGAACCGGGCCATCGCGACGTCCTGATCATGGCCTACGCCGCGCGCTGATCCGATCGCCACCACCCACCCGGCGACCCGACGGGCCCCGGTCCGCCACGGGCAGGCTTCAGGCCGGCCCGTGGGGACCGGGTCCGGCGAGCGGCTTCGGTGCGCAGGCGAATGCGCCCGGGAGTGTCCCAGGCCCCGCCGAGGACGGGTACGCGAAATGCGCAGCCGCAGCGACGAAAAAGTGGACGCGACGCTTCCTGGTGAATGAACTCGTGGCGGACGCACCTGGCGTCCTGCGCTCGTAGCGTGCTTCCGAAGCGGTCGGCCAGTCGTGACCGTCCCCCCTTCGACGCGCACGGCCCGGCGCGGTGTGTCCCCCTCGAACACGTCGACACGCGCCGGAATCGGTTCCGGGCCCGGCAGCGCGACCCGCCCGGGAGTCCCGCCTCGAAGCGGGAGCGAACCGCCCACTGGAGAAGTTCCGGAGGAGCAATGAGCCAAGGAAAGTCCATGACGACGAAGACATCCGCAGACCACCGGCTGCGCCCGCAGCCCTGGTGGAACCCTCAGCAGCCGTCGGGGATGCCGGTCCACCGCTACCGGCGGGCCGAGCCGCAGGAACTGCTCGCGCCCGGCACCCGTACCTGGCTCGGCCGCTCGCCCGACCGTGCGCCGCTGTGGAGCTCGGTGGACCTCCGTGACGGCAACCAGGCGCTGGCCGATCCGATGGACCTGCGGCGCAAGCGCAAGATGTTCGACCTGCTGGTCCGGCTCGGGTTCAAGGACATCGAGATCGGCTACCCGGCGGCCAGCGAGACCGAGTTCGAGTTCGTGCGCCGGCTCGTCACCGGCGGCCACATCCCCGACGACGTCACCGTCTCGGTGTTCACTCCGGCCCGCCCGGAACTGATCGAGCGCACCTTCGAGGCGATCCGCGGCACGGACCGCGCCGTCGTCCACCTCTGCCACGCCACGGCCTGTCTGTGGCGCGAGGTCGTGTTCCGCAAGACGCCCTCGGAGGTGATGGCGCTGGCCCGGGACAGCGCACGGCAGATGGTGAGACTGGCCGACCGCGCCGGGGGCGACATCCGGTTCGAGTACTCGCCGGAGACGTTCAACGTCACCGAGCCGGAGTTCGCGCTGGAGATCGCGAACACGGTGGCCGAGATCGTCGACGCCACACCGGACCGGCCGCTCATCCTCAACCTGCCGAGCACCGTCGAGATGCACGCACCCCACGTGTTCGCGGACCAGATCCAGTGGATGAGCGCGAACCTCGACCGGCGTGACGGGATCATCCTCTCGGTCCACCCCCACAACGATCGCGGAACCGCCGTGGCCGCGGCGGAGTTCGCCCTGGCTGCGGGGGCCGACCGGGTCGAAGGCACGCTCTTCGGCAACGGCGAGCGCACAGGCAACGTCTGCCTGGTCACCCTGGCGCTGAACCTGTTCAGCCGGGGCATCGATCCCCAGCTCGACCTCTCCGACCTCCCGGCCGTCCGCCGCGCCGTGGAGGAGTGCAACCAGATGCCGGTGCCCGACCGCCACCCCTACGCCGGCGACCTCGTGTTCACCGCCTTCTCCGGCACGCACCAGGACGCGATCGCCAAGGGCATGGTCCACCTGGCGGACCGGGCGGACGCCGCCGGAGTGCCGGTCGCGGAGCTGCCGTGGGACGTGCCGTACCTGCCGGTCGATCCGCAGGACCTGGGCCGGAGCTACGAGGCGGTCATCCGGGTCAACAGCCAGTCGGGCAAGGGCGGCATCGCCCATGTGCTGCGCACACGGTGGGGGATCGAGCTGCCCGAGGGGCTGCGGGCCGAATTCGGCCGGGTGATCCAGCGGGTCACCGACCTGTCCGGCAGGGAGGTCGAGCCGGGCCGGATCCGGGACGTCTTCCGCACCGAGTACTGCGACACCGGCGACTGGGCCGGCTTCGCGGCGTTCGCGTCCGGCGACGACCCGGTGGAGTCACTGCTGGCCGAGGTCCGCGCGTGCGGAGTGGACGCCCGCGTGGAGCAGACGGTCTGCGACGAGGGCGGACCGGGATCCGGCACCGAGTACGTCTGCTACACACGGCTGCTCGTGGCGCACGAGCCGGTGTGGGGCGTGGGTCTGGGCGCGACGGCGCACGCGGCGATGGTCCAGGCCGTGCTGTCGGGCTTGCGCCGCAGCGGGGCCCGGGCGGGGAACGGCCGGTCCGTACCGCAGCTGGCCGGGGCACGGGAGGGGGCCCGATGACCCGTCAGGTACCGGCGTCCTACGTCGAGCTGGAGCCCGGGCGGTTCCGCGAGGACGAAGGGCTGCACTACGAGGACTACGTCGTCGGCCAGGTCTTCGAGCACCGTCCCGGCCGCACGATCACCACGACGGACAACATCTGGAGTTCGCTGCTGAGCCTCAACCAGCACCCGCTGCACATCGACGAGGTCTACGCGTCGGGCACACCGTTCAAGAAGCTGCTGGTGTCGAGCCTGGTGACGTTCGGAATCGTGAACGGGATGACGGTCAAGACCATCAGCCAGAAGGCCGTCGCCAACCTCGGCTGGGACGGCGTCCGGCTCGTCGCACCCGTATTCGTCGGTGACACCCTCTACGCCGAAACCGAGATCCTCTCCAAGCGGCCCACCGCCTCCCGGCCCGGCGAGGGCATCGTCACCGTCCACACGGTCGGCCGCAATCAGGACGGGGTGAAGGTCATCGAGTTCGACCGCACCCTGATGGCGTCCATGCGCACCCCGCACGGTGCCGCGGACTCCCCGTCCCGGGACGGGAAGAGCCCGTGACCGGACTTCCCGTGATCAGCCTCGCCCCGGCCGAGCGGGGAGACCGGGGCAGGGTCGCCGACGAGATCTCCCGGGCCTGTGCCGAGACCGGGTTCTTCGTCGTACGCGACCACGGCATCGACCGGAAGGTCTTCGACAAGACCTACGAACTGTCCCTCGACTTCTTCCGGGGGAGAGCCGCAGAGCACGACGGGGCGTCCGGCGTGGGACGGCTCGTGCTCGGCGGCACCGAACAGATGCCCTTCCCCGCCGACAAGCGCGGGATCGCGCTGCGCGACGCGCTGAGGACCTGCGTCGCCGCTTGCCGGGCCGTCGCCGACCGGGTGACCGAGCTGCTGAGCACCACCCCGGACCCGCAGGTCACCCTGCTCACCGAGGACGGCCCCGGGCTGCAGCTGCGCGACCTGTCGGGCAACTGGATCGACGTGGACGTCCCCGGCCCGGACCGGTTCATCGTCGGGGTCGGAGACCTCAGGGCGCGTTGGTCGCACGACGCCTACGTCTCGACGCCACGACCGGCCGAGCCCGGCGACCGCCCCCGGCAGTCGATCGCCTTCTTCCGGCTGGCCAACGACGACGCCGTCGTCGAATCGTTCCCGGAGCCCGCCGGGCAACGGCCGGCCGCGTACGTGCCCGGCCGTGACGAGCAGTTCCCACCGCACAAGACGAACGCCCTTTCCGGGCGGGAGGAGATCAGGTCGTGAAGGTGCACCCCTGTCTGTTCTACGTCCCCGCATCGCGCGTCGACAAGCTGCTGAAGAACGTGCCCCGTGACTCGGTCGCACTGGTCCTCGACCTGGAGGACTCCGTTCCGAAGCAGGCGAAGCCCGTTGCCCGCCGGCAGCTCCGCGAGGTCGACCTGACCGGCACCGGCCACACCGGCGTCTCGCTGCGCATCAACAGCATCGAGACCCCCGACGGCATGCTCGACATCCAGACCATCCTCGCTCTCGGCGGGAAGATCGGCGGCCTGCCCCTGGAGACGGTGCTGGTGCCGAAGGTCTGCGATGCCCGCGACGTCGCCATCTACCGCTCGCTGTTGTCCGGCCTGCCGAAGCCGCCGGAGATCTGCAGCTTCATCGAGACCGTGGACGCCGTCGAGAACGCCTTCGAGATCGCGGCGGTCAGCGACGGCCTCTGCTTCGGACAGGCCGACCTGGTCGCGGAGATGTGGGCGCCGGACGAGTCCTACCTGGCCCACGCACGGGCCCGGATGTGCGTGGCGGCGTCCCGCTACGGCCTGCCGGCCATCGACACGAACTCCTTCGAGCTGTGGGACATGGAGACGGTCCGGGACCAGAGCGAGGCCGCGAAGCGGTGCGGCTACACCGGCAAGGCGGCCATCCACCCGAGGCAGGTCGACGTCATCGTCGAGACGTTCGGCACCGCGCCCGGGGAGGTGGACGCCCACTACCGGACCATCAAGGACTACGAGGCCGACGAGGCGGGCTTCGCCGTCAGCAAGGACCGGGTGCTCGCTCCGCCCTTCGTCCTCAAGGCACGGCGCATGATCGCGCTGCTCGACGGCATCGCCCGCCCCGTCCGCTGAGACCGAAGAACCGAGAACCGAGAACCGAGAACCGAGGAGAACATGATGAGCACCGCGATGACGGACATCGTGCAGCTGGCGATGGTCGACGTCTCCGACTACGAGGTCGAGGTCGTCGGAGGCCGGTTCGGAGCCGTGCCGGCCGAGCTGACGGCCCGCTTGGAGGAGCTGGTCGCGGACGGTGCCGGGCTGGCCGTCTGCCACGGCGTCAGCACGCTGCTGGCCGAGCACGGCATGGACATCCACGACGAGGGCGACGCCGCAGCCGCCCGGGACTACCTCGAGGCGGCCTTCCGCGCCTTCGCGGCCAAGACCGACCTCACCCGGCACACCCCGGTGGTCATGGACTACGACCAGGTGGCGAGCATGGACGTGGACGGATTCAACAAGAACACCAGCTTCACGCCCAACTCGGACCACACCGAATCGCGTGAGTTCCTCACCACCAAGTGCGTCCACTTCGACGCCGCCACGACCTTCATCGGCAACGTCTACGGCCCGAACACCAACATCGACGGCGGCCTGCCGATCGTGTGCAACACCCGCGAGTACTGCCGCACGACGGGCGTCGAGCCGGCCGATCTCGTCGAGCTGATGCCGCACAGCTACAACGTCGCGGTCCGCCAGGAACACGCCGGCACCGTCCTCGCCGACCACGCGGTCGCCCTGGACGTCGACCTGCTCAACGACATGGTCATGGTCGTCCTGAACAACGAGGTCGACGGCGGGCTCGCGCACGCGGGCTCCACCCCGACCCTTGCGGATCCTGCCAGGCCCGGCAAGCGCCCGCTGCGCCACATCGAGCTTCAGTTCGCGGACGGGCAGAACCTGGACAACTGGTACCGCTACTACCGCCTCGGCATACCGGAGGTCATCGTCACGGTGCCGGAGGCGAACACCTCGGACCACGACCGCTACCACCGGGGCGTGGACACGGCACTCGCCGCTCAGGGCCCGTCCGCCCGTGGCAACTGAGAGGCAGCCGATGGACCACCCGTCCCTCCCCTGCCTGACCCGAGGAGACGCATGCACACCCATGACACCGTGACCGACCCCGCGGCCGACACCACGATGGGGCCGCACCGGTTCCGCAACAACCAGCGCATGGTCCCTGCGGGCGAAGCCGCATGGAAGCTCGCCGGAGAGCACGGCATGCTCGACATCCGCGTCGACGCCGCGAACGGCCAGAACCGGCTGCGCGACGTGCGGACCGGCCACGAGTTCCTCAACCTCGCCTCCTGCTCCTACCTCGGACTCAACAGCCACCCCACGGTCGTCGAGGCCGGCGTCCGGGCGCTGCGGACCGAGAACGTCACGGGCCTGGCCATGGCGGAGTTCCGCATCCGGCTGGAGGCCGCGCACCGGCTGGAGGAGGAGCTCTCGGAGCTGTTCGGCACACCCGTGCTGCCCTCGATCTCCTGCGGGGTGATCAGCGCGGCCGTGCTGCCGCTGCTGGCGTCCGGACACATCACCGACACCGACCCCCTGGTCGTGGTCTTCGACCGGTTCGCGCACTTCTCGATGAACTTCGTCAAACCGGTCGTGGCCGACGAGTCCCTGGTGCTCACCTCCCCGCACAACGACATGGACTTCCTCGAAGACGTGTGCCGCAGGTACCCGCGCGTCGCGTACGTCTGCGAGGGCGCCTACTCCACGGGAGGCCTCGCGGACCTGGAGGGCATCAAGTCCCTGCAGGAGAAGTACGGCATGTACGTCTACCTGGACGACTCCCACTCCCTCTCCACCCAGGGCCCCAACGGCGAGGGCTACGCCCGGTCGGTGTTCCGGGAACTCGACGAGCGGACCATGATCGTCGCCTCGACCGCCAAGGCGTTCGGGAGCACCGGCGGAATCGCGATGCTCGGCTCGTCCAGCGTCTTCGACTTCCTCTACCGCTCCGGCCCGATGGGCTGGTCCCAGGGCATGCGCACCGCCGCCATCGGCACGACGCTGGGCAGTGTCGCCGTCCACCGTTCCCCGGAACTCGGCGAACGCCAGCACCAGCTGGCCGAGAACATCGCCCTGTTCGACCGGCGGATGAAGGGCCGCCCGATCCGCGGCGTCGGATCGCACATCAAGTTCGTCACCGTGGGCGAGAACGAGAAGGCCGTACGCCTCGCCACCGAGCTGTACCGGCGCGGCTACTACTGCTCGGCGATGTTCTTCCCGGTCGTCCCGCGCGGGCAGGCGGGCATCCGGCTGATGCTGCGCGGCGACATGACCACGGCGATGACCGAGACGTTCGTCGACACGCTGCAGGACGTGCTGGACGGATTCCTGTGACGGCCACGGCCACGGCCACGGCCACGGCCACGGTCACGGACACCGCACCCACGTCGTCCGCCCGGCTCGTCCGCTCGCTGGCCGAGGCCATGGGTGACGCCGTGCGCAGCGGGTCCGTGGCCCGGATGCTGGTCCCGCGGCGCGAGACCGTCGAGGACGCGGCGGGGGTGAAGTTCATCTCCATGCCCGCCGTGTCCCCCGACCACGACCTCTACATCAACAAGGTCGCCACGATCGTGGCGACCCCCGTGGCGGGCCGCGGCACGACCGTCACCTCGCGGGTGCCGATGTTCTCCGCCTCCACCGGCCGCCACCTCGGGATGCTGGACGGAGCCGTCGTCACCAACCTGAAGTGCGCCGCCGTGACGGCACTGGTCACCGACCGGTGCGCCGCGCCGGACAGCCGGGTCCTGGGGATCATCGGGTCAGGGGTCCAGGCCCGGCAGCAGTTCCTCGGGGTCTCGGCGGTGCGCGACCTCGCCGAAGTGCGGGTCTTCTCCCGTGACGGCCGCCGGGCCGCGGCGTTCGCCCGCGACATCGAGACCATGGCGAGCGCCGCCGGTTCCCCAGTGGAGGTCGTCGTGTGCGACTCCGCCGGGGAGGCGGGCAGCGGAGCCGACATCCTGTCGACCGCGACCACGTCGGTGACCCCACTGCCGATCCCGACGGATCTCCCCGCCCACGTCCACATCAACTGCATGGGCGCGCACACCACCGAATCCCGCGAACTGCCCGCCGATCTGCTGGGCACCAGCCTGGTGATCGTCGAAGACCTGGCCACGGCGATCGCCGAAGCCGGAGCGAGCCACTCTGCCGCCGTGGAGCTCGACGCCCTGTTCGGTCCGGGGGCGGCCCGCCTCGCGGAGCGGCGGACGGTCTTCGCCTCCACCGGGTGCGCCTACCTCGATCTGATCACCTGCGCCCACCTGATCGGCCACACGAGCCAGAGATAGGGAGTCAAGGAACATGTCACGCGACACCACGGTGACCGAGAGGTACATGGAGAGGGCGGGACGCATTCAGGGGCCGGCCTCCGAGAAGGAACTCGACGGCTACTACGGCGGGTACGCGCCCCGTCCGGTCTTCCTCTCCGCGGGAGAGGTGCAGCAGCTGTCCCGGGACCTCGCGGTGCTGCGCGGAGCGCTCTTCCGCCTGCCGCGCCTGCTGTTCGACGGAGACCTCGGCGCATTCGCCCGGGCCAACGGAATGGGCAGGACGCAGGTGCGCGTCATCGAGCGCGCCTCCGCCGGCGTGCCGAACCCGCCGACCAGCATGGGACGGGCCGACCTCTACGCCGACCGGTCGGGCTTCCGCCTCATGGAGTACAACATGGGGAGCACGATCGGATTCGACAGCGGAGACATCTGCCGCGGCATCATGGAGAACGCCGGCTTCCGCCGGTTCGCAGAAGAAGAGGGACTCCAGCACGTCGACACGCTGACCGAGCAGGTCCGCACCTTCCGGCAGGAGATGGGGCTGGCGCCCGGCGACCGCCCGGTCATCGCGCACGTCGAATGGTCCGCGTACATCGAGAAGAACCTGCCGTACATGAGCACGCTCTGCAGGCGATGGCGAGCCCACGGGCTGGACGTCACGCCGTGCCATGTCGGGCAGCTCGAGCGGCGGCACGGCCGGCTGTGGCTGGAGGACCGTCCCGTCGACATCGTCTACCGGCAGTTCCTGATCGAGGACCTGGTCGACGACGACGCCGAGGCCCGGCTCGAGCCCCTGCTCGGAGCCCTGGAGAACGGTGAGGTCCGCATGTTCACCTCACTGGAGTCGGAACTCTGCGGCAGCAAGGCGTCCCTGGGCATGCTCTCCGAGCGCGCGAACCGGCACCTCTTCTCGGCGGAGGAGCTGGACGTCATCGACCGTCTGCTGCCCTGGACCACCTCGGTGACATCGGGACCCGTCGTTCTGGAAGACGGCACCGAGACGGTTCTGCTGGATCACGCCGTGGCCGAGCGGCACGAGCTCATCCTCAAACCCACTCTCCTGCACGGCGGGCAGGGTGTGGTGCCGGGCTGGTCCCCGGACCTCACCCCGGAGGGCTGGCGCGGTCTGCTGCTGGACGCGCTGGACGGTCCGTACGTACTGCAGCGGCGCATCCACCCGGTACCCGAGCCGTTCCCGGATCCGGACGGCGGATCCCGCCCGTGGATCGTGAACTGGGGAGTGGTGACGATGGCATCGGGATACGGCGGTCTGTTCAACCGGTGCGCCCCCGTGGACGGAGGTCCCGACGTGCTCAACCTCGACCGCGGAGCACTGATCGGTTCGGGATTCCACGCCGGCCCGACCCCCCGTACGTGACGGACCGCACGCACCGGCACGTCCCGCACACACGACGGAGCTCCGGTGTTCGCCGGGCCGGGGCTCAGCGCTTGCGGGCCACTCCGCCGTAGATGGCGAGGGCGCCTTCCGCCTCGGCGGTGCCGGCGGCGGGCTGCCAGCGGGCTGCCGGCACCACACCCGGCGCGACGAATTCGAAATCACCGAAGAACTCGGTGACCTGTTCCCGGGTACGGGGATGCATGTCCTCGAAGGCGCGCCTCAGCGCCTCCCCGTCGTTGCGGTCGCTCCACGGGATGTCGCCTGCGATGTGGGAGACGACGAGATAGCTGCCCCGGGGCAGCGCCTCCCGCAGAACTGCCGCAATTCCGGCAGGGTCCGCACCCTCCGGTACGAAGTGCAGGACCGCGGCCAGCACACAGGCCACGGGCCGGCCGGATTCCATCAGGGCCCGGACGGCCGGCCGGGCCAGCAGCTCCTCGGGGCTGCGGATGTCGCCCCCTACGAAATCCGCGCCCTGTTGGCCGGAGATCAGGTCACGCGTGCGCTGTCCCACTGCGGGATCGACGTCGCAGTAGACGACGGACCCCGACGGATGGGCGGACAGGGCGATCTCGTGCGTGTTCGGCGAGACGGGGAAACCGGAGCCGATGTCGATGAACTGGTCGACGCCCTGTCCGGCGAGCCACCGCACCGCCCGGGAAAGGAAGGCGCGGTTCGCCCGCATCGTCGCCAACAGGTCGGGTGCCTGCAGATGGATCCAGGTACCGGCGGCCCGGTCGGCCTCGAGGCTGTTCTCGCCGCCTATGAAGTAGTCGTAGACGCGCGCGGGATGCGCATCCGGGCGCTGCCGGAGTCCGCCGACCCTGCCGGGCTGTGGAGTCATATCGTTCGTCTGCATGACGCGGCGTTCTTCCCCTCGAGTCCGTGTGTTCCGTTGCCTTGACGGGCTACTGGCAGGAAAGGGTGGCACGGAAGCGGAGTGCGCCGGAGTAAGCGGGATGTTCAGCCCCGGGGAAACGGTAAACACGGCATGCCCACCTGATTGAACCCCTCGAGGACGCGCCCGGCGCCGGCGCGGCCGTACCGTCATGCTCGGTACGACGGACCGGTCGTGCCGGTCGGACGACCCGTGGTCGTCCTCTGTCGTGCCTCGTTGGCGCCGAAGAGCTGGGAGAGTTCCGTGCCGCTTCATCCCGTCGCCGAGGGAGTCAGGAAATACCGCCTGGCGGCCGGTTTCACGCCGCTCTACACCATGCCGGTGGACGAGGCGCGGCGAGCGGACCGGGAAACCGAAGCTGCGATCTGGGACTGGATCGAACAACCCGAAGAGGTCTTCGATCTGGACATCGCCGGTCCGGCCGGACCGCTGACGCTCAGGGTGTACCGCCCGGTGGGCCACGGCGACGGTCCGCTGCCCGTGCTGGTGTACTTCTTCGGCGGCGGTTTCGTCGTCGGCTCCCTGGACACGTCGGAGGCGATGTGCCGTGCCCTGTCCGGCATGGTTCCGTGCGTGGTCGTCTCCGTGGGCTACCGGCTCGCGCCCGAGAACCCGTTCCCGGCGGCCGTGGACGACTGCTACGCCGCCGTGAAATGGGTGGCGGAGCACGCGGACCGGCTCGGTGCCGACAGCGCACGCATCGGCGTTGCGGGAGACAGCAACGGCGGCACCCTGGCCGCGGCGGTCTCCCTGATGGCCCGGGACAACGACGGGCCGCCGCTCTCCGCGCAGGTGCTCATCTACCCGGCGATGCGCCACGGTTCGGCGACCGCGTCCATGCGGGCCAACACCGATCCGATGTTCTTCAACGCCCACTCGACCGCCTGGTTCTGGAGCCTCTACCTCGCCGACCCCGCCGACGGCGCCAACCCCTACGCCTCTCCGCTCAACGCGACGGACCACAGCGGGCTCCCCTCGGCGCTCATGATGACCGCCGAGTTCTGTCCCCTGCAGGACGAGGGCGAAGCCTATGCGGACGCCCTCGCCCGCGCGGGTGTGCCGGTGGAGTACCGCCCGTATGCCGGCCTGCCGCACGGCTTTCTGGCCTTGGCGTCGGTCCTCGACACCGCCCGGGAGGCCCTCGGGTCGATCGGCGATTTCCTGCGCCGGCAGCTGGGGTGAGACCGTCGTGATCCGGACACCGCGGGAGCACGGCGTCCACTCGCCGGGCACGGTTCGTCCCGAGGTTCCCCGTCCTCCGCGTACCGACATCGAGCGAGGCCCACAGTGAGCGACTCGAAAGCGCTGCAACAGACGGAAGCGGATCCGCTCGGCAAGGCCCCCGAGGCGGCCGCCGGCCGACGCAACACGGCGGTCCTGGTCGGCTTCACCGCCGTCACGAGCCTCGCCGACGGCGTCATGAAGACGACCCTGCCCTTCCTCGCCGCACAGCTCACCGATTCGCCCACCCAGGTCACCGCGGTCTCGCTGACGCTCACGCTGCCCTGGCTGCTGATCGCGCTGCACATCGGCGTGCTCGTCGACCGGTTCGACCGGCGGAAGCTGCTGTGGGCGGCGAACGGCATGCGGCTGGCGGCGATGGGCTGGCTCACCGCCTCCGCACTGGGCGACGGCGTCACCCTGCCCCGCCTCTTCGCCGCCGGCGCGATCCTCGGTGTCGCCGACGTCATCGCCTCGACGTCCGCCGCCACCCTGGTGCCCGCGGCGGTGCCGGCGACGGCACGGGAACGGGTCAACGCCTGGATGCTGGGCGCCGAAACCGTGGGATTCGAGTTCGCCGGGCCGTTCGTCGGCGGACTGCTGCTGGCCGCGGGGACCGGGTTCGCCCTGGGGGCCACCGGGGTCTCGTACGCCGCGGCCGCGCTCGTCCTGCTGCTGCTGGTGGGCCGGTTCCGGGCCGCCGGGCCCGCCCCGGGAGTGGCGCGTTCCTCCGTCCGCAGCCGGATCGCCGAAGGGCTGCGCTTCATCTGGCGCAACCGGGTGCTGCGCACCCTGATGCTCGTCGTGTCCGTACTGAACGCCACGTGGGGTGCCTGGCTGGCGCTGCTTCCGCTGTACGCCAAGGAGACCCTGGGGCTGGACCCGCAGGAGTACGGCATCGCGCTGAGCGCCCTCGGCATCGGCGGACTGACCGGCGCCCTGGTGGTGACCCGGGTCAACCGGCTGCTGGGCGCGCGCTGGGCCATGTTCGCCGACCTCGTCGCCACCGTCACCATGGTCGCCCTGCCCGTGGTGACGACCAGCGTCTGGTCGGTGGCCGTCGGGGCCTTCCTCGGCGGGTTGGGAGGCACGCTCTGGACGGTGAACTCCCGTACCATCGCCCAGCGTCTGGTGCCCGACGAGATGCTCGGCCGGTTCAGCGCCACGTTCCGCTTCTTCGCGTTCGGCGCCCTGCCGCTGGGCGCCGGTCTGGTCGGCGTGCTGGCCGAACTCGGCGGTTCACGAGCTGCTTTCGGGGTGTTCGCCGTCATCACGACGGCCGCGCTGCTGCCCTTCCTGAGGAACATCACCCACGCGGCGCTGGAATCGCGCTGAGCCGTCCGCGCAGCGGCGCCGGGGTAAGCGTCGTGCGCAGGCGCCGGTGAAAAGACGTCAGCGCAGTGTGCTCCGCGCATGAACTCGGCGCGGACGCGCACGGCGCCGGGGCGACCGTAGCTTCTTTCTCGGTACGAAGGGACGGTCGAGCAGGCCGGCTCAAGGCTTGGTCCTATCAGGGAGGTCATGTTGTCAGCAGCGCCGGCGATCGCGTGGACGGACGAATTCGCCCGAGCCGTGGACAGGCTCATCGACGTCTCCGTCGACGACTACTACAACCCGTACCGGACCTTCGAGTGGCCCGAATCCATCGAGCCCGAAGGAGAAGGGCTGTGGATGAGCCGGGAGCTGCTCTCCGTCCACGGCACCGCCGCGGAGCGCGAACTGACCCCGCAACAGCTCGTCGAGCTCTCGCGATGGGAGAGCGTCAACCTCTACAGCCTGATCGCCCACGGCATCAGGGAGCTGCTCATCGAGGTGATGCGCCGCATCCACACGCCCGGTTACGAGATTCCCACGCCGTACTTCCACCACTTCATCGGTGAAGAGAACGAGCACATGTGGTTCTTCGCCGAATTCTGCCTCCGCTACTGCGGCCGCATCTACCCGGACCGCCGCATGGTGTTCCCGACGGACGAGCGCTCGCCGGAGATGAACAACTTCATCGTCTTCAGCCAGATCCTCATATTCGAGCAGATCGGCGACTACTTCAACGCCAAGATGGCGGCCGACGAGCAGCTTCCGCACACGGTGCGTGAAGTCAACCGCATCCACCACCGCGACGAGTCCCGGCACATCGCCTTCGGCGGGAAGCTGGTGAAGGCGCTCTTCGACGAGGTGCGCAGGACGCACACGGCCGAGGAGGTCGAAGAGGTCGGCCGCTATCTGCGCGGGTACATCGACCTGATCATCCAGATGCTCTACAGCCGCGATGCCTACGAGGACGCCGGCATCGCCGATCCCGCGCGGTTCCGTGCCTCGGTCGTGTCCGATCCGGCCAGGGCGGCGATCACCGCCCGCATCACCGAACGCACCAACAACTTCTACCGACGTATCGGCCTGTTCCACTGACGGGAGATCTCATGCCGACGTTTGTCGCCCCTGGAATCGCGGTGCTGGAATCCGAGGAGACCGTCCTGTTCGATGCCCTCGAGGCGCGCTTCCGGGAGATCGCCGCCGCGCTGGGAGGCCGAACCGTGGCCGGCCCGCCGCTGCTGCCGGTGGAGGACCTGGCACGCCTCGACTTCTTCCGCAACTTCCCCCACCTCGCGCTGCCGGTGGCCACGCTCCCGGACGGCGCCCGTGAGGAGCTGGCACGGGGGGAGACCGCTGTCCCGTCCCCCGGGCACGCGCTCGTTCCGACCGGCTGCTGCCTGCCGACCGCGACGTGCTACGGCCTGCTGCTGACGCTGCGGGACAGCGGGATCGACACCCCGCAGGTCGTCACGTCGATCGGCCGCTGCTTCCGGAACGAGGATCACTACGACGGTCTGCGCCGGCTCCGCTCCTTCCACATGCGCGAGGTGCTCTACGTCGGCAGCCGGGACGGTGTGGTGGACCACCTGACGCGGTCGACCGAGCTGGTTCTGGACCTGGCCGACCGGCTCGGCATCAAGGTGCGCCGGGAGCCCGCGACCGATCCGTTCTACCTCGGCGACGGCGCGCGGTCCCTGTTCAACGAACTGGACCCGGTGAAGTTCGAGTTCGTGGCGGACGACGGGACCGCCATTGCATCGGTCAACCGGCACCGCAACTTCTTCGGCGAGCGTCTGGGCATCCGCTTCGAGGGCGAGCCCGCCTACAGCGGCTGCCTGGCGTTCGGCGTGGAGCGCTGGGTCCATGCGCTGTTGCAGGTGCACGGCGATCCTCAGCGCGCGCTCGGCGCGATACACGAATCTGCGGCCTAGGAGGCAATGGCATGGAAGAAGTCATCACGTGGATCCGGTCCAAGCACCCGGATCTCGAGGGCGACATCGCGTGGGACACCGATCTCATCGAGTCCCGGCTCATCGCGTCGGTCTCGTTCCTGGAGTTCATCGCTCTGCTGGAGGAGCTGTCCGGAGAACGGATCGACGTCGGCTCGCTGAGCGTCGGAGACTTCCGGACCCTCGGCCAGATCAACGAGAGGTTCCTGGCCAAGGTGGCCTGACCAGCAGGAAGTCGGGGGGGGGGGGGGGGGGGGGGCGGCCCCCGGGCCGGGCGGGCCCCCCCGGGGGGGGGCGGGGGGGGGGGGGGGCGGGGGGGGGGGGGGGGGCGGGGGCGGGGGTGGG